>CAUSDE010000001.1:0-349803 GCA_963530045.1 uncultured Achromobacter sp.
GGATGAGGACGGGGCAGTCCGGAGCGAAGGCTCCGGACCGCAATCGTTGACCCGCACGCCCCGGGGGACTGCCGCGACAGGCGCCTAAAGAACCAACAACCAAAAAAAGAAAAAGGGACCGCCAAAAAAGCAGCCCCTCTCCAAACTAAATCCAAAAACCCAAACAGAAATCCGGCCCTTAAACCACCCCCTCAAACTCCTTCAACAAAGGCGCCAACTCCGCCCGCAAAGCCGCCTGTAAGCCGTCTGCCGGCGCCACCAATGGATCCAGCACTTCTGGCGCGTTCACGCCGATCAGATCCATCACCGACTTCATCGGACCCGGATTCGTCTCCGCAAACGCCAGATTCATCAGCGGGATCAACCGGCGATGCAGTTCCATCGACTCTCGCGTGCGCCCTTCGGCCGCCAACGCATAGACCTTCCGCCAGGCCGTCGGCAACAGGCTTGCCGTCACCACGATGCCGCCGCGCGCGCCGGCAGCCAGATGCACCGGCAGCAGCGTATCTTCACCGCTGAACACCGCGAACGAATCGTCCACGCCCGCCACCGTGCGCAAGAAATGGTACATGTCCGTGTTGCACGCCTTCATCCCGATGATGTTCTCGTGGCGCGACAGTTCGTGCAGCACTTCCGGGGCGATCGCGATGCGGGTGCGGTACGGGATCTCGTAGATCATCACGGGCAGCGGCGAGGCGTCCGCGTAGCGCAGGAAATAGTCGCGGATGCCGGCTTGCGTCGGCGTCGTGTAGTACGGGGTCAGCACCATCAGCGCGTCGGCCCCGGCGTCGGCGAATTCGTGGCCGGCTTGCAGGGCGTCGTGAAAGCCGGGGTCCAGCACGCCGGGGATCACCGGCACGCGGCCTTCGATGGCTTCTACCGTCAGCTTGCACATGCGGATGCGTTCGGCGCGGGGCAGGGCGCCGTATTCGCCCGTGCCGCCCAGCGGCACGATGCCGTCGATGCCCTGCTTGAGCAGGTAGGCGATCAGCGCGCGGGCGGCCGGGATGTTGATGGTGTCGTCGGCGTTGACCGGGGTCGGGATGGCGGGGAAGACGCCGCGAAGATGGGTTGCGTTCAGCATGTTGCGAATCCTAAGAGGTAAAACAAGCGCGCATGGGATCAGTTGGCCAGGCTGCGGCGGCGCAGCCGGTCGGCCAGCCAGATCAGCGCGGCAATGAAGATGAAGAGGCAAGTGGAGACGGCGGCGATCACCGGGGAAATCTGCAGCGTCACTTCGTCCCAGAACTGCTTGGGCAACGTGGCGTTCAGGCCGCCCGAGGCGAACAGCGCGATCGTCAGTTCATCGAACGAGGTCGCGAACGCGAACAGGAACGACGACATCAGGCCGGCCCCCAGGATGGGGAAGGTCACGAAGCGCAGCGTGGCCCAGGGGCCAGCGCCCAGGCTTTGCGCGGCAAGGTCCAGGCGCGTGTCGTAGTTGCGCAGCACCGCCATCATGGTGATCACCACGTACGGCACGGCAACGACCGTGTGCGCCAGGATCAGGCCGATGGTGGACCCCACCAGGCCGACGCGGGCGAAGAAATAGAACATGCCCACGGCGATGATCATGCGCGGCACCACAATCGGCGACAGCACGAAAGCCAGCATCGCCGACTTGCCGCGCATGTTGGCGCGCACCAGCAGGAAGGCGGCGGGCGTGCCGATCAGCATGGCCAGCAGGCCGGTGCCCACGCCTACGATCAACGAACGGGTGATCGCCTGCATCCATACGGGCGAGGTGAACATCTGTTCGTACCATTGCAACGAAAAGCCCTTGGGCGGCCACGTCAACCCGGAGCCCGAATCGAACGACAGCGGGATCATCAGGAACGCGGGGGCGCTCAGGAAGGCCAGCACGCCCAGCACGATCCACCACAAGGTGCGCGACTGCCCGGTGCCCGATACCGAGCGGCGCAACCGCTTGGGCAGCAGCGCGAACAGCGCGTCCGACACGTTGGCCAGAACGGTCAGCACCGCATCACCGGCGCGGCGCGACAGGCTTTCGCGGCCGGAGGCGCGCACGCGGGTGGACGCGCCGCCCGTCATGGTCGACAGGCCCAGCACCTTGTCGTAGATGGCGAAGACCACCAGCACCACCACCAGCAGCAGCACCGACACCGCGCCGGCGAACTCCCAGTTCATGGTCTGCTGGACCTGGTCGATGATGATCTGCGTGATCATCGTTTCCTTGCGTCCGCCCAGCAGCGCGGGCGTGATGAAAAAGCCGATGGCCGTCACGAACACCATGATGGCGGCCGCGGCCACGCCGGGCATCGACAGCGGGAAATAGATCTTCCAGAAGGCCGTGCCGGGGCGCGCGCCCAGCGTGGACGCGGCGCGCGGCAGGTTGCGGTCGATGTTCTCCATGACGGACAGCATCGTCAACACCGCCAGCGGCATCAGCGCATGCACCATGCCGACCAGCACGCTGCCGAAGTTGTAGAGCAGGTTGGCCGGCGCATCCAGGATGCCAAGCGCCTGCAGCAGCTGGTTGACCACGCCGTTGCGGCCCAGCAGCACGACCCAGGCGAAGGTGCGCACCAGGAAGCTGGTCCAGAACGACAGCAGCACCCAGAACAGCAACGACGTCTTGCGCTTGGCCGACAGGCTCGAGATCAGGTAGGCCACGGGATAGCCCGCCACCACCGAGAAGAACGTCGTCCACAACGAGATCTTCAGCGTGATCAGCAGCACGTTCACGTAGACCGACGATTCGAACAGCCGGTGGTATTGCGCCAGGCTAAATCCCTGGTCGCCGACGAAGCTCAACAGCAACAGCTGGCCGACGGGGTAGATCAGCAGCACCAGCAGCAGCACGACCAGCGGGGCCGCCATCAGGAAATGGCGGCGGCCCGGGCTCATGCGCTTGCGGGGATTGGCAAGGGTTGTCATGCGTTTACTCCGCAATGGCCACCGCGTCCGCGGCTTGCCAGCTGACCGTCAGCGGCTGGCCGATAGCGTATTGCTCGGCCTGGCGCTGCGTGGGGTACGCCACGACGATCGGCGCGGCATCCGCCACGCCGGAATCCAGGTACAGCTTGGTCAGGCTGCCCGTCACCATCACGTCCAGCAGCTTGCCGGTCAGCCCCGGGCCGGTGGTGCCCACGCGCAGGTTCTGCGGGCGCAGCATCACCGTGACCTTCTGGCCGGCCTTGATGGGGGCGCCGTTGGACAGCGCCTGCCCGGTCACGCCCTGGTGGGCCAGCTTGACCGTCAGCGTGTCGCCGTCCACCGACACGACTTCGCCCTGCAGCAGGTTCGACTCGCCCAGGAAGTCGGCGACGAACAGCGTGCGGGGGCGGAAGTACAGGTCGGCCGGCGTGCCCAGCTGTTCGATCGCGCCGCCGTTCATCAGGCAGATGCGGTCGGACATGGTCATGGCCTCTTCCTGGTCGTGCGTCACGTACACGATGGTGGTGCCCAGTTCGCGGTGAATGCGCTTGATCTCAAGCTGCATCTGGTCGCGCAGCTTCTTGTCCAGCGCGCCCAGCGGTTCGTCCATCAGGATGATGGCCGGGCGGTAGACCATGCAGCGCGCCAGCGCGATGCGCTGCTGCTGGCCGCCTGACAGTTCGCGCGGCAGGCGCGAGGCCACGTGCGGCAGGCGCACCATCTCCAGCGCCTCGTGCGCGCGGCGGCGCGCTTCGGCGGCCGGCACCTTGCGCATCTTCAAGGGGAAGGCGATGTTCTCCTCGATGCTCATGTGCGGAAACAGCGCATAGTTCTGGAACACCATGCCGATATCCCGTTCATACGGCGCGCCGTAGGTGACATCGGCGCCGTCGATCAGCACGCGGCCCTCGTCGGGCTGCGCCAGGCCGGCGATCAGGCTCAGCAGGGTGGTCTTGCCGGAGCCGGACGGACCCAGCAGGGTCAGGAATTCGCCGCGGGCGACGTCCAGGTGCGTGGGCGCCAGGGCGACGAAGTCGCCGTAGCGTTTGCCCAGGCCCGAGATTTGCAGATTGGAAGAAGACATGGTGTTCATTCAGAAAAGAATTACTTCAGGACCCAGCCGTTGAAGCGCTCGAGCACGTCGCGCTGCTTGTCCAGCCAGTACGCCGCGTTGATGTGCAGGCCAGTCTTGATGTTGTCGGGGTGGGTCGGGCAATTGCGCGCCACGTCGGCCTTGATGTAGTCGAAGGCGGCGGGCTGGGTCACGCCCGCGGCGAAGAATTCGACCAGCGCGGCCTGGCGCTTGGGGTCGGACGCGAACTTGATGAATTCGCGGCAGGCATCGGCGTTGGGCGTGCCTTTCAGGATGGACCAGTTGTCGCAGCCCCAGATGTTCTGGTCCCAGACGATCTGCACCGGCGCGCCGTTGGCGATGGCGGATTGTGCGCGCGACACCCAGGTGGCGATCATGTCGACTTCGCCCGAGCCCAGCATCTGCTCAACCTGCGCGCCCGTGTTCCACCACACGTCCACCGACGGCTTGACCTTGTCCAGGCTGGCCAGCGCGCGGTCGATGTCGCACGGGTAGACCTTGTCCGTCGGCACGCCGTCGGCCATCAGCGCTTCTTCGATGGTGTCGAACGGGTGCTTGCGCAGGCCGCGGCGTCCGGGAATGTCCTTCACGTTCCAGAAATCGGCCCATGACGCCGGGGCGCGGCGGCCCTTGAACGCGTCCGTCCGGTAGGCCAGCACGGTGGTGTAGACGTTATTGCCCACGCCGTACGGCGACATGTATTGCTTGGGGATGGTGGCCACGACCGGATCGGATTCCAGGCCGTGCTTTTCCAGGTAGACCTTGCCGCCTTCGGTCAGCATCAGGATGGCGGGCTGGCTGATCTTGGCCATGTCCCAGGTGTAGTTGCCGGTGTCCACCATGCTGCGGATCTGCGCGGTGGGCTCGGCGTTGGCCTGCACGCCTACGACCTGGATGCCGGTGGCTTCCGTGAAGGGCTTGTAGAACACGGCGCCATACGCCTTGCTGTAGATGCCGCCGTCGTCGCGCACGACGATGCGCTTGGACGCGGCGCGCGACGGCGTCCAGATCATGGGCATGGCCAGCGCGGCGGCGCCGGCGGCAACGGTTTTCAGCGCGCTGCGGCGCGAAGCGTTGTGGGAGGTCGATTTCATGGAAGACTCCTGCGGGTCGGGTCAGGGACGACGGATCAAGAACGACGGCTCAAGGCAGCAAGCGGCCGGGGTTGAAAAGATTGGCGGGATCGAAGGTGGACTTCAGCGCGCGCATCATCGCCAGTTCGACGGGCGACTTGTAGTGCGCCATTTCGGCCAGCGACGTGCGGCCCACGCCGTGTTCGGCGCTGAAGGTGCCGCCCAGCGCATCGGCCACGTCGTTGACGGCGCGGCGGATATCGGCCGCCATCGTGTCGCGGTCGGGCAGGGCGTTCCAGGCGTCGAACGTGAAGAACGGAATGAAGTGCACGTTGCCGTCGCCCAGGTGGGCCACGATCAGCACGGGCAGGCCGGGCACCAGGCGGCGCACGGCGGCAGTGGCCTCTTCGATGAAGCGCGGCACGCTGGAGACCGGCACGGCGCTGTCGGTGGTCAGGCCCACGCCCGCCTTCTTGTTGCCTTCGGACACGCTGTGGCGCACTTCCCAGAGCGCCGCGCGCTGCGTGTCATTGCTGGCCACGACGGCGTCGTGCAGCAGGCCACGTTCGGAGGCCTGTTCCAGGATCTGCTGCAGCAGATCCTGCAGTTCGGCGCCGTTGCCGGTGTCGGACAGTTCCACCAGCACGTGCCAGGGATGCGCGCCGGCCAGCGGATTCTTGCGTCCCGGGACGTGCGCCATCACGATGTCCAGCTGGTTGCTGTCGATCATTTCAAAGGCCGACAAGCGCGAACCGCAAGCGCGCTGGAACAGGCCCAGGATCTCGAGTGCCGCCTGCGGGCTGTCCGGCGCCAGCCAGGCCACGGCGTGGGCGGTGGGCAGCGGGTGCAGCTTCAGCACGGCGGCGGTGACGATGCCCATCGTGCCTTCGGCGCCGATGAACAGGTGTTTAAGGTCGAAGCCCGTGTTGTTCTTGCGCAGCGCCGTCAGGCCGTTCCAGAGAGTGCCGTCGGGCAGCACCACTTCCAGGCCCAGGATGTTGTCGCGCGTGTTGCCGTAGCGCAGCACGCCCGTGCCGCCTGCATTGGTGGCGATGGTGCCGCCGATCTGGCATGAGCCTTCGGCGCCCAGGCTGATGGGGTACAGGCGGCCTTCGGCAGCCGCCGCTTCGTGCACGGTGGCCAGCACGCAGCCCGCTTCGACTTCCATGGAGTTGTTGGCGGCATCGACCCGGCGGACCCGGCGCATGCGCGCCAGGTTAACGATGACGGGCGGCTTGCCGGAAGTGTCCGGCACGGCCCCGCCGCACAGGCTGGTATTGCCGCCTTGCGGCAGCACCGGCGTGGCGTGTGCGTTGCACAGGCGGACGATGTCGGCGACCTGCTGCGTGTTGCCCGGCAGGGCGACGCACAGCGCGGGACCCTTGTACCGGCCGCGCCAGTCTTCGGTGTAGCCGGCGGTGTCGGCGTCGGAATGAAGGATGGCGTCCGCGCCCAGGGCCTGGGTCAACGCGTCTAGCAAGGTGATGCCGTTGGTCATGTCTGTGGTCCCGAATGGGGCTCGGACATCGACGGAAGTCCAAGCGCATTTGAGGCACAGCATACGATTACTTAAATCGCTTTTCGATTTAATTAATCGTATTTCAATTGATTCTAGGGTATGTACTAGGGGTGAATCAGTCTGATATCAGAGCCGGTCCATGACCGGCGGATTGCCGGGATACCCGCAAACCCGCATTCTGCCAAGCTTTGCCGATGAAGACCCGTTGCGCGTCCGCACCTTGCCGCATCGCTTTTGCCCTTATGGATGCCCCGGATTGCAGTTTTCAAAATGATCGAAATACAATCATATCGTGTGAAATGCAATTCTATTCGGCTCCCGCAAATCAAGGAAGGGGACATGCTTCCCAGCGTGATGGATTACCGGCGGCAGGCGCAAAAGCGGCTGCCGCGGCTGGCGTTTGATTATCTGGAGGGCGGAGCCGAAGACGGGCTGGCCCTTGCCCGCAACCGGGCGGCTTACGCCGATCTGGAATTTCGCCCCGACGTGCTCGTGGACGTGACGGATTGCCGTCTGGAAACGACGGTGCTGGGGGCGGCGGCCGCCATGCCCGCCATCGTGGGGCCGACGGGCCTGAACGGGCTCTTCTGGCCGCAAGCCGATGTGCATCTGGCACGCGCCGCGCATCAGGCGGGCTTGCCGTTCGTGCTGTCCACCGCGTCGACGTCATTGCTGGAAGACGTGCGCGCCGCCACGCCCGGCGAACTGTGGTTGCAGCTGTATGTACAGCGCGACCGCCGCATCGCCGAACACTTGATGGACCGCGCCTGGCAGAACGGCTACACCGTGCTGTTGCTGACCGTGGACGTGCCGGTGCATGGCAACCGCGACCATGACAAGCGCAACGGCTTCAAGCTGCCGTTGCGGCCGTCGCGCCGGCTGCTGCTGGATCTGGTGTCGCATCCGGGCTGGTGCTGGCACATGTTGTGCCACGGCGGGCCACAATTGAAGAACCTGGCCGTCAGCTCCAATGCGCGCGAGAACATCACCGAGCAAGCCTCCGCGCTAAGCCGGCAGATGGATCTGGCGCTAAGCTGGAACGACGTAACCTGGCTGCGCCGCCACTGGCGCGGCCGCATCGTGATCAAGGGCATCCAGGGCCTGGCCGACGCGCGGCGCGCACAGGCGCATGGCGTGGACGGCATCGTCCTGTCCAATCACGGCGGCCGGCAACTGGAAAGCGCGCCGTGCCCGCTGGAGGTGCTGCCAGAAGTCGCCGCGGAACTCGGGCAGTCGCTAGAGATCCTGGTGGACGGTGGCGTGCGCCGCGGTAGCGATATCGCCAAGGCGGTGGCGCTGGGGGCGCGCGCCGTGCTGCTTGGCCGTGCGCCCCTGTATGGCCTGGCAGGGCGCGGGCCGGCCGGGGCGAACGAAGTCCTGGCCATCCTGCGCACCGAGCTCGACAATACCCTCAGGCTGTTGGGCCGCAACCGCATCGGCGCGCTGGACGCCGCAGCCGTGCGAAAGCGCTGAACCCGTCTGGCCACCTCTTTTTTTGGAAGCAGAGCAACATGCGAGAAAAGATCGTTTTCATCGGTGGCGGCAACATGGCCTCCGCCATCATCGACGGCCTGCTGCGGCAGGGCCGCGAACTGACCGACTTCCTTGTGATCGAGCCCTACGCGCCCACGCGCGACGCGCTGTTCGAACGCGGCCTGAACTGCCGCGAAAGCGTCGGCCCGGAAATCGCCGCCGCGGCGTTGTGCGTGCTGGCCACCAAGCCGCAGGTATTGCGCGAGGCTTGCGGCCAGGTGCATCAGCATCTGGCGGCCGCGGCCACTGTGGTCAGCATCGCCGCGGGTGTCGAACTGGCGTCGCTGTCGGAATGGCTGGGCGGCCATGCGCGCATCGTGCGCGCCATGCCGAACACGCCGGCCAAGGTGGGCTTGGGCATGACGGGGCTTTACGCCACGCCGGCCTGCAGCGACGCCGAGCGCGGCCAGGTGGACGCCTTGTTCGCCGCAGTGGGCGAACGCATCTGGACGGACAGCGAAGCCATGCTCGACGCGGTGACCGCCGTGACGGGCAGCGGGCCGGGCTATGTCTTTCACTTCATGGCCGCCTTGGAAAAAGGCGCGTTGGAGCTGGGTTTTGCCGCGGCCGATGCGCGCAGGCTGGCCGTGTCGGCCTTTCGCGGCGCGGCAGGGCTGGCCGCCAGCGAGGAGGTGCCGCTGACCGAATTGCAGGACCGCGTCACCTCCAAGGGCGGCACCACCTACGCCGCGCTGTCGCATATGCGCGAAGCCGGTGTCGCGGATGCGATCACGCAGGCGGTGCACAAGGCCGAACAGCGCGCGCGCGAACTGTCCGCGGGGTAGGGCGGTCCACGGGCGGCTGCAACACCGCCTTTGGCCGGTTCAACGGCGACGGCCCAGCCACCACAGCAGCACGACCGACGCTGCGATTGCCGCCACGTTGAACTGCATGGCCGACGCAAACGCCTGGGCGTAACGCTCGGGCGCGCTGGCCTCGGCATGCGCGCGCAACGCGCCGCCGAACAGCATGCCCGCCGCTGACACGCCGAGCGCGGCGCCCACCTGCTGTAACGTCGACACCACGCCTGCCGCCATGCCGGCCTGCCGGTCTTCAACCAGGCCCAGCACCAGATTCACAAGCGGCGTATTGACCGCGCCTTGTGCTGCGCCCAGCCAGACCAACGCCGGCACCAGCGACCACGGTGCCAACGCCGCGCCTGCCGTCCCTACGTGCACCATCAGCGCGGCCGTGGCCCCGCCGTACAACAGCGCCGCCAGCGCGATGGCGCCCGTGCCAAAGCGCGCCACCAGCTGCGGCGCGACCATCGACCCCGCCACGAAGCCTACGCTGGCCGGCGCGAAAATCAGGCCGGCGGTCAGCGCATCCAGGCCGAAGCCGGTTTGCACCAGCAGGGCATAGCACAGGAACATCGCGCTGGCGGTCGAGAAGACGAACATCACCAGCAGGCAGCCGGCCGCAAAACGCGGCTGCGCCAGCAAACCCATGTCGACCAGCGGCGCGCCGCCTTGGGCCCGCACGCGGCGCTGCATCCGCACAAACTGTGCGAGCAACACGGCGGATGCGCCGCCGCAAGCGATCGCCCAGACCGGCCAGTGGCGCGCCGGCCCTTCGATCAACGCCAGCAACAGCAGCGCCAACCCCGTTCCCACCAGCGCCGCGCCGGGCCAGTCCATTGCCGCGCCCGACGCCTCGCGCGATTCCGGAATGTGGCGAGCCAGCCGCCACGCCAACAGGCCCAGGGGCACGTTGATCAGGAAGATGGTGCGCCACGCCAGGCCGAACACGTCGGCATGCACGATCCAGCCGCCCAACACTTGCCCGGCGATGGCAGCCAGTCCCAGCGTCATGCCCATCAAGCCGAATGCGCGCCGCCGCGCATGGCCTTCGTAGCTGACGCGGATCAGCGCATACACCTGCGGGAACAGCATGGCCGCCGCCACGCCCTGCAGCACGCGTGCGCCGATCAGCGTATCGGCGGTCGGAGCCAGCCCGCACAGCGCGGACGCCAAGGCAAAGCCGGCCATGCCCAGCATGAACAAGCGGCGGCGCCCGTTGCGGTCGCCCAACCGGCTGCCCGCGATCAGCAGCACGCCATACGCCAATTCGTAGGCGGCGATGATGAAGTTGATCTGCGCAAAACTGGCCGACAACGTGGTTTGCATGCTGGGGATGGCCACGTTCACCACGAACAGGTCGAAGATCGTGATGAAGCCCCCCGACAGCAGCACGGCCAAGCCCAGCGGGCTGAGCGCAGGGGCGTCGGGGGCGCGTGGCGCGCAAGGGGAAGGCAGGGTGGTCGAGGTCATGAATACGCCATCGGAAACAGGATTGGCGCTATTCTGGGCGGGCTCTCAGCCTTATACAATTTAGCTGTTTATGCTATTACTGCTTGCAATAGCCTGCACGCCGGAATGCTTGCTTTCTTCCCTTGATGACTGACGCTCCCACCCCCCAACGCCTGGACCGCACGCGTGCGGATTTGTCCGAATTCCTGCGCCTGCGCCGAGAACGGCTTCGCCCGGCAGACCTGGGCCTGCCCGCGGGCGGCCGTCGCCGCACGCCCGGCCTGCGCCGCGAGGAAGTGGCCGCGTTGGCGGGCGTCGGCCTTGCCTGGTACACGTGGTTCGAACAGGGCCGCAACATCAGCGTGTCGGCCACCTTTCTGGAAAATCTGGCGCGCGTCCTGAAACTGGACCCCGCCGAGCGCCGCCACCTGTATCTGCTTGCCCATCAACGCCCGCCGGCCGAACCCGGCCGCACCGTGTGCACCGTGCCGCCTCAGGTGCGCCGCCTGATGGACGACTTGCCCGCGCGGCCCGCGTACATCCTGAACCTGCGCTGGGACGTCGTGGTGTGGAATGCCGCCGCGGACCGCGTCTTCGGCTTCTCTACCAAGGCGCCCGGCCGCCGCAACCTCTTGTGGATGCTGTTCGTGGCGCCCGCGATGCGGCAGGTGTTCGTCGACTGGCAAGCGCAAGCGCCCGCCATGCTGTCCACCTTCCGGCGCGATTTCGCCAGCGCGGCCGGCGTGCCCGACATCGCCGAGCTGGTCGAGGAACTGGAACGCGTGTCACCGGATTTCAAGGTCTGGTGGCGCGAGCATGACGTGCACGGCGCATGCATGGGCGTGCGCAAGCTGCATATCGAGCCGCTGGGGGAAGTGGCGTTCGAGCACGCCACCTTGTCCGTGGACGAAAGCCGCCACCTGCGCCTGGTGGTGTACGCCCCGGCGCCGGACGAACCACGGGCGCAGGACTTCGCGCGATGGGTGCAGGGGCGTACGGCGTCCACAGAGGCCGCGCATTGCGAGTAAGGTACGCAATAGAGGCCTTTGATTGCCTGGCACGCCGGCCGGTGCCACCAGCGGGAACCCGTCCATCATGAAGATCTTCCGTTCAGCCCTCAGACCCGTCCTTGCCGCGGTCGCGTGCGCGTCGATTGCCGCCTGCGCGAATAGTCCGCCCAAGCAAACCGATATGGACTATCGAAGCCGGCCATCTTCCACGACGCAGCGCGCCGACACGCAGCCCGGCTCCTCGGATCAACGCCTGACCATACAGTCCGGCGAAGGGGAAAGGTTGAATCTTCCTTGGTTCATCCGGGATACGCAGGAATGGATCAACACCAATTGAGCCTGGCCTGCGCCACCGATGCGCTGCGCTTTACGCGCAACCGCGGATGCGTCACCGTTCGCCGGCCGGGCAGACCAGTCCACCCGGCGATTCTCGCGGGTACGTTCCTACGTTTCATTTAGCGGTTCCAATGGCCATACCTCGACGACACCGTGCGCAACCGCGCAGGGTGTGCGTGACACCATATCAATCGCCTCGGCCAGATCGGCCGCCTCGATGATGGCAAAGCCCGCCACGGGCAAAGGTGAACTCAGGTATGGCGCGTTCGTCGTTGCGACGCCGGCGGCATCGTGATTGCGCACTTGCACCGGGGCGCCTGCGATGCCCATCAACACGCCGTCCTGCCTCAACCTGGCGTCGTGCGCATGCGCCGCATCCCGGATGTCTGCTGCGGTACGGTCGTAACCCGCTTGGTCTCCATATCCGATCGTCACGAACTTGGGCATGGGATGCCTCCTGTGAAAGTGCGTCGTCTTCGGGGGGAGCCAGGCTGCATTTTCAGCGGCACGATCTGGCGTTCACGCACCGTGGCCCGTTCGCAATGAACATTCAGTGAGGGGAGTCGGCTTGGCGCGTGGCCAGCCATGCGCGGCCTTTGGGCGTCAAGATCGCCACCGGCGCGCCGGCCGTTGCCGACGGCCGGCCAGTCAGATCGATCAATCCGTTGGCGGTGGCGTCCTCCCACGCCGACAGGCGCGGGCATGACGTGCGCCACGCCTCCATGATGTCGGTGTAGGTGCGCGGCCGTTCGGCCACCCAGATCAGGAACTGCGTCAGGTTGCCCAGGTGCGAGGCGCTGGCCTCGATAAGGGGAGTTTCAGGCATGGCGGACTCCGGTGTGATCTGCCGCCTTTTACGATACTCCCGCAGGCCGTGCGCCGCCATTTTTCAGGGTACAGGCGGGATCGGGCCGGATCAACGGCGCGCGCGTTGCCAGAAATCGGAGTCCAGCCCCTTTTACCGGCGCGGCGGCAAGACTGCCGCCTGACACCTTAAACCGCTACAGCGTCGGTTGCGGAATCGGGGTGTCTTTTGGCAGCGTGCCCGATATGCGCGACGGGCAATCCGAGATCCCCCACTTGGTCACCATGCCCTTCTCGATCATGAATTTCTCTGCGCATACGTGGTATGCGGACATGGGACCCCAGATCTCTTCGTACGAAATGATGGTAGCCCCGCTTGCCAGCGTATAGCTTTTCTTGGGAGGCCCCCACTTGGAAATCAACTGCTCTTCCGTGCTGCCGACCCAGGCTGCATTGACGTCGTTGTAGGTCTTGTTCCGCGTGCCCATCAGCATGTTCATCTGCCCGGAAGTACATCCGGCAAGCAAAGATGGCAGGACAACAAGCAATGCTAATTTTCTCATTTTGACCGTTACCCCAAAGTTCGACAGTTGAGAGTTGGGTGCTTTAGCGCGGCATGGCATTGGAAAACACCTTCTGCGCGACTGCGGCATGCCCGGCGCAAGCCGGGCCGCGAAGCTGCCCTTGCTTGTATTGATTTTCGGCGTCAATGTATCAGAAACCTTGCAGCCGGGCGGGAAATCCATGTGGCCTGCCAATTACCTGCTTCGAGCGTCGCCGCCAATCTTCCTGGCTGTCAACGTCATGGTGAAAACTCGCCACGCTTGTCGGCCCGCACGGCGGCTGTCGACCCTTTTGCGTCATTCGATCAGCTTGGGCGTCGGATCACACTGCGCGCAATGACTGGCCCTGGACGACTTATCCGAGGCGGGCGGCCAGTTGTGACGTCGCCGAATACCCGAATCTGGTCGGGAGCGGGCTTTTGCGATTGTCCGCGCCATGTGATGGTTCACCGCACTGGCAGCAGATATTTCAACCCCCGCGTGAAGCCTCGTGGTGCGACGGTGAGATGGTCCTCGTCGTTCAGGACCGATGACTTCAGTTTCAGGCTCGGATACTTTCTGCTTTGCAGCGCCGCTTCCAACGCCCGGTTGTCGGCAACCATGTCCACCGTCTGGTTGTAGCGTCGATCCCCTTTGCGCAAGGCCTCAAAGGCGCCGACATAAAGATAGACATTCGCCTTCAGGTCCCGATTCTGCTTGGCGTAGCCCGCTTCGAGCGTCAATGCATGTCGCTTGTCGTACCAGAGTGACGGACTGCCGAGGATATAGTCGCTGAACAAGCCAGGTTCGGTGAAAAGAATCTGCGTCCCAAGCAGTGCGCCGTACGAATGGCCCAGAAAGATCGCCTTGGAAGGGGACGCCCGATAGCGAGCGTTGATGAAGGGCTTTACCTGATCGCGCAGATATTGTTGATAGGCCTGCGCCTGACCGTGGATCGAATTCGGCGGTGCAGTGCTTGGTCCGTTCGGTGTCGGCGTGTAATCACGCTGGCGGCTGACACCGCCGTCCTCGCCCTTTCCATAGGACAGGCCGACGAGAATGAACTCTTCGATCTGGGGACCTTCAACATTCAGGCGTCGCCCTAACTGACGGATGATTGGGAAGGCGTAGTCGGCGTCGGTCACATACAGGACGGGGTAGCGCCGCTGCGGCTGCTTGGCGTAGGACGGCGGCAGCGCAACAAAGACCTGGTAGCCGCGCTTGGATACCGGATCGGGCACGTCCCATACCTCGCTGTCGGCGATTTCGTAGGGGTGCCCGTCGCCAGACTGCACCTTCGGCGTCGATGGGGTCTGAGCGTGCGTCGGAGCGATAAACGCGCCGGCGCTGGTCACTAGGGCAATCAACAGGGCAAGTGGAAAACGTCGATGCATGGGGTTTCTCTTTGACGAACGCCGCACTGGGTATATGAGAACAAATCGGGTCGAGGATGAGTGGCGTGCTGGCAAGACAGTCGGGTTGGTCATCCTACCGGATTCGACTTTTGCACGCCTTCAGGTCAGCCTGCAAATCCGAATCGTTAGCTGCGCGCTTGCACCCCGCTCGACTCCACCTTGGCGCGACTGCGTCTTCCCGGCACCGGCAGCAATTGGCCGTATGTAGCCAGCCAGGCTGCCGTCGCGATGGTTAGCGCATGGGTCCGGATCAAGACGCCAGAACCGCTTCGGCGCAACGGCGACCAAGAAGGGGGGCAAGGATCACGCCGGGGTGTGCGACCAATGCAAATAAGCCCTCGACTGTTCCGACTTGGCCGCATAGCAGTTTGCCGTCGCTCGTCATGGGACGCTGCGCTGCGGTTATAGAAAGCAGGGGTGGCGCCGCGGCGAGCCCAAATAGATCAGCAATGGCGTCACGCGTTTGCGCGGCAAGGGCGGGAAGGCCGGTTTTACCGCTTTCTGGATAATCGGCAGCAGAAACAAGACCCCCTGCCAAGGATGGGCGCAGCTCCAAGTCTTGAGCACAAACAAGGTGACGAAGAGCATCCGCTTCCTTACCGAATCGAAGCAACACTGCCGGCGACTCATGGATTGGAAGGTCCACGCCGACCGTCAAAGCAACCGCGCGCGAGCGATAGCCATTGGCGAGCACGACAATGTCGGCGGGAAGTTTCTTGCCATCCACCACGACCCCCGTGATCCGGTTTCCTGCGGCTTCGACGGCTGCAACCGTTCCTTGGCGGACAGATGCACCGGCGGCCTGCGCTCCTGCCAGCAGTTGGCGTGCAAATGCGCCGGGTTCCAATGCGAAGTCGCCGGGCGCCCAGGCGGCGAGTGATGGCGCTTTACCAATCGCCGGCTCCTTCGCCACAATCTGGGAACGTGTAAGTCGCTCCATTCGCGTGCCGGCGGCTCGATGCTCTGCAATCATTGCTGCCGTCTCGTCCTCGGAAGACCACCAGAGAAGCGCGCCGCGGGCGGCGATTGGCAAGGGGCAGAGTTCGCGCTCGATACTTGCAAACGCTTCCAGCGCCTGCAATCTCTCGGCGAATGCAGCCTGGTTGTCTGAAGGCGTGCTCGCGCTGGCACCGACCCAGCCGAAAGAGGAGGCGGTCGCACTGGTGAGGCAATCAGGGGCTTGTTCGATCAACGTAACGGACGCGCCTGCTTTGGACAGATGCCAGGCTGCCGACGCGCCCATAATGCCACCGCCCACCACGATCACTTTACCTTTTCGAATTGCTCGGTTGTGCTTGACGAAAATGGGCATGTGTTTGGCTGGGAAAATTGTTGACGCAAGGCGGGAATATTCCCACTTCGATTCATCGGACGCATCTTAGCGTCGATGCGTGTCAACGCGTTCAGACGATTCGAGCCGAAAAATCGCCTCCGGCGGGCCAGTCCGGCGCCTGGATCGGCCCGGGGAGCACTTGGCCGGTATTGGAGACTGTTTGAGCGTTTGCGAGGTTGGCGAAGTTGGCCGCGCATGCGCTCAAGATTATCCATTTTGACCAACCCGCGAGATTGCCGTTTTCGCCAACCACTGTCGCTGTGCGTGGACGGGCCAGGTGTCGCGCATTGTCAGCATTCAACCGTCAAGGATTGTCAACAAAGCGATCGGAGATAATCTCTCGCGATATTGTCTTGCTGGAGGGCGCTTGCTTCATCGAGCCGAGATACGTAGCTTGCGAGGCGTCGATACGCGTACAGCCGATGCGTTTGAGTATTCGCCCTCGCAGCATGGCCCACAGCAGATAGCGGAGAGTATCGAGGCCTGGGGAGATATTAGGCGCCGCAAAAATAGATTTACACAGCAGCGCCAGATAGTCGGTGCTTATACTCCAGCCCAGAGCCAGATGGCTACGAACGTTACCGAGAGTTGTTTTGGACGATTAGTTCCTGAGGGGAACGACGTGTTGCTGCAGCGAGGCAGGCGTGAACAACGGATGCGACCCACGGTACGCCGGACAACACTAAGTTTGGCGGTAATCTGGTTGGCGCTGGTGGCCGGCCTGGGGTCGTGGATTTCGCAAAGGATCGTGACCGCACAGTTAGCGAGCCTGGCGGCCAGCGCCGAATACGAGACCAAAACGACTGTGCGCGTTATGGACCGGTTGTTCACCGAGATGGTAAGCGTGGCCAATATGGTGGCGCGGCAGAGTCTGGTGATTGAACTCGCCATGCGGTATCGCACGGATCCGCCAGGCGCCGCCGAGCTGACACGGCAGGAGCGCGCTCTGCAGTTCACGCGCGACCCACTCGTGCGCCGGGTCGGCGACGTCATGAACGCGCTGGCCAGTGATCTGCGATACGCTCGCATTTACATGAACAACATGTCGGACGACACCGTGACGGCCAGCAATTGGGCCGAGCCCGACAGCATCGTGGGCATGATCTACTCGGGCCGGCCCTACCTCATTGACGCGTTGCGCACGGGCAATGGCCATTCGTTCGGTATCGCGCGTCTGAATAAATCCCCCTCCTATTTCGTGGCCAGTCGTATCGAGGATTCGAACGATGTGCCGCTGGGGTCAGTCACGGTCAAGTTTGACGCACCCGAGGTGGCGCTTTACCTGACAGGGCGCCATGTTGCGCTGATCGTGAACCGCCAGGGGCGCGTGATCACGGCGTCGTCAGAGCCGTTCATGCTACGTAACGTCGCGACGCTTCTTCCACCAGGTACGGTACTTCCGCCAGATGGTGAGGAAGAGCCAGGCGAGCTCATGGATGTGCGCGCCGCAGGCAGCTTGGACCCTGCCGACCAGTGGATCATCGACGGCAGGCCCTACTTGCTGCGGCATCAGCCGTTGTCGGACACACAATATCAGTTGCTCACGTTGGCTTCGTTGGAGCACCTCGCGCCCATGCGCAAACAGCACCTTTGGATGGCAGGCCTGGTTGCGGTATTTGGCTTGATCTTGATCCTGCTGTCCGGCCATGCGGCCAGCCAAATCGCGATGCGCCGAGAGGATGAGCGGTATGCGGCCAACTACGATGCGCTGACCGGCCTGCCAAATCGGCGCGCGGTGTTGACCGAGCTGGAACGGTTGTTCGTTCTGGCGAAACGGACGCAGCAATGGGTTCTTGTGGCATTTATCGATCTGGATGGCTTCAAGCCGATCAACGACACTTACGGGCATGATGCGGGCGACAGATTTTTGATCGAGGTTGGTCGACGCATGTCGGCTGGTCTGCGCGCGAGCGATATGCTGGGTCGATGGGGGGGCGACGAGTTCGTTGTGATTGGACTGGTGGCTCCGTCCAGGTCCGACGATCCGCAAAGGGTCGTCGACGAGATGCGCAGCCGTCTGGCACAGCCGCTGATCGGTACCTATACCTTGGCTGAGTGCAGTTTCGACTATCGAGGTGCAAGCTTGGGCATTGTTAGCGTGGACCCCGCTGTCAGTTCGCTACACGCCGCACTCAAGGAAGCCGACCAGCTCATGTATGCGGACAAGCAGGCGCGCCGGCCTGAATGCGCAATGCCTTAAGGCGCCAGACAACATTTTTGCCTTAACGTATGTCTTGCGAGCCAATAAGGAATCCAACCCATGAGTACCGCAACAGACACCGCCATCGCCATCGTGGGGCCGGGCGCCATCGGCACCACGATTGCCGCCGCGCTGCATGAGGTCGGCCGTCCGCACGTGTTGTGTGGCCGCACGCCCCGTGACCAGCTGACGTTGCTGAACGGCGATCGCCGCGTCATTGTCCCGGGGCCCGTGCAGACCGATCCGGACCAGATCGATCGCAAGATGGACCTTGTTTTTCTCGCGGTCAAGGCGACGCAGACCGAGACGGCATCAGGATGGCTCGCGGCATTGTGCCGTCCAGATACCGTGGTGTGCGTGTTGCAGAACGGCGTCGAGCAGTTGGAACGAGTTGCGGCGCATGCGCCGCGTGCGCGGATCGTCCCGGCCGTGGTGTGGTTTCCCGCGCAGGCTCAAGCCGACGGCTCGGTACGTTTGCGGGGGGAGGCGCGCCTGAGCCTGCCGGACTCGCCCGCTTCCCGCGTCGTGGCCGAGGGGCTCTTGGGTACTCAGTGCGCCGTAGAGATCACCGCAGATTTCCAGTCTGTGGCTTGGCGCAAGTTACTGCAGAACGCGGTGGCCGGCCTCATGGCGCTCACCCATCGCCGCGCCGGCATGTTTGGCCGGCCCGACATCGCCGAGCTATCGCTGGCGTATCTGCGAGAATGCCTGGCCGTGGCGCGTGCCGAAGGGGCCGAACTGGGCGACGAAGTTCCGCAGGAAATCCTCGCCAAGTTTCAAGCTTCTTCTGCCGACTTGAGCACCTCCATCCTGACAGACCGCGAAGCCGGGCGGCCACTCGAATGGGATATCCGGAATGGCGTCGTGTTGCGCCGCGCCCGGGCGCACGGCATACCGACTCCGATCAGCAACGTCGTCGTTCCCCTGCTGGCCGCGGCAAGCGACGGGCCGGGCTGAGACGCGGTCTTCGTGAAGCGGATTCGCAATGTCTCATTATTCGCGCCCATCCGTCTCACCTCGACGCATTTGACGCTTTCCGTGCCGCTCCGCAGTGTAAATTCGCCCACGATTTGCATCGTATGACGCCTTGGGTAAACCAAGCGTCCAACGGTGGAGTCTCCAGCAATTTAACTGACGGTAAAGATGTATATGCTTCCCACGACAAGCAGTAAGGCAGTCCGTGTTTCGCTTGCTCTCTTGGGCATGACCCACGCGATGTCATACGCGGCGGACGGTGCAGCAGACCCGGCGGTTACGGATCCCCACTTCGAACTGGCGCCAGGCTATATCCCGAAAGAGCGCTTGCCCAACAGCCTCGATCTGCTGGGGCCGCCGCCGGCCGCGGATAGCGCCGCGTTCGCGCGTGACGAAGAGGCCAGGAAAGCGACGATTGCGCTGCGCGGCGGGGCACGCGCAACGCAGGCCCGCCTGGATGCGGACCTGCAGTTCCCGCAGCCAGCCAAGAATTTCTCGTGCGCCATGGGTGTCGATATCACCGAGGCGCAAACGCCGCACCTGTACCGGCTGATGCAGAAAGTGCTGACCGATGCGGGCCTGTCTACCTACGGGGTCAAGAACACCTATAACCGGGTTCGCCCGTTTGTCGTCCACAACGAAGGCACATGTTTCCCTGAACAGGAATCCCTGTTGCGCACCGATGGCTCATACCCGTCGGGCCATACAGCGGCGGGGTGGGCTTGGGCGCTGGTCCTGGCTGAAATCAATCCGGAGCGGGCCAACACACTGTTCAAGCGCGGCCTGGACTTCGGCCAAAGCCGGGTTGTCTGCAACGCGCATTGGCAAAGCGATGTGGACGCCGGCCGCACGATGGGCGCGGCAACGGTTGCCCTGTTGCAGAACTATGACGAGTTCCGTGCCGATGTGGCCGCGGCTCGCAAGGAAGTGGCGGCGGCCAAGGCCAGGCACCCGGCGCCCAGCATGGAATGCAAGGCAGAGGAAGCCGCGCTGTCCGAGCAGTGACGCCGCCCGCAATCCGCCTACGGACTTCCAAGACGCCGCAACATCGAGTCGCCATGAAACTGTGCTTTACGCCGCTGATCCTGTTGAGCGCGCTGGTCGGGACCTGCAACGTATCCTTCGCTGACAGCACGCTGCCAATCAGCCCCCTTCTGAAGAAAGAATCGGGCGCGGCTGCCGACGAGTGGCGGGTCAGCGTCAGCCCCTATGTCTGGGCATCCGGCATCAAGGGAAAGGTCGGGCAGTTCGGGCAGCCGCCGGCGAAGCTGAATTCGAGTTTCAGCGACATCATCAGCGAGACGGATCTGGCCTTCATGGGTGCCGCCGAGGCCCGGTACAAGCGGTTCAGCCTGATCGGAGACGTCATGTATGCGCAGCTCTCCGGCGGCGGCAACTCCCAATACGGCGTCCTCAGTCGAAAGGTCGACATCTCATCGGAGACGTTCTCCGGCTTTCTTGGCGCGGGTTACAGCGTGCTTGAAGGCGACAGGGGCCACCTTGATGTGATCGGCGGCGGTCGGCTCTGGCACGCAAGCACGACGATTTCACTGAAGGGCGGAGTGCTTGGCGGAAAGCGCCGGAGCGACAGCGCAACATGGATCGATGCGGTGGCCGGTTTGCGAGGCCAATATGCCTTGAATGACCACTGGTATCTAAGCGGTTGGGGCGTGATCGGCGCCGGGCAATCCCGGCTGGACTGGGACGCCACGGCGGCGATTGGCTATCAATTCAAGTCCAATCTTTCGGCGATGCTTGGTTACCGCGCGCTGGGCGTCAATTTCAATCGGAATGGCTTTGTCTACAACGTCGTTCAGCAAGGGCCCATTGTGGGCCTGGCTTACCAGTTCTGAAGCGCACGCACCTCAGGCCTGGCCAGGCCGATGGCTGTGCGCGGCAAAATGGGTCGACAGGATATTGTCGCTGTCCACCGGCGACGCCGCATTGCGGCTTCCGCCGCTGGCGTCCTCAGGGGCCACACCGAAGCGTGCGATGAACGCGTGGCGAAATCGTGCGGTAGTGCGAAAACCGAAATCAGCGGCGATCTGGCTCACCGGGCGCGCGGGACGCCGCGGGTCGACAAGAAAGGCGTAGGCCGCGTCAAGTCGCCTCGCCTTGATCACTTGGGCGATGCCGCCAAGGTCGGAAAACACGCGATACAGGTGCGCGCGCGAGACTCTGAATCGCCGCACGAGCAAGTCCGGACCCAGCTCGGGATCGGCAAGGTGGCGATCAATATAGGCAAGGGCGCGCGCGCGCATCGCCTGACCCAGCACGGATTGCGGGCCGTCGTCGACGGGAGCGGTGTTCGACAGTCCGGCCGAAAGCAGGGTGGTAAGGGCTTCTTGCGCCGCGCCGTCTTCGCTTGCGGACAATTGGCCGGCCACCGCGTGGAAGCCGCGAAGGTAATCTCCAAGCAGTCGCGTCATCGGAAGCCCAGGCTCAAGGACAAACCCGTGCACGTCGCGGGCGCCCAGCAGTTTGTCGATGCCGGCGCGCGGAATGGTCGTGGCCAATCGTTCGCCGGCGTCCACGCTGCATGCATAAGGGCGGGCCAGGTCGATGATGCAGATTCCGCCCGGAGCCGCCACGACATTGCGGCCGTCAAAATCGCCGTAAATGGAGCCTGCCGCGACAATATGGACAAGATAATGATCAAGCCCGCTGCGGGCAATCGTGGCCTTGTCCCGTTTGTAGCGCTGCGCATTGAAGGTCGTTGACCCCAGCGTCAATCCGCCAAGATGGCGAATCCGCATGCTTCCCTCCAACGTTTGCGCGCCTTTTGTCGTATCGAGTGTCGTGTCGCAGAAGGGGCGCGTGACTTCACGCCAGTATTCGTCACGCAGCGAGTGCTCTATTGCGTCGGTGGAGATGAACGTTTCTGAGCAAGTCATGTTGACGTCTCGCCTAAAGTCGCAAGCCCGTAGCCGGCTGGAGGGCCAGTGTACCCGCGTCTGTGTTGCACGGACGCGGGGCGTCGGCCTGGGTTGCGCGGCCGATCTGAGGGTCAGGGCTGCGCAGTCGGCTCCGGAAAGGTCCATTTGCCGTTCAAGATTGCATCGCTTGGCTGATAAAGCCTGACCGTATAGTTCCAGCCCGGCGTGGTGGGCAGGCAGTTGGCGATCTTTCCATCGCAGCCGCCGAACTGGATGTCGATCGAACCGTCAGCCTTTTTTTGCGCAGTGAGGTTGTTCAACGAATAGGCGTCGTACGGGTTCTGCTGGAAGTAGCCGTCCGCGTTGTACACGCTGACCGACCAGAAGCTCTTCACCGGAACGTCCTTGACGTTCAGCCGATAAACGGTTTTTCCATCGTTCTTCGGCGCCACGCCGGTAAGGTAGATGGCGTCCTTGCTGGGATTTCCGCCCCAACCCGTCGCGGTTCCAATCAGGTGCTGGACGGGATCGACCGCGCCTTTCGGGCCAAAGGCCCGGTTGTAGTTGGGGACCGTCTCGCCCAGCACCAGCAGGGCGTCGCGCACCTTCTTCTGGCTGGACTGATCCCACTTCGGCACGACGAATTCCCCCGCCTTGGCCTGGCTGACCTTGATGGCGTCCTGCAAGGCGTGCACCTGCTCAAGATCCTTCTTGTCTGCGGGGTCGACGAGCGTGCGGATCGCGACAAAGACATAACGCGTGCCGATTTCCGCTTTGCTCAGGGTGTGGCTGCCGGCGCCGTAGTAAACGGCCGGTACGTAATGGTCTTCGTCGACGATTTGCATCGACATGAATCTGGCGCCGGCTTCGGGCAGGGTGATCGTGACCGGGCCTGCATCCAGATCGAACACGGCTTCGGAGTAGAGCGTGTCCCGGTTCATGCGGATGACGTTCTGGGCGTCGATGGCAACCGGCGCGCGGCTGTGGATGAACTTGCCGACACCTCCATCCACCACCATTTTTCCCATGTAGAGATCGGACTCGGCGCGGACAAAGTTGTCGACCCCGACGGGTGTCGCCGCATCCTGGGATTGCGCGTGCGCGCCGCCAAAGGTTGCGAGCGTCAGGGCGACGATGCGGGACGCGGACGAAAATGACATGTAGGCCTCTTGATCGTTTGAAAGTGACTTCGTTTCCCAGCTTCACGCAGGCATCGCGCTTTCCGACGCCGCTACGCATTCCGGGATGCACCTACGATCTTTGCCTTCGGGCGATGGCTTGGCGCTGCGACGGGCAAACGCTCGACCTATGCACGTCGCCTCGCGTGAAATCGTTGGCGAATTTACACCGCGCTCTGCGGCAGAAGCCGCCATACAGGCCACGGCGAGACAAATCGGTCTGAATAATGAGACATTGCGGCGCGTCGAGATCCGAGAGCGCGAGCGCCTCCTTGATTTCCCTGCGCGCGGCGGCCCGGCGTGCGTGTTTTCCCGGCCAGGACCAAGCGAGTACGGCCGCTTGCCGTGGCTCCAGGAAATCGGCGCGCCGTGGGTCTATTGGCAGACCACGGGCGGCTCCTATAGTCGGGTCTTTCGACCCGCTCCGGCCCGCTTGGATGCCGACCCCCGCGTATGCCTTCCACTTCGCTGTCCCGTCGCAACGCCTTGCTGCTGCTGGGCGTCGTGGTCCTGGCCTGGGGCTTCACCTGGGTCGTCAGCAAACTCCTGCTGCAATACATGACGCCGATCTGGGCCGTGGCCGCGCGCAGCGCCGTGGGCACGGCCGCGCTGCTGGTGCTGGGAATCGCGCTGCGGCGTGTCGCGTGGCCGGTCAAGGCCGACCTGCCAGTGATCTTGAGCGTGGGCTTGCTGCACATGGGCGCATTCGCCGCGCTGGTCAGCCTGGGCCTGCAGACGGTGCCGGCGGGCCGCTCGGTGGTGCTGGCCTACACCACGCCGCTGTGGGTCATTCCCGGCGCATGGCTGTTCCTGGGTGAACCCATCGGCCGCGCGCGCCAATTGGGACTGGCCTTGGGGGTGCTGGGGCTGCTTGTCATCTTCAACCCGCTGGCGTTCGACTGGACTCGCCGCGACGCGCTGCTGGGCAATGGCTTGGTGCTGTTGGCGGCATTGTGCTGGGCGGCCAACATCGTCTATGTGCGTGCGCACCGCTGGGTGACGCCGCCCTTCGAATTGGCGTTCTGGCAGGCGTTGCTGGCCTCGGCGGTGCTGGCTGCGGTGGCGTTCGCGGCCGAAGGCCCGCCCGTTGTCGTCTGGACGCCGGACCTGGCCTGGTTGCTGGGATATGGCGGCGTCTTCGGCATCGCCGTGGCGTACTGGGCAGCGGTAAACGTGAACCGGTCCTTGCCGGCAGGCGTGACGTCCATCGGGCTGCTGGGGGTGCCGGTATTCGGGTTGTTGTGTTCGGCCGTGATCCTGCACGAACCGCTTGGCGCGTCCTTGCTGGCGGGCATGGCGCTGATTGTGGGGGGCATCGCGGCGGGGGTATTTGAACGCCGCGCTTGACGCCTGGATTTTTGTTGGTGTATCGTAAGATATATATCTAAAGATACATCTTAAGAGCGAAACCACCATGCGACATTTTCATCATGACCACCGCGGCCATCACGGCCACCATCACCACGCCCATCATCCCCGCCACGCCGCCTCTGGCGGCGACTGGTTTTCGGGCCCGTCCGACGGCCGGGGCGATGCGGACGGTTTCGGCGGCGACGGGCGCGGTTTCACGCGCGGGCGTCGCGTGTCGGCCGACGACCTGCAACTGATGCTGCTGGGCTTGCTTGAGCAAAGCCCCAGCCATGGCTATGAACTCATCAAGGCGCTGGGCACGCTCAGCAACGGCTTCTATACGCCCAGCCCGGGCATGGTCTACCCCGCGTTGACCTATCTGGAAGAACTGGGCTACGCCACCGTGGAACAAGAGGGCGCCAAGAAGCGCTACCACCTGGCGGATCCGGGCAAGGCGCATCTGGAAGCCAACCGCAGCCGCTTGACCCTGATGTTCAACCGCTTCAAGCACATCGCCCGCAAGATGGACTGGATGCGCCAGGCCTGGAGCGGCGAGCCCCGCAACCTGGGCCCGGAAGGCGAGGACGTGCGCACCGGCTGGCTGCCGGAATTCGTCGAGGCGCGCCAAGCCCTCCGGCAGGCGCTGCTGGATCGCACCGACGCCTCGCCCGCCGAGCAACGGCGCATCGTCGCCATCCTGGCGCGCGCCGCCGACGAGATCAACGGCAAGCCCTGTGCTTGACCCGTTCCCCTGACACTGGAGTTTTAATGACCCGTAGCGATTTGAACGTGGAGCGCGTGCGCCACAACCTGAAGATGCGCGTGCTGACCGTGGCGCGCGTCGAGCGCGTTGCCGGCCTGCTGGCCCGCATCACCTTCACTGGCGACGATCTGCAGGACTTCGTGTCCGCGTCGTTCGATGACCATGTGAAACTTTTCTTCCCCGCCGACCCGACCCAGCCGCTGGCCTTGCCCACCGTGGGCCCGGATGGCGTCAAGTTCCCGGAAGGCGTGCCCAAGCCGGCCGCGCGCGACTACACGCCCCGCCGTTTCGACGCTTCCCGCCGTGAGCTTGTCATTGAATTCGTGCTGCACGGCGACGGTCCTGCGTCCACGTGGGCCGAACAGGCCGCGCCTGGCCAGACGCTAGGCATCGGCGGCCCGCGCGGTTCCTTCGTGGTGCCCACGGGGTTTGATTGGCACGTGCTGATCGGCGACGAAACGGCGTTGCCCGCCATCGCCCGTCGCCTTGAGGAACTGCCTGCCGCCGCACAGGCGTTTGTCCTGATCGAGGTGCCGTCCGCCGCCAATCAGATCCCGCTGGCTTCGGCCGCGCAGGCCTCCGTGCGCTGGCTGCATCGTGATGGCACGGCGCCGGGCTACAGCACGTTGTTGCTGGAAGCGGCGCGCGAACTGACCTTGCCGCCGGGCGAAGGCTATGTGTGGGTGGCGGCCGAATCCGCCGTGGCCAAGGCCGTGCGTGAAATCATGGTGTCGCAGCATGGCACCGACAAGGCTCGCATCCGCGCCGCCAGCTATTGGAAGCGCGGCGCCGTGGCCGTGCACGAATCGCACGAAGACTGAGCGTCGCGGCACACCCGCGCTAGGCGCGGCCGCCGGCCAGCCGAAGCAGGTTTTCCACCTTGCCGCCCGGCCGGTCCTGACGCACTGCCAGGCCCAGCACTGCACGCGGCCAGTCCAGCGCGAAAGGGCGGTAGACCACGCCGTCGGGACGCAGATGGCGCAGTGACGCGGGTACTACCGCCACGCCCATGCCGGCCGCCACCAGGTTCACCGCCGACGACAGCTGCGGCGCGCGTTGGCCGATCAGCGGGTTCAGGCCGTGCTGCCGGCACGCCGCCATGATGTCCGCGCTAAGCCCGTAACCCGATTTGCGCGAATACAGGATGAAGCGCTCCTGCGTCAGGTCCGCGGGCGCCAGCCGCTTCTTCCGCGCCAACGCATGGCCCAGGGGCAGCGCCACCACCAGCGGTTCTTCCGCCAACTGCGTGAACGTCAAGCCGCCGTCCAGTGCGAAGGGCGGCCGCACGAAGGCGGCGTCGATCGCGCCTTCGCGCAGCTGCGCCACCAGCGTCTCGCTATCGCCTTGCGACAGCGTCATTTCCACATCGGGGTATTGCTGCCGGTATTGGCGGATCAGCTCGGTCACGACACCGTTGAACGATGCGGACTCGGTGAAGCCCAGCGTCAGTTCGCCGACCTCGCCGCGGGCGGCGCGCTGCGCCGTCTGCACCGCGGCCTGCGCGCGCTGCAGGATGTCTTGCGCGCAAACCAGGAAGGCGCGGCCCGCGTCGTTCAGCGCAACGCCGCGGCCGGCGCGGTCAAACAGCGGCGTGCCCACCTCTTGTTCCAATTGACGGATCTGCTGGCTCAGCGGCGGCTGCGCCATGCCCAGCAGTTCCGCGGCGCGCGTGAAGTGCTGCGCCTCGGCGGTCACGACGAAATAGCGCAAATGGCGCAGTTCCATATTGATACCTTAGAAGTACTGATTATCAATTTTCCATATATTGGACATTCTATTGCCGCCAGCCGATGATGCATACATCCCGGCATCTTCATCAAGGAACCCGCCATGAACGCTCCCGTCAAACCCAGCACCCTGTTGCGCCAGCACCTGGCCCGTGACATCGTCGTGGCGCCCGGCGCCTATGACGGCATGTCGGCCCGGCTGGTGGCCGCGGCAGGCTTCAATGCCGTGTACGCCAGCGGCGGCGCCATCGCGCGTGCGGCAGGCTATCCGGATATCGGCCTGCTGAGCTTTACCGAAGTGATGGACCGGGTCGAGAAGATCGTCGATGCCAGCGGCCTGCCGGTGGTGGCGGACGCCGACACCGGTTTCGGCGGATCGGCCAACGTGGAGCGCACGGTGCGCATCATGGAGCGCGCGGGCGTGGCGGCCTTCCATATCGAAGACCAGTCATTCCCCAAGCGCTGCGGCCATCTGGACGACAAGAGCCTGGTGGACACGGACGAGATGTGCCGCAAGGTGCACATTGCGCGCCAGACGCTCTCGGATGCCGACGCGCTGGTCATCGCGCGCACGGATGCGATTGCGGTGGAAGGGTTTGATGCGGCGATCATGCGTGCCGAGCGCTATGTGAAGGCCGGCGCGGACATGGTGTTCGTGGAAGCGCCAGAGACGCTGGAGCAGATCCGCGCCATCGCCGAGCGTCTGCCGGGCCTGAAGCTCATCAACATGTTCTACGGCGGCAAGACCCCGCTGGTGCCGCTGCCCGAGCTGGCCGCGATGGGCTATCGCCTGGCCATCATCCCGTCGGACCTGCAGCGCGCCGCCATCCATGCCATGCAGGCCACGCTGGCCGCCATCAAGCAGACCGGCGACAGCAGCGCGCTGGCCGATCGCCTGACCAGCTTCAAGGAACGTGAAGCCATCGTGCAGACCCAGCGCTACCTGGCGCTGGACGCGCAATAGGCGTCCAGCGCCAAGACGGCTTAGTGGCGGCAGCGCGCCGGCAAGGACAGCGGCCACAGGCGCTGGCCGGCGCTGCCGTACAGCGTGCGCATGCCGCACACCATCTCGACGCGCGCCAACGCATTGCCGGCGGGGTCGATGATCTTCGACAGTTCCATCGTGGACACCACGGCGCGCTGGTCCGCGAACGGCGTGACGGCGTTGTAGTCGGTCGGGATGACGAACTTGCCTTCGCTGTTCACATAGCCGAAGTTGAGGTCGGTGCGGGCGGGTGCCAACCCCTCGTGCAGGGCGCCCAGCGCGTCGAACGCCGGGCCGCTCAACGCGCCGTTGGCATCGACGGCGCGAACCGCCCGGGTAGACAGTTCGGTGACCGCACGCCCCTCCGAATAGGGGGAGGCCGTGCCCTGCACCTTCACCCGCGACTTGCCGTCCAGGCCAGCGTAGTCCGTCATGGCCTTGCCGTTCGCGACGTAATGGCGCAGCAGCCACGCCGAGCCCGGCGGCCAGCGCCAGTCGCCGGAGGGCAGGGTGACGACGGTTTTGCCCGTGGTGTCGATCAGGCGCGCGCCGGCGTCGTCCGTCGACAGCGCGCGGGCGGGCGTGCCCTGGAAGACAGAGCCAACCGCGGCCATGGGGCCGATCTGCCACGCGCCCTGGGCATCCAGATAGCCGTAGCGCGCGGCGCGGCGGATCTCCAGCCAGTCGCCTATGCGGGAATAGGTGGCGTCCTGCAGGTCCTGCACGCCGGAGCCGTCGGCGGCCACGATCCAGCGGTTCTTTTCGCCGCTGGCGGTAACGAATCCTCGCTCTTCGTCGGATACCTGCAGGAGGCGTTGGAACGACGTCAGGGGACGGCCCTGGTCATTGAAGAGGGCGGCGGGGCGTTCGTAGTCTTCGCCCTGCCCGCCGGCCTGCATCACCCGCCACAGCTTGTCGTTGACCCGTGCAATGCCGTAGTGGCTGGCGGGCAGCACCCACTGTCCCTGCATATTGATCACGCCCACGCGATCCGCGCCCAGCGACGCCACGGCCTGGCCGTTCTGAAAGTGGCCGATGTGGCGGAAGGCCGGGGCGACCAGTTCCTTGCGGGCCACAAAGTCGTACAGGCCCCACGGGGCGTCTGCGTTGGCGCTCTTCAAGAACCGGACCACGCCTGGGGCAACGATGTCCGTCTGGAAGACATCGGGCAGGTCATAGGTCTTGCCCTGGCGGTCGATCATCCGGTTGACACCGTCAGCGTAGATCAGCGCATAGCCGTGGCGGAAATTGCCGATATGCTGCTGCACCGGCAGGCTCATCGGCCGGCCCTGGGCATCCAGCAACTGCAGGCCGCGGTCGGTCTCGGCGGCAAAGCGCAACTGGTCCGGCTTCAGCGCATCGTCGCCGGCCTCGGGTTCCGGGTCGCTGTCGCGGTTGTCCGTGCCGTCCAGCGAAACCAGGTCCGACCACGACGGATCGGTCACGAGGGTACCGTCGGCCAGCAACAGGCCGGCGCCCGAGGCGCCGCATTGGCAATGCGCTTGGCCCAGCATGGCCAGCGGCCCGCCCGGCATGTTCAGCGGCACGGCCCTCAGTTCCATGTACTGCGTCGTTTCAACCGTCTCGGGCTTGAGCAGCACGTGGCCGTCGGCATCCACCACATTCAGCAATCCGCCTTCGCGCTTCTTGATCCACAGCCTGCCTTCGCGCACCTCCATCGATCCGGCCTCGCGCAACCAGGCCGGCGCATCGCCGCCATTGAGCCACACGCCCTTGGGCGTCAAGAGTCCGGCGGGCGCGCCCGTCTGGTCGGTGAACATCACGAAGCCGTCTTCGTCCATGCCGGGCGACAACGCGGGCCCCAGCTTGATGGGGGCGGTCTGACCCGGCACCAGGGCCATGAGCGTATCGCCTGAGGGGTAGACGATGGTGTCTTGAAAGCGCTGGGAAGACTGCGCTTCGTCGGGCTTCATGGTCGTGACAAGCGTGCCGGCCGCGTCCAGCACGGCATAGCCCTTGCGGCGGTCCAGTTCGGCGCTCCAGAACGCGCGGCCCACAGGCTGCATGCTGCCGTAGCCCTGGTCCAGGCCGGTCACCTTGCCATCGGCGCCGATCAGCACGGCGCCCTCGCGGCCGTACGCCACGGCCGGCCTGCCGTCGCGCTGCGTCAAGATGTCTTCGTAAGCAGGTTCAACGACCCAGTTCCAGTCGCCGTCCACCACGCCGTAACGGCGTTCGTCGTCGATGGCGATGTACAGCCCCTGGCCGTAGGCCTGCGTGATGGTGACGCCGGGCTTGGCGAAACGGCGCTCGCCGTTGACGCCGCGAAATTCCTGCTTGTACTGCACGGCGGCGCGCGCCGGCACGCCGTCGTCCAGGAACAGGTTCTGGATGCCGGCGTCCAGGGGCTCCCCGACGGGCGCACCCTGGCGGTCGATCAGTTGTTGGCGGCCGTCCAGCGTGGCGACCGCCAGGCCGATTTCGGCGTAGTCCTGGACGCTGTCATAACGCGGCGGCACCGCCATGCGGCCGCGCGTATCGATAAAGCCCCATTTGCCTTTCCACTGCACGGCGGCCAGGCCGTGGCGGAAATCCCGCACGTCTTCGAAGAGCGGGCGAATGGCCAGCCGGCCGTTCTGGTCCAGAAAGCCCCACGCGTGGCGACGCAGCGACTGGTCCATGGGAACGCGGTTGACGTTCTCCAGGGCCGAGGGCAGCAGCACGGCGGCACGCCCGTCCGACAGGGCGCGGATGCACCCGTTGGCGTAAGGGCTGACGCCGGCGATGTCGTCGGCATAGGCGTCGGAGCGGTAGCGGCCTTCGTCCAGGCAGTACATGTGGCCGGTTTGCGCATGGGCGGACAGGGAGGCGCCCAGCGCCGCAATGGCGCAGGCGAGTCGGGTGGTGCGGATCACGCGTGACGTCATGATTGTTCTGCTTTGGCGTTGGCGTTGGCTTTTTCGAGGGCGGGGGGCGGCACGACCGTGGCTTCGGGGCAGGTCAGTGGCTCGGGGGGCCAGGTCTGCGTTTCCTCGGCGTCGAAGATCACCACCTTGTCGCACAGCACGCCGAACGTGGCGGCGGCCTTGCCTTGCCTATCGATGAATTCGACCAGCCCGTCGCGGCGGACCATGGCCCGCTCATCATGGAAATCACCGGCCCACGTGAATGCGGGCGCAATCGCATAGCGTCCGGTGATGTCGATGTAGCCATACAGCTTGCCGGTGCGTTCCAGGCGGCGCGCGCGGGCCAGGCCGTCCTTCATCGGGCCCAGTTCGCTGAAATGCGTGCCGACGATGCGCTTGCCGTCGGCGTTCGCGAGGCCCTTCTTGCCGCCGCCGTCGCTATACGGCACCACGCCTTCGCTGGCGTGGCTGTCCTCCACCGAATAGCGGCCTGCAAAGCGGGTGATCTCACGGCCTTGCAGGTCGGTCATGATGGCGCTGGATTCCGAATCGTCGGTGAACAGCAGGCGCTGCATCGACGCCAGCGGAACGCCATCTCCGCGCTTCTCAAGCACCGTCTTCCCGCTTTGGTCGATCAGGCGGTAACCCGTTGCCAGGTTGACGCGCGCCAGGCCTTCAGGCTGTACGAAGAACGGATTGAATTCGCCGTACAAGGCGGGAATCGCCATGTTGCCGCGGGCGTCGATCGCGCCTTCGCGTTCGTCATGGCGCACGATGATCCAGTCGCCGTATTGCTCTTTGCTCTCGGGCTTGCCGTCCGACAGGCGGGTGGCGTGGCCTTGCGCGTCGAACAGCACGGCGCTGCCGTCGGCCACTTCGCCGATGTAGCGTCCATCCTTGATCTTGCTGGGCTTGCCGTAGACCGTGTCGCTGACTTTTCCGGTGCGCAGGTTGACCATCCGGTAAGGGCTTTGCGCGTACCGGTTGGCGCTGGCTTTGGCGTCGGGGTCGTCCACCAGCGTGAAGCCGTTGCCCAGGTAATCCAATTTGTAGGCGCTGTCGTGCGCGGGGCGCACGATCCACTGGCCCTCGCGGTTGATGATGCCCCACCGGCCGTCTTGCTGGACGCGCGCCCAATCGTCCTCGAATTCCTCGATTTGCTCGTAGACCGGTTTCAGCGCTGGCGCGCCCAGACGGATGTTCCAGAGGCCCCAGCGGCGCGCGCGGTTTTCGTCTGGCGCGCGGTAGAACAGCAGTTCGCCGTCAAGGCGGCCGGAGTCGGCAGCGACGGTTTCGGGAATGGGCACGGTCTTGCCGCGCGCATCGATCAAGACGGCGTCGCCGCGCTGCATGCCCGGCTTGCGCGCCCACGTGTAGGGGCCGCTGAAGTTGCGGATGCCGCTGAACTGAGGCCGCACGGCCCAATTTCCCTTGCCGTCGATGGCGCCGAATTTGCCGCTCTTGGTCTGCACCACGAGCGGCATCGTCACGTTATAGCTGTCGATGGAATCCCATTCCGGATTCGAGACGATGTTGCCGTCTGCCGTCAGGATCGACGGCGGTTGCTGGTAGTCCCCGGTACGCAGCAGCGCCAACGGCATGCCCGTTGCCGACTGGCTGCGCAATGCCGAGCTCCCGGGCGAGAAGGCGCTGATCTGCAAGCCGGCCAATTGCGCGATCGTGGCGGCATCAAGCAGCGGCTTGCCGTCCGGGTCGTAGACCTGCACCAGGACTTCCGGGCCTGCGGGGGCCATGGACGTCGTTTGATCGTCGTCTTCGACCAGGAGCGAGGACACGGTCGCGTCGGCGGCTGCCACGGAGGCCACGCCTGCCACCGAGGCGGATTCTGCGGCGGCTGCCACGGAGGCCACGCCTGCCACCGAGGCGGATTCTGCGGCGGCGGTCGCGTCAGGAGCCGGCGTCGCGACGTCCGTCATGACGGTCGCGGCGGCATCGGCGACCGGTTCCAAGGCGGTGGACGCGGCGGCCGTGGGGGCAGCGCCGGGGGCGTTGCTCGCGGTGTCAGCCGCTTCGGCAACGGTCGCAGTGTCGGCGGCTTCTGCCACGTCTGCGGCGTCGCCGGCCTCGGCTTCCTCCGGGGCGGCTTCCTTCAGGGCATCCGACAGGCCCGTCGCGTGCGTGTCGGATTGCGCCGCATCGTCTTCGGGCGTTGCCGCCGGCGCGGCCGAGGCGCCGTAGACCCAGGCGCGCCCCTGGTTGATCTCGACGCGGCCATCTCGCAACGCCAATTTTTCAATCTTGCCGGCCGGGCTGATCAACAGCGTCAAGGCCGTATCCGGCAGATAGCGCCAGCCATCCCGTTCCTGCAGTCCCACATAGGGTTGCGAGAAGGTATGCAGGGTCTTGAACCTGGCGTCCAGCAAGGCTGACTTTCCGTTCTCGGGCTTGACCAGCCACAGCCCGGACGCCACCCACTGCACGCGTTCGTACCGTGCCGTCGACAGCGCGTTGCCGCGCGGATCGACAAATTCCCATTGATTGCCGCGGCGCACGGCCAATACATCGCCGTCGCGTATCGGCGCTTCCTGCGAGCGCAGGACGTCCGGCGGCACCGCCCAGCGTCCGTTGTCGTCCAGCAGGCCCCACCAACCGTTGTAGCGGGTTTCGCGCAACTGGGCGGGCAGATAGCCCGCCGTCGGGGCGCCAAGCGTCATCACGCCGGGCGGCAAGGTCGCGGCCTTGCCTGTCGCGATATTGAACAGGCGCGGCGGCGTGGGCACTTCCATCGACGCCAGCTTCTGCCCGGGCTGGAAACCCCATGTGCGCGTGCCCAGTTCGAAGGTCTTGACGACCTTGCCCTGGCGGTCGATCAGCACATCGCGATCGTCTTCCTCGGCCAAGGCAGTGCCTTCGGCGTTGAAGCCCGACGCCATGCCGAAGCGCGGCTTGATGACCCACTGGCCCTTGGTGTCGATATAGCCCCAAAGGTCGCCCTGGCTGACCGCGGCCAACCCGTTCTGAAACGGCTTGGCTTCCGAGTAGCCGGGGGCGATGGCCATGCGGCCCTGCTTGTCGATGTAGCCCCAGGCGCCGGTGTCGTCGGCGCGCGTGCCGGTCAGCACGGCCGCGAAGCCTTCGCTGTAAGCCTGGTGGCAATACGTGTCGGACCCCTGGCCGTAATAGGTGGTGGTGCACCGGTCGATCCAGGAGTCGGCCTGCGCTGTGCCGGGGAGGCCGGGCAAGGCCAACGCCAAGGCCAGCGTCAGGGGCTTGAGCGCGGCCCTCATTGCGCGAAAGCGCGGGACGAAGCCGCGGGTAGAAATACGCCAAGCCGGACGTGCCACATGTCAGGTGCCTGTCAAAATTGATGCGAAGGCAGCACTGTAACCAGCAGTAGCAGTCAATGAGACGGCAAATGTAACGATAGAAAAGAAAACGTTAATACGACGGGCGGGCGCGCGCTGGCCCCTGTCAAGGCGTCGAGGGAGGAGGAGCTATTTGTGTCAAAATGATGCGTCTTTTTAGGGACCTATCCGGCGCATGACCGCCCCAGCCGCCCCAGCCACGCCAACTTCGCCTGCCCTGCCGCCCACCCTCGGGCACGATGCCTCTCATCGCGCCGAACTGGCCCGTTTGCTCTACCGCCAGTCCTATGGCGTGTTGTTCGCCAACTTCGCCATCGTCATCCCCGTCGCCTATGTGATGCGCGCCAGCGTGCCGGTCTGGTTGCTGGCGGCGTGGGCCGCCGCGTTGTATCTGCTGACGGCCTTGCGGGTGGGGGTGAATCGCCGGTTCCTGCGGCTTCCGGTCGCGTCCGCCGACGTGCGGCGCTGGGTGTCGGCGTTCTGCGTGTTGTCATGGCTGTCGGGCCTGTTGTGGGGGCTGGCCGGATTGGCCGCTGTGCTGTCGCACGACGACATAATGCTGGCGTTCGGCTGCGTGATGCTGGCCGGCATGTGCAGTGGCGCGGTGCCGTCGCTATCGGCCTATCCGCCGGCCTACGTCGGGTCTGCGCTGGGCATGCTGGCGCCGTTCACCATGGCCTGCCTGATCCAGGGCGACGCGTTGCACCTGGTCTACGCCGCCTTCGCGTTCTGCCTGCTGGGCGTGAACATGTATTTCAGCGCCATCACTTACCGCAGCTTGAAGACCACGGTGTCGCTGCGCTTCGAGAACCTGGGCCTGATCGGCGACCTGCAGCGTGAACGCGATCGCGTGGCCGCCGCCGACCAGGCCAAGACGCGCTTCCTGGCGGCAGCCGGACACGACCTGCGCCAACCGGTCCACGCCTTGAGCCTGTTCACCGACATCCTGGCCAGCCGCGCCCAGCAAGGCGACGCCCGCCCGCAGGACGTGCTGCATGTCGCGCAGCGCCAACAAACCGTCCTGGCCAGCTTGAACCGTCTCTTGGACGGCTTGCTGGACGTGTCGCGCATGGACGCGCATCTGCTGCGCATCGAGCGCCGCCCCGTCAGCCTGGACGCGTTGTTCGACGAGATCCGCCAGGACTTCGAGCCGCAGGCACAGGCGCAAGGGTTGCGGCTGGCTGTGCTGCCTACGCCCCTGGTGCTGGAGACCGATCCCACCTTGTTGCGCCGCATCCTGCACAACTTGCTGAGCAATGCGCTGTCGTACACGCCCCGGGGCGGCGTGCTGCTGTGCGCCCGTCCGCGGGCGGGCGGCGCACTGATCCAGGTGTGGGACACCGGCGTGGGGATCGCGCCGGACGCGCAGGAGGCCGTCTTCAATGAATTCACGCGTGTCGGTAATGCGCCGGCGGGTCAGGGTCTGGGCTTGGGGCTGGGGCTGTCGATCGTGCGGCGACTGACGGGGCTGCTGGGTTTTGACATCCAGTTGCGGTCCGTGCCCGGCAAGGGGTCGGTGTTTTCGGTGCGCGCGCCTGCGTCTGCGCGATCCCGTCACATTCCTGCCGAGCATGCAGCGGACAAAAAATAATCGGTTGATGCCGGGACGCCGCTCTTCTGTAATGGACGCCAGGCGCCCTTGATCGCAGGGCGCCGCGCCCGCCAGGAGAACCGCCATGCCGTCCCCGCTTGCCAAGTCTTCCCCGGATGCCTCGCGGCTATGGCTGCTGGTGCTTGCCGGCGGCATCGTCATGGGCCTGGCGCTTGGCGTGCGCCACGTGCAGGGCCTGTTCCTGCTGCCGGTCTCGATGGATCGGGGCTGGAGCCGCGAAACCTTCGCCATGGCGATGGCCATCCAGAACCTGACCTGGGGCATCGCGCAACCCTTTACCGGCATGGTGGCCGACCGCTACGGTTCGGCCAAGGTCATCGTCGTGGGGCTCGCGTTCTATGCGCTGGGCCTGGCCGGCATGGCCTACGCCGCGACGCCCGCGGCCTTTTTGCTGGCGGCGGGCGTGTGCATCGGTATCGCGCTGTCCGGCACCGCGTTCGCGGTCATCTACGGCGCGCTGAGCCGCTTGGTGCCGCCCGAACGCCGCGGCTGGGCGCTGGGCGTGGCGGGCGCCGTGGGCGGACTGGGCCAATTCACCATGGTGCCGGCGGCGCAATGGCTGATCGCAGGCTGGGGCTGGGTCAACGCCTTGCTGGTATTTGCGTTGCTGCTGGCGATCGTGCTGCCGTTGGCACGGCCCCTGCGCGAACCGGCCCGCGCCCTGCAGGACCCGGCGGCGCCGGATGCGGGCCTGTCCCTGCGCGCGTCCATCCGCGAAGCCTTCGCGCAGCCCGGGTTCTGGTTGTTGAACCTGGGATTTCTGGCTTGCGGCTTCCAATTGGCGTTCATCGGCACGCACCTGCCCGCCTACCTGATGGACAAGGGCCTGCGCGCGGCCGACGCGGTGGGGGCCCTGGCGATCATTGCGCTGACCAACGTCGCGGGCACGTATGTCTGCGGCATTCTGGGCGCGCGGCACCGCCGCAAGTATCTGCTGGCCGGCATCTACCTGGTGCGCACCGCCGCCATCGCGCTGTTCCTGTTGCTGCCGCTATCGAGCTGGACCGTCTACGCATTCGCCGCCGTCATGGGCTTCGTCTGGCTGGGCACGGTACCGCTGACCAACGGGCTGATCGCGCAGGTCTTCGGCCTACGCTATCTGACCACGCTGTTCGGCTTCGTGTTCTTCGGCCATCAGCTGGGTTCATTCCTGGGCGTGTGGCTGGGCGGCATCGTGTTCGAAGCCACCCGGTCCTATGACCTGATCTGGATGGGCGCGATGGCGTTGGGCGTTTTGTCGGCGGTGTTGCACTGGCCGATAGACGACCGAGAAATCACGCGGGCGCGTCCCGTCGCCGCGCCCGGCTGAGGCTACAGCGGGCGGTGCTGCGTGCCGGCGCCCATGGTGATGTGCAGCATCCGACAGGGCTCGACCACCTTGACGGTGTGCCAGGCGCCTTTGGGGATCACGTACGCGTCACCGTCCAGCATCTGCACCTTCTGGATGCCTGTCGGCCACTCCAGGTGCAGTTCGGCCGCGCCTGACATCAGGCGCACGATCTCGTCGGCTTCCGGGTGCATTTCCCACTGGGGCCAATCCTTGGAGAAGGCGTATTCGGATACCAGCCAGCCGCGGCCGAAACGGTCCAGCTCATCGGGGGACTGGGACCAGAACGCGTCCCCGCCGTTGACGGTGGAAGCGGTGCCGTTGGCATCCAGCAAGACATAATGCGACGACAGATCGGTAGCCATGTTGCGCATCCTTGTGTGTGGGGCGTGGGGCCATAGTAACGAGGCTGCCCGGATTTGGCCCGGGCTTTCGCGCCGGCTTCAGCGCGTCATCTTGAAGCGATATCATGTCGCCCATCAGCAACTACAACGGGAAAGGCGATGAGCCAGGGGTTCGATGGGGTCAGGCCCGCGTCCGAATCGTCCATCGAGATCGGCTTCTTCTATGACGGCAGGCACTGCGTTGAACGCATCCGCGTCAAGCCCACGGCCGCCAACCTGAAACGGGCCGCCGATCGCCGGGCGGCCATCCTGGAGGCCATCGCGCGCGGCGATTTCGATTACGACGCCGAATTCCCCAAGCGCAGCGTGCCTCCGAAGCCATCACAAGGGTCCGCATGACAAGCAACACGCAGCTGGTAGTCAATGATCTGACGCCGCAGGCTTTCTCGGCTTACGGCTGGATGTTGGGCAAGCCCATGCCGGACGGCAATGGCGTGCCGCTTTTCTCCAACCCGGCCACGGATTTCTGGCAGGAACACGTGTTCAACACGGGGGCGGGCGGCGACGCCGAACTGCTGTGGGTCAACTACCGCAGCCCGTCCGTGGAAATCGCCAGCCTGGAAAAGCACCTGCTGACGCAGCAGGCCATCGTGCCGCTGACGGGCCAGATCATCCAGGTCGTCGCCAAAAGCGCCGCCGACGGCAGCCCTGATCTGGCGACGCTGGCGGCCTTTCGTGTGCCGCAAGGCCAAGGCATCTGCATGCGGCCGGGGTGCTGGCACGCGACCCGCGTCGTCGATGGGGAAGTGACCTGCCTGATGTTGACGCGGCGGTCCACCACCGTGGACCTGATCCAGCATCTGACCACCGACGCGCGGGCAACGGAAAGCGCGATTGTCGAGATCCCTTTGCAACGCCTGGAAGACCTGGTCGGCGTGGCGCAGGAAGCCGCTACGCAATGACCTGGGAACGGGCTGCCGGGGAATCCGCGGCGGTCATTCTGCTTCGCGGCATTCCACGCCCAGGCGCTTGAACAGCGGCCATTTGTTGCGGTAGCCCTCGGTCCAGCACATGGCGGCAAACGCCGCAAGCGGTTCATCCACCGCATGCACCGTGATCTGCGCGGCCGCCGCGTCGTCTGTCGGGCAAAAGGGCTGGCCGGGCGTCGGATACAGCACCCCTTCCCAGACGGGGCTGTCGCAGTGTTCGCAGAAATTGGTCCATTGGCCGTTCCGGCCGGGGTGCTGGCGCACGGTAGGCGCCAGGGCATGCAGGGTGCGCACGACCGGCGCCGACAGGATGCCGACCTGCGATAGCAGGGCCGGCCCCGCGATGCGCTGCCATTGCTCGGGGCCGAACAGCCAGTCGTGGAACGCGCCTGGGTCCAGTCCGGAGCTGTCGCCGTCTTCGTCCAGCTCGATGTCGGCGTCCGTGCTTTCGTGATCGGGCGGTACCGCCAGCGCGAACACGGGTGTGGATTCGCCACACTGGGCGCAGCGGTGCGTGGCTTGCAGCACGTAGTACGACGACGCTCGCAGGTTTGCGCCCGATTCGCCGTCGTCGCCCGTATTGCTATTGTGCGTATCCATGCCTGATATGTTGTTCCTGTGCGAACCGGTCCTAGTTGTGGAACACCGGTTCTTCTTCATCGCCGGGAAATATGCCAGAATCAGTCCCGGAATTTCTGCTTAGCCCGCGACGCTGCCGCCACCAGGGCGTTGCCAACATCCCAACGTGTTGGAGCCAACCATGAGCGACCGCCAGCGTAGCACCGGATTTTCCATCGCCCTTCGCGGCATGCCCGGGCGGTGGTTCGTCACGGCATTGCTGGCCGGCGGCTTGGCCGGTTGCAGCTTCACGTCGCCAGACGAGGCCACGGGGTCGCAATCCGTCGGCATTCACGGGGTCACCGGGCAGCAGGCGCGCAGCATCGCCCGCGAGGCCTATCTGTATGGCACGCCCATGGTCGCCAGCTACCAGACCATGTATGCGTTCAGCATCGACAAGAACAACCCGCAGTACAAGGGGCCGTTCAACACGGTGAACAACATCGCGCGCGTCTTCACCCCGGAAGACACGGCGTTCGTCACGCCCAACTCCGACACGCCATACTCCTTCGCCATCCTCGACCTGCGCGCCGAGCCGGTCGTGATTTCCGTGCCGCCGATGGAAAAGCGCCGCTACTTCGTCCTGCAGTTGATGGACCTGTACACGTACAACTTTGCCTATATCGGTAGCCGCAGCACGGGCAACGGCGGTGGCAATTTCCTGATTGCGGGTCCGCGCTGGACGGGCAAGGTGCCCCCCGGCATCACCAAGGTGATCAAGTCGGAAACCGAACTGGTGAACATGGTGGGCCGCACCCAATTGTTTAACCCGGCCGACCTCGAAAACGTCAAGCGCATCCAGGCCCGCTACAAGATCCAGCCCTTGTCGGCCTTCGCCAAGCGCCCGGCGCCACCCCCGCCGCCGGCGGTCGACTGGATTCCGCCCGTGCCGCCCGGCGAGATGCGCACGTCGCTGGAGTTCTATAACCAGCTGGCCTTTTTGCTGCAGTTCGCGCCCACCCATCCCACCGAGAAATGGCTGCGCGAACGCTTCGCCAGCATCGGCTTGAAACCGGGGCAACCCTACAAGGCCGATACCCTGAATCCCGCCTTGCGCCGCGCCTTGCAGGAAGGCATGCACACGGCGCAGAACGACATCGACAAGAACCGTTCCGCGCTAGGCGGCAAGACCGATACGCTGTTCGGCGACCGCAACACGCTGAAGAACGACTATCTGAGGCGCGCCACCGGCACGCAGGTCGGCATCGGTGCCAACAGCCGCGAAGAGGCGCTGTACCCCGTGCTGGAAAAGGACAGCCGCGGCCAGGAACTGGACGGCAAGTACGCCTACACGCTGCGCTTTGCGCCGCGCAGCCTGCCGCCCGTCAATGCGTTCTGGTCCATGACCATGTACCGGCTGCCCGACCAGCTGCTGGCGCCCAACCCCATCAACCGCTACCTGATCAACTCGCCCATGCTGCCGTCCCTGAAGAAGGATGCCGACGGCGGGCTGACGCTCTACATCCAGGCGCAATCGCCCGGCAAGGCCAAGGAATCCAACTGGCTGCCCGCGCCCGATGGCCCGTTCATGGTGACGATGCGGTACTACTGGCCCAAGCCGGAATTGCTGGAGGGCAAGTGGGTGTCGCCGGAAATAGAGCGGGTGCCGCAATAGGCGCATCGGCGCGCAGGGCCTAGAATCGGGCTCCGGGGGGCGGCTGGCGCAAAGCCGGCCGCCTTTCCCATGGGGAGGAGTCACGGGCATGAAGCGCAACTTCAACATCCACGATCTGCGTATCTTCTATACGGTCGTCATGACCGGGTCCACCCGTCAGGCGGCGCAGGTGATGCACCTGACGCAGCCGGCGATCAGCCATGCGGTCTCGCGCCTGGAAGGCGCCACGGGCGTGCAGCTGTTCGACCGTTCGCACAAGACCTTGCGGCCCACCGAGGCGGGGCAGTACCTGTATACCGAGGCCAAGTTCGTGCTGGACGAACTGGTGCGCATCGACGAAGCCTTGCACAGCATCGAGCAGTTCGGTGGCCGCGGCCTGCGCATCGCATCGTCGCCGGCGCTGGCGCTGAGCTATGCGCCCGAAGCCGTCAAGCGCTACCTGGACGAACACGGCAAGCGGCCGTTCTCGGTCGATGTGGAGTCTTCGGTGCAGGTGATCAGCGCCGTGGAGACCATGCGGGCGGATTTTGGCCTGGGGGCGGTCGGGCAGGACAGCCCGCGGCTGAATTTCACGCCTTTCCTGCGCACCGATGTCATGGCGATTGCGCACCGGGACCATCCGCTGGCCAGGCGCCGCGTGGTGGCCGTGGCGGATATCGCGCCGGACACCTTCGTCAAGCCCCTGTGGTCGGACTACGTGGTGGCGCAGGGCGACACCGGCGACACCACGCAGCTGGATTTCGCCATGCAGGCGCACATGACCCTGGTGCCGGGCACCGTGCGGGCGGTGAAGGGCATTAGTCTCGTCAACGCGCTGTCGGCCTCCGATATCGCGTTGGTCTACCCCGATCTGGTGGCGCTGCCGCTGGCGTCGCGGCAGTGGTTTGAATTCGTGCTGATCACCCGTAAGGATGCGCAGAACCAGGAACTGACCGGGCGGCTGCTGGGCGCGCTGCACGCCACCGCCCAGGCGCGCCGCACCGGGGTCTATGCGGACACGATCCAGCTGATCGGCTAGCGCGCAGCGCCTTTGGCGCGGGTCAGTCGGCTGGCGGCTGCCACGGCAGCGACTGCAGGTCGCCGTCGATGCTGATGGCCTGCCCGCTGACCATCGCGCCGTAAGGGCTGGCCAGGAACAACGCCATATTCGCGATATCGGCCGCGCGCACGAACTGGCGCAGGCTGACGCCCGCCAGCTCCAGTTCGGTTTCTTCCTCGACGGTCAGGCCCATGTTGCGGGCGCGGGCGGCGATCACACGGTCGATGCGGGGGCCGGCAACCAGCCCGGGCAGCAGCGCGTTCACCCGGATGCCGTAACCGCCCAGTTCCACCGCCAGCGACCGCGTCAGCCCGACCACGCCCCATTTGGAGGCGGCGTACGGCGTGCGCATGGGAATGCCCATGCGGCCGGCCACCGAACTGATGTTGATGATGGCGCCGCCGCCCGCCTGGCGCAGCGCGGGCACCGCATGCCGAACGGTGTGGAATTGCGAGGCCAGGTTGATGTCCAGCGTCGCGCTCAGGTCGTCCGGCTGGATGTCGGTGATGCCCGCCGTAGGGCCGGCGATGCCGGCGTTGTTCACCAGTACGTCCAGGCCGCCCAGGTGCGAAAGGGCGGTTTGCATGTAGCGGTCGATATCTTCGCGGCGGCTGACGTCGGCATGGCTATTGGCGTGGCGGCTGGACGCCAGCGCGTTCTGGTCCACGTCGCACAGGTGGACGCGGGCGCCGCGGTCGGCAAAGGCGTCGGCCAGGGCCGCGCCGATGCCTGCCGCGCCGGCGGTGATGATGACGCGGCGGCCGCTCAGGTCCACCGGCAGGGCGGTAAGGTCTTGCTGGTTCATGAGGTTTTCCAGGAATGCGTTCGGATCAGGGTTTCATCAGGCGGCACTTGGACTCCGCCGGCGACGTGTAGATCTGGTCGCCCGGAATCTGCGCGATCAGCTTGTAGTAGTCCCACGGCCCCTTGGATTCGGACGGCTTCTTCACCTGCATCAGGTACATGTCGTGCACCATCAGGCCGTCGGCGCGGATGTGCGCGTCCTTGGCGAAGAAGTCGTTCACGGGGTTGGCCTTCAGCCATTTCATGATCGTGTCGCCATCGGTGGTGCCGGTGGCTTGCACCGCCTTCAGGTACGTGGTCGTCACCGAATAGTCGCCCGCCTGCAGCATCGACGGCTTCTTCTTCATGCGCTCTTCAAAGCGCGCGGCCCATTTGCGCGACGCATCATCCTGATCCCAGTACCAGGCCGTCGTCAGGTACATGTCTTGCGCTGCCGCCAGGCCGAGGGCGTGGATGTCGGTGATCAGCACCAGCAGGCCGGCGATCTTCATCTTGGGCGTCAAACCGAATTCCGCCGCGGCCTTGACCGCGTTGCTGGTGTCGTTGGCCGAATTGGCCAGCCCCAGCACCGTCGCGCCGGATGCCTGCGCCTGCAGGATGAACGACGAGAAGTCCGGCGAGTTCAACGGGTGCCGCACGCGGCCCTTCACCTGGCCGCCATCGGCCTGCACGACCGCCGACGCGTCGCGCTCCAGCGCGTGGCCAAAGGCGTGGTCCACCGTCAGGAAGAACCAGTCCTTATTGCCTTCCTTCAACATCGCGCGGGCCGTGCCGCGCGACAGCGACACCGTGTCGTACACGTAATGCACCGTGTAGGGCGTGCACTGCGCATTGGTCAGCTCGGAAGCGCCCGCGCTGACGACGAAGAACGGCGTCTTCTTCTCTTCGGCCACCTTCGCCATCGCCAGCGCGGCCGCGGAGTTGGCGCCGGCGATCAGCATGTCGACGCCTTTCTGGTCCAGCCATTCCCGGGCGCGGGACGAGGCGATGTCGGCGCGGTTCTGGTGGTCGGCCACCAGCACTTCGATCTTCTTGCCCGCGACGGCGCCACCCATGTCCGCCACCGCCATCTTGATGGCCTCGGCGCCGCCGGGGCCGTCGGCGTCTGCCGACAAGCCCGACATATCGGTGATGAAACCGATGCGGATCACGCCGTCATCGGCGCTGGCCGCGCCACCCAGGCTCAGCAATACCGCGGCCACGGCCGCATTCAAGGTCTTTTTCATGATGTCTCCCCGCGAGGGTTTTGGTGTGGTTCCGGCGCCGCGTCAGAACGCGACGTTGTCCCGGCCTTTGAGCTGCAGGATGTCGCGCGCGTCGTCAGGCGTGGCGATGGTGAGCGACAGGTCTTCCAGAATGCGGCGGATGCGCCGGACCTGGTCCGCGTTCGAATGCGCCAGTTCGCCCGGCCCGTCCCACAGCGAGTCTTCCAGGCCCACGCGCACGTAGCCGCCCATCGTGGCGGCCTGGGTGGCCAGCGGGGTCTGCTTGCGCCCGGCGGCCAGCACCGACCACCGGTAGTCGTCGCCGAACAGGCGATCGGCCGTGCGGCGCATCATCATCACGTCTTCGGGGTGCGTGCCGATGCCGCCGCGGATGCCGAAGACGGACTGGATCAGGAAGGGCGGCTTCAGCAGGCCCTTGTCCACGAAGTGCGCGGTCGTATACAGATGGCCGATGTCGTAGCACTCGATCTCGAAACGCGTGCCGTTGTCGTTGCAGGACCTGAGGATGTGCTCGATGTCCTTGAACGTGTTCTTGAAGATCAGGTCGTTGCTGCCCTCCAGATACGGACGTTCCCAGTCGTGCTTGAATTCCTTGAAGCGTTCCAGCAACTCATACATGCCGAAGTTCATCGACCCCATGTTCAACGACGCCACTTCGGGCTTGAACGTGGTGGCGGGCAGCATGCGTTCGCTGACCGGCAGCACGGGCGAACCGCCGGTGGTGATGTTGATGACCACATCGCTGGCCGCCTTGATGCGGGGCAGGAACTGCGCATAGAGCGCGGGGTCCTGCGTGGGCCGGCCGGTCTGGGGATCGCGCGCATGCAGATGCACGATGGCCGCGCCGGCCTCTGCCGCTTCCAGCGCCGACTGCGCGATCTGGTCGGGCGTCACCGGCAGGTAGGGTGACATCGACGGCGTGTGCACCGATCCGGTGATGGCGCAGGTGATGATCACATTGCTTTTGGGTTTCTTCATGGGCCTTGGACGATTCGTGTTTTCTTATGGGCCCCGGCTGTCTCCTCCGGGTGCGGCCCATTCTGTCGCACGGTCCTGGCCTTGTCACCTGAACAGAAATTATCAACTGATAGGCTTTACGGTGCTGCGGCGCAACGTGGACGCGCAACGTTGCCACGGCCCAATAAAAAGCCGCCGCCCGGAGCGGGCGGCGGCCTTGAACGAAAACGTCGTCAGGTCTGGTCTTTGGTCGGCGACTTGGGGCCGTTCGTCTTGACGGACTCGATGCCTTTGTCCCGCGCCTGGGCCGTCGAATACATTTCGCTGCGCCCGACCGATTCGCCATTCGCCGCCACCAGCGTGAAGTAGTGGGAGCCGTCTTTCGCTGTCTTGCGCATATAGCGCGCCTCGTCGGCCGAATACTTCTGCACCGCGGCAATGCCGCCTTCGGCCGAGGCCTTGGTCGTGTATTGCTCGCTGGTCAGGATCACCTCGTGATTACCCGCGTGCAGATTGAACATGAACTGCGTCCCGCTGCGCTTCAGTACAAAGTAACCGCTCATCGTCGTCTCCGTTCTTGTTGAAGGGGTAACGCTTGGGCAACTTGCAACACGCCGGGTGGCGTCTGCCGAGAATACTTGATGCGGGCGGCTTTGGAACAGCGGGCTGAAATACAATCGGCCGCTATGTCAGACCGCCCGATGTTCCCCCCGTCTTCCCCTCAAACGCCCCGCACCGGCTACGTCCTGGCGGTGGACCTGGGCGGCACGCGCTTTCGCGCGGCGCTGGTGGATGAACGCGGCGGCATTGCCCATTCCTGCGCCATCGACAGCCCCGCAGGCGCCGCCAGGCAGCCAGGCTGGGACGATGTCGACGCCGACGCCTGGTGGCGCGGCCTGCAATCCCTGTCCGGCACCTTGGCCGCCCAGGCCGGCGCTGCCTTCGACGCCGTGCAGGCCATTGCCATCTGCGGCGTCACGCGCACCCAGGTCTTCGTCGACGCGCAAGGCGCCGCCATCCGGCCGGCCATCACGTGGCGTGATACGCGCGCAGCCGGGGACGTGGCCCAATGGCTGGCGGCCATGCCGGCCGGCCATCCCGAAAGCCGGCAGATCAACGCCTTCCACCCCTGGGCGCGCGTGGCGTGGCTGCTGCGCGCCGAGCCGCAGCATGCGGCGCGGGTGCACGTCGTGCTGGAACCCAAGGATTACCTGAACTTTCGCCTGACGGGCAGGGCGGCCAGCGACACCGTGTCGATGGCGCGCCTGGCCGCCGCTGCCGGGGGGCACGCGGCAGGGTCGGATCTGCTGACGGCCCTGGGCGCCGATCCCGCCTGGGTGCCCCCCTTGCTGAGCCCCCTGGATGTGGTCGGCTCCGTGCAAGCCGGCCTGCCGGGCGCCCTGGCCCGTCTGGCGGGCCGCAGCGTCGTCGCCTGCGCGAACGACACCTGGGCGGCGGTGGCCGGCCTGGGCGCGCTGCGCGAGGGCTATGCCTACAACATCTCGGGCACGACCGAAGTCTTCGGCGCGGTCGGCGCCGAGCCCGTGCAGGCGCAGGGCCTGATGACCGTGGATTGGGGGGGCGGCAACCACCAGATCGGCGGCCCGGGCCAGAATGGCGCAGACACGGTGGCGTGGCTGCTGCCGCTGCTGGGCCGTCTGGGCGCCGAGGGCATGGCGGGCGTCGGCGCGGCCATGGACGCCTTGTTGAACGCGCCCCGCGACCCGCAACCTGCGTTGTTCCTGCCGTACCTGCAAGGCGAGCGTGTCCCGTACTGGGATCCGCACCTGCGTGGGGCATTCGTCGGGCTGAACCGGCGGCATGGCGCGGGCGACCTGGCATGGGCCGTGCTGGAGGGCGTGGCCTTCCTGAACCGTACCGTTCTGGAGCGCGCGGAGGCCGCCCTGGGCGCGCCGGTCGGCGAAATCCGCTTTGGCGGCGGCGCGGCCTCCAGCCCGCAGTGGTGCCAGGTCAAGGCCGACATCTGCGAACGCGCCGTCGTCGTCGGCCAAGCCGAGCAGCCCGGCGTCGTGGGCGCGGCCGTGGCCGGCTGGACCGCGCTGGGCCGCTACGGCAGCTTTGCCCAGGCGCAGGACGCGTTGGTCCGCACGGCGCACCGCTACGATCCCCGGCCCGACCGCAGCACCGCCTACCGGCAGTTGTACGCCCAGTTCCGCGCGGCGGAAGCGGCGTTGACCCCGGTGTCGCACGCGCTCGCGGGGATGCGCTTGCCGTAAAAACCCTAGGTGCGTCCGCGCGGCCTGACGGCCCTGGGCCGCGCCGCCGGGTATAAACTCCTACGCCATCAGGGCGCGAACGCCCGGCAGGCGGTGGATAACCCTTGCACTACAACGAATACCAACGCAGCAAGGGTTGAGTCGATGCGCGGCATCCTGGAAAAGTACGGCACGGCAATCGCGGGATTGGTCCTGGTGGGCTTCTTCGCAATCGCCGCCCCGAATTTCGCGGCACCGAACAATCTGTTGAACATCGCCAAGGAAACCAGCTTCCTGGCCATCATCGCCATCGGCTTCACGCTGGCGCTGGTGACCGCCGAACTGGACCTGTCGGTGGCCGATGTCGCCAGTCTGGCGGCCGTCGTCACGGGCGCCCTGGTGCACACGGGCCAGCCCGTATTGATCGCCATCGCGGCGGGCCTGGGCGTCGGCCTGCTTTGCGGCCTGGTCAACGGCATCGCCGTCACCCGGCTGCGCGTGCCATCCTTGATCGCCACGCTGGGCATGGCCGCCATGGCGCGCGGCTTCGCCTTCATGCTGACCGACGGCGTGTCCTACGTCGGCCGCTGGCCCGCAAGCTTCACGGACCTGGCGCGCGCCAAGCCCTGTGGCATTCCCGCCCTGGTCCTGTGGATGCTGGGCGCGGTGCTGGCCGCCTGGTTCCTGATCAAATGGACCCGCACCGGCGCCCGCATGACCGCCACCGGCGAGGCCGGAGAATCCGCCCGGCTGGCCGGCATCAACATCCGCGCCATGAAGAGCATCGGCCTGGCCTTGTCGGGCGTGTGCGCGGGCCTGGCCGCTGTGCTGCTGACCTCCAGCCTGTCTTCCGCCGCGCCCAACATGGCCGGCGATTACTTCCTGTACGCGATCGCGGCTGTCTTGCTGGGCATGACTATGTTCAACCCCGGCCATGCCAACATCCCCGGCACCCTCGTTGCCGCGCTCATCCTGAAAGTGCTGGGCAACGGCCTGGTCCTGATGGGCGCGCCGTACTACGTGCAAGACATCGTGCTGGGCTTCATCATGATCGCGTCCGTCGCGGTGTCATCGGCCGTGCTGAAGAAAGCGGCCTTCAAATTCTGATCCGAAGGGGAAACCACCATGACCAAAATCTTGAAGCGCACGCTGCTGGCCAGCGCGTTCGCCTTGCAATCGCTGGTCGCCAGCGCCGCCTACGCCTTTGACGTCGGCATCGTCGCCTTCCAGATGTCGTCCGAAACGCACGCCCGCGTGGCCAACGCCGCGGCCGAGGCCGCCCGCGCCAAAGGCTGGACCGTCACCCAGCTGAACGCCGAAGGCTCGCTGCCCAAACTGGCCGAACAGCTGGACACCCTGGTCAATAAAAAGGTCGATGCCATCGTCGTCGCCATGGGCAAGCCCGTGGAAACCGACGCCCAGCTGCAAGCCGCCAAAGAGAAGGGCATCCCCGTCGTGGGCGTGATGTCCGGCGCCAGCCCGCACATGCTGTTTGACGTCGAAGTCAACGAATACGCCACCGGCGCGCAGTCCGTGCTGTACCTGCTGGGCAAGATGGGCTATCAGGGCAACATCCTGTCCGCCCGTTTCGACGGCAACTCCGGCACCCGCATCCGCGGCAAGATGCTGGACGCCGTCCTGACGGAAAACACCGCCGTCAAGGACCTGGCCAAGTTCAGCATGGCCCGCACGCAAAGCTGGCGCGACGACGTGCGCAACGGCATGCAAGCCTTGTTCCTGCGCCATCAGGGACAGTTCAAGGGCGTCTGGGCCTCGTTTGACGGTCAGGCCTACGTCATCGATGACCTGCTGCAATCCCAGGGCATGAAGAAAGGCGACATCACCCTGGTGTCCGTCGACGGCGGCCCCGAAACCTACCGCCGCATCGCCGACCCCAATAGCCTGATCACCGCCACCATGATGATCCCGTTCGAACAGCTGGGCGCAAGCGCCATCGACTCCATCGACCGCATCGTGGTGAAGAAGGAGCCCAAAGAGACCGTCGCCGCCGGCCCGTACCTGTTCATGGACTCCGTGCTGGTCGACGCCACCAACGTCCAGAAATTCCTGCAACCCGCCGCCAAGTAATCGCCGTGACCACCATGACCGCCGCGCTGTCGCTACGCCAGATCCGCAAGTCCTATGGGCCGGTCGAGGCCCTGAAGGGCGTCGATCTGGACGTGCCCGAAGGCCGCGTCATGGCGATCTGCGGCGACAACGGCGCAGGCAAGTCCACGCTGATCCGCATCATCTCCGGCGCGCAGGAACCCACGGGCGGCGAGCTGAGCCTGAACGGCCAGAAGGTCGCGTTCGGATCTCCGCATGACGCGCTGGTGCAAGGCATTGCGACGATCTACCAGGACCTGGCGCTGGCGCCGCGGCTGTCCATCTGGGAAAACGTCTTCATGGGCGCCGAACTCGTGCGCCGTGTCGGGCCGTTCAGCGTCCTGGACAAGCGCCGCATGGCGTTGGACGCGCGCGGCTATCTGCAGCGCCTGTCCGTGCCGATCGAAGACATGGACCGCCCGGTCGAACGCATGTCCGGCGGCCAACGCCAGGCGGTGGCCATTGCCCGCGCGCTGCGCTGGGATGCGCGCGTCGTCATCATGGACGAACCTACCGCGGCATTGGGCGTCAAGGAAACGGCGCTGGTGCTGAACCTGGTGCGCAAGCTGCGCGAAGAGGGGCGCACCGTCATCCTCATCAGCCACAACATGGCCGACGTGGTGGCGCTGGCCGACCGTGTCGCGATCTTGAAGAGCGGCGTGAAGGTCATCGAACGCGACGTGGCCGGGCTGAATGCGGATGCCCTGGCGCACATGGTGATGACGGGGAAGGAATAAAGAGGGCGGGGCGCCTCAGTCCCTGATTGCCCCCAAAAAAAGGCCGCCGCCGGGTTTCCCCTGGCGGCGGCCTTTTTTGCATGCAGCAGCGGGACTTAGTCCTTGCGGCTGGTCACTTCAACCAGGTGATAACCGAACTGGGTCTTCACCGGGCCCTGGACCACGCCAACCGGGGCGCTGAACACGACGGTATCGAATTCCTTGACCATCTGGCCCGGGCCGAACGTGCCCAGGTTGCCACCGTCACGGCTCGACGGGCAGCTGGAGTTTTCCTTGGCGACTTGCGCGAAGTCAGCGCCGTTTTCAATGGCGGTCTTGAGTTCGTTGCACTTGGCTTCGGTGGAAACGAGGATGTGACGGGCGGAGGCTTGTGCCATGGGGGCTCCTTGCGGGGAATGATTGGGGGAGGGGAGAGTAACGCATTCGGCGTTGCTCGCTACCTTGCAATCATAAACGGGGAATCGGGCCTCCCCGGGCGGGTCTCAGCCTGCTGTCCGTGTTTTGCGCCTGATACGGGTAGACGAAGTTCCCTGCGTTGCACCATCATTAAGCAATGACTAAAATGCAGTCAATGACTAATGGAGGCTTCCCATGGCGACCATGACCATCCGAAACATTGATGACCAGCTCAAGGCTCGCCTGCGCGTGCAGGCGGCCCAGCACGGACGTTCGATGGAAGACGAGGCCCGCGACATTCTCCGCGCCGCGCTGTCCACTGAATCTCCCCGCGGCCTTTCGCTTGTGGGGGCGATCCGTGCGCGTGTCGCGCCGCTGGGGGGGCTTGAGCTGGACCTTCCGGCGCGTGAACCCATACGCACGCCGCCGGAGCTGGCCGCATGATCCTCCTGGATACCAACGTCATTTCAGAGATTCTTCGGCCAGAGCCCGATCCTCACGTCGTCGAATGGCTTGAGACGCAGCCGCGGACCGCGCTGTTTACAACGACGATTACGCGTGGCGAATTGCTCTACGGCGTCAGGTTGCTGCCTGAGGGGCAGCGCCGGGATGCGCTCTTGCAAGCCGTGCTGGCGATCTTTGCGTCAGATATGGCGGGACAGGTGCTTAATTTTGATGGTGAGGCCGCAGATGCCTATGCGGAGATCGCCGCCTCACGCCGAGCGGTTGGCAGGCCGGTCAGTCAGTTTGATGCGATGATCGCCGGCATCGCTCGATCCCGGGGAGCGAGCCTGGCGACACGTAACGTCAAGGATTTTGTCGACTGTGGCATCAACGTGATTGATCCTTGGCGCAATTGACAGCAGATTCCTTGGCGTCCGCCCTGGTCGGAGTTTGATTACTCCGCAAGCCACGGCTTGAACGGCTCCAAATCCAAACCGCTGGGCACATACCAGACCTTCCTGGTCTTATCCCACTGTGCCCCCAGCGCCTTCACCACGTCCTTATTCTCATACGCGACCCGAAGATCGCGGTGTCCAACCGCCTGTGCCGGTGCGGCCATGTTGCGGCGCAGCGCGGTGTCCGCGCGCTTCTGAATCGCGGCAAGCTGCATCCGTTCAACGAATACGCTCCGCCTTGCAGCTTCTTCCGAGGAAACCAGCGTCAAGCGCGCTTTCGTCCGTGTGGCCGCCACATAGAACAGATTCTCTTCTTCCCCCAAATCCCGCAGCGGATTCGGAAACTCGCCCGCGTCCATGAACGGCAGGACGACGTGGTCGAATTCCTTGCCTTTCACATTCACGATGCAGTCCATCAACACCGCGTTCTTTCCAGGCCTGGCGCCAACGAACGCTTCCGCGGCGCCAATCCATTCGGAAAACTGGCTCAGCGTCTTGCCTGAGTTTTGCGCCGTGGTGATGAACCCGCTGACGGATTTCGTGACGACCGAGGCTTCATACGGGTGGACGTACAGCCGCTTGGCCAAATTCTCCATGTCCATGATGTCGCAGACCTTCTCCAGCGCGGTATGGGCAGGCGAGTCGACGGACAAGCCGCGCAGGAATGACACGGCATCGGCGATGCGGGTGCGGGCAGAGACGCTGCCCACGCGTTGAATCTGGCCGTCGAAAAAGTGCTTCAACGCCGACGGCTCTTTGGCCAGGGTGGATTTGGCCTCGCTCAGCGCTTCCGGCGTCAGCGGCACTTCTGCAAAGGTTGCCAGCGCTTCCACGATGGCCTCTCGTGTAGTCGGCGACGCCACGTGATGGAAGTCATCCAGCGCAATGGCAATCATGCCGCGCAGAAACAGGATCTCTTCGCGCAACAGGTAGCTGTTCATCGTCAGCGTGCGGTATTGCAGGCCGGCGTTCATCAGCGCATTCTCTATTTCGATGGACTGGTGGGCATCGCGGAACAGGATGCAGCAGTTCTCCAGCTTCTTGCCGTCCTGCTTCCATTGAATAACCGCCTTGACGACCTCGGCGCCGCACGCGCCCGGTGTGTTGGCGTAGGTCAGTGCATGGATATCCGTGCGCACCGGAAGATTTGAATCGACGGGCTTGTGCTTGAACGCCTCCATGGCGTAGGCCAGATGGGGGCCATGGCGGTACGTCATCGTCAACGGGAAGCTGGCGCAGTCCGTAAAGCTGGATGCGATGCGATATTGCAGGAACGCTTCGTCCGCGCCCAGGTGCGAATAAATGACCTGATCCTTGTCGCCCACGCCGACGAAATAGGTCGTGTCCAGGCTGACCAGGGCTTCGACAATGCAGAACGAAGCCTCATTCATGTCATGCAGTTCGTCGCAAACCACCAGTTTGTGGTGGGGTAGGTCGTGGCGTGCGTCGGGGTTCGACCGCAGCAGGCGCGCCAGGTCATAGGTAGCATCGAAAAAGCCGCGGGCATCCACATAACCGAACACGTCAACGCGCTGCTTCTCGTATTCGATGGCCCACAAGTAGTCCGTCAGCGGAAGCCTCAAGGTTTCTGCCGCGTATTCGGGATCGTCGTCGCCGTCAGGCGCCAGCATCATCGTTGCCTTCAGCTTCAGCAGGTTGTCCAGGAACTGGCTGACGGCGGTGTTGTGGGTACGGATATCGAGCAGATCTGCGTATTGCGGATGGTTGTGCGCCACGTGCTCCAACACGGACAGCGCATAGCTCTGCTGTTCACGGGTAGATGGCAGCAGTGCCGGCTTGCCGTCCTCGAGGCGGGACAGGACTTGCTGGGCAAACGTTTCAACCGTTTGGACGGAGATCCGCTTGGCCGTGTTGTAGGCGATGCCGACTTCCACCAGCCGCGCTTGCAGGACCTGTCGGGCTTCGTCGGTGAATGTCAGGGCAAGGATGTCTTCGGGCGCCAATCCCCGGGCAAGCGACTCCCCGATACGCAGGGCCAGCGTGGTGGTCTTGGCGGCCCCCGCGTTGGCGATCACCAGGCTCGCGCGGTTGCGCGAAGCCTGGATCCTTTTCTGTTCTTCGGTGGGAACAAATCCTGCAGGGAAGAACTGGGTGGGAGGGGAGCTTGTCGTCATCGGGGGGGTAAAGGTGCGAGCAGAAATGTCGCTGGAATCAGGCCCCAGTGTAACGATTCCGAAAACGCGTCCGCCCAATGCAAGCGGCCGGCGGGCGCGCTGGGCACCCGCCGGCCGTTCAGGCCTTGTTCCTGGCGCTTAGCGCACCGGCCAGCCGTACATCAGGCCGCCGTCTCGATAAGACGCGTTCAACCCGCGCGTCAGCTTCAGGGGGCTGCTGGGGCCCAGGTTCTTCTCGAAGCTCTCGCCGTAGTTGCCGATATGCTTGATGATGTTGTAGGCCCACTTGTCATCGACGCCCAGGTTCTTGCCCATGCCCGGGGTCACCCCCAGCAGGCGCTGCACGTTGGGGTTGGTGCTTTTCAGCATCTCGTCCACGTTCTTCGACGTGATGCCGTATTCCTCGGCTTCCAGCATGGCGAACATCGTCCAGCGGACGACGTTGAACCATTGCTCGTCGCCTTGGCGGACCATGGGGCCCAGCGGTTCCTTCGAGAAGTTCTCGGGCAGGATGTCGTACTTTTCCGGGTTCTCCAGGTTGGTGCGGGCCGCGGCCAGCTGGGATTTGTCGCCGGTGAACGCGTCGCAGCGTCCCACCGCGAAAGCGCGGATGATCTCGTCCAGGCGTTCCACGACCACGGGCTTGAAGACGATGTTCTGCGAGCGGAACCAGTCGGACAGGTTCAGCTCGGTGGTCGTGCCGGGCTGCACGCACACCGTTGCGCCGTCCAGTTCCTTGGCGCTTTTCACGTTCAGGGACTTGTTCACCATGATGCCCTGGCTGTCGTAGTAGTTCACGCCGACGCCGATCAGGCCCAGAGTGGTGTCGCGCGTCAGCGACAGGGTCGTGTTGCGCGGCAGGACGTCGACTTCGCCGGACTGCAGCGCGGTGAAACGTTGCACGGCGCTGACCGCCATGATCTTGGATTTGGAGGCGTCGCCAAACATGGTGATGGCAAGCGCGCGGCACAGGTCGACGTCCAGGCCGATCCAACCGCCCTTGCTGTCGTTCACGGAGAAGCCCGCGACGCCCGTGGAGACGCCGCATTGGACGAAGCCTTTGTTCTTCACGCTGTCGAAAGTCACGCCGGCGTTGGCAGCGGCCCAGGACGAGAGGAATAAGGCGGTGCCTGCCGCAACATGTTTGAGTGCTTTCATGGTGTCTCCGCGCAGAATGCGCATGGTATTCGTCCGCCAGTGGGCGGATGTGCGCGGAATGGTAGCTATCGGGCTGAAACGGGAATATCAGGGAATTCCCGTTAAATCCACTAAGCGGAATTTGCGTGGCAATAAGGGCAATTGGAATCGATGCTTGACCCGACCCCCGGCTTCCGATTCTCCGTACCCGCTTGCCCGGCGTGAGCGCATTCATGCGACAGCCATTGGCTCAGCCTGTCATAGCTTTCCATGTTGCTGCGCCAATTGGGCGCGCACAGGTAGTAGCCAAGCGGGCTTTCAAACGTGCGGTCGAAGATGTCGACCAGTTGCCCCGTCGCCAGCTCTTTTTCGATCAGGCAGTGCGGCATCAGCGCGACGCCAAACCCGGACGAGGCCGCCTGGATAATCATCGAAAACAGATTGAACCCCGGCCCGAAACGCGCGCGGTCATAATCGCCGAGATAGGTGGAAAACCAGTATTCCCATGACAGGGGAATTTCAATGTGCTGCAGCAGCGTGCATCGCTTGATGTCTTCCAGGCTGCTTATCGGATGCTGTTCCAGGTATTCGGGCGAGCAGACCAGCCGCGTTTCCCGGCCGGTCAGGTACATGGCATCCCCGTCATGCCAATCCCCATAGCCATATTGGATCGAGGCATCGAAATCCAGTTCGGTGCTCTTGTAATCGGCCACGCTGTATCGGACGAAGTTGATGGAGATGTCCGGGTTGACGTCGCGAAAGGTCTTCAACCGGGGAAACAGCCATTGCGCCGCGAAGGTGGGCGCAGCGGATACGTTCAGCGATTTGGCGGATTGCTGCGTGGCCATGACCTGCGACGTGGCGCTTTCCAGCGTGTGCAGCGCAGGCCGGATCAGGCTCAGGTAGGTGGCGCCCATGCGGGTCAATTGCAGGCCGCTGGTGGCGCGGATGAACAGCGCGTGCCCCAGGTAGCTTTCCAGCGTGGCGATGTGCCGGCTGATGGCGCTTTGCGTGACGAACAGTTCTTTTCCCGCCTTCGAGAACGACAAATGACGGGCCGCCGCGGTGAACGCATTCAACTCAGAAAGGGTGGGGCAGCGACGTCTCATAGGGGGTATGAGTAATGCTCATAAGGCTGTTCGAATTTGTGTCGGACGCCTAAGGGGAGACCCGGTATCGGACGTTTGGATTGTACCGGTAGAGTTCGCCATGCTGAATTTCCTGCATGTCGAACGGATAGCGTGATTTATTTATGAAGCCGGTTGTTGTCAAGAATTGCAAGATTTTGAATACCCGATCGTTGGCGCTGGAAGCCGCGGCAAATGTGCTGATCGAAGACGGGAAGATCTCCCGCATCAGCGCCGACGAGATCGCGTTGCCCGATGCGCAGGTAGTGGATGCGAAGGGCATGACCTTGATGCCCGGCATGATCGATTGCCACGTGCATGTGGTGGCCTCGTCATTCAATCTGGGCCGCGTGGCGGCCTTGCCGAACGCGTTGGCGCTGTTGCGCGCCTTGCCGATCATGCAGGGCATGCTGGACCGGGGCTTTACCTCCGTGCGCGATGCCGGCGGGGCGGACTGGGCGCTGGCGCAGGCGGTGCTGGACGGGGTGATCGACGGGCCGCGCCTGTACTGCTCGGGCAAGGCGCTGTCGCAGACCGGTGGGCACGGCGATTTCCGTCAACGCAATGATGAGCTTGATCCTTGCCCGTGCTCGGTCAAGATCGGCAATATCGGCCGGGTGGTCGATGGCGTGGACAACTGCCGCCTGGCGGTGCGCGAAGAAATCCTGAAGGGCGCGACGCAGATCAAGGTCATGGCCTCTGGCGGCGTGGCCTCGCCCAATGACCCGATCCAGAACCTGGGCTTTTCCGAGGCAGAGCTGATTGCCATCGTGGAAGAGGCCAGCAACGCCAATACCTACGTGATGGCACATGCGTACACGCCGCGTGCGATCTCGCGCGCCGTGCGCTGCGGCGTGCGCACCATTGAACACGGCAACCTGGTCGACCGCGAGGCGGCGCTGGTCATGAAGGAGCACGGCGCCTACATGGTGCCCACGCTGATCACCTATGAAGGTCTGGCCAACGACGGCGAGCGCTATGGCTTGCCGTCGGACTCCGTGAAGAAGATCGCCACGGTGCGCACGCACGGTCTGAAGGCGCTTGAGATCCTGGACGAAGTGGGCGTGAAGATGGGCTACGGCAGCGATCTGCTGGGCGAGACCCACTACATGCAGGCGGACGAACTGGCGCTTCGGGCCGGCGTGCTGGGCAATGCCAAGGTCATCCAGCAAGCGACGCTGATCGGCGCCGAGATCCTGAACCAGGAAGGCTTGCTGGGCGAAGTCTGCGAAGGCGCCTATGCCGATCTGCTGCTCATCGACGGCAATCCGCTGGACGACATCGCGCTCTTGGCCCGGCCCGATTCGATCAAGCTGATCATGAATCGCGGCCTGCTGCACAAGAACGCCTGCTGACGTTCCCTTATCCCTCTTACTCCGGAACCCTCCAACATGTATTCCGTATCAGACCGCCTGGAGCGGCTGCCGTTCTCAAGCTTCCATTTCAGGCTGCTGATGATCGGCGGCCTGGGACTTGCGTTTGAAGCGCTGGACGCCGGCATCATCGCGTTCATCATCCCCTCGTTGCGCGTGCAGTGGGGCCTGTCCACCGGCCAGATCGGCTGGATCGCCAGCAGCACCTACGTGGGCTTTCTGGTCGGCGCGTTGTTTTCGGGGATCCTGGGCGACCGCTACGGCCGCAAGAAGATCATGATGTGGGCGCTGCTGCTGTTCTGCGTGGCGACCTTCATCAACGCCTTCGCCCGCAACTATCACGAGTTCTACATCCTGCGCATGATCGCGGGCATCGGCATGGGCGCGGAAGGTGCCATCATCGCGCCCTATCTGGCCGAATTCGTCAGCAGCAAGTACCGCGGCCGCTTCACGGGCGCGTTGGCCGGCTTCTTCTCGTTCGGCTTCGTGATGTCTGCCTTGCTGGGCTATTTCATCGTGCCGTTGAGCGACGACGGCTGGCGCTGGATCATGATCATCGCGTCGGTGCCGGTGGTGTTCCTGCTGTGGTGGCGCAAGTCGCTGTTCGAGTCGCCCCGTTGGCTTGAGCATACCGGGCAGACCGTCGAAGCCGACCGCATTTGCTCGGCGATCGAAGCCGACGTGCAGAAAAAGCTGGGCCGCCCGCTGCCCACACCGATTGCCACCCGCAAGGCCGCTTCCGCCGCCGCCGAGCCCCAAGGCGCGATGGCCAAGCTGGCCTCGCTGTTCTCGAAGACCTATCTAGGCACGACCGTGCTGGTCTGGGTGTTCTGGATCACCGTGCTGTTCTGCTACTACGCCTTCCTGGTGTGGATTCCCAGCCTGCTGGTCGAACGCGGCTTCACGATCACCAAGAGCTTTTCGTACACCATCCTGATCTACCTGTCGCAGATTCCGGGCTACTTCTCGGCCGCGTACTTCAACGACAAGATCGGCCGCAAGTACACGATCCTGATCTATATGCTGCTGTCGTGCCTGTCGGCGCTGGGCCTGGCGTTGGCCAGCGGCGAACACCAGATCATCATGTTGAGCATGCTGCTGTCTTTCGGCATGAACGGCGTGATCGCGGGCCAGTACACGTACACGGCCGAGATCTATCCCACGTCGATCCGGGCCACCGGCATGGGTGCGGCCTCGGCGTTCGCACGGATCGGCTCGATCGCGTCGCCGACGATCGTGGGCGTGGCGTATCCGGTGCTGGGCTTTGCGGGGGTGTTCGCGATGATGACGGCGATTCTGCTGGTCGGCGGCCTGGGCATCCTGTTTTTCGGCAAGAACACGCGTGGCGTGGTGCTTGAGGAGATCAACGCATGACGCCGGCATCCGTGTTTTCGCCTTGGGCCGGGTACGCGCGCGCCTTGGGGCTGGCAAGCGGCCGCCAGGCGCAGTGGGACGTCGTGTCCGGTTTGCTGGAGGCGGCCTTCGGGCATCGGCTCTTCACGGCGCTGCTGTACCTGGAGGAACACCGCCTGATGAAGCGCCTTTACACCTCCGACGACAGCATCAGCCCCTTGGGCGGCTTCAAAGCGACGGGAAACGGCCCCTGGTCGCGCCATGTGCTGGAGCAGGGGCGGTTGTACGTGGCCAGTAACGAAGACGACGTGCGCTCGGTGTTTTCGGAAGCGCCGATGCTCATCGATCGCGGTTTGCAATCGGCGTTGAATATCCCGGTGCGCCACGAAGGCCGGGTGATCGGTTCGCTGAATTTGCTGTCGGGCCGCCATGCCTACGACGGCGCCGATCAGGACCTGGCGGCGGTGATTGCCGGTTTGTGCACGCCCGTTTTCCTTGAGGAAATGTGGGCCGCGCAATCGGCGGCGGCAGAGGTGGACCGGTCTCAGCTCGACAGCGTCTGAGACGGCTCGGTCAGCACGGCGCGCACCGTCTCCGGCGTGAAGGGCGCTTCATAGAAGCGCCGCCCCGTGGCGTCGAAAAGAGCGTTCGCGATGGCGGCGGGGCCGGGAACGGAGGCGGATTCGCCCGCACCCATGGGCGGTTCGTCCTGACGCGGCATCAGCAGCACGTCGATGGGCGGCAGGTCCTTGAAGCCGATGATGGGATAGCCGCCCCATTCGCGGCTGGCCACGCCTGCCGTATCGAAATCGACTTTCTCCATCAGGCTGCGGCTTAGCGTCTGGTTCACGTTGCCATGGATCTGGTGGCGCACGCCGTCGGGGTTGACGATCATGCCGGTGTCTTGGCCGACGACGATGCGTTCGACGGTGATGCGGCCGGTGGCCGGGTCGACGCGCAGGTCGATGACCCACGCCGCCCAGGCGGCGCCGAAACCGGGAAACTTGCTGTGTACGTATCGGGCATACGCCACGCCGCGTCCGCGCAACTGGCCGTCGGCGCCGGGCGTGCCGCGGCTGCCCCGCGTGCGCGGGCGCCAGCCTGCGCGCTGGGCCGTGGCGTCGATCAGCGCGACGGCACGCGCGTCATCCAGATGGCGAACGCGGTATTCGACAGGATCCGCGCCCGCTGCGTGGGCGAGTTCGTCGATCATGCATTCATGCGCAAAGGAATTCGGCAGCGCCGACACGCCGCGCAGCCACGAGGCGCGCACCAGCGGCGCCATGTCGTGGCAGACGACGCGCCGGTTCGGGTAGCGATAGGGCGGTGCCGCCGTGCGGTCGCCCATCTCCAACGTGCGCGGCTCGGTAGAGATCGCACCCGTCAGCAGCAGCGCCAGGATGGGCGCATCATTGGAGGGGTACCGCACGGCGAAGTCGTAGGCCAGCAGATCGCCATTGGCATTGATCGCGGCGCCGACGTCCATCAATTGGCCGGTGCCCTTGGGTTCCCACTGATGTTCCTGTTCGCGGGTGAGCTGCACGCGCACCGGCGCGCCCACCGCCATGGACAGCAACGCCGCGTCGGCGCAGACGTCGTCGGCGCAATTGCGGCCATAGCAGCCGGCGGCTTCCAGCCGGACCAGTTCTATCTGGCCTTCGCCCAGTTTCAGCAGGCGGTCCAGGTCGGTGCGCAGCATGTGCGGGTTCTGCGAACCGGTCCAGACCGTCAGGCGGCCGTCGCGGAAATCCGCGACCGCGCAAGAGGGGCCGATGGAGGCATGCATCTGGTAGGGCCAGACGTAGCTGCGGCGCAGGTGCGCGGCGGCGTGGGCGCACGTGGCGTCGACGTCGCCCTCTTCGATCAATGGCCGGGCGCGCGCGGGATGGGCGCGGATGGCCTCGGCAAGGTTATCCAGGCGGGGCGCGGGCGGAACGGGCTTCCAGCGGACCTTCAGTGCGCGCATCGCGGCAATGGCCTGTTCTTCGCGATCCGCCACGACGCCGATGAAGTCGCCTTGCGCCACGACCTGCACGTTGCCGGGCAGGTGGGCGACGGATTCCCGGTCCAGATCGATCAGGCAGCGGCCGATGAAGTCGCCGGCGTCGCGTCCCGGGTGGGGCGGGCGGATGACGCGCCCATGGCGCATGCCGGGCACGCGCACGTCATGGACGAAGCTGAGCTCGCCGGCGGCCTTGGCGGGGATGTCGACCCGGGCCACGCCTTGCCCGACGATCCGGTAGTCTTCGGTGGGCTTCAGGCGGACCGGTTGGTCGGGCGGCGCCAGCGTCAATCGTGTGTGCTGGCCGCGCACCAATTGGCCATAGTGCAGTTGGCGCGGGTCGCCGACGTCGCGGGGGCGGATCACCCCGTCGCGCACCTGAAGCGCGTCGCGCGGCAGGTCCCATTGCTGCGCTGCCATGGCGAGCAGATGCTCGCGGGCCTGGGCGGCGGCGCGGCGCAGGGGAACCGCCGATATCTGGATGCTGGCGCTGGCAATCGTTGGCCCCTGGTTGGGCGCGGCGTTGGTGTGGCCCAGCACCATGTCCAGGCGCGCCATCGGCACATCCAGTTCTTCCGCCACGATCTGGGCCAACGACGTCTTGATGCCCGTGCCCAGGTCCACATGGCCGTTGAAGGCAAGCACGCGCCAGCCGGAAGGGTCTGTTCCTTCCGGGAGAAGGCCGCTGCCGCCCAGCACTGCAATGAAGATCTCCGGCGTCGCCTGGACGTAATCGGTTGCGGTCCCGGGCTGCCCCGGCGCAGGACGCGGCGGTGCCGACGGCTCGCGCACGATCAGCAGCGCGTCGGGGTGGGCGAGCAGCGTGCCAACCAATGCTTGAGGCTGAGGCAGGGTCATGGGGCAGAGGGCATTCGGGCCAGGGGAATGATTATGCCGGCATTACCTGGCGCCAGACAGCGGGGTTTGCGCCAGGGCGTTGGTATCGGAGATGGCCTGGGCCAGGGGCATGACGGCGGCGTACTTCTGCGCCATGTCGAACAGGTTGGCGTCGTGCGGCCCCAAGGCGCGGTCGCCGCAGCAGTCGGACACGACCAGCGGCCGGAAGCCCGCCTGCATCGCGTCCACCACGCTGGCCCGCACGCAGCCGCTGGTGACGCAGCCGGCAACCAGCAGGGTCTGCACGCCGCGCTGCGCCAGCCACGGCGCCAGCATGGTGCCGAAGAAGGCGGACGGAGTGCTCTTGCGCACCACGTATTCGCCAGTGGCCGGGGCCAGTTCGGGCACGATGGCGCTGTTCTCGCTGTGTTCCTTCAGGGCCAGCATGGCGGGCACCTTCAGGCAGAAAATGTTGCTGTCCGCGTCGTCGTCGGAGAAGACGATGCGGCTATGCGCCACCGGCCAGCCCTGTGCGCGGGCGTGCGCCAGCAGGTGGCGGGTCTGCGCGATGGCTTCGGGGATGTTGCCGCCGCCCAGCACCGCGGGATCGGCAAAGCCGTTGACGAAGTCGACGATCAGCAGCCCGAAGGGGGCCTTGAGCGGCAGCGGCGTGCCGAAGCCTTGGCGCGAATAAGCGGATATGTCGCCGGAAGCGCCTTGGGCGGGAATGGTCTGGGCGGTTGCGTTCATTTGTCTTCCTTGCGGCGGGCGGCGCGGGCCAATCCCGGTTCGTCCTGCACCACGCCGTTGATCACGACAGGCTGGTCATCCAGCGCGACGCTGCAATGGCGCATCGGGATGTCGATGTGGCAGGCGGTGGTGCGGCTGCCGCCGGCTTCGTTATTGGGCCCCATGGACCACAGGAAGTTGCCTTCGAAGGCGCGGGCGTCCATGCCGATGTGGGCTTCCTTGTTGTAGTGGGCCAGCATGGACCACTGGGCGCGCGGTTGCAGGCCCCAGCCGATGTGCGACACGGCATAGGCCTCGGGGTCTTCGTAGGCGGCCATGTATTCCTTGAGGATGTCCGCCTGCAGCCCGCCGTTGATGCGCGTGACGTAGCCTTGTTCGATGACGAGTTCGATCGGCTCGGTCACGTAGTCTTTCATGGGCAGCAGGATGTCTCCGCGGTCCAGCACCACGCGCCCTTGGCTTTGGCCTTCATTGGGCCAGGTCAGCACGAAGCCGCTGGGCCAGTGGTCCCAGCGGCCAGGCTGGTCCACGAAGCCATATTCCGAGATCGCCGGAAAATCCCCCAATTGGCAGCGCAGGTCGGTACCGGCCGCAGACGTGATGCGCATTTGCCGCGACGCCTCGATCCGGCGCGCGGCGGCCTGCACGCGGATGCGGTCCGCCTCGGTGGGCACCAGCCGGCACAGCACTTCGGGCGGCTCGATGGCCAGCAGGATCTTGGTGCCGGTCTGCAGGATCTGGTGCTGTTCCGGCGAGAACAGCAGCGTCATCAGATCCAGCACCAGATCGCTGGCCGTCAGCGCCGCGATGGCGGCCGGGTTGCCGGTCAGCGGGGTAGTGCCCAGATAGGCCAGGGCGTCGCGGCTGATGGACTTGTCGGCGTTCACGGGCGGCAGGTCCAGCCGGTTGACCCGCGCGCCCATGTCGGTGGCGGCGGCGATGGCGCAGCGCAGGGTCTGCGGATGCGTGTCGGCGCCGGTAAGCACGGTGACAATCTGGCCGGCTTCTAGCCGGGAAAGCGTAAGCACCTGCTTCCAGGCGTGGATCAGATCGATATCGCTGACGGACATGGAGATTCCTTGTGGCGGCAGATTGGGGAAAAGGGTGGCGGCGGGTCAGTCCACCGCCCGGCCGAGGAAGTCGCCGAACGCGGCGTAGAACCCCGCCTCGTTGTCCCAGGGGATCATGTGGCCCGCGCCGGCGACCCGCACGTGCCGGGTCTGCGGCGCCAGGCTTTGCCATTCGGCCACGTCGTCGTCGCCCACGACGCCGCCTTTTTCCGCGGTCATCAGCAGCAGGGGAAGCGCGATGCCGGGCAGGTCGGCGTGGATGTCGTCGCGGCCGAAGTCCTCGAAGCTCTGGACGATGGCGGGTTCATGGCACGTGTGCAGCCATTGGGCACGCAATTGGCGCTGCGCCTCGGTCCACGTCGGGCAGAACGCCCGCATGTCTTCGGCGCTCATGCCATGAGTGGCCTGGCGGATGGAGTCCACGTACCAGGCCAGGTTGGCCGGGTAGGCGCGGCGGCCGGGGCCGGACACGGGCGGGTCGACGATGACCAGGCGCGCCAGGCCTTGCGGTTTCTGGCTGGCGGCGCGAATGGCGATGCGGCCGCCCATGGAGTGGCCGACCAGTGCGTAGCGCGCGAGCCGCAGCGCCTGGGCGAAGGCCGTCACGTCAGCCGCTTGCGCGTCCAGGCCGTAGTCCAGGTCCGGGCCGGATGCCGACAACCCGCGTCCGCGCACGTCCAGCACATAGGTATCGAACTGGCGGCCCAGGTGTTCGGCCACGAAGCCCCACGTCACCGCGGGGCTGGTGATGCCGGGGATGACGATGACGGCAAGGCGCTCGGCGCGTTCGCCGGCGTTGCCGCCGTAGCGCAGATAGTGCTGGCGGATACCGTTGGCGTGGACGTGGCCGCCGTACAGATAGGTGCTGGCAGGGGAAGTGCTGGCTGCGTGGTTCATTGCGGATTCCTGGAATAGGGGTAGGCGCCGGAGAGCAGGGCGCCCGCGCCGGGCACCACCGGGTCCAGGCCCAATTCTTTGAGGATGGCGTAGGTGGTGGCGATGGAGGCCGTCAGCACGGGCTTGCCCGTTTCGGCCTCCACTTGCGACACGGCGGGCAGCGACGGCATCTGCACGCAGGCGGACAGCACGATCACGTCGGCGTCGGCCACATTCATGCCGGCGACGATGCCGGGCAGGCGGGCAGGGTCGTGGCGGCCCACCTCAAGGTTGTCGGGGATTTCCAGCGCGCGCCAGTCGACGATCTCGAAACCTTCGGCGGCGATGTAGTCCATGACCAGTTCGGTTAGCGGCACCATGTAGGGCGCCACCAGCGCGATCTTCTTTGCGCCCATGACGTGCAGCGCGTCAACCAAGGCCCCGGCGCTGGTGATGACGGGGGCGGACGCGCCGTTTTCGGCGGTGCGCTCAGTCAGCCGCTTCTGCGAGACGCGGTGGTAGCCCCGGCCCATCGCCATGATGGCCACCAGGCAGGCGTAGCCCAACACGTCGACCCGCGCATCGCTCAGTTCCAGCGCGCAGCGGTCGCTCTCGGCATCCATGGCTGCCAGCTCTTCCTTCTGCACCTTCTTCATGCGCATCCGGCTGGAATGGAACGTGAAGCGGTCTTCGGGCCGCAGCGACGAATGCGCCTGCAGCATCGCGGGGACTTCGGTTTCCATGGTCGTGTTGGAACTGGGGACGATCTGGCCGATTCGAAAATTCTTCGTCATGGGGTGCCTTGAAGGGTGGGCCTAGGGTTTCCGATAAATTCAAAAGAAGCGTATACGCTCTATTCTTGCAAAGAGCGAGGCAGATAGCCAACCTGGCTTTCATAGTGGTTTTCACCTAATGCGGTGAAAAACATGCACTATTTTGGTGATCTTTCTTCGGGTTTACGCGTGGTTTGAAAAAATAGATGTCGAGAAATGAAGTGTGTACTTCATAATTTTCAAATCCCCAGGCCGTGTTCAGGCATCGACCGAGCGGCGGCCGGCAACGTGTTCAAGCATTCACTTATCCAGTCATTGACCATCCAGCAAGGAGAAGCTCCGTGTCTACATCCCCCCGCATCGCCATCGTCGGCGCCGGTCTTGGCGGCGCCGCAACCGCCGCGCTGTTGCTCAACGAAGGACTGAACGTCCGCGTCTATGAGCAGGCGCCGGGTTTTTCGCGGCTAGGGGCCGGCATCCATGTGGGGCCCAACGTCATGAAGATCCTGCGCCGCATCGGCGTGGAAGACGCGCTGAACGCCCAAGGCTCCCATCCCGACTACTGGTACAGCCGCCACTGGCAAACGGGCGACATCCTGGCGCAGATTCCGCTGGGCGACTACGCCGTCAAACACTACGGCGCGTCCTACCTCACGGTGCATCGGGGCGACTTCCACGCCTTGCTGATCGACGCGCTGCCGAAAAGCGCCGTCGCCTACGACAAGTCCTTGACCAAGGTAGAAGACCGGGGCGACGTGGTGGTGATGCACTTTGCCGACGGCACGTCGGAAGAGGCCGACATCGTGATCGGCGCCGACGGCGTGAACTCGCGGATCCGCGAAGAATTGCTGGGGCCCGAACTGCCGAAATACGCGGGGTATCTGGCGCACCGCGCGGTGTTCCCGACGCCGCCGGTCAAGGGCGGCATGTTGCCGTTCGATGCCTGCGTGAAGTGGTGGAGCGACGACCGCCACATGATGACCTACTTCGTGACCGGCAAGGCCGACGAGCTCTATTACGTCACTGGCGTGCCGGTGGAGCATTGGGACTTGAACGACCGCTGGCTGCCCAGCAGCAAGGACGAAATGCGCGAGGCCTTCAGCGGCTGGCATCCCACGGTGCAGGCGCTGATCGACGCTACGGTAGAGGTGACCAAGTGGTCGCTGCTGGAGCGCGATCCGCTGCCGCTGTGGAGCCGAGGCCGCCTGGTACTGTTGGGCGACGCCTGCCATCCGATGAAGCCCCACATGGCGCAGGGCGCGGCCATGGCCATCGAAGACGGCGCGATGTTGGCGCGCTGCTTCAAGGAAGTGGGCGTGGACCATCACGAACTGGCGTTTGCGCTGTATGAGGCGAACCGTGCCGAGCGCGCCAGCAAGGTGCAGCGCATTTCGCACGACAACACCTGGTTGCGCACCAATGAAGACCCGTCGTGGTGTTTCGGCTACGACGTCTTCAGCGAGCCGCTGGTCGAGCCCAAAGCCCGGGCCGCGGCATGATGCGCGCCGCGACGCCGGGCAACAAGGGACCCTGGCAAAAGAAGGGACTTGATCCCTGGCCCGCGTAGCGGCAACCTTTCACCCTTTCAAACTGCAGCCACGCGCCACGCCCATGGGATCCTCAGTCAATCCAAGCAGCGCCCCGCAACCGATCCGCTTGACGGTCAATGGGAGCGCGCACGACGTGCCGGCAGCGCCCGATACGGCGCTGCTGCACGTGCTGCGCAACGACCTTGAGTTGAACGGCCCGAAGTACGGCTGCGGCCTGGGCGAATGCGGCGCGTGCACGGTGCTGATCGACGGCGTGGCGGCGCGGTCTTGCGTGATCCCGGTCAGGGCGGCGCAAGGGCGGGCGGTGACCACGCTGGAAGGGCTGGGCACGCGGCAGCAGCCCGGGCCGACGCAGCAGGCGTTCATCGACTGCCAGGCGGCGCAGTGCGGCTATTGCCTGAACGGAATGATCATGACGGTGGAGGCCCTGTTGCGCCGCAACCCCTGCCCCACCGAGCAAGCGCTGCGCAGCGAACTGCACCACAACCTGTGCCGCTGCGGCACGCATGTGGAAATCATGCAGGCGGCGTTGCGGGCCGTGCAATTGCGCGCGGCGGCTGTCACGCAAGAGCCCGCCCGATGAGCGCGCACGCTTGCGCGGCCCCGTCGGGTAACGCTTGCCTGCCGGCCGCATTGCCCCCCGATCTGCTGCACGGCATTGCGTTGCGTCCGCCTGAACTGGCGTGGGACGGCACGCGTTACCGCGGAAGCCAATTGCTGGGCGCGCGCCTGGCCGAGGTCCGAACCCGGGCCGGGGTGGTGGCCGTGGTGCAGCACACGCACTTCGTGGGCGTGGTGGCGGTATCGCCGCTGTACGCCCGCCAGGCGGCTGTGGATCTGGCGCCCGTTTGGCAGGGGGGGCCTGCGGTCGAGACTCCCCGCTTGTCTTCGTCCGGCCCCGATCTGGTCCGTTACGGCCTGCGGCTTCCGTCGGATGAACCCCGCGCGGGCGTTCGGGTCACTGCATGGAGCCTGAACGGGCATACCAGCGTGTGGCTGCCGGCTTGCACGCAGGCGGTTCAACAGATTCTGCGGCGCGAGCTGGCTGCCGTGCTGCAACAGCCCGAGGCAGCGATAGGGCTGACGGTTGTTGATGCCGATGCTGCGCTCGTTGGGGGATCGGATGCGGTGCATCCGCTGGATCTGATGGATGCGGCCGCGGATGCGGCGTTGCTGTCGCAGGCGGTGGGCCGGCCGGTCTGCGTGGCCTGCCATGCCGAGGCAGCGGATGAGCTGGTGCTGTACGTGCCGCAAGCGGCCGACTGGATCGAGCCGGTTCCGGGTCCGGCTGCGATGGCGCCCGCCGCTGGTGGCAATCAGGCTTTGACCACGGCATTTACCGCGGACGCGCCTTGGGCGATGCGCCCCAGCTTGGCTCGCCTGTTGAGCCAGCCTGGGCAGGCGCGGGCCGCCGCACAGCCGACGGTGCACAGCGACGTTGCGGTGCAGACCGGCAAGCGGGCTTCCGTGCCGCTCCGCGCCAGCGTCGACGAACTGAATGCGGCGCAAGTGTTTGCCCAGGAAAGCCAGTGGCATGAGCAGGCACTGGCCCGTGATGAAGATCCGCTGGCCTGGCGGTTGCAGCATCTGCCCGCGGGGCAGGGCCGGGAGCTGGCGCGTCGGGTCGTGGAGCAGGCGGGTCTGCCCGCAGCGGAGGACGAGGGCGAGACGCGCCACGGCACGTTGCGGGGCAAAGGCTTCGCCACGGCGCAGGTGCAGTGTGTGGACGAGAGCGGTGCGGCCCGGATGGTGTGGAGCGCCTGGGTGGCCGAAGTCACCGTGCAGCCTCAAACCGGGCAGGTCGATGTGACGCGGGTCGTGGCCGGCCACGATAGCCAGCATCTGCATCCGGCGCAGCGCGCACCGGTCCTGCCGGCAATCGAACAGCAGACGCCGCGGCTGCTGGCCAATGCCCGCCGCCTGCTGGCAGGCCCGCCGGCATTCGATGACTGGTCCAGTCCGGCCATCAATGCCGCTGACGAACAGAAATCAGGCGCGTTGGGTCGATACGAAGGGGCCAAAGACCTGTCTCGCCGTGATGGCGTCGACGTTGATCGGGTGACGCAGGGGCAATTGGGCCTGGACGGCGTCGTGACGTTGCCGGCCGCCGCCGCCATCGCCAATGCCATCCAGGACGCAACGGGCGTGCGCCTGCGGCAAGTGCCGTTTGATTCCGAGCAGTTGCGCGTGGCGCTGGCTGGCCGTCGCCGGGATCGCTCGCGCAATCCGTTGGCGCGCGGCTGGGTGTGGCTGGCCGCCGGCATGGCGGGGCTGGCCGGCATGGCCGCCGCGTTGTGGCCGATGAAGCCGGCGCTGCCGCTGACCGCCGGCCCGGACGTGTCGCTGTATTCAATGCGCGCCATCGAACGCGGGCGCCTGGTGGCGGCCGCGGGCGATTGCGTCGCCTGCCACACCGCGCCCGGCGGCAAAGCCAATGCGGGCGGCCTGGCGCTGGACACGCCGTTCGGCACGATCTACACCACCAACATCACGCCCGACAACGACACGGGCATCGGCCGCTGGTCGTACACCGCCTTCGAGCGCGCCATGCGCCACGGCGTCCACCAGGACGGGCGGCAGCTGTATCCCGCGTTCCCGTACACGGCCTACGCCAAGCTGAGCGACGCGGACATGCAGGCGCTGTACGGCTATCTGATGTCGCAGCCTGCCGTGCGGGCCGAGCCGCCCAAGACGCAGTTGGCCTTCCCGTTCAATTTTCGTCCGCTGCTGGCGGGCTGGAATGCGCTGTTCCACGACGCTACGCCCTTTACGCCGGATCCGTCGCGCGGCGCGCAATGGCTGCGCGGCGCCTATCTGGTGCAGGGGGCGGGCCATTGCGCGGCCTGCCACTCGCCGCGTAACCGGCTGGGTGCGGAGAAGACGGGTGCGCACTACCTGGCCGGTGGCGAGGCCGAGGGCTGGACCGCGCCCGCGCTGAACCAGCTGGCCACGGGTGCCCGCGCCTGGACGGCAGACGAACTGTTCCAGTACTTGCGCACGGGATATTCCCCGCGCCACGGCGTGGCGGCCGGGCCGATGGCGCCGGTGATCCATGGCTTGGCCGAGCTGCCCGACAGCGACGTGAAGGCCATCACGACCTATTTGCTGGACTTGCCGCAAGCGGCGGGCGCTACGGCGGCCAAGCCGTCAGCGGAACCCTCGCGGGCACCGACGACGGTTCCCGTTTCCGTTCCCGCATCGCAGCCGGCTTCGCAATCGACGGCGCAACCGACTTCGCAACCCTCGGCTGCCGCCGCCACGATCCAATCGCTCCAGGGCCGGCGCGCAAACGGCGAACGCGTCTATCAGAACGCGTGCGCCGTCTGCCATGAAGCCGGCAGCGGCCCCACGCTGTTCGGCGTGAAGCCGCTGTTGAGTTCGAACACCAATATGCACGCCGCAACGCCCGACAACCTGATCCAGGTGATTCTCAACGGCATCCAGACCCCGGCCAACGACGAGCTGGGCTACATGCCGGGCTTCAAGGACGCGCTGGACGACAGGCAGATTGTGGACCTGATCGGCTACTTGCGGGAACGCCATGCGCCAGGCAAAGACCCCTGGCCAGACCCGACGAACACGATTAGCAGGCTGCGCGAGCACGCGGAGCTGAACTAAAGGAAGCGCGGCCACAACGCGTGCAGCAGTTTGTGTTGATCACAACAAGGGGTTTTTCATCTATGTCAGCTTCATTGGTTTCAGTGGACAAGGCCATTCAGGTGGCAGGTGTCGGCAAGTTCCAGTATCGGCTCTTCGTGATCTTCGGCCTGGTCTGGATGGCGGATGCCATGCAGGTGCTGTCGATCGGCTTCAGTGCGCCGTCTATCGCCAAGACCTTCGGCATCACCGTGCCGCAGGCGTTGCAAAGCGGCACGTTCTTCTTCATCGGCATGTTGATCGGCGCGTTTGTTTTCGGCCGGATGGCCGACCGTATCGGGCGGCGTCCGGTCCTGATGATCGCCGTGGTCATCGACGCCTGCGCCGGCGTGGCATCGGCCTTCGCGCCGGAGTTCACGTGGTTGTTGTTCCTGCGGTTCCTGACGGGCATCGGCGTGGGCGGCACGCTGCCTGTGGACTACACGATGATGGCGGAATTCCTGCCCAGCGACCGTCGCGGCCGCTGGCTGGTGCTGCTGGAATCCTTCTGGGCTGTGGGCACCATTTTCCTGGCGCTGCTGGCGCTGGCCGCAACGTCCTGGGGCGATGACGCCTGGCGCGTGATCTTCTTCGTGACCGGGCTGCCCGCCCTGATCGGCGTGGTGCTGCGCTTCTACATCCCCGAGTCGCCGATGTACTTGAACCGCAACGGCAAATCGGACCAGGCGCGCAAGGTGCTGGAGCGCGTGGCGCGGGTCAACCGCCGCGACGTCGATCTGCCCCACCTGCAGCCGGAAGTGCCGGTGCACAAATCGATGTTCGCGCTGTTCTCGGCCAGCTACCGCCGTCGCAGCATCGGGCTGTTCCTGGCATGGGCGCTGATCTCCATCGCCTACTACGGCGTCTTCGTCTACCTTCCCGTCAAGCTCAGCACGGAAGGCTTCGCCTTCATGCGCGGCCAGGAATTCCTGGTGCTGCTGGCGCTGGTCCAGTTGCCCGGCTTTGCGCTGTCTGCATACGGGGTGGAGCGTTGGGGCCGCAAGCCCACGCTGGTCGGCTTCCTGATCCTGAGCGCCGTGGGGTGCATGCTGTACAGCCTGGGCACGTCGCCGGCGGTGGTGATCGGTTCCACCTTGCTGATGAGTTTCTCGCTGCTGGGAACCTGGGGCGCCTTGTATGCGTTCACGCCCGAGGTCTACCCGACCGACCTGCGCGCAAGCGGCATGGGCATGGCGGGGGCGGTGGCACGGTTTGGCGGGCTGTTTGCGCCGGCCATCATCGCACCCATCATGACCAGCCACTTCACGCTGTCGCTGGTCGTGTTGTCCAGCATGCTGGTGGCGGGCGCCATCTCCATCTGGTCGGTGGACGTGGAGTCGCGCAACCGCGCGCTCGAGTGATCCGGGCTTGACGGGTCGCCTGGCTGATTGCCAGGCCGAATGAGCAACGGCGGCGAACGGGCTTCAGGCCTGTTCGTCGCCGTTCAGCATTTTGGTCAGCAGGAAATCCAGCGCCAGGCGTTCGGCGGGGTTCAGGTTGCCGTACGTGCTTTCGGTGATCTGCTTGGCGAACGGTTCCATCTGGGCAACCAGTTCCTGCCCGATGGGCGTCAGATTGATGACGACCTTGCGGCGGTCGATCGGGTCGTGGTCCACCTGAACCAGTTCGCGCTGCTTCAACCGGTCGACCACGCCGCGCACGGTGGCCTGGTCGATGACCGTCGCCTTGACCAGGTCGGCCAGCGAGCTCGCGCCATGGTCCCGCACCGAACACAGCACGACGAATTGCGCGGCGGTGAGTTGGGAGTCGGGAATGTATTGCTGGAATAGGGCGGTATGCCGCTGATAGACCCGCCGCAGCAGGTGACCTATCTGATCAGAAAACAAATAGCCATCCTTGGTGGACGAGGACTTGCCTTTCATAGTGCGCATAAGCCTATCTGAAGTACTGCGGTGAATATCATGACTTTTGTCAACGGTACACGGTTTGAGCGAAAGCGGGGTTTGCTTTGAAGCGAAAGTTAGTCCGCCAGCAGCTTCACCGTTTGCGGATTGAACGCACTGAAGGCGCCGCCGCAGCCGGCATAAGCGGCTGCTCGCGCGGGCACGCCCGTTGCGCGAATGGCCAGTTGATCTCGCGACTGCCGCACTTCCACAAAACGTTCGCCCTCGACGGTGCCGTCCGGCAGGAAATAGAGCTGGACACGCAACAGCGTCGATTCCCCGTCCATAGGGCGAGGCTGCCGGAAGGCCGGAACTTGCAGGGTCGCGGTCTGCCAGGTCTGCGGCGCAGCTATCGTTTGCCAACGTACGGTCAGCGGTTGGTCCAGATCCAGGAACGCTCCGCCCACCGGATACGCGAAGTCGTGGCAGGTTGCGGGTAGCGGCGCAACCGACGCGAGTGCGCGGTCACCGACGTCCAGCGTTCGCCCATTGATCTCCAGCCGAGCAATCCCGTTCAGCGTGTAGTTCTGCGCTTTGAAGAGGACCAGCCCTTTCAGCTTCTTGCCGTCCAGTTGCTGCTCGGTCATGCCCGCCAGGCGTTGCAGCGCGGGTGCAACTTCCACATGATCGGGATAGTGGAAATAGAGATGCCTGATCATCGTTGCCTCCTTCTTGCCAAGGATCGGAAAGAACGGCGATACGTCGGGGTAGGGCAGACGGGTCAACGGTAGTGAAGCGCCCGTTTCGCCGGACGCGACACGATAGGTGTAGCGCTCCAGGTTGTCGTTCAAGCGCGCGCCCGTATAGGGAAACGCGCTGGACGCGCTGGCGTTCGATTGTGAGTTGGGATAGCGGATGAACGCCGCGAACCGGGCAGGTTCGCGGGCCGAGAGCGGCATGTCCGGACCCGCGCCCGACCAGGTGCTGGCGTACGGCTTGGTATCGATCCACAAGTCCTTGCCGCTCAGGTTCACGTGCGTTTCGGCAATGGGCGGATGGGCGGCGCTGAACGAATCGTACTTCCCCTGCTCGATGGATTCGCTGATGGGATAAATCAGCAAGGCCGCCAAGGTCGGCAGGAAGAGCACCGCATGCACGCGGCCCGGCACCTGCCCGCGGTCGCGCGCCATATAGGCGAACCACGCGACCACCAGCACGATCGCAAGCGGCCCGCCCACCCAGATCGCCGCCGTGATCAGGGCCACGATGCCCCAGCCGAGGTTCGGGGAGGCCACGGCGATGAGGCCAAGCGCGGCAAGCCAGCCCGCCAACGCGATCGAGATAATGATGCCGAAGCGGTAGTGCCGGTAGGTTTTTGTCGTCATCGCGCAGGGTGCGGAATGTCTTGCGGCATGCGCCACATCACGGTACTGGAACTGTACCTGACACTACGGTGAGGATGTCCCCGAGGCGGGGAGCGGACTGCGATGTCTTCCAGCGACGTGCATGCTGAAAGCAATTTTGATGGCGGGGCCGGAATGGAACACTGCCTGGAAAGCCGCGCCAGTGCTTGATCTTGGTTTTCGCGGTTGCCGACATACCGTCAAAAATACCGTCAGACGTGCCGCGCTGGGCATTCCTGCCGATCAAATCCGTATCCGTCCGGTATCCCTTTTTGCCATCGACGCAGGCCACCCGGCCTGGCGCGCGCCCGGACGCAGCACTACCCCGTGAGCCTTTGCCCTGATCAATACGGCAATTTAGGATCAATCGCGTGCAGACCCTTGACGTGTAAGGCTTTAGCCGCCTTTTCGAATGCACCTGTTCCGGCAATCCGTATAGGCTGGGTATAGGTTGGAGCGCCGTCGCTGAGAACGGGCTGGCCGATGCGCGGGCCGTCAATGCTCGTGGCCGTCTGCCGGATCTTCGCCCACCGCCTGCCGCCGCTTTCTGACGTGGTATGCGGTCAGCACGGCGTGCGCCTGCATATCCAGGCCGGGCCGCACCAGGCCGTCGCGATCGGTCCACACCTTTACCGTCAAGGTGCCGGACAGCGCCACGCTTTCGCCATCGCCCAAGGCCAGCAGCGCCTGACCAGCGGTTTCCGAAAACGTGATGACGTTCACGAAAACGGTTTCGCCGTCGCCGCCGGCCGCGCGCACCTTCGCCGTAACGTAGCCGCTCCCGTTTTTGCCAATGCCTTTCTTGGGCTGGCCGTAGACCTTGCCCGCTATCAATCCGTCAATCATGGTTCACCTCGTCGTTTCTGATTCAGGTTTTATCAGGTTCAGCCCCGGGGGCGGTATTCGGGGCAACCGTCGCCCAGATCGGCAGGCAGCTCGTGCAGCAGGCCATAGGCCAGCGGCAAGTCCTCCCGCCCGACGCAGTAGCCTGGCCAGGCTGCCCCCGGTGTGCGCCGCAGCGTGCAGGAGCCGCAGGGATGCAGCCATAGGGCAAGGCGCTGGGTGGCGTCGTTGGCGGCGGTTTCGGTGGTAACCGGCGTGGTAACCGGGCGGGGGGCCACCACAGGCGGCGCGGGGGTGGGCGGCTCGCTGGGTGTGTCCGGCGCTGGCGCGGCGCTGCTGCCGTTTAACCGCGCCATCAGGGCCGACATGCGGGCGCTCACGTCGGCTTCCTGGCGGGGCTCACTTCCCCAATGCATTTCGCTGGTGCCACCTGTGCCACTTGTGCCGCAGCCTTTATCCACGCGGGTTTTGCCGTGGCACCGGGGGATGCCACAGGTGCCACGGGTGCCACACATCTGGCCTTTCTGTGGCACCTGTGGCACATATGAAAAATGGCTGTGCCACGCCGAAGCCCGCACCAATAGTGCATGTGGCCCCTGTGGCACCTGTGGCACGCGAATCTATCCCGGCTAATGTTGGAACTAGCCATTGCCGCTATCCGAGACGAGCGCCGAATGGTCGATGTGATACAGGCGCGGTGTATCTCCCCCTGGCACTCGCGTGGTGAGGGCTGTTTTACCGTTCGCGCCCTTGGCAGCCAGCGCCCCGGCTTGTTGCAGCGCCTTGGTGACCCGCGTTAGGTCGTAGCCTTTGGTGGCCTCGCGCAAACCCCCGGACGTGAACAGGTAGAGCCTGTGCCCGCCGTCATCCTTCCAGTAGCCTGCCCGGTCACGCACCATGGGCGCGTTGTGGTCGTCCAGGCCTGAGAATCGGCTATCGCCGTGCCGGTCAATGAAGTCCTCCACTGCCCGCAGGATCGCCGCATGTTCCGCGTTCTGCCCGACAGCACCGCGAGCGCCGCGCCACAGCCTGAACGCTACCAGCGCCGCGCTGATGGCCGTATCGGGTTCCCAGGGCAAGATGCCTGCCGCGATGGCGATTTCCCCTGCCAGGGCGCTGATGGCCAGCATGCGCGCGGCCCGGCCTTCCTGCCCGTCCAGGTCGCCGAACTTGCGTTCAATCGCGGCCAGGGCTTCGGCCTCGTTCAATCCGTCACGCCGTTCCTCGATTAGCGCCCCCACGAAGGCCCGGCCCGCGTGCCCGTAGTGCTTGGCGGCCGCGTCGCGGATGGCCTGGGACAGGCCCGCCCCCGATGCATGGCCGTGCAGCTCGTCGAAGATGCCGTACTTGCCCGCCACCGGGATATCCAGCATGCGCACGGACTGCCCGGCCTTGGCTTCGAAGCCACCCGCCGCCATACGGCTACCGATGGTCATTTCCCCTGTCGAGCAGGAATAGACCCGCCAGCGGGCTACCTTGCGCGCTTCGCCGTACACGTTCGCCCGCCCCTTGCCGTGGCCGTTGCCCAGCGCGTAGATGGCCTCGTAAAGCTCTTTGGGGCTGATTTCACCAATCTCATCCAGCGCCAGCAGCGTGCTGGTGTGCATCCGCGCCGCGCCTTCCAGGCCGTTGGCCGTGGCCCGCCAGGTGCGCCGGAAGTCAGGCCCGCCCCATGCCGATATCGCCGCCATCAGCGCCGTGGTTTTGCCGGTGCTGCTATCGCCGTAGAAGTGCAGGCCGCCCCCGTCGATGTTCAGGCTCTCCAGCAACGGCCCGGCCAGCGCCGCGCAGATGGCCAGCGCAATGGCAGGGTTGCCCACCGCCTTAATGGCCACCTCGTTTTGCCAACCGTCCATGGTGCCTGCCGTGCCATAGGGGGCGTGTCGGCCGGCCGCCTGGAACCAGATATCGTCAGCCCCGATGACCTCATCAGGCAGGACGAACGCGCCGTCATGCCAGCCCGTAATGGTGGCCGCCCGCAAACGCTGCTTGGGTTGCTGACTGGCGATGTAGTGGATGATGCGGGCGCGCTGCTTCAAGTCGAACACCAGGCCGTCCGATAGCAGCACCTGGCGAGCTTCGTTGCCGTCGCCTGCCAGCATCGCCATGGGCATGGCCCACTTCTTCCAGCGGCCTGTTGCCGACACGAAGCGCAGTAGGCGGCCATGTTCGCCGTCCTCGCGGTCGGTCGTGATGGCGTCCACATGCAGCGGGGCCGATACCCAATCGTCGGTCAGGGTCGGGGGCGCTTCGTTGTTCTCCTTTATGCCGTGGTAATAGACGCCCGGGCGGAATTTGCGGCGGTGGCGCGTGGTCCAGTCGTCATAGACTCGCCAGCAAGGCCGGTCACGCTCATGGGGGAAGGGATCGGCGGGGGCGGTGTCGTCCAGCACCGGAGCATCCGCCGCATCCACGGGTTCAAGCTGGATATCGGTCATGCGACCTCCTTGGCTGTCTTGGTACGGGCGAACACCACATCCGCCCAGTCCTGGCCCACCGCTTCGGGGATGTGGACACGTGCTGTCAGACCCTTGGCTGCTGCGTCCTTGGCAAGCCGCTGCGCCGCGTCCTGACCAGTGCCGCTGGCGTCGTTGTCGCCCATGACATACAGGTTCTTGACCTCGGCAGGCCATTGGAACGATTGCAGGCCATGGGCCGACACGGCCGCCCAGCATCCGATGCCGTGCAGCGCCGTGACGGCAAGGGCGGTTTCGATGCCCTCGGCCACCGCCAGCCCGGGCCGACCATCGGGGCGTACCTGTGGCCTGCCCAGGCGGATCGCCGCCCCCGCCAGTGGCCCGGATGTGCCGGTCAGCTTCTTGACTGTGGGCACGTCGGCCTTGCGCCCGTCCCAGGTCAGGTAGGTGCGGTGGATGGCCACCACTTCACCGCTGGGCCGCGCCACCGCCGCCAGCATGGCGGGCAGCAGGCGCACCAGCTTGCCGTCTTCCCAGTACTCCAAGGCGGGTTCAAAGCGCAGGGATCGGGTATCGGGGATGGCCAGGCCGCGCCCGGCCAGGTATAGCGCCACCGGATCGCCCGCTGTGATGGTTTCCGCCCCCTCGAACAGATCACGGTTGCGGACGGCGTTGACCTGCCATTGCTTGGCCTGTTCGGCCTCGCGTTCGATCTTGGCTTGCCGGATGCGCTCGCGGTGCGCGGCGGACTCCGAAGGCGACATGCGCTCACGGGCTACCCAGGTGCCCATTGCGCCGTTCTTCCAGTTCCACCAGATGCCTGACGGGTTGTCGCTGTCGCCGAAGTAGCGGTACGCGCCGCTGCGCTTGCCGCCTTTGTCGCCGTCGGCCTTGACCCGTACCAGCTTGCCTTCGGTCACTGTGTCGATGCGCAAGCCGCCCAGCGCAGCCGCGTTGATGAATTGCGTGTGATAGAGGCTCATCGATCGATCTCCGGAGCAAGTTCGCTATCGGCCCAATCGCGCAGGCTGTCCGCGTTCTGGTGCAGGCTGCGCGCTGCGAATTGGACCAATGCCAAAAGGCTGTCTGTATCGCTTGAGGAAAGGACGGGCGCGCCATTGTGCTGGGCCTCGCGCAGCGTCGCATCACGACGCAGCAGGCCCACAACGGTATCTATGCCCACGGTCGCGGCGTATGCCGCGTCCAGGTATTCAGCGAAGGGCAACATGCCGTGCCTTTCGGCTGCGTCATGGATGTGCGGGCCAAGTACAGAGAGCGTGGGCGGGATCATGCTGGTGGTGTTCATGCTTCGACCTCCGCCCGCTCATGCAAAGACGCTTCCCATCGTGCTGGCCAGGCCGGCAATGCATACCGTTGCGGCAATGCCTGATCGGGAACGCGACAAAGGCGGTGACGCTCAATCCATGCCACGGCGCGCAAGTCCCCGTCTTTGCACACAATGCCGCCTTGCAGGGATTCGATCCACAGGCGGTCATGGCGCATCCTGACCACCACGCACAGTTTGCCGGCACTAAGGCCGCCGGTGACGCGCACCAAGTCGCCGGTTTTGATGAAGGTGCGCAGCGGAAAGACATTTGAGCGTGGCGGTATACGCCGGCGGGGGTTTCTCACGGGCGCATTGGCAGCGGTGGGCAGATAGGTGACGTTGCTCATTCCGCACCCCCATCATCCAGCCGCGCAGCCGCTCTGTGCAGCCGGCGGCCGTGTTGATCCTGCTGGTGCAAGGTGAGCGCGTGCTCCAGCATCTGGACAGCTTCCTGCGCGGTCTCGCCCAGGGCGGCAATGAACGCGCCCAGCGTCTCGGCGGGGATCGACCCTAGATCACCCGGCGGGATGAAGCTGAAGGGGGCGCAAAGGTCCCTGATGCGCGCCACGCGGTTGAGGGCGGCGGATTGCACGACCGGCGCGGGCGCAAGCGGATTGAGCGCCAGGGCATCGCGCGCATCGGCGCAATCTGATGGCATGGCGGCGCAGTACCGAATGTCGATGCCCTGCGATCGGATGATGCGGGGGTGATTCATTGTGCGCCCCCGGTGATTGCGGCGGCGATCAGCGGCCCGTGTTCGTGTTCAAACTTCTTTCTGGCCAGGCCAAGCAGTTCGCCTTGATCCGCTGCGAGACGCCGCCCCACTCTGGCCAGCTTGCGGATCTGATCAAGCCGGTAAATCGCCTTGCGGCTGTCGCTGGCTGTGCAGTCGTCAATGGCGAGGAACAGCGCTTCCGCGTGAATCAGCGCGTGTTCGCCCTGGCGCATCGCGCTGGTGGTGTCGCTTCGGATGATGCGGGCAACGTCGGGGGCGGCGAGGGTGGCCGGGGGTGTGGGCAGGGCCTTAATCATGGCGCACCCCCGCGATGAAAGCGGCCAGCCCTTCGGCAAAGCCATCGTCAAAGCCCTGGCACAGCGTGAGGGTGTTGGCCAGCTCGTTGCGGCCTAGCGCCAGCAGGAACGATGCGCGCTGCTGGTCACGGAACACCACCAGGGTGTGGCCGTGCTGGGCGAACCAGTCGGCGGCGCGCTTCTTGCCAGTGTCGTGGGCGGATTGATAGTTAGGGGATTGCGATTGCTCAGGACGAGCGAGTGCTTTAGCCATTTGCGAGGCTCCGTCTTTGGATTGACCCGCGCCCCATCGCCAAATGGGGTGGGCGGGCAGAAAGCAGGGTTGGCGAACCGGCAAGACGGCAACCGGCAGGGCGTGAGCCCTCCCCGCAATCGCCCGCCCAAAGAAGGCGCGCAAATGCGAACGGACGTAAAAATACCGCCAATTGGTGGCGGTGCGTCCGCCGTCTTTAGTCTGGTCGCCAAACCAGTCCCGCGATGTTTCGCAGGCAGATTCAGAATAAGCCACGGGGGCGCGAAAGGCAAGGCGGCACGCTATTGCCGGCGCGCCGGGCGCGCACAGGCAACTATTCATGGTCGCCCCCCAGCAGCGCGGTGCCGAAACGTTCAAGGGCGTCTTTCGCCTGCACATAGCCCTCCCGATGATCTGACGCGCCGCGCAACGCGGTGCTGGCTACAAACTGTGCTGCGATGAGAATGGAGCGGTGCGGAACATCAAGGCGCACGCGCTGCCCCGGGCCGACGCCGGCGGCCTTGTTCACCAGCTTGTTGACGTTCATGTGCATGAACTTCTCGTTGGGCGAATGCTTGGCCAGCGCGTGGATCTCGTCATGCAGAGCGCGGTAGGTGGGCAGGTATTCCACGGCCAGTTCGTTGGCATGGCGCGCTTCGCGGAACGCCTTGACCAAGCGCACCTTGAGCGCCCGTACCGTGGTCGTGTTGCGGCTGTAGGTCAGCAGCAAGTACGTCTGGTCTTCATTGAGAAAGGCATACTTCTCTGGCCGCCCCCCCGACGATCCCGCAGGGGGTTTACCGATCTGGAATCGGAAAACCCCCAATTGGCGGAAGTCGTCATCAAAGGCCGTCAGCAGCTTTAGAACGCTTTCATGCTGATTGTCCATAAGCTGCGCCAGCACGCGGCTGTCAATGCGCCATTCGCCCTTGACCGCGTGCAGCGCCAGCGCGGTATCATTGGCGCTGGTCGTCGGGGTCGCGCTCTTGCCGGAGTCGCGGCCCTTTTTGTTGGTCGTCGCCATCGGTCAGCCCTCCGCCTGGCGGGCGGCCTGCCACGCGACAGGATCAGCGAGCCAGGCGCGCACATCGGCTACCGGCCAGGCGCTGACGCGCGGCGACAATTTCACAGGTTTGGGGAAGCGGCGTTGCGCCGACCACGCCCACAGAGTGGATACCGCAATGCCCACAACACGCGCCACAATGGGGGCGCGGGCATAGCCGACGGCGGGCAATGTGACGCTGTAGGTTTCGGTGGTGTGTACCGGCTTTTTAGACGGTGCGGTACGGACCGGTTTGCTGTTGGTGGCTTGCATCTTTGCTGCGCTCCATGTGCTGAACATGAAGCCAGAATGCGCGCCACTGCCTGTCAGAAATAGCCGGTCGAATCCAACTTATTGCCCCCAGAAAGACGACCAAAAAAGGGAGAACGGGAGCGAGGCTTCCCCGTCTATCGGGACTGCCAAGCCTCAAGAAGCTAGTATTCATGCGCCTTTCCAGGCAGGGGGAGAATTCCCTTAATCGGGGGAAGAGTCAGGCGTCTTGGCTGCACCTGGCGACTTGTCCCAGTTGGCCAACGCTGCGATTTCGCCGATTCGCTTGTCTCTGGGATTGCCATCGTCGTCGAGCAGACTGTACCGGTCGCCGTTCTTCTTCAACCAGGCAATCATCGCCTGTTTTGGTTTCTTGCCGCGCACTGCTGCGGGGTCACCACTCACCGCTCCCCACGCAGCCACCGCTGCGGCCAAGTCTGGCGCGTAGTGCTCGCTTGTCGAATTTGCATAGTCCGGGGGCGCGTCGGATGGTGGGAAAAAGAAGCCTGTCGTGAATCCTCGCGAAGCCATCCAGCGTTTCATGGATTCGACATTGAGCGTGCTCCGATCCCAATCCGGCTCCGCCTGTACTACAAACTCATCACCGGCTTCCGATGTGCAAAGGTGTACGTCTTTGCCTTGAAAGTACGCTTGTTCCTTGTATTGATCTATGCCGGCTATCCACCGGGGATCCGTTTCGAAAACAAGCTTGCAGTGGAATCCAGGAGGATCCGCTAGTGCGGCAGACCGAAGCGCTTCAAAGTAAGGCTTTGCGCCGGCGCACATGCCCCTATACCCGTCTGTTCCATTGATTAAGTCGTTGGCACGTCCCGAGTGATTGGAAGGGTTAATGCGCGCACATAGCATTGCCGCCGCTGAAAAACTCAAATCAGCGGCCAGCCGCCAAGGCTCAAGCAACGACATTTTCGCTTCGTAGGCGCGTACTTCGGCCTCATCCGGGTCATCGTTGTAGTACATGCCACATCGCCCTATGCGCGGTCCGGGGGAAAGGAGCCAGCGCCAGGCCGGTGGACGTTCCGGCTTTTCGGGGATCAACCTAGGCGATGGCAATAGATGAATCTAGACTAGGCTGGACGTTGTTACCTTCATACGAGTACTGAATTTGGTGTTGAAGCTTCGAATTTTGCATATCTCAACAAGAGTACTAGTCAGCCAATGACGAAATGGCCCAACCGGTTTGGCGAAGTGTCTCGATCTGCGGTATTGAGACAAGTTCCTATGCGACGCAGCGAGTCTCCCGGTCGTCTAATATCCTCGAACTGTATGAACAACTATTCGACATTGAGATTGCAATGGCAAAACCGAAACGCGTACAGCGACCAAAAGATGAATTGAAGAGGGAGTTAATCGAGCAGCTTCAGCTCATGCGGCACTCGTGTCAAGCGTATGACGGCGGGCTAGAAGCTGTAGCAAAACACATTTCGCTGAGTTTGCGTGTACTCCTTCACCATCACGGCCAGTCACGCGCGCTGCTGGACCAACTTAGCCTTCGAGGGGGGCGCTTTCTCGCTTCAGCTCCACCAATGAATCCGAGAAATCTATTGACTGAGTGCAATCTGGTTTTGATGCGCGTAGGTCCATCGGGCGCTCACTACCTGCCTCTTATCGCGGCTGGCAGTCCGCCGTATCCACTACAGCCCATTTCATTCGTAGATTGGTGGAATAACCCTGTTCTGAAAGACAATCGTGGCCGAACGTTCTGCCGACGCGAGTTGGTGTTAAATGTCGCGGATACGGATGGCGGTGCCCATGTAGATCCCGAGCTCGAAGAGGCCTACATGGCAATCTCTCGTGAAAATTCTCTGGGCTGGGTTTTCCACGTTGGCGATAAAGAATCTGCGATGGAAGGGCGGCCCGAGTTGGCTTGCATGAGGCAAATTGCCCACGAACTTCTATCGACTCTTCATCAATTCGTACCGGAATTCAGCGAGTATGCTGAGCCCGTCATTCCAAAGGGGGCCTCTTAATCAACCCTGCCTTCTTTCGCTCCCTGATGCAGCCACGCCAGACACAGCATAGTTTCGATTTGGATGGCTGCGACTTCGATCTCAAATATCATGGATTCGCATGAAGCTGAATTTGCTGACGACACTTGATCGTATGACGTTCGTCGCATCTGTTGCTGCGGGAATAATAGCCGCGGTGGCGGGCGCAACTGGTTGGACGGCTACTGCTGTCATCGCTGGGTGTGTGGCAGCGGTAGCCCCGATCGCGAATCGCCTAGCGGCTGCGAAACAGCACCAAAAATTGTTGGCTGATATCGGTCCTCGAACCCTGTTGGAGCATCAGCGAAAGCGGTTGGTGGAGTTTCTTCAGTCAGGGCCCAGTTTCGATGTTTGGATCGCTCACAACCGTCGGGAGGGGGAACCTGCGAGCTACCATGCACAGATCTTCGACGCATTCAAAGCGGCCGGCTTTGATCCCAAGTGGTTTGGCGGCATGACAAACACCACAATCGGGATTGAAATCAGCGGTGCTCCCTCCGACGAGAAAGCTCGGCTAATGGGGGCATTCACAGCCGCTGGCATTCCATTTCTTCCGATAGTTTTCACTGATAAGGAAGGGGAACGATGGAAGCTCGCGGTTTGGATTGGTTCCAATCCTGGGCCGCAGCGGTGACATTTTTTTCAGATGCGGTGATTTTTGAATGACTTTTGCACTGTGACTGGTGTTAGGAAATGCTCTTTCGCTAAACAGTGATCTCACCGCCTTGAGCAACGGGCTGGCTACCCGCCGTAATGCCAAACGTGCTAAGCAACTATTTATTGAGACGTCAGAAATGACCATTATGGATCCTGAGAAACAACCTGGCGAGTGCATAGTTCATGACCATCCTGTCCCAGCGAGCCAACTCGCTCGATATAGCGTTGATCGTGACCCGCACTCCGACTAGGTACGTTGAGGGGCAGGCACCGGACGAGGAGGTTCAGCACGTGGAGCGCGTCAAGCGTGAGATCGTGCTGGGCGACGTTCACGAGATATGGGACGTCACTACCGACAAGGACCGCTGGTGGGTGATCACGAATCTGACGAATCTCTATTCCCAAAAATACTTTCCCAGCCTGGACTACACCCTTTCGTTCCATATTGGGTTAATGGCGCGCATGCGTAGCAGAGCCGGGGAAATTGATCCAGCGCAGCCAACCCCTTTTGACGAGGTTTTGCGCCGGATGGATCAGGCCACTGAGCGGCATGAGGCAGCTGTCGAAGTTGAGGACTTTCAAGCTGTAGGAATGCTCCTTCGCGAAAGCTTGCTCTCGCTTATAGCTGCCATGCGCCGTCGAGTCTCGATTGCAGAGGGCCTTGATAGACCGCAAGATGCAAATTTCTTGGGGTGGATTGAACTGCTGATGAACGAGGTGTGTGGCGGGGGTAGCAACAAAGAATTGCGGCAGCATTTGAAGAACACCGCCAAAGAGACCTGGCAACTGGCGAACTGGCTTACGCACACGCGGAGTGCTACCAATACGTCGTCAACTATTGCTCTTCAATCGTGTCAAACCATCGCCGGGCATTTCATTCAGATTCTAGAAGGCGGGCGCGCTGATCGCATCGGTAGTTGCCCAGTGTGCAAATCTCGCGACGTTCGTTCCCATTTTGACGCTGCTATCTCTCCAGACGGTGACTATTACTCCAGTTGCGGCGTATGCGAATGGAATGACCATCCAGGTTACGGAACAGAGGCTAATGGAATTCTATAACGGCAGTGAGGATCTGGGAGCCCTATCGTGTCAGCGTAACAGTTGTCCCCCGTGGCGCCCGCTATAAATTTCGTCCACTCGAACTGACGCTAGGCAGGGACATTTGGCATTAATGTGCCGGTCACCTGCCGCCGCGACCTCGCACGCAGCCTGTCCGGCCTCCTTGCCTTCCTGACCACCCTGACCAATTTGATATTGCGGTGGTCAGGCCGCAAAGCCGTGCCAAATATAGACCTGACCAGTCTGACCAACCTGACCATAGCGAAATAACTCTCTCGCGTCTGTTTCTTATGCGTCACCCATTTTTACGGGCCAACGGCAGCACGTTGCCGCCGATGCGCAGCACATCCAGATAGTCCGCCCATGCCTGCATCATGGCGCGGCGGTCCTTGATGAATTTGGTGCGGTTGTAGGCCGTGCCCAGAGCGTCAGGCACCTTGTGCGCTAGCTGGTGTTCGATGACTTCGGGTTTGTGCCCTAACTCTTCATGCAGGATGGTGCGCGCCATCGCCCGGAATCCGTGGCCGGTGATTTCGGTGCGCGTGTCATATCCCATGCGTCGCAGGGCGGCGTTGATCGCCGCTCCACTCATCGGTCGTTCGTGGCTGCGCGCGCCGGGAAACACATACCGGCCGCAGCCCGTCAGCGCGTGCAGTTCGCGGAGGATCGCCACAGCCTGGCCGGCCAGAGGCACCAGGTGATGGGTGTCGGTCTTGGTAATCCGGAAGCGCCATTCACACCGGTCTAGGTCGATGTGCGCCCATTCGGCCGTGCGTAGCTCGCCCGGGCGCACGAAGATCATAGGGGCAAGAAGCAGGGCGCATCGCACGGTGAAGGTGCCAGAGAAAGCGGACATTGCGCGCAGCAGCTCGCCCACGTGCGCCGGCTCGGTGATTGCTGCGAAGTGGGTTTCCACTGGCGGAGGAATTGCGCCGATCAGGTCTCTGGCAGGGTCTGTCTTGCACAGACCTTGCTTGATGCCATACCGAAAGACACGACTGATCTCGCTGCGCAGGCGGTGGGCCGTGTAGCGCGCGCCGCGTTCGTCTACGCGCTTTAACACGGTGAGAATATCCGGGGCGTCAATGGCTGTTATGGGACGGCTCCCAAGCCAAGGGAACGTGTCGTTCTCCATGCGCGCCAAGGTCTTCTTGTTCTGATCCTCATCCACGAGCGCTGCGCGTTCCGCCATCCAGGCGCGCGCCACGGCTTCAAAAGAATTTGCAGCCGCTTGCAGCAAAGCGCGCCGGTCTTCGCGTCTGGACTGCATTGGATCTGTGCCCGCCGCCGGTAGGGTGCGTGCATTCGCGTGACGCTCCCTGGCCATGGCCAACGACACGTCGGGATACACGCCTATGGCCATCGTTTTGCGCTTGCCGGCGAATCGGTAATCCCAGCGCCAGTACTTGCCTTGCTGATTCACCAGCAAGTACAGGCCGCCGCCATCTGTCATCTTGCGGGCCTTATCCGTGGGCTTGGCCTGGCGGATGGCGGTATCGGTAAGCGGCATTCTTCGCGCTCCTGACGGTATCTCGTTGGCGGTATCTCGCAGATACCGTCAGAAGTACCGTCACCAGACGGTATCTGACGGTAGATGATCGTAGATTACCCCAGACGACAAAAAACCCGCAGAGCGTGAGCTGGTGCGGGTTTCAAGTACTACCTGATACTAATCCAGACAGGTTTCTGGTGCCCGGGGCCGGAATCGAACCGGCACGCCTTGCGGCGGGGGATTTTGAGTCCCCTGCGTCTACCAATTTCACCACCCGGGCAAGGGGGTCGCGAACACGTCCAGATGACGGCTGCGGGAGAACGAAGACAGCGATTATATGCGGACTTTCGTAAATTGTCAGGCGGCCCGGAATCAGGGCCGTCCGACGGGGCCGATTCGGGCGCTGCCGGCAGGCGGCAACCCGGATCGGCCCCTTCCAAAACTTACTTCTTTTCGGGCAGGAACCAGTTCATCACCAGGGCGCAGATGCCGCCCGTGGCCACGCCGGATTCCAGCACGCTTTTGACGGCATGCGGCAAGTGCGACAGGATTTCCGGCACTTGCGACACGCCCAGGCCCAGGGCCAGGGACACGGCGATGATCAGCAGGGCGCGGCGGTCCAGGTGAATGCCGGCCAGGATGTTGATGCCGGAGGCGGCCACGGCGCCGAACATGACCATGGCGGCGCCGCCCAGGACGGGTTCCGGCACGGCTTGCAGCACGCCCGCCACGCCCGGGAACAGGCCCAGGAGGATCAGCATGCCGGCGATCCACACGCCGACGTGGCGGCTGGCGATGCCGGTCAGCTGGATCACGCCGTTGTTCTGCGCGAAGACCGAGCTGGGGAAGGTGTTGAACACGCCGGCCAGCAGCGAATTCGCGCCGTTGACGAGCACACCGCCCTTGATGCGCTGCATCCACAGCGGGCCTTCGACGGGCTGCTTGGACACCTTGCTGGTGGCGGTGACGTCGCCGATGGCTTCCAGGGACGTGACGAGATAGATGATCAGCATCGGCACGAACAACGCCCACGAGAAGCCCAGGCCGAAATGCAACGGAACGGGGATCTGGAAGAGCGCGGCTTCGCGGGCGCCGGTGAAGTCCAGCCGGCCCATGTAAGCGGCGGCGATGTAGCCGACCGCCAGCGCCAGGACAAGCGCTGTGCTGCGGATCCAGACGACCGGCACGCGGTTCAGCAGGATGATCGTGCCCAGAACCAGGCCCGACAGGGTCAGGTTTTCCGCGCTGGCGAAGGTGCCGTTGGCCATGGCGCCGAAGCCGCCGCCCATGCTGATCAGGCCGACCTTGATCAGCGTCAGGCCGATCAGCAGCACGACGATGCCGGTGACCAGCGGGGTGATCAGGCGTTTGACGAAGGGCAGGATGCGGCTGATGCCCATCTCGACGAACGAGCCGGCGATGACGACGCCGAAGATCGCGGCCATGACGGCTTCGACCGGGGTGCCTTGCTTGACCATGACCGAGCCGCCTGCGATCAGCGGTCCGACGAAGTTGAAGCTGGTGCCCTGCACGATGAGCAGGCCCGCGCCCAGCGGGCCGAAGCGCTTGCACTGGACGTAGGTGGCGATGCCGGAGATAACCAGCGACATGGACACGATCAGGGTGGTGTCGCGGCTGCTGACGCCCAGCGCCTGGCAGATCAACAGGCCCGGGGTGACGATGGGGACCAGGATGGCCAGCAGGTGCTGAAGCGCGGCGACGAAGGCGACGGGAGGCGCGGGGCGATCGTCGGGGCCGTAGACCAGGTCGTGGCTGGGCGCGTCGTCGGTGGCGCTATGGGGGGCGGGTTGGGAGAGGGAGGCGGGTTGCATGGCGGGGGGCCGGCCAGGTGGGGGGTAGGAGGGGAAAGTGCGGGATTTTAGCGGGGAAGGCCCCGAGCCGCCCGGGGGGAGGGATCGGCCCGGCGTGCGGGCGGGCCTGCTTGATAGAATTCCAGGCCGCCAACCGAATGTCGCCGAGGGTCCGCCGGGCCGGAGTTTGATGCAGAAACGCACGAGATGGATCGGGATTGTTTTGGCTTTGGTCATCGCCGGTTTGCCGATGTCCCTGCTGATATTCGTGCTGGACGACGATCCGTACGCCGCGGCCGATAAGGGCGAATCGTATCGGGCCAGTATCTACAAGCGTTATCAGGGCGTGGTCTACGCCGCCGTGCCCAGCAACGGCTATTACCGGATGGACGAGGCGGACCCGGCAAGCTTCAAGCCGTTCGACACGCCGGGCTACGACGGCCGCCAAGCCGCAAGAGACGCCCGCCACGTGTATTGCGGCAACCGCATCCTGCCGGGCATGTCGCCGGCGTCCACGCGATATCTGGGCAACAGCTATTTCGGGGATGGGTCGACGACCTATTACTGCTCGTTGTTCTCGGTGGTGAACCCTGACTTAAGCCCGGTCCAAGAGGTCTGGCAGACAATTCTCTTCGGGATGGGACGCGGCGCGAAACCGCAGAATTATCGGTATCCCTTCAAAGCACTGCCCGCCAGCGCGCAGCCGTACCGGGCATTGTTGGACCGTGACCTGGCGACCGATGGGGCAAAGGTTTTCTACCGCGGCAGCGAAGTCCCGCAGGCAAACCCAGACACGTTCCGGCGGTTGCCGGCATCCCGAGACGGCAGGCAGCTGCTAAGCGACGATTTCTTTGGCGATGGGCGCCACGTCTATTTCCATGAGGCGTTGCTGCCCCTGGCGGATGACCCCGGACTGCGTGCATTCAAGGTGGGGGAACTGGATCGCGAGCCCTATCTATATGACCCGCGCGACGGCATGGTGTACGTGGGCGCCCACGCCTTTGATGCGGCGCACGCGCCGTACCGGCTGTTGAGCGAGGGCGGGCAGCATGTGAAACAGGCGCTGTTTGCCGGCCGTGACGGCATTTACTTCTATAACGTCCAAAAGCGGCGGATGGAACGGGCGGGCGACGATCCGTTTGCGTCTGGCGGATTTACGGCGCTGTCGCCCTTCGTGTTCTCGGACGGCAAGCAGGTGCTGTTCTTGAAGGGGTCGGAATCCTGGAGTTCGTCCCGGGGCGGCGGCGGGCTGATTTCCCGTTCTACGCTGATCAAGCGCCTGAAGGACGCGCCGGGCGGGGAATGGAAAAAACTGGGCGACGTTTATCACCAGTTCGGTTCAGTCTGGCAGAACGGCGACCAGCGCTATTACCTGGACCAGACGGGCAGCAGCCAGTTGGTCTTCAGCCCCATTTACCGGATCATGGATCGCGAAACGACGGATTTCCTGCTGCGCTCGCAACAGACCTTCGATATCAAGATGGACGATATCCGCAAACTGATCCGGGCCGGAAAGCTGGCGGCGCCGGCCAGCGACGACGTGCTGGAGGCGAAGGTCAGGTATCGAGGATTCTTGTCGTGGTTCTGACCCGTCTTGAAAAGTGCCCGATAGCCCCCACAACAGTAGGGTTTCCGGGATGCCGCGCAGCCTTGCCGCCCCGGAATCCGCATTGTTATTTGTCCCTAATTTTTTCGACCTTCCCGTAAAACTATGAGCCAAACCGCCACGTCTTCCACGTCCGAAACCCTGGGGTTCCAGGCCGAGGTGAAGCAACTGCTGCACCTGATGATCCATTCGCTGTACAGCAACAAGGAAATCTTCCTGCGCGAGCTGGTGTCGAACGCATCGGACGCGTGCGACAAGCTGCGCTTTGAAGCCATCGACCAGCCCGAGCTGCTGGAAGGCAATGGCGAACTGGCCATTACCGTCAGCTACGACAAGGCCGCCCGCACGATCACGATCTCGGATAACGGGATCGGCCTGTCGCGTGAAGAGGCCGTGGCGAACCTGGGCACGATCGCGCGCTCCGGCACGCGGGAATTCTTTTCCCAGCTGACGGGCGACAAGCAGAAGGATGCGCAGCTGATCGGCCAGTTCGGCGTGGGCTTTTATTCGTCGTTCATCGTGGCGGACAAGGTCACGGTGGTCAGCCGCCGCGCCGGCGCCACGGACGCGATCCAGTGGGAATCGGACGGCCAGGGCGAATTCACCATTGCCGCCGCCGAGAAGGCCTCGCGCGGCACGGACGTGACGCTGCATCTGCGCGCTGACGAAGACGAGCTCTTGAACGGCTGGAAGCTGCGCGAGATCCTGCGCCGCTACTCGGACCACATTTCCTTGCCTATCCGCATGGCCAAGGAAGAGTGGGATCAAGAAAAGGGCGAACAGGTCAAGACCGACGAACTGGAAACGGTGAACCAGGCCAATGCGCTGTGGGCCCGCAGCAAGTCGGACGTTTCGGAGGAGCAGTATCGCGAGTTCTACAAGACGGTGTCGCACGACTACGACGACCCGTTGGCCTGGACGCACAACCGCGTGGAAGGCCGCAGCGAATACACGCAGCTGCTGTATGTGCCCAAGCACGCGCCGATGGACATGTGGGACCGCGACGGCCGCCATGGCGTGAAGCTGTACGTGAAGCGCGTGTTCATCATGGACGACGCCGACCAGCTGCTGCCGTCGTACCTGCGTTTCGTGCGCGGCGTGATCGATTCGGCCGACCTGCCGCTGAATGTGTCGCGTGAAATCCTGCAGGAAAGCCGCGATGTGCGTGCGATCCGCGAAGGGTCGGCCAAGCGCATCCTGTCGCTGCTGGAAGACCTGGCCGAGAACAAGCCGGAAGACTACGCCACGTTCTGGTCGGAGTTCGGCCAGGTGTTGAAGGAAGGCGCGGGCGAGGACTCGGCCAATCTGGAACGCATCGCCAAGCTGATGCGCTTTGCGTCCACGCATTCGGGTGACCAGGCGCAGACGGTGTCGTTCGCCGACTACGTGTCGCGCATGAAGGAAGGCCAGGACAAGATCTACTACGTGACGGCGGATACGTTCGCCGCGGCCAGCAACAGCCCGCATCTGGAGATCTTCCGCAAGAAGGGCATCGAAGTGCTGCTGCTGTCGGACCGCGTGGACGAATGGATGCTGTCCTACCTGCGCGAATTCGACGGCAAGTCGCTGGTGTCGGTGGCCAAGGGCGGCCTGGACCTGGCCGAACTGGCTGACGAAGAAGAGAAGAAGCACCAGGCCGAAGTGGCTGAAGACTTCAAGCCGCTGGTCGAGCGCCTGCAGAAGACGCTGGAAGAGCAGGTCAAGGAAGTGCGCGTGACCTTGCGTCTGGTGGATTCGCCGGCGTGCGTGGTGGTGGGCCAGAATGAACTCAGCCCGCACCTGCTGCGCATGCTGAAGGCCGCCGGCCAGGAAGCGCCGAACGTGAAGCCGGTGCTGGAAATCAACCCGGAACATCCGCTGCTGGCGCGCATCCGCGCAGCGGAAGACGGCGAGTTCGACCAATGGGCGCGTCTGTTGCTGGATCAGGCCTTGCTGGCTGAAGGCGCGCAAATCGCGGACCCGGCCGCCTTCGTGAAACGCTTGAACGCGCTGCTGCTGAAGTAAACGGCACGCGGAGTGAAGAAAAGGGCGCCTGTGAGGGCGCCCTTTTTTTGTTGGAGTGGCGATAAAATATTCCCGATCGGTAATTTATCGTGCCTTGAGGCTTGCGATTTGACGAAATCTTCCCGTTCGGGAATATTTCATCGAAATTGATCGGTGAAGTGTAAGAACTTCCCGCTCGGTAATAAGAGTTGGTATTTCCTCCGGAAAGCGCCATAAACTTACCGAACGGTAATTCAGGAGGATCCCATGTCCCCGCAAGATGCATCTGATGGCATCCCGGCGTTGCCCGTCGCGGTCCACTCTTCGGTCGAGTTAGGCGAACTGGTGAAGGCCGTGAGGCGTTCGCAAGGTTTGCTGCAGACCGACCTGGCCGGCCTGTCAGGCACGGGCAACCGTTTCGTGGTGGATCTGGAACGGGGCAAACCCACCCTGCAATTGCAGAAGGTGTTGGACATGCTGGATCTGCTGGGTCTTGAAGTGCGGGTGGCGCCCAAGCCCGCGAGTCTGCCATGACCGTCGTCGACGCCCTGGACCTGTATCAGGCCGACCGCAAGGTCGGCTGCTTGTTCGACGAACGCCCGCTGCGGTTTGTCTACGACGACGCGTGGTTGAACTCGCCCGGCGCGCGTGCCATCTCGCCAGCCATTGCGCTCAATGGACACGATCACGCGGGTGATGCCGTACACGCCTTCTTCGAAAACCTGCTGCCCGAAGGGCACATCCGCAAGTTTTTGCAGATCAGCCGCCACGCGACGACGGTATTCGGCTTGTTGCGCAGCGTAGGGGGCGATACCGCCAGCGGACTGACGATACTGCCGCAAGGCGAACAACCGGCTCCTCCACATTACCGGCCTTCGACATGGCAGGAGGTGGCGGCGCGTTTGCGCAATGGGGCGGTGCCGGCGTTGGTGGCCGAGAACGCCGAGGGCGCGCGCATATCGCTGGCAGGCGCACAGGACAAGTTGCTGCTGATGGTGATGCAGGATGGTTCGCCCGCGCTGCCTGAGGGAACGGCTCCGTCCTCGCATATCCTGAAGCCGGACATCCTGGGCCTGGACGGCGTGTGGGCGTCGGCCCTGAACGAAGCCCTGGTGATGCAGTTGGCAGACAAGCTAGGTCTGGGCGTGGCAGAAGCCTGCTATCAGCCCGTCACGCGCGCCTGCCTGATTAAGCGCTATGACCGTCTGCCCGATGGGCAAGGCGGGCTGTTGCGCTTGCACCAATTGGATCTGTGCCAATTGGCGGGAAAGCCGTCCGATGTGAAATACGAGGCGGACGGTGGACCGACGCTGGCGGACTGCCGCAAGTTGTTGAGGGCCATGAGTGTTGGCGCGACCGATTTGAAGCGGTTCCTGCAGTGGGTGATTTTCAATCTGTGCGTGGGCAATAACGATAGTCATGCCAAGAATCTGTCGGTGCTGCAGACCCCGGACGGAGGCTATCGTCTGGCGCCGTTCTACGATCTGATGTGCACGGCGATGTATCCCGGGCTGGCCAAGCATTTCGCGTTCGCGATTGGCAGTGAAATGAAGCCGGGCAGCATTGGGCCCGCACAGCTTGACGCGATGGCCCACGACCTGGGCTTTAATCCACGCTACGTCAGAGCAGTGGCGCGGACGTTGATGGCCGAACTGCCAGCCGCATTGGATCAGGTGCAGTCATCCCTGCTGGAGCAAGCCGCCGCTGGTACCGAGCGCACGCTGATCGAACGCTTGGGCCGGTGGATCGCATCAAACACGCGCAAACACGCTAAACGATGGGAATAAGCACCGCGTCCAGGGCCAGCGCGCCGCTGCCTGTCGGCAAGGCCAGCAGCGGGTTGATCTCGACCGAACTGAATTCGTTGCGCCGCGCGTAGGCGAACCGCGACAGCGCGACCAGCGCATCGGCCAGCGCATCGAGGTCGCAAGGCGGCGCGCCGCGCGCGCCTTGCAGCAGTGCATAGCCTTTGATTTCGCGGATCATCGATAGCGCCTGCTGGCGGCCAAACGGCGCCAGGCGGAAGCTGACGTCTTTCAGCACTTCCACGAACACGCCGCCCAGTCCGAACATGACGACCGGGCCGAACACGGGGTCGCAATGCACGCCCGCGATGCATTCCACACCCCGCTTCGCCATGGGGGCGACCAGCACGCCGTCGATGCGCGCGTCGGGACGATGGGTGCGGACGCTGTCCAGGATGGTGGCGTAGGCGCCCCGCACGGCGTCGTCGCCGGACAGGCCCAGCTTTACGCCGCCCACGTCGCTTTTATGCAGGATGTCGGGCGACACCACCTTCATCACGACGGGGCCACCCATGCCGGCGGCAGCGCGCGCGGCGGCGTCGGCGTCGGCAGCCAGCGTGCAGTCAGGCACCGGCAGGCCCGCTACGCGCAGCACGTCCATGGCCTGCACTTCGTTGTAGGACGCCAGCAGCGGCGCCGCCGATTGCGCAGAGGGGAGGGGGTGATCCGAGTCGGCGTCCGGTTGCGCAGCCAGGCCCGCCACCGCGCCGATCGTCCGGATCGCGGCGCTGGGGTCCGTGAACACCAGCGTGCCCAGGCGTTCCAGTTCGCGGCGGCGTTCGGGCGGGAACAGCGCGCTGATGGCCAGCGGCACATCGGGCCGGCGCGCGTGCATTTCCCGGGCGAAGGTTTCGAAGGTGGGCCACAGGGATTCGGATGAGCCGGCCGCGGCCAGGAAGACCGCCAGCGCGTCATAGCGTCCGTCGGCCAGCATGTCTTCGGCAGTGGCCAACAGCAGTCCGGGTTCGGAGACAACCTGGCCGGTGACGTCGACCGGATTGCGGCCGCTGGCGAAGGGGACCCGTTCCAGCAATCGGGCCTGGGCATCCGCCGCGGGTTCGGGCAGGGACAGCCCCGCGTCCTGGGCGTCGTCTGCCATCAGCGCGCCGACGCCGCCGGATATCGTGAAGATGCCCAGGCGCTTGCCTCGGGGCAGTTGCTTCCAGGTGTCCAGCGCATAGCCCAGGTTGAAGAATTCTTCGATGGTGCGGGCGCGCACCGCGCCGTATTGACGGAACAAGGCGTCGTAGACCGCGTCGTCGCCCGCCAGCGCGGCGGTGTGCGAGGCGGCGGCCTGCGCGCCGGCCTGGGTGCGGCCGATCTTGGTGACGACGACAGGCTTGCCAGCGTCGCGCGCCGCGGACAGGGCTCGGCGCAGCTTGTCGCCGTCGCGGCAGCCTTCCATGTACGTCATGATGACTCGCGTGTCAGGATCGCGGGCCAGCCATTCAATGCAGTCCGCGACATCGACGTCGGCCTCGTTGCCCGTGCTGATCCAGTGCGACAGCCCTAAGCCACGGTCGCGCGCCATGCAGTAGGCATAGGCGCCGAACGCGCCGCTTTGCGACACCATCCCGATGCCGCCCGGGGCAACCGTGCCGTTGGCGGGGGCGGGGGAGAACGTGGCGTAGATGTTGCGCCGGACGTTCATGTAGCCCAGGCAATTGGGGCCCAGCAGCCGGATGCCGCGGTCGCGGGCGATTTTGCACAGCTGCGTCTGCAGCGCGACGCCGGCCGCGCCCGTTTCCGAAAACCCCGAGGTGAACACCACCGCGCCGCCGACCTGGCCGGGCCGCGCCTGCTCCAGCGCCTGCGCGGCGAGCGCTGCGGGGACGGCCAGGATGACCAGATCGGCCTCGCCATCCAGTGCGGCCAGGTCGGGGGCCGCGGGCAGGCCCTGAATGGATTCGGCACGCGGGTTGATGGGCAGGATGCGGCCGTCATAGCCATGCTGGCGCAGCAGGCTGACCGGCATGGCGCCGATCTTGCCGGGCGTGGCGGATGCGCCGACGATGGCGATGCTGCGCGGGTTGAACAGGCGGGTCAGCGAGGAATCGGAATTCTGGGTCATGGTCTGGGCAAGAAGATTCGGCGAATGCGCGAGACGCGTTCAGGAAAAGCGCACGACGCTGCGGCCGGTGCTGCCGCGTTCCAGCATGGCAGCCAATGCCTGGGGCAGGTCACGGGGTTCGATCACGCGCGAGGCAAGGTCGAGGCGCGCGGGGCGGTAGTCGGCGGCCAGCTTTTGCCACAGCGCGCGACGCAGCGGCATCGGGCTATTGGCGTTGATGCCCAGCAGCTTGACGCCGCGCAGGATGAACGGGATGACCGAGGCGGGCAGGTCGGCGCCACCGGCGTTGCCGAAGGCGGCGGCGACGCCGTCGGGCCGCAGGCTGGCCAGGGCGTGGGCCAGCAGCTTGCCGCCCACGGAATCGATGATGCCGGCCCAACGGGCGCTCATCAGCGGCTTCTGCGGACCCGACAAGTCGGGGGGCGCAATGACCTCGGCGGCGCCGAGTGAGCGCAGGTAGTCGCCAGCTTCCGGTTTGCCTGACATGGCGCACACCGTGTAGCCGCGTTGGCTGAGGATGTCGATGGCAATGCCTGCGACGCCGCCCGTGGCGCCTGTCACAAGCACTTCGCCCTGTTCGGGCGTCAGGCCGCAGTGCTCCATCCAATGCAGCGACAGGGCGGCGGTGTAGCCGGCCGCGCCCAGCACGGCGGCCTCGCGCAAGTTGATGCCGCGCGGCAGGGGCAGCACCCAATCATGTGGCACGCGCGCGTACTCCGCGTAACCGCCGTCGCAATCCACGCCGATGCCAAAGCCGTGCACCACGACTTCCTGTCCGGGGGGCAGGGTGGGGTCCGCCGAATGCACGACGGTCCCCGAGAGGTCGATGCCGCCGATGCGCGGATAGTCGCGGACGACGTTGCCGCGTCCGGCTTGGGCCAGCGCATCCTTGTAGTTCAGGCCGGCGTAGGCCACCTTGATCAAGGTGTCGCCAGCGGACAACTGATCCACCGTCAGTGTGTCGAAGCGGCCTTGCGGGGCCTCGCCGGCTTGGCCGGCATGCAGCCGGTAAGCCTGGAATTCGAGAGTGCTCATGGGGGCTCCTGGAAGCGGTCAGGCGCGCGCCAGCAGGCGGCGCGCCAGCGTGGCGCGATGCAGCTCGTTGGCGCCGTCATAGATGCGGAAAGGGCGCATTTCCTGCCAGATCATGGCCACGGGGGTGTCGTCCGACAGCCCCGACGCGCCCATCATCTGCACCGCGCGGTCGGCCACGCGGTTCACGGCTTCGGACACGAAGACCTTGGTCATGGCGCTGTGCTGCTTCACCGACAGCCCGGCGTCCATGCGGCGGGCGCAATCCAGCGTCATCAGCCGGCTGGCGTGCAGGTCGATGTGCGAATCCGCCACCATGGCCTGGATCTGCTGCAGGTCGGCCAGGCGCGCGCCGAAGGATTCACGCTGCGCCACATAGGCCTGCGCGGTGTCCAGCGCCCGGCGGGCGCGGCCGATGTAGCGCATGCAGTGCGACAGGCGGGCGGGCTCCAGCCGCAACTGCGCGTATTCGAGGCCGCGGCCGGGTTCGCCCAGCACGGCGTCGTCGCCGACTTCGCAGCCGTCCAGTTCGATCTCGGCATGGCCGCCGATCTGGTAGCCCGTGACCATGCCGATATCGCGCACGACGCGATACCCCGGCGTGCTGGCGGGCACCACGAACAGGGTGGCGCCCGCGTCCGTGCGCGCCAGCACCAGCGCGAAGTCCGCGCCCACGCCGCCGCTGATGAATTGCTTGTGCCCGTTCAGCACCCAGCGCTGGCCGCGTCGTTCGGCGCGGGTGCGCAGCATGGACGGGTCGGAACCGGCGCCTGGCGCGGGCTCGGTCATGGCAAAGCAGGCGCGCTGCTCTGCGCGGACCAGGGGCCGCAGGTGGCGTTCCTGCTGGGCGGGCGTGCCCAGGCGCAACAGCGTCAGCATGTTGGGTTGATCGGGCGCGGCGCAGTTCAGGGCGGCAGGCCCCAGGAACCCGCGTCCGGCCGTCTCCAGCACCTGGGCCAGGGCACTCCAGCCCAGCCCCAGCCCGCCCCATTCGACGGGCAGTTGCGGCGCGTACAGGCCCGCCTGGCGCGCCTGGTCGCGCAGCCGCGCCACGCATCGGTCCAAAGCCGCGACGTCCCGCGCAATGGCGGGGGATTCCGCAGGGATGGCGACCTCGTCCACGAACCGGCGCACGCGTTCGCACAGGTCCGCGATGGCGTCGCTGTCAGGGCCCTGATCTGGCAGGGCGGTCGGGGTGGCGGGGCTCATTGGATCTTGGTCCCGGTGGACTGCACCAGCTTGCCCCACCATACGGTTTCGTCGGCGATCTGCTTGGCGAATTCGGCGGGCGAACTGCCCAAGGGCTCTGCGCCCAGTTCCTGGAAGCGGGTGCGCAGCTGCGGATCCTGCAGCGCTTTGACCACGGCGGCGTGCAGGCGGTCGACCACGGCCGGGGGCGTGCCCGCCGGCGACATCAGGCCCTTCCAGGCCATCACCACGAATCCCGCCTGGCCGGCTTCGTCGAAGGTCGGGATGTCGGGCGCGGCCGAGGCGCGCTGGTCGCTGGGCACGGCCAAGGCGCGGATCGTGCCCGCCTTCACTTGCGGCAGCAGCGCCGGCATGTTGTCGATCATGAAATCGATATGGCCGGCCACGAGGTCGGTGACGGCGGGCCCGGTGCCTTTGTAGGGCACATGCTCGGCCTGCAGGCCGGCCCGTTGCTTGAGCAGTTCCCCGGCCAGTTGCGCGGGCGATCCGTTGCCGGGCGAACCGAAAGACAATTTGCCGGGATTGGCGCGGGCGTATTGCAGGAACTCCTGCAGGGTCTTGGCGGGCAAGGACTTCGTCACCACCATCAGGTTGTGCTCTTTTTCGATGCAGGTGATGGCAGTCAGGTCCTTGGCCGGATTGAACGGCATGTTGGCGTACAGGCTGGGATTGATGACGGTGGGGCCGGCGGCGGCCAGCAGCAGCGTGTAGCCGTCGGGGGCGGACCGGGCGACGAAGTCCCCGCCGATGTTGCCGCCGGCGCCGGGCTTGTTCTCGACGATGACGGGCTGGCCCAGGATGGGGTGCAGCGCTTCGGCCAGCAAGCGCCCCAGGATGTCGGTGGAGCCGCCGGGAGCAAACGGAATGATCAGCCGGACGGGCTTGTCGGGGTAGGCGGCTGCGGCCTGTGGCGCTACGGCGGCGAACGCCAGCGCGGCCGCCGTGGCGGCGATCCATTTGGGCAGATGCTTATGCAGCATGTCAGTCTCTCCTTTGGTTCAAGGCCTGTTCGGTGAACAGACCGGGTGGGCCGCAGGCTTCTGCTGGCTGCGGTCCCGGGTTCGCCCAGGCCTAGCGGCCGGGCGTATAGCCTGCCTGGGTCAGCGTATGGCGGGCGATGGTCAGTTGGTGGATCTGGCTGGTGCCTTCGTACAGGCGGAACAGGCGCACGTCGCGATAGAAGCGCTCGATGCCCTGGTCGGCGATGTAGCCGTATCCGCCATGCATCTGCACGCAGCGGTCCGCCACGCGGCCGCACATTTCGGAGGCGAAGTATTTGCAGATCGACGCATTCAGCGTCACGTCCTGACCGGCGTCGCGTTCGCGCGCGGTTTGCAGCACCAATGCCAGTGCCGCCTGGATTTCCGTCTGGCAGTCAGCCAGCATCGCCTGGATCAGCTGGAAGTCCATCAGCGGCTTGCCGAACTGCTGGCGCTCGGCCACGAACCGCATCGTGTCTTCCAGCATGCGGATGGCCGGGCCGATGCACAGCGCGGCCAGATGGATGCGCTGCTTGTTCAGGACTTTCATGGCGGTCTTGAAGCCCATGCCTTCCTGGCCGCCAATGATGTTGGCGGCGGGCACGCGGCAGTTGTCGAAATGCACGGAGGACACGGGCGACCCGGCCTGGCCCATCTTGTCGTATGGCTGGCCGGTAGACAGCCCCGGCGTGCCGCGTTCCACGATGAAAGCCGAGATGCCGCGTGTGCCGGGCGCGTCCGGATCGGTGCGCGCCATGACGGTGAACAGGCCGGCCAGGGGCGCATTGGTGATGAAGCACTTTTCGCCGTTCAGCACGAAGCTGTCGCCGTCGCGCATGGCGGTCGTGCGTAGCGCCGTGGCGTCCGATCCCGCCTGCGGTTCGGTCAGCGCGAAGCATCCCGTCAATTCGCCGGACGCCATCCGGGGCAGGTACCGTTCCTTCTGCTGCGCGGTGCCGTCGGCCACCAGGGCCTCGGAGCCGATGCCGGTATTGGTGCCGACCCGCGCGCGGAACGCCACGGAACACTGCGACAGTTCGATCGCCGCGCGGATCAGTTCTTCGGTGCTCATGCCGGCGCCGCCGTAGGCCTCGGGGATCGAATAGCCGAACATGCCCTGGGCGGCCATGGCGCGCACCAGATCGTCGGGCACCTCGTCCTGGCGGGCCACCTCGGCTTCACGGGGCACAAGTTGTTCGCGGACAAAGCGGCGCAGCGATTCCAGGAAGGCGGGGAAGCCGTCGGGGTCTCTGATCATGAAGCGTCTCCATTTTTCTAGTTGCGGCGCCTGCCGGATGGGGATGTCTGGTCCGGGGCGACTGATGATTCAGGCTAGCAAAGCGCCGCCGAATGCGAGACAAGTGTTTCGCTATCTTGAACGTGCGGCTCGCCGGAACCGCGTGGCCTTGCTCTATCATCGGCAGCAAGGGCCCCGCGCATCCGACGCGGCGCCGACTTCCGGATTGCGACCATGACCACGCCCCTGGGCGGCCGCCACCCTGATCCTGCATTCGCCACCACGCTGGCCCATGGCCTGTCGCTGCTGCAGACCTTCCGGCATGGCGAACCGGCGCTCAGCAACCGCGAACTGTCCGACCGCACCGGCTTGTCCAAAGCGACCGTCTCGCGGCTGACCTCGACCCTGGTGCAACGCGGCCTGCTGCGCTACGACAGCAGCCTGCGCCGCTACCGGCTGGGCACGGCGCTGTTATCGCTGAGCTATCCGTTATTGGCCAGCATCAAGCTGCGGCAACTGGCGCGGCCCCTGATGACGCGCTTGGCGAATTCGGCAGGCGGTTCGGCGTCGCTGGGCATGCACCATGGCATGCACATGGTGTACCTGGAGACTTGCCGCGGTCATGACGCCGTGGCGTTCCGCCCCGATATCGGCGCCATGCTGCCCTTGCTGCAGTCCGCCATGGGACGCGCCTGGCTGGCGCAGGCCGACCCGGCCGAGGCCGCGGCGCTGCTGGAGGCGTTGCGCCGGCAAGACCCGTTGGCGTGGCAGCGCAATGGGGAGGGATGGGAGCAGGCGCGCCGCGACTACGCCCAGCACGGCTACTGCCTGGCCGAGGGGGACTGGCACACCGATGTGCACGCCGTGGCCGTGCCTATGCGCCGGCGCGTGGACGGGCAGATATTCGTCTTCAATTGCGGCGTGCCCGTGCGCCGCCTGCGTGGCGGCGATCTGCGCCGGCGCATCGCGCCGCGCCTCGTGAGTCTGGTGGCGCGGGTCGAAAAAATGCTGGAGCGCCAGGATGGCGCCTGACCGCGATCGCGACTTTGCCACCACCTTGGCGCACGGCATCGACATCCTGGCGTGTTTCCGGGCGGATCGGCCTGAACTGGCCAACAAGGATTTCGCGCAGCAGACCGGCTTGTCCAAGAGCGCGGTGGCGCGCCTGACGCACACGCTGGTGGCGTTGGGCTTCCTGCAGCGGTCGGGGCCGCCGGCCCGGTATCGGCTGGGCGCATCGGTGCTGGCGTTGAGCTACCCCTTGCTGGCCAGCATGCAGATCCGCCAACTGGCGCGGCCGTTGATGAAGCAATTGGCCGACCACGCCTGCGGCGCCGTGTCCCTGGTGGTGCGCGACCGGCTGCAGATGGTGTTCGTGGAAACCGCCAGGTCCAACGACGCCTTGCAGACGCGTCCAGACATCGGCGGATCGTTGCCGCTCTTGGCCAGCGCCGCCGGCAAGGCCTGGCTGTGCCGGGCGCCGGACAGTGAACGGTCGGCTGTGCTGAACCAGCTGCGCGTGGCGGACGCCGGCCATTACGCCCAGCATTTTCCCAGCCTGGAGGCCGCCGGCCGCGATCTGGAGCGCAAGGGCTATTGCGGCAACAACATGCAGTGGCGCCCTGACGCCTACGGGTTTGCGGCGCCGCTGTGCCGGCCCTATCAGTCGCTGCTGTACGTATTCAATTGCGGCGTGCCGTCCGGCGATGGCCCCTACCGGGAGCGCGCGGCGGACATCGGCCCCCGGCTGGTGGCCTTGGCGCGGGAGACGGAGCAATTACTGGGGCTGGCCTAGCCGGATTCGTGACCCCAAGTCAAAAGTGTTTACCCGTCAGACGGCTTTTTCCGCAAGGATGCAGCCGTCATACTGCACGCCTGTCTCCCCGATATGCCCGCCAATTCTGGCCGGCCACGCCCCAGGGACACCCTGCCGGCGCGATCGAACCCAAGGAACCTGCATGAACCCGCAAGATACCCAACCGGTGAAAGCCGGCCTGCCGTTGTTGGCGCTCGCCGTCGGTGCGTTTGGCATCGGCGTGACCGAGTTTTCCCCCATGGGCCTGCTGCCCGTCATTGCCGAGGGCGTGAACGTGTCCATTCCCAGCGCGGGCATGCTGATCAGCGCCTACGCGATCGGCGTGATGGTCGGCGCGCCGTTGATGACGCTGGCGTTCTCGCGCTGGTCGCGGCGCAAGGCGCTGATCCTGCTGATGGCGATCTTCACCATCGGCAACATCCTGTCTGCCCTGTCCCCGAATTACACGACGCTGCTGCTGGCGCGTCTGGTCACCAGCCTGAACCATGGCGCGTTCTTCGGCCTGGGTTCGCTGGTGGCGGCCAGCGTGGTGCCGCGCCACAAGCAGGCGAGCGCGGTGGCGACCATGTTCATGGGCCTGACCATCGCCAACGTCGGCGGCGTGCCCGCAGCGACGTGGCTGGGGCAGGTGATCGGCTGGCGCATGTCGTTCGCGGCCACCGCCGTGCTGGGCCTGATCGCCATGTTGTCTTTGTGGTTCGCGTTGCCGGCAGGCGAAGCCGGACGCCGTCCCAACGTGCGGCATGAGTTGGCCGTGCTGAAGAGCCCCGTCGTGCTGCTGGCGCTGCTGACGACGGTGCTGGGCGCAGGCGCCATGTTCACGCTATACACCTATATCGCGCCGACCCTGGCGGACATCACCGGCGCATCGCCCGCCTTCATTACCGGCATGCTGGTGCTGATTGGCCTGGGCTTCACGCTGGGCAACGGCCTGGGTGGCCGCATGGCCGACCGCTCGCTGGACGGCACGCTGATCACGTTCCTGGTAATCGTCATCATCGACCTGCTGGCGTTCCCGTGGATCGGCTCCACCCCCGTCGGCGCGGCGATTTCGCTGCTGATCTTCGGCGTGGCCACCTTCGCCGTGGTGCCGCCGCTGCAGATGGGCGTGATGCGTGCCGCAACCGATGCGCCGGGCTTGGCATCGTCGGTGAACGTGGGGGCCTTCAACCTGGGCAACGCGGTCGGCGCAGCAGCGGGTGGCGCGGTGATTTCGGCCGGCATGGGCTATGCCGCCGTGCCGATCGCCGGCGCCGTCATCGCCGCGGCCGGTCTGGTGCTGGTACTGGTGCAGCGCGCCGCGAATCAGCGCCGCAGGCTGGCGGTGCAGGGCTGCTGAGCGAGTCGCCCTCGGGCAGCGAAATGAAAAGCCCCGGTCGCGGGTCCGCGACCGGGGCTTTTCATTTGAAGCGATCTACAGCTTGAATACGTCTTCCAGATCGACCGACTCTTCCACGGATTCCAGCTTCACGCTCTGCTCGATGTGATCCAGGTGGTGCAGCGTCAGCTCTGCCGCGCGCTGGGCGTCTTGGGCGGCGATGGCCTCGGTGATGAGCTCGTGCTCGTCGTCGCGGCAACTGGTGGCGGTAGGGAGGTTGTACAGGAAGATGACCAGGCAGGTCAGGGTGGACAGTTCGCGCATCGTGCGCGCCAGCTCGCCGTTGCCTGCCAGTTCGCTCAGCAGGATGTGGAACTCCCCGGCCAGCCGGATGATGGCGCGCTTGTCGTCCCGCTTGCGGGCGTCGTGCTCCAGGATGACGTGCTCGCGCAGGCGCGCGAGCTTTTCCGGCGTCAGGTTCTGCGTCAGGCGGCGCACCACGGCAGGTTCGATCAGCCGGCGGGCTTCGAAGACGTCACGCGCTTTTTCAATGGAAGGCTTGGCCACATAAGCGCCTCGCTGGGGGAACAGTTCCACGATCTGTTCGTGCGCCAAGCGCGCCAGCACCTCTCGGATGCGGGGGCGGCTGACCTCGAAGATCTCGGCCAGGCGCTCTTCGACCAGTTTGGTGCCAGGCTTGAGGCGGTTGTCCAGAATGGCGCGGTAGATGCGCTCGTAGATGCCGGTGACCGTGTTTTCGCGTTTGTCTGATGCCATGGGCTCGTTGTTGGTTTGCGCGTGTAGTGCCAGGGCGGGATCACCGCCATGGGAAATGAGCGGTTCTTTGCCGCCTGTAGACGTCACGTTGGCGACAACCTGATCGTTGAACGTGAAGATACCCGATTGGATGCCGTGATTGCCAGACGGCGCGCCGGATCGTCAAAAATAATGTTAACAAGTTAAAGCTAAAATGTATATTTCAGGGTAATCACTGACGTAATCATTTTTGTATTCAGCCTAGAATCCGCTCACAACTTGCCCTCCCGGAACGCCAGGCGCCCCGGAAAATCGGGCAGATCAGACGGGCTGACGCATATGACGAAGCAGGGTTTTGATCTGGTGCTGCGCGACGCGGTGCTGGCGACCGCCGGCGATACTTGTCGGGCGGATCTGGGGATTTCGGACGGCCGGATCGTGCAGATCGGCCTGGGCCTGGCCCGGGGCGAGCGCGAAATCGACGTGGCCGGACGCGTGGTGACGCCGGGCGGCATCGATGCGCACTGCCACCTGGATCAGCCGATGGCGCCGCCCGTGAAGCTGGCCGACGACTTCCACACGGGCACGCGCTCAGCGGCCTGCGGCGGCACCACCACCGTGATTCCTTTCGCGGCGCAACGCAAGGGCGGCACGTTGCAAGCCGCCGTTGACGACTATCACCAGCGAGCCGAGGGCAGGGCCTGCGTGGACTATGCCTTCCATCTGATCCTGACCGATCCGACGCCTGCCGTGCTGAACGAAGAACTGCCGCGGCTGATCGCGGCCGGCTACACCTCGTTCAAGCTGTACATGACCTACGACGCGCTGAAGCTGTCCGACGGCCAGATCCTGGACGTGCTGGACGTGGCGCGCACGCATGGCGGCATGACGATGATCCATGCCGAGAATTCGGATTGCATCGCCTGGCTTACTCGCCGCCTGGAGGCCGCTGGCCGTACCGCGCCGCGCTTTCATGCGCATTCCCGCCCGAGCCTGGTGGAACGCGAGGGCGCGCACCGTGCGATTGCGCTATCCGAACTCATCGATGTGCCGATCCTGCTGGTGCATATCTCTGGCGGCGAGGCCGTGGCGCAGATCCGCGAGGCACGCGCCAAGGGGCTGAACGTCTATGCGGAAACCTGTCCGCAATACATCCTGTTGACCGCGGCGGACCTGGGCACGGATGACAGCTACTTTGGCGCGCGATGCGTGTGCAGCCCGCCGCCGCGAGACAAGTCCAGCCAGGAAGACATCTGGCAGGGCCTGGCCGACGGCCTGTTCACCGTGTTCTCGTCAGACCACTCGCCCTTCAACCTTACAGGCGAGGACGGCAAGACGCCCGGTGGCAAGGAAGTGGCGTTCAGGCATATCCCGAACGGCATCCCGGGCATCGAGACGCGCATGCCCTTGCTGTATTCCGAAGGCGTGCTCGCCGGGCGCATCAGCCTGAACCGCTTCGTCGACCTGACGGCGACTCAGCCGGCGCGCGCTTACGGCCTGTACCCCAGAAAGGGAACGTTGGCCATCGGCAGCGACGCCGACCTGGTGATCTGGGAAGAGCGCGAATTCACCTTGGCCAACGAACAGCTGCATCACGCGGTGGACTACACGCCATACGCCGGCATGACGCTGCGGGCCTGGCCCGCGATGACCCTGCTGCGCGGACAGATCGTTTGGGACGGCGCGCGCTTTGCGGGCACGCCGGGGCAAGGACAGTTTCTGCCACGCGGATTGCCCAACGTGGCGCCACCCAGCGCCCGCAAGGGTACGCAGCCGGCTTGGCGCTGACTCGCGTCGCACGGATACCAGTGATTCATTTCGGAGGAAATTGCGTTGAAAACTACCCTGATCAAGAATGCCGATGTCGTGGTGGCCTGGGACGAGGCGCGCAAGCGGCACGTCTACATGAAGAACGCCGACGTGGCGTTCGCGGACGGGCGCATCACGCATGTCGGACCCGGCGCGCAAGCCGCGGCGCCGGACGCGGATATCGTCAGCGGCAAGGGGATGATGGTGATGCCCGGCCTGGTGGATATCCACAGCCATCTTGTGCACGAGCCCATCAACAAGGGGTACACGGACGAGACCGGATCGGCGGGCCTGTATAACTCGAACCTGTACGAGTACATGCCCACGATGGAAGGCGACGACGAGGCCGCGCCCGCTCAGCTGACACTGGCCGCCGCTGAATTGTTGATGTCCGGCGTCACGACCGTGGTGGACATGTCGGTGGCGCACGAGCACTGGATCGACATCATGGTGCAAAGCGGGCTGCGCGCCTACATCGCGCCCATGTTCCGCTCGGCGCGCTGGTACACGCGCAACGGCCACGTCGTTGAATACGACTGGAACGAGAAGGCAGGGGAAGCCGGCATGGAGCGCGCGCTGGCACTCATCGACCGCGCCGAGGCGCATGCGTGCGGCCGCTTGACGGGGATGCTGGTGCCGGCGCAGATCGATACCTGCACGCCGGAACTGCTGAAGGCCAGCCACCAGGAAGCCAAGCGCCGGGGCATCGGCTGGCAGACGCATGCCGCGCAATCCCTGCCCGAATTCCACGAAATCACGCGTCGCCATGGCCTGACGCCAATCCAGTGGCTGCACAGCCTGGGTGTGTTGGACCCCGGCAGCATCGTCGGCCACGGCATCTTCGTGGACGATCATCCGAACACCCACTGGAGCACCGCGACCGACCTGACCATTCTGGCTGAGACGGGCGCCAGCGTGGCGCACTGCCCCACGGTGTTCATGCGCCGGGGCATGGCGTTGCGCGACTTCGGGCGCTACCGCCGGGCGGGCATCAACCTGGGCATCGGCACCGACACCTATCCGCACAACATGATCGAGGAAATGCGCCATGTCGGCTATTTGGCACGCCTTATGGCGCAGACGCCGCGCGCGGTCAGCACGGGCGAAGTCTTCCATGCCGCTACCGTCGGAGGCGCCACGGCGTTGGGGCGAGACGACCTTGGCCGCGTTGCGGTCGGCGCGCGCGCCGACCTGGTGCTGGTGGACATGACCCATCACTTGATGCGCCCGTCGCGCGACCCCGTGCGCAGCCTGGTGTACGCCGCGGCTGACCGCGCCGTGCATACCGTGTACATCGACGGCCAGCGCGTGGTGCATGCGGGCCAGGTGCAGTCGCTGGACTACCGCAAGGCCGCCGAGCAGGTGGACGAGGCCCAGCGCCGCGCCGAAGCGCTGGTGCCTTCACGCGACCTGGTGGCGGGCCGCACGGCCGAACAGATGTCGCCGCTGTCGTTCGACATCGTTTGATCCGGTTCAACCTCAGGGGCCGGCGACAGGCCCCGTTCATCCATAAAAACTCAAGGGAATGAAATGGCTTATCTCAATGACGAAAGACGCGACGCCCGCTTCGGGCTGAGCCGCGCGGGCGCCGTGCTGGCTTGCGCCGCCGCGATGGCCTGGGCGCCCGTGCAGGCCGAAACGCTGACCGTGGTGATGGCCAGCAAATTGACCGTGCTGGATCCCGTGTTGACCGCCTCTCACCAGACGCGAAACCATGCCTACATGATCTACGACACGTTGCTGGCCACCGACGCCAACAACAAGATCCAGCCGCAGATGGCCGACAAATGGGACATCTCGGCCGACGGCAAGACTTACACCTTCACGCTGCGCGACGGTCTGAAGTGGCACGACGGCGCGCCGGTGAAGGCCGAGGATTGCGTGGCGTCCATCCAGCGCTGGGCGCAGTCCGACAAGACGGGCCGCCAGTTGATGCCGCTTGTGGTGTCGATGAATGTCATCGACGACAAGACGTTCACGATCGTGTTGAGCGCGCCGGCCGACCTGTTGTCAGCCTTGGGCAAGCCCAGCGGCCTGCCCAGTTTCATGATGCCGAAGCGGGTGGCGCAAACGCCCGTGGCGCAAGCCATTACCGACTACACCGGTTCCGGCCCCTTCAAGTTCGTGCAGAAGGAATTCCAGCCGGGCGTGAAGACGGTATACGAGAAGAACACGGACTATGTGCCGCGCAAGGAAGCGCCCAGCTGGACGTCGGGCGGCAAGGTCGTCAACGTGGATCGCGTGGAATGGGTGGCCATGGCCGACCCGATGACGACCGTGAACGCGCTGCTGGGCGGAGAGGTCGACTATATCGAGACTGTGCCTTTCGACCTGGTTCCCATGGTCAAAGGAGCGCCCGACCTCACGCTGCGCGTGCTGGACAAGATGGGATATCAGCCCATGTACCGCTTCAACCAGTTGAATGCGCCGTTCGACAACAAGCTGGTCCGCCAGGCCGCCATGTATGCGGTGGGCCAGGATGACATCCTGAAGGCGCAGGTGGGCGATCCCGAGTTCTACAAGACCTGCGGGGCGGTGTTCGGCTGCAACCTGCCGTATTCCAGCAACACGCGCGCACACATGATCGTGCCGTCCAACATCGAAAAGGCCAAGGCGTTGCTGAAGGAGGCGAAGTACGACGGGGCGCCGGTGGTGATCCTGCATGCCACTGACATCGCCATGGCCTCGGCCATCCCCGTGGTGATGGCGCAGCAGCTGCGTCAGGCGGGCTTCAATGTGCAACTGCAGGCTATGGATTTCATGACCATGCTGTCGCGCCGCGCCAACCGCGACGTGCCGGCCAAGGGCGGCTGGAGCATTTTCGTGACCACATGGCACAACAGCGAGATCATGGATCCCCTGCGCAACTATGGCGTGTCGGCCAACGGTGAGAAGGCCTGGTTCGGCTGGCCGACGGTGCCCCAAGTGGAAGCGCTGCGCGACAAGTTCCTGGTGGCGGGTTCCGAAGCCGAGCGCAAGCAGTTGGCCGAACAGCTACAGGACGTGATGCTGGACGAAGGCGTGGCCGTCACGCTGGGCCAGATCGAAACGGCGGCGGCCTACAGCAAGAAGCTGTCAGGCGTGCTGGATTCGCCCGCGCCGGTGTTCTGGAACATCAAGAAAGCCAGCCGGTAAGCCAGCATGTTCAGCTACCTACTCAGACGCGTCCTCGCGACGGTTCCCGTGGTGTTGACGGTGGCGGTGCTGGTGTTCTGCCTGCTGCGCCTGACGCCGGGGGATCCCGCGCTGATCCTGGCGGGCGACGCCGCCACCGAGACACAGCTTGCGCAGATCCGCGAGCACATGGGGCTGGACCGGTCCCTGGTTACGCAATTCCTGTTGTGGGGTGGGCAGGTGTTGCGGGGCGATCTGGGGGTGTCGCTGCATTCCGGCACGCCGGTCACGGCCATGATCGGCAACCGCGTAGGGCCGTCGCTGGCGCTGGCGCTGTCGACGATCTTGCTGTCGACGTTGATCGCGGTCCCGCTCGGCGTGTTCTCGGCGTGGCGCCGGGGCACGCGCGCGGACCGGGCCGTGATGGCGTTTTCAGTGCTGGGATTCTCGGTGCCGATCTTCGTCACGGGCTACGCATTGATCTTGCTGTTCGCGATGACGCTGGGCTGGCTGCCCGTGCAGGGGTACAAGTCGCCGTCGGCGGGATTGCTGGCCTTCGGCATGCACCTGCTGTTGCCCACGATCGCGCTCAGCACGGGTTTCGTTGCACTGATCGCGCGCATCGCCCGCAGCAGCGTGCTGGAGGTAATGGGCGAAGACTTCATCCGCACCGCCCGCGCCAAGGGCATCACCGAGCGCGCCGTGATGATGGCGCACGCGCTGCGCAACGCGGCCGTGCCCATCATCACCGTGATCGGCGTCAGCATCGCGTTGCTGATCAGCGGCGTCGTCGTCACGGAATCGGTGTTCAACCTCCCAGGCTTGGGCCGGCTGGTGGTCGAGTCCGTGCTGGCCCGCGACTATCCGTTGATTCAGGGCCTGATCCTGCTGTTCTCGCTGGTCTATATCGGCGTGAACCTGACCATCGACGTCCTGTACTCGGTGTTCGACCCGCGCATCCGCTATTGAAGGAATCCGCATGTCTTCCTCTATACACTCCATCACGGGGGCGGTCGCGGCTGCGCCCCTCCTGCGCAGACGTCCGCGTTCGGCGCTGGTTCGTACGCTGTCCTCCTGGCCAGTCATGGCCGCCCTCGTGATGCTCGCCGTCATCGTCCTGGCGGCCATCTCGGCCAATCTGCTGGGTCTGGCCGACCCCATGGCCATCAATCCGATGCAGCGGCTGAAGGGATTTTCGGCCGAACATTGGTTCGGAACGGACGCCTATGGCCGTGACGTGCTGTCGCGCGTTGTCCACGGCGCGCGAGTGTCGCTGATGATCGGGGCCGGCACCGCCGTGGCGGCACTGGTTCCCGGCCTGGTGCTGGGCGTGATCGCGGGCTATTTTCGGGCGGCGGACATGGTCATCATGCGGATCATGGACGGGATCATGTCCGTGCCCAGCATCCTGCTGGCCATTGCCCTGGTTGCCGTGACCGGCGCAAGCATGCTGACGGTGTTGATCGCCATCGCCGTGCCGGAGTTTCCACGGGTGGTGCGCCTGGTGCGTGGCCTGATCCTGAGCCTGCGCGACGAGCCTTATGTGGAGGCCGCGATCTCGCTGGGTACGCCCACGCATACCTTGATGATGCGTCATCTGGTGCCCAATACGCTGGCGCCGCTGATCGTGCAGGGCACGTTCATTTTTGCGTCTGCCATGCTGTCAGAGGCGGTCATGAGCTTTCTGGGCGTGGGCATGCCGCCCGAGTTTCCCTCGTGGGGCAACGTCATCGCCGAGGGGCGGATGTACTTCCAGATCAAACCGGGGCTGATTCTGCTGCCGGGGCTGTTCCTGGCCTTGACCGTACTCAGCGTGAACATGCTGGGCGACGCCATGCGCGACGCGCTGGATCCGAAGATGGCCCGGAGGATTTGAGATGACCGATTCCACAATGCCCGTGCTGCAAGTGCAGAACCTGACCGTGCAGCTGGTGGGGGCGCCCGGGGACGAGGAGCGTTCTGTCGTGGAGGGCATCAGCTTCGACATCCACGCCGGCGAAACCTTGTGCGTGGTGGGCGAGTCTGGCTCAGGCAAATCCGTCACCTCCTTTTCGGTGATGGGGTTGTTGGCGCCCGATGCGCTACGGCCGGCCGCCGGCCGCATCCTGCTGGATGGCGAAGACGTGCTCGCGTGTTCGCCAGAGCGCCTGCGCGAACTGCGTGCCACCCGGATGTCCATGGTCTTCCAGGAACCCATGACGGCGCTGAATCCGGTGCGTACCGTGGGCTGGCAGATCGATGAGGTGCTGCGCACCCATAGCGCCATGGATGCCGCCGCCCGCAAGCGCAAGATCCTGGACATGCTGGAATCGGTGCGCCTGCCGGACGTGGAGCGCATCTATCAGTCGTACCCGCACCAGCTGTCGGGCGGGCAGCGCCAGCGCATCGTCATCTGCATGGCGTTGATCCTGAATCCCAAGCTGCTCATCGCCGACGAGCCCACCACCGCCCTGGACGTCACGACCCAAAAGCAGATTCTGGCGTTGATCCTGGAACTGCAGCGGTCGCACAACACGGCGGTGCTGTTCATCACGCACGATTTCGGCGTCGTGGCCGAGATCGCCGACCGCATCGCGGTGATGAACCGCGGGCGGCTGGTGGAGGTAGGGGCGCGTGAAGATATCCTGGCGCGCCCGAAAGAGGCTTACACCCGCATGCTCGTTTCCTCCGTTCCCGGCCTGGCGCCGCAGGCGCGGCAAGCTCCCGAGGGGGAGCCTGTGCTGATTGTGGACGGCCTGGAGAAGACCTACGCCGAACGCGGCTTCTTCAAGGCCAAACGCACGGTGCACGCGGTGCGCGATGTCAGCTTCACGCTGCGCAAGAAGGAGATCGTGGGCATCGTGGGCGAGTCCGGGTCGGGCAAGTCCACCCTGGCTCGCTGCATTGCGCGCCTGATCGACCCCAGCGCCGGTAGCGTGCGCCTGGACGGTGCCGAAATCGCCACGGCGACCAAGCGCGAATTCCATCCGGTGCGCAAGCGGATCCAGGTGGTGTTCCAGGATCCGTACCGCTCATTGAACGCGCGTATCCGCGTGGGTGACTCCATCGTCGAGGGCATGCGCAATTTCGGCGTGCCGGAAGCGGAAGCCCGCGCGCGCGCCGTGGAACTGCTGGATATCGTCGGATTGGGCGCTGACACCATGGAGCGCTACCCGCATCAGTTCTCGGGTGGCCAGCGCCAGCGCATCTGCATTGCGCGCGCCTTGGCCTTGCGGCCAGATATCCTGATTGCCGATGAGGCGGTGTCGGCGCTGGACGTGTCGGTGCAGGCGCAGGTACTGGAACTGATCGAAGACATTCGCACCCGCACCGATACGGCCGTGCTGTTCATCACCCACGATCTGCGCGTGGCCGCACAGATCTGCAACTCCATTGTTGTGATGAAGTTCGGGCAGATCGTCGAGGCGGGGCAAGCGGCCGACGTGCTGACTCGGCCGCAGGATGAATACACGCGCCAATTGCTCGACGCCGCACCCGGAAGGCATTGGGACTTCAAGCGGTTCCGGCCGGCCCAGGCCACGCCTCATTAGGCGGGCGCCCTGGCGGCGCATGCTGCAAAAAAAGGGCGTCCGTCTGGACGCCCTTTCTATCCCGACCGTAATCAGGGGGCAAGCCCGCAGACCGTGGTCACGCCTCGATCCGCTCCACTTTCCCCACCAGCAGGATGTACGACAGCGCGCCCAGCAAGGCCAGGGACGATACGTACACAATGGCCGGCGCGAAGCTGTCTTTGGACACCAGGAAGCCGATCACGATCGGCGTGCAGATCGACGACAGATTGCCCACGAAGTTGAACACGCCGCCGGTCAGCCCCAACAGCCGCACGGGCGCCAGCGTCGACACCAGCGACCATGTGATCGATGCCAGTCCATTGCCGAAGAAGGCGACAGCCAAGAAAAAGATCACCCACGGCGTGGAATCGGTGAAGTTGGCGCCGATCATCGACGTCGAGATCAAGAGGCCCAGGATGATGGGCAGCTTGCGCGCCAGGCCCACGGTGGCGCCGCGCCGGATCAGGAAGTCGGACAGCACGCCCGAGCACAGCACGCCGACAAAGGCGGCCAGGAAAGGCACCGACGCCAGGAATCCCGACTTGATGAAATCCATGCCGCGGTACTTCACCAGATAGGTGGGAAACCACGTCAGGAAGAACCACAGCGTGGACGTCAGGCAGAACTGGCCCAGATACACGCCCCAAAGCTTGCGCTTGGTCATCACCAGGGCCAGGTCGTTCCAGTCGAACGGCGCCTTCTTGGCGCGGGCGTTGCGGTCCAGGTCGATGACGCCGCCGCCCTTCTGGATCAGTTCAAGCTCGGCCGCGTTGGCGCCCTTGAACTGGCGCGGTTCGCGGTAAATCAGGTACCACAGCACGCCCCAGACGATGCCCAGCAGGCCGGTGCTGACAAACACCATGTGCCAGCCGTAGTGGTGCTGCAGCCAGGCCAGCACGGGCGTCAGGAACGCCAGGCCGACGAACTGGCCCGACGTGTAGAAGCCGATGGCGGTGGCGCGTTCCTTTTCCGGGAACCAGGTGGTGACGACGCGGTTGTTGATCGGGTAGGCGGGCGCTTCCAGCGCACCGACGGCCAGGCGCAGCACGAACAGGATGACGAAGCTGCCGGCGAATCCCATGAAGAAGGTGGCGGCCGACCACAGGATCAGCGCCGCGGCGTACAGCACGCGGGGCGAGACGCGGTCCACCAGCCAGCCGCCGGGAATCTGCATGGCGGCGTAGGTCCAGCCGAAGGCGGACAGGATCAAGCCTTCATGCACCGTATCCAGGCCGAACTCGTCCTTGAGGGCGGGCGCGGCGATGGACAGGTTGCTGCGGTCCAGGTAGTTGATGACGACGGTGATGAACAGCATCACCATGATGAGGTAGCGGCTGCGGGTAGGCCGCTGGGCGCTTTGCAGGCCCGCGTGGGTGGCGGTGGACAAGGTTGTCTCCTCTCTCTTTTATCCGATTACCACTCGGCGAAGCTGCCGTCGGCATGGCGCCAGATCGGGTTGCGCCAGCGGTGGCCCACGGCGGCGCGTTCCTTCACGTATTCCTCGTTGACCTCGATGCCCAGGCCTGGGCCTTGGGGAATCGTGACCATGCCGTCTTCGTACGCGAACACCTCGCGGTTGCTGACGTAGTCCAGCAGGTCGTTGGCGGCGTTGTAGTGGATGCCCAGGCTCTGTTCCTGGATGAACGCGTTGTAGCAGCCGGCGTCGATCTGCAGGCAGGTGGCCAGCGCGATCGGGCCCAGCGGGCAGTGCAGTGCCAGCGCCACGTCATAGGCTTCGGCCATGGCGGCGATCTTGCGGGTTTCGGTGATGCCGCCGGCATGCGAGGGGTCGGGCTGGATGATGTCCACGTAGCCTTCGGACAGCACGCGCTTGAAGTCCCAGCGCGAGAACAGGCGTTCGCCCAGCGCGATCGGGGTGGACGTCAGCGGGGCCAGCTCCTTCAGGGCCTCGTAGTGTTCGCTCAGCACGGGCTCTTCGATGAACATCAGCTTGAACGGGTCGAGCTCTTTCATCAGCACCTTGGCCATGGGCTTGTGCACGCGGCCGTGGAAGTCCACGCCGATGCCCACGTTGGGTCCCACGGCGTCGCGCACGGCGGCCACGTTCGCGAGGCACTTTTCGACCTTGTCGAACGAATCGATGTATTGCAGTTCTTCGGTGCCGTTCATCTTCACGGCGGTAAATCCGCGGTCTACCGCGCTCTTGGCGGCGGCGGCCGTGTCGGCCGGCCGGTCGCCGCCGATCCACGAGTACACGCGGATGCGGTCGCGCACGTTGCCGCCCAGCAGTTGCGACACCGGCACGCCCAGGTGCTTGCCTTTGATGTCCCACAGCGCCTGGTCGATGCCCGCCAGCGCGCTCATGTGGATGGCGCCGCCGCGGTAGAAGCCGCCACGGTACAGGACCGTCCAGTGGTCTTCGATGTTGCGCGGGTCTTTGCCGATCAGGTAGTCGGACAATTCTTCAACGGCGGCAGCCACCGAGTGGGCGCGGCCTTCGACGACGGGCTCGCCCCAGCCGACGATGCCTTCGTCGGTTTCGATTTTCAGGAAGCACCACCGGGGCGGCACGATGTAGGTAGTGAGCTTGGTGATCTTCATGCTTGGGTCTCCTGGACGGGATAGGCGCGTTGCCAGGCCGCGATGAATGCGCGGGCGTTCTGGCCGACTTCGGTGGCCGACAGGCCGGGTTTGTACAAGGCGGAGCCCAGGCCGAAGCCGCTGGCGCCCGCCTGGGCATAAACGGAAAGGTTGTCGGGCGTGATGCCGCCGACGGGCACCAGCGCGATGGGCGGGCGCATCACGGCGCGCCAGGCTTTCAGCACGACGGGGCCCAGCTGTTCGGCGGGGAACATCTTCAGCACGTCGGCGCCGGCGGCCAGCGCGGCGAAGGCTTCCGTAGGCGTGGCGACGCCGGGGCAGGACGCCATGCCCAGCTGCTTGGCAGCGCGGATCACCGCGGCGTCGCTGTGCGGCATGACGATGAGTTCGCCGCCCGCATCCTGGACGCGCGCGCAGTCGTCGGGGTTCAGCACGGTGCCGGCGCCGATCAGGCAATCGGTGGGCAGCGCCGCGCGCATCGCGCGGATGCTGGCCAGCGGGTCCGGCGAATTCAGCGGCACTTCGATCAGGCGAAAGCCCGCGTCGTAGAGCGCGTTGCCGACGGCCTCGGCTTCGGCGGGCTTGATGCCGCGCAGGATGGCGATCAGGCCGCAGTGGGCCATGGCGGTTTGCAGACCAGGGTGGTTCATGTTGGGTTCCTAGACGGATGCCGAAGAAGGGGTTTCTGCCGCGACCAGGCCGGCACAGACGGCCAGATGCCACAGGCCGCGCTCGGTGGCGTTCTGCGCTTGTTCAGGCGTGCCCAGGCCGTAGTGCTGCATGGCCAGGATGTAGCGCTGGCACAGGGCGGGTTCGCCGCAAAGCACGATGCGGGGCGGCTCGCCTTGCTGGCGCAGCATCTCGGCAAGCGCGGCGACTTCGTGGCCGATCAACAGGCCCGACAGGTAGTCGGCTTGCGAGGCGGATGGCAGTTCGCCGGTCAGGCCGAGCGCGCGGGTGCTGAAGATGGTGGAGAGCACGCCCGCACGTCCCGCGGGGGCGCCAGCCACTTTCACGCCGCGCTCGAATGCGGCCATGTCGGCGGCGGGCGCTTCGCTCATGGTGCGGCCCAGGATCGTGTGGCCGCGCAGCGCGGCGTAGACCTCGCCGGTCATGAAAGTGTCGAAATGCGTAACGCGGCCACGGCGGGCATTGACCCATTTTGAGTGCGTGCCGGGCAGGCCGATCAGAACGCTGTCGGCCGGATGCGGGTCAGAAGTGCGGGCCTGCTCGAACATCACGCCGAAGACCTGCGTTTCTTCGCCGCGCATGACGTTGGGCAGACCGTGACGCTGGATCAGGCCGGGCACGATATGCACCGGCGTCGCGGCGCCGCGTTCGACTTTCGTGAGCAGCGTGCCGATGCGTTCCAGGTCGACGGGCACGTCCAGATAGGCGGCTTCTTTCCAGCCTTGCGCGCTGCCGACCATGCCGCAGGCGATCACCGGCAGCGCCGGTTCGGCGCGCAGCCAGTCGCCGCAAGCTTGTTCGAACGCCAGGTCGAAGCCGGACAGCGCGGTGCTGGCAGCGCCGTCCTGCAAGGGCTGCGGCAGGCGCATGATGCCCCACGGAAGATGGCGGGTGTCCAGGGTGTTGCCCCGGGCGTCCAGGCGGTACGCGCGCAACGATGAGGTGCCCCAGTCCAGCGCGATAAGCGCCGCGCGGGCGGGCGATCCGGTAGTCATCTGATCTGTCTCGTCTCTGGCCGCAATGCCGGGCGCCGTAGCCACGCGGGCAGGGCGCGGTGGGTGGCGGGCGTTGCGGACCTTGTTGTCGGACGCGCCCGTTGCAAGAACGCAGACGGCGCGCATTGCGAAAAATTCTAGATCAGCGCTTGAAAAATCTCAAAATATAGAATTAAATCCCACATACAGGGAATGTCTGCGGTTCAGCGGGCGCACTCCCTGCCACGTATCCCCGCCTTTCCGACGTTTCATGACTGCTACCGCCCTGACTTCCTCACGCTCCCCCTCGCTGGACCCCGATGGCGCCGCGCCGGCCGGCACGCAGACCCTGATGCGGGGCCTGGCCGTGGTGCAGGCCGTTGCCGATGGCGCGCGCGACTTGAAAGAGATCTGCGCCCGTATCGGGGTGGCGCGCAGCACCACGCACCGGCTGGCCAGTTGCCTGGTGCAGGAGCGCTATCTGCGTGCCCTGCCGGGGGTGGGCTATGTGTTGGGTCCGAAGCTGATCGAACTGGGGTTCCAGGCGCGCGAGGCGTTTCCGATGGCCACACTGGCGCGTCCGTATCTGGACAGCCTGGCCGAACTGACGGGCGACACGATCCACTTGGCGGTGCGCGACAACGACGAAGTGCTGTATCTGGAAAAGATCCCCGGCAAGAAGGGGCTTGAGATGCGGTCGCGGGTGGGCCACCGCATGCCGCTTGCCGCCACGGGCGTGGGCAAGGCGCTGCTGCTGGACACCGAAGAACCGCAATGGAAGGCGCTGCACCGCATCGGCGCGCCGATCTCGTCGCGCGCGCCGGGCGGGCAGCAGAGCTGGGAAGCGTTTCGCGACCGCATGCGCGAATACGCGGCGCATGGCTATGCGTTCGACCTGGAAGACAACGAGCCCTCGATCCGCTGCGTGGCCGCGCCCGTGCGCGACGCGTCCAGCGGCATCGTGGCGGCCATCAGCGTGTCCAGCACCGTGCCGTACATGTCGCTGGAGCGCATGCACGACATGGTCGCGGTGGTGCAGGGCGCCGCGGCGGAGATCTCCGCGGAGATGGGGTGGAAGGTGGAGCGCGGTTGAAGGGGGCGTCTGCCCCCTTGCGCGTCTATTCCAGCGGCAGCGTCAGCACGCCCTGCGGGGCGGGGCGCATCATGACGCGGCGGTACCAGGCCGATAGCGCCGGGGTGTCCGGGCGTTCGATCGGCAGGGCCAGCCAGCGGTGCGCGGACGTGACCAGCGCGATGTCGCCGATGGTCAGATGGCGGCCGGCGATGAATTCGCGGCCTTGCAAGGCGTGGTCCAGGATCAGTGCGCGGGCGTTGGACCGCGTGACCGAGTTTTCGATGGCGGCGCGGTCGCGCTTGTCTTCCGGCGTGCGGATCAGGCCCAGGAAGGCCGGCGCCATCGCGCCCTGCCATTCCGTCGTCTGCCAATCCATCCAGCGGTCGGCGTCCGCGCGCATGCACGCGTCTTCAGGCCACAGGGTGCCCACGCAATAGCGCGCGGCCATATAGGGGACTATGGCGTTGTATTCCCACAGCACGAAGCCGCCGTCATCGATGACGGGCACGGTGCGGTTGGGATTCAGCTTGGCGAATTCCGGCGTGTCCACCACGCCGAACGGCCCGCCGGCCTGGATGAAGGTGTGCGGCAGCGCCAGCTCGCGCACGGCCAGCATTACTTTCTGCACGTTGACGGATGTCAGGCGTCCCCAGATCTTCAACATATCCAGTCCTTGAGTTGTGTCAGGCGGGCGGCAATTGCCGCCGCGCAAAGCCGCTGTCGCGCGAAAAGCGCGTCCAGTTGAATGCGGGCCCCGGATCGGTCTTGCGGCCCGGAGCGATGTGTTCATGGCCCCGGGCGGCGGCCAGGGGATAGCGCGTGCGTAGCACGGGCGTCAGCTTGCGCAGCGCCACGTACTGTTCGTCGGCGTAGGGCAGCGTGTCGGTGCCCTCCAGTTCGATGCCGATGGAAAAGTCGTTGCAGCGTTCACGTCCGCCAAAGCGCGACACGCCGGCGTGCCAGGCGCGCTGCTCGGTAGACACGAACTGGATGATGCGCCCGTCGCGGCGGATGAAGAAGTGGGCTGACACGCGCAAGCCGCGCAGGCGTTCCAGCCAGGGGTGCGAGGCATGGTCCAGCGTATTCAGGAACAGCCCGGCAACCTCGGAGCCGCCGAACTGGCCGGGCGGCAGGCTGATGTTGTGCAGCACCAAGAGCGAGACCTGCGCGCCGGGGGGGCGCGCGTCGCGGTTGGGCGAAGGCAGAAGGGTGACACCCGGGGCCGGCGCCAGCCAGCCATGTCGATCCAGAAGCAGAGCCATGGGAGAGAGCATGCGTGGTGAATCCAACAGGCATTATGCCGTGGTCGCCGCAGCCTCCCAAATCAGCGCTTGCGTGGCCCAATGCGCGCGATGAGAGGCGGGGCGGGCGCGGTACCCGATAGAAGGCATGTGGAGCGTCAGCGCGCGATTTCCGTCGCGTCAGCTACTTCCTGGCAGGCCCCAGCCTGGCGTGTTCCGTGCTGCACCATGTCAGCCCGTTCTGCAGGACGGCCTCGGAGCGCGGCAGGTGGATGCCGCAGTGCGCGCAGCGCACCATGGACTCTGGCGCGGTGGGCGCAGGTTGGCTGCGGCGGGCCGTGTTCTGCGCGCCCGCCTGTTTTGCCGCCGCCATGCGGGCGGCGATGCGGGCCACGAACAGCACCGCAATGATCAGAACCACCCAAAACAGCAACTTGCCCACGTCAGCCTCGATGCAAAATCATTTCCAGCACGAACCGGCTGCCGGTGTACGCCAAAATCAGGAATCCAAAGCCCGTCAACGTCCAGCGCAGGGCCACGCGGCCGCGCCAGCCCCAGATGTGGCGGCCCGCCAGCAGCACGCCGAACGTCAGCCAGGACAGCAGGGTGAAGACGGTCTTGTGGTCAAAGGGCAGGATCTTGCCGGTCAGCTTCATGGACGCGACCGACCCGGATCCCACGGCCAGGGTCAGCACGATGAAACCGATCCAGATGATACGGAACAGCAGCTGTTCCTGCACCAGCAGCGGCGGCTGGGAGTCCAGCACGCGGCCGATGATGCTGCGTTCGGTGGGCGCGTCCAGCGGGCGGTGCAGGTGGCGGTCAAGCAGGGCCATCATCATGGCGTGCAGGGCGGCGATGGTGATTAGGCCGTAGGCGGCCAGGGCGATCAACAGGTGGACGCGCAGCCAGGCGTCGTCGGCGTGGGGCACGAATTGCCCCTGCGGGAACAGCGCGGCCAGGGCGCTGGCGATGGCGGCGGCGGGCAAAAGCAGCAATTGCAGGCCGTCGATGCGCACCAGCAGGCTTTCCAGCCAAAACACCACCATGCCCAGCCAGATGGCTGCCGACAGGGCAAGTGCCCACCCAATGAACAGATGCTGGGCGCCCAGCATCGCTTGTTGCAGGCCGATTCCATGGAGAACCAGGGCCCCCAGCAGGCACAGACGGGCGATTCTGCCCGTCTTTTCCACTTCCCCGGCGCCGGCCAGTCGGATCCAAAGTGACCCTCCTAGCACTGCGTACGCCAAGGCAGCCGCTGTGTGAAATACAATGCCTAGTGACATAGAAACCGTTGTCTGGATGGGGCCTTGGGGTGCATGTCACCCGAAAGCGCAGAATCCGCGCCTGCGGCCACCGTTCAATCAACTAGTTTAAGCGGAAACGCCTCTCATGCTCGATAACCTAACTACACGCCTATCGCGCGTCGTCAAGACGCTGCGCGGTGAAGCCCGCCTGACCGAGGCCAACACCCAGGAGATGCTGCGCGAAGTGCGCATGGCGCTGCTGGAAGCCGACGTGGCGCTGCCCGTCGTGCGTGAATTCATCGCCCGCGTGAAGGACAAGGCGCTGGGCGAAGAGGTCGCCGGCAGCCTCAGCCCGGGCCAGGCCCTGGTGGGCGTCGTCCACAAGGAACTGACCGCCTTGATGGGCGGCGACCTGGGCGCCGATTCCAATGAATTGTCGCTGGCCGTGCAGCCGCCCGCCGTCATCCTGATGGCCGGCTTGCAAGGCGCCGGTAAAACCACCACCACCGGCAAGCTGGCCCGCTGGCTGTCCGAAGGCCAGCACACGCAGCACGGCCGCAAGACCGGCAAGAAGAAAGTGCTGGTGGTCTCCGCCGACGTCTATCGTCCCGCGGCTATCGACCAGTTGAAGAGCGTGGCGGCGCAGGTCGGCGTGGATTTCCTGCCGTCCGATCCCAGCCAGAAGCCCGAAGACATCGCGCGCGGCGCGGTGGACCATGCCAAGCGCCATCACTACGACGTCCTGATCCTGGACACGGCCGGCCGCCTGGGCATCGACGAGGCCATGATGCGCGAAATCCGCGCCTTGCATGACCTGGTCAAACCGGTTGAAACGCTGTTCGTGGTGGACGCCATGCAGGGCCAGGACGCGGTCAACACCGCGCGCGCCTTTGCCGACGCGCTGCCGTTGACCGGCGTGGTGCTGACCAAGCTGGATGGCGACGCCCGCGGCGGCGCGGCCCTGTCGGTGCGCCACGTCACCGGCAAGCCCCTGAAGTTCGTCGGCGTGTCGGAAAAGCTGGACGGCCTTGAGCCCTTCTACCCCGACCGCATGGCGCAGCGCGTGCTGGGCATGGGCGACATCGTCTCGCTCGTCGAACAGGCGCAGAAGAACATCGATATCGCCGAGGCCCAAAAGCTGGCGGCGAAGATCAAGTCGGGCAACAAGTTCGACCTGAACGACTTCCGCGACCAGCTCGGCCAAGTGAAGAAACTGGGCGACATGGGGTCGCTGCTTGAAAAGCTGCCGGCGCAGTTCCAGCAGGCCGCGGGTCAGCTGCAGGGCGGCCAGGCCGAAAAGCAGCTGCGTCGCACGGAAGGCATCCTGAATTCCATGACGGCGGCCGAACGCGCCAAGCCCGAACTGATCAAGGCCTCGCGCAAGCGCCGCATTGCAACGGGCTCGGGCGTGCCGGTGCAAGAGGTCAACCGCCTGCTGGCCCAGTTCGAACAGATGCAGGGCATGATGAAGCAGATGAAGAAGGGCGGCATGGCCAAGATGATGCGCGCCATGGGCGGCATGAAGGGCCTTGGACGTTTCGGCATGAAGTGATGCCCCCACGGTGCGCGCACTGCGTGCGCTTCCTGCCCCCCAAGGGGGCTTTTTTCCCTTTGGGGCGGCCCGGCGGGGAAAAGAGCCTTCTTACGGCGTGTGGATGAATGCCCCTTACGGGGCATTTTTTATTGGGCTGTCTGTCGGCCAAAAAAATGGCCAGACGTTGCGTCTGGCCAAGCAATCGCGGCAGGCAGGGGGCGCCTCGCCGCGACACAAGCCGGAAAACGCATGGGTGTTCTCCGGGTTGTTGGATTCTCGTTGCGGCTTACGCCAAGGGCGGGATGCGCAGCACTTGGCCCGGGTAGATCTTGTCGGGGCTGGTCAGCATGGGCTTGTTGGCTTCGAAGATCAGCGAGTTCTTGGCGCCCTGGCCCTTGCCGTATTGCGCCTCGGCGATCTTCCACAGGTTGTCGCCCTTTTGCACCGTGTACATCTTGGCCTCAGGCGTGGCCTGCTTCACCTTCAACTGATTGTCCACCGCGGCCACGCCGACGGTGTTGCCCAGCGCCAGGGATATCTTCTCGGCCGCTTCGGTGCTGAGGGCTTCGCCCGCCACCGTGACCTTGTCGCCGTCCACCGTGATTTGCAGGCCGTCCGCGTTCAGGCCGTGCTTATCCAGCTCTTTCTTCAACTCGTCTGCCGTCGCGGCCTTGGCCTCGCTGGCGCCGAAGAGCTTTTCCCCAACGTCCTTGATGAAATTGAGCAGACCCATAGTGTTTCCTTTATCTATGTTGCGGTGAGAAAACGAGTAGTGCTTTCAGGGCGCGCGGCCCACAAGCATCTTGCGCACGATCCCGACGATCAAGGTGAGCACGGCGCCACCGACGCCGCCGCCCACCACGTCACCGGCAATCGCTGAAAGATCCAGTCCGGTATTGCCTGCCGTTGCCGCCGCTCCCGCGCCGGCGGTGATCATGGGCGCCAGCCACGAACCGCCCGCCAGGCCGCCGATGGCCCCTGCGATGGTGTTGCCGAGCGGGCCGAGATTGAACTGCTGGAGCATTTTCCCCAGTCCATTGCCACCGGCTGCGCCAGCGACAAGCTGGATGAGAAGATTGATGATGACCGCGGTGTTCATGATGCCTCCTTGCCCCGTGGGGCGATGTGCAACGCTAGAACAACAGCACGACAACGTAACGACGCCAGCAGCAACGATTATTACTCGCAGACTCGCCGCGAGACGAGGGGTTAACGTGTAACAGGTTGCTAGATCCTTGGCAGACTACGCAAGAATGCTCGTCAGTTTGCAGGCCGCGTAGCGCGGCAGGCGCAAACCCCATCGGGCGCATGGTGCCATGCGTCAGAACCTGATGGAAAATGCATAAGCAAAGGGCCGCTGATCCAGCGGCCCTTCGTCTTGATAATGCCCGTTTGCGGCGCAATAAATGCGGCGCAGACAAACCGGAGGATCAGCCTCCGCCCACCGCCACGACGATCTCGATCTGGTCGCCGTCGGTCAGCGTGGTCTGCTCGTGCTGGCTCTTGGGCACGATCTCGCCATTGCGCTCCACCGCCACGCGCTTGCCGGCGTAGCCCAGCGTCTGCAGCAGTTCGATGACGGTAGTGTTCAGCGGGAACTCCCGCGCGTCGCCATTCAGGGTGATGTGCATATCGGGTCTCCTCACTGTTTCGCGTAGGTGTCGGTGGCGGCGATCAGGCGCGCCAGGGTGCCGGGCTCGTCGAAGGCGTGGCCGGCGTCGGGCACCAGATGGAATTCGGCCTCCGGCCAGGCGCGGTGCAGGTCCCAGGCGGTGCGCGCGGGCGTGCAGACGTCGTAGCGGCCCTGCACGATGGTGCCGGGGATGCCGCGCAGCTTGTGGGCGTCGCGGATCAACTGGCCTTCTTCCATGAAGCCGGCATTCACGAAATAGTGGTTCTCGATGCGGGCAAAGGCCAGCGCAGCACGGTCGGCCGCGTGGCTTTGCTGGTGGCGCGGACTGGGCAGCAGCGTGATCGTGCTGTCTTCCCACTTGCTCCATGCCTTGGCGGCACGCAGTTGCTCGGCGGCATCGTCGCCGGTCAAGCGCTTGTGGTACGCCGCCACCAGGTCGCCGCGTTCGGCTTCGGGGATGGGCGCCAGATACTCTTCCCAGCGGTCCGGGAACAGCCACGACGCGCCTTCCTGATAGAACCACTGGATTTCCGCGCGGCGCAGGCCGAAGATGCCGCGCACCACCAGTTCGCTGACGTGAGACGGGTGCGTCTCGGCATAAGCCAGTGCCAAGGTCGATCCCCAAGACCCGCCGAACACCAGCCACTTTTCCGCGCCCATGATCTCGGTGCGCAGGCGCTCGATGTCGGACACCAGGTGCCAGGTCGTGTTGTTGTCCAGGCTGGCGTGCGGCTTGGAACGGCCGCAACCGCGCTGATCGAACAGCAGCACGTTGTAGCGCTGCGGGTCGAACAGCTGGCGATGCACGGGCGAACAACCGCTGCCGGGGCCGCCATGCAGGAAGACGGCGGGCTTGCCGTTCGGGTTGCCCGACATTTCCCAATAGATCTGGTGGCCGTCACCGGTATCCAGGATGCCGTGGCGGTAGGGTTCGATTGGCGGATAGAGCATCAGGCGACTCGCTTGAAGATCAGGTCCCAGACGCCGTGGCCCAGACGCAGGCCGCGGTTCTCGAATTTGGTCAGGGGGCGGTAATCGGGGCGGGGCGCATAGCCGTCCGCCGTGTTGGCCAGCAACGGTTCGCCGCTAAGCACTTCCAGCATTTGCACCGCGTAGTCTTCCCAGTCGGTGGCGCAATGGATGTAGCCGCCCGGCGCGATGCGGCTGGCCAGCAGCGACACGAACGCGGGCTGCAGCAGGCGGCGCTTGTGATGGCGCTTCTTGGGCCACGGGTCCGGGAAGTACACATGCACGCCGGCCAGCGAATCCGGAGCAATCATGTCGCGCACGACTTCCACGGCGTCGTGCTGGATGATGCGCAGGTTCGGGATGCTGGAATCTTCAATGCGGCGCAGCAGCGAGCCGACGCCGGCGTTGAACACTTCGACGCCCAGGAAGTTGTCGTCAGGACGGGCCAGCGCGATCTTCTCGGTGGTCTCGCCCATGCCGAAGCCGATCTCCAGCACCGTCGGCGCCTGCCGCCCGAATGCGGCGGCGGGGTCCAGGCGGCGGGGGGCGTACGGAATGGACCATTGGCCCATCAGGCGCTCCAGCGCGGCCAACTGGCCCTGGGTAATGTGGCCGCGGCGATGCACGAAGCTGCGGATGTGCGTGGCGCCCGGGCTGTTCGGGGCGTGGGCGGTGCTGGCCAGCGCGGCCTGCGTTTCCGGGGAAACGGGGGCCTGCGTAGCGTCGGGCGCGGCAGAGCCGGCGGTCGTGTCGGGGTTGTTCACGGGGGGCGTCGCGGGCTTGTCCGCGGGGTTGTTCGTATTCATAGCCCCGAATTGTAGTGGCAGGTGTGGCGGGGCGGCGTCGGCCGGATGGACTAAATTGGGGACGCATTTAGGGCGGGGGCGCGGGCGTGGCCGCCGGCCAGCATGAAAATCCCCCTGGAATCGGAAAAAAGGCGCGCTATAATCGTCGGCTCTGCCCTGGCCCTGCGCCGCGGCACGACACCCGAGCGGGTGTAGTTCAATGGTAGAACGGCAGCTTCCCAAGCTTCATACGAGGGTTCGATTCCCTTCACCCGCTCCACTGCATCGTTCCAGGGAATTCTGAGGAAGTCCAAGAGGCATCGTAAGTCGTTGATTCTGGTTGAGTTTTCGACACCTCGATGTTCCAGTGGGCTCCACGGAAATCCACCTGAAGCCACGACGTTTATGTCCATTTTTGTGTCCATTTTTGCGGGCACGACGGCTTCCGGATTGTTGCTAGGGCGCTGAGGTCGATGGGTTAAGCATCTGGTTCCTGACTCATGTTCAGGAGCTAGAGCATGGCACTCTCAGACTTGGTGGTCCGCCAAGCCAAAGCCACCGGCAAGGCCTACACACTTCCAGACATCGATGGTCTCTCCCTGGCCGTGACGGCCACGGGCAGCAAGAGCTGGCACTTCCGTTACTACTGGATGAAGGAGCCCAAGCGCATGTCGCTGGGCACCTATCCCGAGGTGTCCCTTCGTGAGGCACGCGCCCTGCGTGACGAGGCGCGCGCCTTGGTGGCCAAGGACATCAACCCGCGCCTTCACCGCAAGCAAAAGCGCGCCGCGGTCAAACTCGCCGGTGAAAACACCTTCGAGGCGATCTACAAGAAGTGGCTTGCCCACCGCGAACGCGGCCTCAAGAAGGGCCGGCAGACCACCCTCTCGATCCTCCCTCGCGTCTTCGCCAAGGATGTGCTGCCCTTGCTGGGCAAGCGCTCGATCTACGACATCAAACGCCCTGACCTGCTGGAAGTGATCGCCAGGATCGAGCGGCGCAAGGCGCTCTCCGTCGCCGAGAAAGTCAGGACGTGGTTCAACCAGATGTTCCGCTACGCGCTGGTGGTCGTGCCGGGCCTGGAGCAGAACCCGGCTTCCGACCTCGACGTGGTGGCGCTGCCGCTGCCCCCGGTGAACCACAACCCGTTCCTGCGCATGGCCGAGTTGCCGAAGCTGTTGCAGCGCCTGCGCAAGTATCGTGGCCGGCTGCAGACCCAGCTCGGTCTGCGGCTGCTGCTATTCACCGGCGTGCGCACGGGCGAGCTGCGCCTGGCGACGCCGGATCAGTTCGACCTCGATCGGGGCCTCTGGATCATCCCGCCCGAGGTCGTGAAGCAGCTCCAGGTGGACATGCGCAGGAAGCGCCAGTTGCCCAAGGACATTCCACCCTACATCGTGCCGCTGTCGGTGCAGGCCATCGAGATCGTCCGGCACCTGCTCGAACAGCTCAAACCGGCCCAGCACTATCTGTTCCGCCACGACAGCGAGTTGAAGAAGCGCATGAGCGAGAACACGCTCAACGGCGCGCTCAAGCGCATGGGCTATCGCGACCTGCTGACCGGGCACGGCATCCGGGGCACGATGTCCACCGCGCTCAACGAGATCGGCTACCCGAAGGTGTGGGTGGACGCGCAACTCTCGCACGTCGATCCCAACAAGGTCAGTGCCACCTACAACCACGCCGAGTACGTCGAGCAGCGGCGGCGGATGATGCAGGATTGGGCCGACCGGCTCGATCTCTTCGAGCAGAACATGGTCGAGGCAGCGAGCATGCCGCTCACCATTCATTTGGAGGGCGTGCCCGTCCTCTCGGATGAGGAAGCCGCGAGTGCGCCACCCAAACCAGCGGCCGCGTCGGCGCCGCTCCTGATCGTGACCAGGCCGGGAGACGCGATGCCACTGGTGTCAGCCGAGACGCATCGGCTGCCCGCAGTGCCGTTGCCGCGTTCCGTCATGGAGGAACCGCTGTCCGACATACAGCGCCAGCGGATGGAACTGGTCGATGTCTTCGAGGCACCACACAACCTGCCAGTCGCCGAGTACGCGAAGATGGCGGGCAAGTCCCGCCGGTGGATCAGCTACGAGATCAAGGCCGGCAACCTGCTGGCGCTGAACCTGGGCAACCGTGGTCAGCGCGTGCCGGATTGGCATCTCGATCCGGTCAAGCACGCGCTGATCCAGGCGGTCCTCAAGCTGACCAGGGGCGCCGACCCTTGGCAGATCTACAACGCGCTCCTGCAGCCGCGCGCGAAGCTGCGCGGCGGCTCGGCTCTGGAAAGCGTCAGTGCCACAAATCTCGACAAGATCATCATGGCGGTGAGCACGACGGTGAAGGAAAGCGAGTGGTCCCCGCAGCAGGTGGCGTTTGCGTAGCGCGCCAGCGCCCAGCAGTGCGCGCCCCTGTCTCAGGACACGGAGCGCGCGCGGCGGGCGAATCTTTCCTGGGGCTCGGTCAAGGACGAGGACGGGCGAAGCAGGTAGGCCATCACGATGATGGGTGCGCCAGCCAATGGCCGCGCGGCGATGCCGCGACGCAGGTAGCAGGTCAGTCTCGCGGCGGGTGCGACGGCAATGCCGTAGCCCGCGGAGACGAGCGTCATCGCCATGTCGAAGGTGCTGACGGTCTGCTCATGGCCCTGCGGTGCATCCTCGACCAGGCCATGCGCCACCGCGCGCCACGGCTCGTCGGCCGTTGACTGCGCGCAGATCAACGGCTGCTTGAGCAGCTCTTGGCGAGGCACTTCACGGTAGGACAGCAGGTGCGAGCGCTTGGCGACGGCGACTGCCAGCGTGTCATGCCACAACGGCTCGCACACCCAGCCTGGCCACTCCCAGGCGGCTGTGGACAGGGCCAAGTCAAAGTTATCGTGCGGCAGTTCCTGCGCCTGCGCTGTGGAACTGCATCCGATCAAGGCGGTGGCGGTCTCTGGCTCTTCGGCGCGCTGCAACGCCAGCAAGTCGGCAAGCGGTGAAGGCACCCACTCGCCGAGCACAGCCACCCGGATTTCAGTGGAGGCATCGCTCGATTTCACGTCCAGTTCCTCCAGGCAGTGAACTCGCGGCGACCGATGAAGTCGCTTCTATTGAGTTAAGTTTAACGTGGTTTATATCGTGTCAATCCTGGACGCTTTTGGCAATGCAAAAGCGTTCGATTCAAAGAGGCCGGCCCACCGGGACAACAACCTACGAAGCGGAACCAGCCATCGCGTTTGGGGCCTCCGTGCGCGAAGAAAGAACCAGTCAAGGCATCGCCCAGGAAACGCTGGCTCATCTGTCAGGAATCGAGCGTTCGCACATGGGAAAGATCGAGCGTGGCGAGCATGTCCCCACGCTCCCCCTCATTCTCAAAATCGCCCGTGCGCTGAAATGCAGTTCTGCCCACTTGATGGCGCTGACTGAAGCCAAGCTGGCAGAGACGGCTCCGCCTAAATCAGCGGACTGAAGCCGGCCCGCGCCGTGGCTCCTTGTCTACCCCTGTTCGTTGTCGTTCTTATTACCGGCGGCTGAATTTTCGCGCTTTACGGCCTCGGTGAGGAGGCGCAGGTATGGATTGTCCGGAGGCATTTCCTGGAACAGCGCTTCGGGAGCGCTCAGCAGGTAGCCGTGCAGTCGCCTGGATTTGCGCGGCCCCGTGACTTCGCAGGTCCAGATATTCAGCCCGCTGGCTTGCTTGCGGTGCAGGCCTAGCTTCTCGAAACGCTTCTGCACCCACTGCCATCCCTCCAGGTTCTCCGGTTTCGCCAGTGCGGCGATTTGCAGATGTTCCTGCGCATAGCGCTGGAAGACGCCGGGGCTCACCAGGTAGGCCGTTCCGGCGACGCTGTGCACCAAGGCTTTGGCGTCGTTGATGATGAGCTTGTGCGTCTGGATGCCCTGACGCAGCCAGGCCATGAAATGCTCGCCGGATGGCTCCGGCCGATCCTGAAATGGCGCGAGGCTTATCTGCGGCAGCACCGTAGGCGCCGGTGGCGAGGCAGGCTCGGGTTCGCTCGGGGCCTCCGGCGCTACGGGTGGGGCCGTGTCACTCAGCAGATCGAGCAGCGCAGCCACGCCGTTGTCGCTGGGCATAGGGACGGTCGGCGCGATGCTTGGTGGCGCCGTATCGGCGCTTTCCAAGCCTGGCGCTTCGGATGCCGGTGCCTGCGGTGTCGGCGCCCCTTGTTCCTCGTCGGCCTGCACGCGACCCGCGAACGGCGCCGGCCGGTCGGCCGCATCCCAGACCATGGCCGGAGACAGTTTCAGGAAGGTGAAGCTGTGCGACCAGCCGGCATCGCTGGTGACGGTGGCCTTCCAGATCGCCTTGCCGTCCGGTGTGGCCAAGGCGATGCCGTGATCCTGCAGCACGTTGAACACCGCCGTGTTGCTGGCCGGGATGCCGTCGATGCCCTGCGACAGCAGATGCGCGCGCAGCTTGTCCGAGACGGTCTTGCTCACCAGCCAGAGCGCGTCCTGGGTCAGCCAGCCATCCGAGGCCTGGGGCTGGTTCAGCTTGAATTCTTCCTTCAGGAGGTAGCGCAGGCCATCGAGCAGCTTGCGCTGCAGTGCGTGCCGGGGCGCTGCCAGGGCCTTGCTCGGATCGCCGCCGAGTTCCTGGGCGACGGATGCCTGGTCCGCCTGCACGACCAGTTCGCCGAGCATGCCGGCGTGCTCGTACTGGCCGGCCAGGACGTACAGCAGCGCGGCCCACAGGTCGGGGTAGTCGGCGAGCCAGTCGAAGATGCCCGGATCGAGCAGCCGGGCGTAGAGCAGCCCGGTGGCGGCGCTGTGCAGCCGGTATTCGCGCTCCCTGCGGTAGCGGAAGCGGTACGGCCGCCGCAGCGGGCCGTGCCAGGGATGCCAGACCGTGCCGTCCGCGTACTCGACGTGCAGGTCGACCGCGATCTTGCCGATGTCGTGCAGCAGCGCAGCATAGGCGGTGCCTGCGGTCCAGGCCTCGGCCTGGGCGGCTTGCGCCTCCGGCGTGGCGCCGGCGGGCAGCAGATGCGACTGCCGCAGCTTGAGCGCGTAGGCGACGATCTCCAGGCCGTGGTCCAGCATGCCGCCCGGATAGGCGTGGTGATGGGCCTCCGACGCGGGGAATTGCTGGACCAGCTCGGCGTAGCGTTCCAGCGGGGCGAGGTACAGCGTGGCGAACTGCCGGCGCGACAGCGAGGTGCGCTGCCAGATGTGTTCCAGCAGCTTCTGCCGGCGCGGCGTCGCCAGCAGCGATGCGGCCGGCTCCGGCCGCATCAGCCCTTTGCCGGGCTCGGCGGGAGGTTTGGGCGGTGGCGCACTGGCGGCAGGTGGCACCCGTTTGCGTTGGAACAGCGAGAGCATGGCGAACCCCAGACGGCGGGCCGGTCGGGAGAGCCTTTTGGCCTTTTCGGGTAGGGCCTTTCCCCTTGGCCCCATTCCCTTGCCCCTTCCCCAGCCCTTTGGCCTTTACGGAAACCTTTGGATATAGGGCAACGACGCCTGCCGAACCACAACCAATGCGGGTTTGGCCCAAGTCGGATTGATGCGGGAAGGCTGGCTGTGCCGCCCCTACGATGGAGCCGTTTCATCGACCGGACGGAGCACCATGCACACCCAGATTGACAAGGTAAGGAAATTTCCTTACCATCCAGGCATTGCCATCAGGAGTGCCGCCATGCCCGAAATCCACGAAGTCGCGACGCTGACCTCCAAGGGTCAGATCACGCTGCCCAAGTCCATCCGGCAAGCGCTGGGCGTGGACACCGGCGGCAAGGTGGCGTTCGACCTGCGCGGCGGCGAAGTCGTCGTGACCCGCGCCGACGCCGACCATGAAGACCCGGCCATCGGCGCCTTCCTGGGGCTGCTGGAAGCGGACATCCGGGCCGGGCGGCACGTCCAGTCCCTGCCGGACGATCTGGCGCGGGCCATGCTGGCCAACGCGCACCACGCGGTGAACCTCGATGAAGACATCGAAGGCGAAGTGGCGCTCTGATGCAGCGGCACGGTTGGACGCTCCTGTTCCACGAGGGCGTGATCGAGCAGTTGCGCAAGCTGCACGCGGCCGCGGAACGGGCCGAACAGAACGACCCGCAGGGGTTCGAGAGCAACGCCAACGTCAAGCTGTTCCGGGCGTTGAGCCAGTTGATCATGGATGTCGTGCCGAGCGATCCTGCGCGCGACGAATTCCGCCAGGGCAACACCTTGGGGCCGGCCTACCGGCACTGGCGGCGCGCAAAGATCGGGAGGCGGTTCCGGCTGTTCTTCCGCTTCGACTCCAAGGCCAAGGCGATCGTGTTCGCCTGGGTCAACGACGAGCAGACCTTGCGGTCGTCGGGCAGCAAGTCCGACCCCTATGCGGTGTTCGAGAAGATGTTGGGACGCGGCAACCCGCCGGACGATTGGGCGGCGCTGGTGGCCGCAAGCCAGGCCGACTGGCGCGCAGCAGACAAGGACTAGACCGCGGTTGAAGAACAGCACAGGTTTCAATCGCGACACGGACAGGGATCACAGCCACACGACAGGATGAACATGAGGTAGCCACCATGAAGACCGCCGCACAGACCACCTTCGCAGAACGCCTCGGCCGGACACTGGGCCGGGCGTGGAGAGGCTGCGCGCGTCTGGATCGGCGGGCGCAGGGCTGGCTGCTCGCGCAGGGATGGGCGCCTGGCATTGCCAAGGCCGCGCTGCTGGCCGTCAAGCTCGCTGCGATCGGTGTCCTGCTCTACACCGCGTTCTGGCTGGCACTGCTGCTTGCGTTCGCGCTGGTCGGCGCCTGGGTAGTCCGCAACGACGATGGGAGCTACGACGAGGAACACAAGCCGGAATGGCGATACGGCCCTGCCGGGTACGGCCTCTACACCCATGACGATTACCGGATCGACCCCCACGATCCAGAAGACGAGCAAGCCTAGAGGCGTTACTTCGCTGCTTTCATAGCGACACCCGCACCCCTGCCGCCAGCAGCTTGGGCATCCCTGGTTCCTGCCGCCAGCCCTTGAATTGCCGTTCCCGCGCGCACGCCTACCCAGCCCAGCGCAGCCACCCAGAAGGTAGGCAGCACGATGAACATCGTCGCCATGACGAAGTTCAGCAGCATGTCGCCGAAGGCGTTGTTCAGGCCGATCAGCGGATCGAAGTTGCTGTGCGGCCGGTTCGCGCCGAACCCCCAGCCGTAGAGCGCGTCGAGGATCGTGCTGTCCAGCCAGCGCGCGAGCTGGAACCAGAAGTCCACGAAGAACAGCGCGAACTGCACGCAGCTCACCGCGACCAGCGCCTTCAGCTCGTAGGTGCCGAAGACCAGCACCAGCGGGATGCAGATCACCAGCGCCATCTTGAGCAGCGACAGCACCATCGGCAGCGCCTGGCGTACCACGTCCATCGCCGGAAAGAAGCCCAGCGAGCCCATGGTCAGCCCCAGGTCGCCGGCGCCGCGCGTCACGACGTTGGGCAGCGTCTTCTCGATCTGGCCGCCGTAGTCGGTGTAGACCGAGCCCTGGTTCATCTTCTGCTGCCGCGGCGAGACCACGGCGCGGATCACCGAGTCGTTCACCTCGCTCTGCGACAGGAAGCCCGCCCAGCGGCCGATGCGCGTCAGCAGGTCGGGATCGACCTGGGCCAGCAGGCGCGCGCGCAGGCCGCTGCCGCCGTCCGACCACCACTGCCGGCACGTGGGGTAGCCCCCGCCGCTATCCACCTGGGCCAGCCCCGCATCGCGCGTCGCGTCGTAGGGCCAGGCCGTGCGTGGCGTGTTCGAGTGGTAGGTGTCGTAGAAGCCCGCGTTGTTCAGGAAGTAGCTCGAACCGATCCAGGTCACGTCATTCATCTGCTCGTCGGAGAGCGTGGGCCGAGACATGAACAGCTTGGCGCGCGAGGGGCCGTAGCAGTCATGCACGAAGTCGCCGACCTCCTGGGCCAGCACCGGGTCATCGATGCGCGTGGCATCCACGTCCATGCGCATCTGACGCAGATCCGTTCCGCAGGGGATGGCCGCCACCGCGCCGCCCGTCACCGCCTTCGAGATGGCGTGCATGAAGAACCACCACACCGGCACCAGCGCGCTCTGGTTGTTGAGCGTGGTGTAGGCGTTCGACCAGCCCGTGTCGGTGGGCTGCGGGACGCTGACCTGGCATTGCGCGGAGCGCGTCGTGTCGAACTTGATGGTGCTGAGGTCGACCGGAATGAAGGGGATGCCGGCGAACAGGATGACGACGATCGCCACCCACACGCGGTTCTCGATGCGCATCGATGACAGCACCCCCTTGTTGCCCTCGTCCGCACCCTCGGCCCGCGCGCGCAGCCATTCCTGCACCACCATGACCACGAAGGGCAGCGCGAATACGCCGCTGGCCACGAGGATGTTCCAGATGCCGTTGCTGACGATCCACCCGACCAGGGTCAGGTAATACTCCAGGTAGTCCGTTGTGTTGAGCGTCATGGCGTTCTCCAGGGCTCAGCCATTGCGCAGTAGCTGGCTGCCTTCGAGCAGCACGAGGGTGGCGACGGCCGCGATCTCGGCGCGCAGCAGGCGCTGATGGGTCTCGGCCAATGGCTCGCGTTCGCGCAGGCGCCGACGCATCCACCACCAGCCGTAGGCCGTCGCCGCGTAGAGCAGCAGCCGCCAGACGAGGAAGTGGCCCGAGTGCTCGCGCAGCCACTGCTCCCAGCCGTCGATGCTGCCGACGATGTGGAGGCCGACGACGTTCACGCCGACCGCGATGCCCGCCACCAGCAGCACCCACAGCAGCACGATGCCAACGCGGCGGCCGAGCAGCCGTGCCGGCCGCAGCCAGGCCCGGCTGGTCATGGCCCGCTCCGCGGCTTCTGCACTTCCTTGAGCCGGTCGCGCGTCGTGTCGCCCTCGAAGATGCCGCGCGAGCCCGCGGCGCGGGTGCCGTGGCGCTGCACGATCGCCATCGCCGAATTGCCGGCCAGCGTGCGCCGCAGCTCCAGCTCGGTCTTGAGGTTGTTGATCTCCTGCTCCAGCGCGTTGTTCTCCTGATCGACCGCCTTCACGGCCAGCTCGTTGGCGGCGACGTTCGGCTCCTTCTTGCCGGTCAGCAGCGTGCGCTGCAACAGCAGGGCCTTCTCCAGCACGCTCGACAGCGCGGCTTCGGACGCCAGGCGCTTGCCGAGCAGGTCTTGATCGGGCTCGTCGCGCAGCGCCTCGATCACGCCGCGCGTGATCGGCAGCGAGTTGCTGCCGGCGGCTTCGAGGTTTGCCACCGTCATCGGCGTCGAGCCCGTCACGAGGCCCTGCAGTGCCTGCAGCTTGGTCTCGTACTCTTCCTGGATCACCGGCGTCAGGCCGACGCCAGGCGTGGTCTGCGTCTTGGTGCAGGTCTCGCAGGTGCGTTGCTCGCGCTCGCCGAGCACGCGGGTTGCGAAGTCCGCTGCGGCCTGCGGCGAGGACCAAGTTTGGCAGGTCAGCCGGTTGCCGCAGGACGCGCGCGGGATGGATGAGGTGTCGCTGACGCCGCGGCTGTTGAGCAGGTTGTAGCCGGCACGGGTCACGTCGCCGACCACCTTGATGGAACCCTGGCCCGAGCCGCCCGCGTTGCCGCCGCCCACCCAGGGCACGCCGTTGTTGCCCTTGTTCGATTCGGCCTGCTCGACGGCGGACACCGCATCGGTGCTGCTCACCGCATCGCGCAGCGCGAAACCTTCGGCGAGCTGATCCCACCCGGCCTGGCCGCCGGCCATGTCCGCCATCCGGTTGGCCATCGCCTTGCACGTCAACTTGCTGCGGTCGAAATCGAGCCGAGCCTGCAGCACGCCGTTGGTCAGCAGGTTGTAGAGGCCCGGATCGGCGCGCTGGATGATCAGGGCCGGCAGCGACGCCACGGCGCTGGTGGCGCTCTGGATCACCGAGGACATGATCTGCTGAAAGCCATTGGTGAGGCCGTTCAACTGGTTCTGCAGCGTCGTCGTGATGCTCATGTTTCCGCAGATCAGGTTGCTGTTCCAGCCGATGCCCACGCCGATGCTCTGCATGTTCCCGGCGCCGCCCATGGACACGGCCCGGCCGCCGCCGATGCTGTAGAGCACGTCGTCGCCGATGACGCTGCCGCTCACGCCGACGCCGGTGGGGCTGATGCGGGTCTGCGCCCACGCGACGCCGGCTGCGGCCGTGACGGCGCAGGCGAGCGCGATGCTGAGCGCGTAGGGCCTGGCGCGCTGTGCGAAACGGGAGAGAGACGCTTTCATCGGAATACCTCAGAGGAAATCGACGCTGCCGAGGAAGACCTGCCCGCGGCGCTGGCAGCAGGCATAGGGCCGCCACAGCGCCCAGGCGTAGTCGCCTTGCTGGGCCTGCACGCGCGTGTTGGAGTGGGGGAACACGGCGCAGGAGTTGGAGAGGGTCGGCGTCAGCTCCTGCCACTTGCCGGTGGAGGCATCGCTCTCCACCAGGGCGCCGGCCGGCCAATAGCCGTCGCTCGAACTCGCGAGCAGCGGCTGGTAGACGTGCGGCTGCATGCGCCGCGTGACGACATCGCCCGCGCGCTGCGCGACGACGGCGCCGCTCTTGTAGTCGTCGGTCTGATGCAGGAAGCCGCCGCGCGGATAGACGTTGCCCCACAGGTTGAGCGTCGTGCGGCCGCCGATCTCGCGCATGCCGGGGATCACCGCCTCGGGGTACACCATCTCCGGGACGTTGTAGCGCCAGGCCAGCGTGTCGAGGGTGCTCAGCAGGTACGGCATGAAGGCCGTGCCTGCGCCCTGGCAGGCGTAGCCGGACGCGCTGGCGAACTGGCTGAACACCGAACCGCCGGGATGCCCGATCACGTCGGCGTTCTTGAACTTCGCCAGGTTGTTCTCGTTGTCGTGGTTCGTCGTCCCGTCGCCGCCGGCCTGCGCCGTGGGATTGGGCATGCTCATGGCGCGCACCTCGATCCACGGGTTCTCGCCGGTGTTGCTGTAGCTCGACACCACCGCGTCGGGAATGTAGTGGCGCACCTTCACCGAGGTGCGCACCGTGCAGCCCGTCCAGGTGCAGAACAGCCAGTAGCAGATGCCGACGACGCGATATTCCAGGCAGTCGGGCGACAGGGCCGAGGACACGATGGTAGCCGTGTTCAGCGCGAAGCTCGAAGCGGCGCCGCCGAGCAGCACCGAAGCGATGGCAAGGCGGGCCCGGCGCGACGACGCCGACAGCAGGCGGTTCATGGCTGTGCCCTCCGATGTGATTCGATGCGTGCCACGGCGCGCGCGACATCGGGCTCGCCGTAGACCACGTAGCGGCGATCGACCACCACGGCAGGCACCTTGGCCAGCCCCAAGCCCCAGGCATCGGCGACGCCCTGGTAGGCGCTGCCGATGCGGCGCTGTAGTGCCTGGCTGCCATCGCGCAGGCGTTGCTGCACGAGCGCGGCCGCGCGGACCGGATCGGCAGGCAGGCCCGCGGCCAGTTCGGCCTCGATGCGCTCGGGCAGATCCAGCTCGATCACGCGCGCGCCGGATGCGGACTGCACGGGATGGCGGCTGTCGGTCACGACCAGCACGTCGGCTGCGGATGCGTCCTGGCCGAGCAGGCACAGCAGCAGCCCTCCCGCGCAGGCGATGCGCGTACACCGCAGCCGCGGGATGGGTTTCAAGAAGGGAGCCGTCATGGCGGGCGTCCTGGGAATGAGAGCAAGGCTCTAGTCGAACGCCGAAGGCAGTCCAACCGCGACAAGGAATGCGCACCGCGCGCGCTCCGCTTTGGGCAGACAGGCGAAAGAAAAGCGGCAGCCGAGGCTCCCGCGGGGACCAGGCGGTCAGCGGCGCTACAGCAGGCCGGATTCGGCGAAGGAGTACGGCGTGCCCTTGCCGACGATGAAGTAATCCACCACCCGGACATCGACTATCGCCAGGGCGGCTTTGAGCCGGTCGGTCAGCGCCTGATCGGCGGCCGAAGGCACGGTCATGCCAGATGGATGCTGGTGGGCCAGGATGACCGCCGAGGCGTTGAGGGCCAGGGCGCGCTGCACCAGCACCCGCGGGTACACCGAGGTTTGATCGACCGTGCCCTTGAACATCGGCTCGTAGGCGAGGACTTGGTGCTGAGAGTTGAGGAACACGACGGCGAAGACCTCGTTGGGCTCCGCGACCAGCTTCAGATGCAGGTAGTCGCGCACGGCGGCGGGACTGTTCAGCATCGGGCCGGCCTTGAAGATGCGTTGTTCCAGCAAGGCGATGGCCTGGCGGATGATCCAGTCTTCGTGCTGGGCGGCGATCAGGCTGAGCGACTCGGGACGCGAGTCGGCGACGACATAGGACATGGCGAACCTCCACGGGATGAAGTCGGAGGACGCCTGTCCCGGGAGGGACAAACCCTCCGGGGACGATGAAGAACAAGCGGCAGAAGAGCGGGCATCCGCCACCGCATGCACAGTGGCTGTTCGCGTCCAGGGATGCGCAGCGAACGGGGTCGATCAGCACGGCCAAGCCGCGTCGTAGCCTTGAAGATCGTGGCTACCTGGGCATGTCTCCGAGAGACTCGGCAGGCATTTCCTTCGATGCGGGCTCGGCCGCTGCACTGGCCGCCAGCAGGTCGATCGCGGACAGCAAGGCATCTCCTTCGACCGGGCCGTGCAGCAGCAGCGTCTTGCCGGACTGGCGATCCTGCAGGCGCAGCGTGGGCGTGACCTTGATGCCCTCCTGCGCCGCGCTCGCCGACTGTGCGCGGATCAGCGCATCGGGGCGGTCGCTGTCGAGGCACTGCTGCGCGGCCGGCGTGAGGTCGGGATAGCGCAGGCCCTCGGGCAGGCCCTGACCGTCGCCGCGGGTGTGCGTGTAGACCCACTCGGCGGCCTGCCAGAACGCGGCCTGGCCGCCGGCCTCGCCGACGCACTCCACCAGGCGCGCACCGGCAGACGCGGCCGGCTCGTGCAACGGCAACGGCAGGTGATGCCATTGCCAGCTCACGTCCGGGTGCGCGTCGATCCAGCGCTTGAGCACTGCGAAGTAGGCGCGGCAGAACGGGCATTCGAGGTCGGCGTACTCGACCACCGTGAAGCGCGCATCGGCGCGGCCATAGCGCCAGGGCGGGCCGGCTGGTGCCGTTGCCGGCGCAGGCGTTGCTTCTGCCGAAGGAAAATCGGGTTCGGCGGGCGGCGACTGCGGCCGCAGGCCGAGCCATGCGGCCGTTGTCAGGGCCGCGGCCATCAGCAGCGCGACGACAAGGACGGTGCGGGACGGCGCGAAGCGAGGGATGCGCATCGTGGACTCCCCGTCACGCCAGCGCATCGAGCACCAGCGGCTCGATGCTGCGGGCGCGGTCGATCTTCTCGGCGATCTTGAAAGCGGCGTCCAGTTCGCCGATGCCGTACTGCTGCATCAACTGGAAACGCTCGGCCTTCTCTTCCGGCTCGGTCTGAGCCAGCGCCAGGTACAGGCTGGGCGGCACCGCGCGGAATAGCACTTCCATGCTCTTGGAAAGGATCACGCCCTCGCTGAACTTGCCGGCCTCCTTGCGGGCCGACAGCATCAGCGCCTTCTGCGCCGCGTTCAGCTCGCGAAAGCGCGCGATCTTCTCCACCTCGTCGGGCGGCATCGAGAGGCAGATCCACCACTCGATCATGTTGAGCATGGGCTCGGCGGCCTTGGGCAGGTCGTCGATGTTCTGCGTCGCCAGCCAGTACCAGGCGCCGAGCTTGCGCCACATCTTCGTGATCTTGACGACGTAGGGCGCAAGCAGCGGGTTCTTGGTGATGATGTGCCCCTCGTCCGTCACGTTGATGATCGGCCGGCCGAGGAACTGGTCGCGCTCGGCGATGTTGTTGACCGTGTTGATAAGGCTGATGTAGGCGATGGAAAGCTGCGCGTTGTAGCCCTCGCGTGCGAAGGTCGCCAGATCGACGATGGTGATGTCGGCCTCGGGCCAGGGCGTGCCGGGCCGGTCGAACATCTCGCCGTCCACGCCCTGGCAGAACATATCCATCGCGTCGGCCATTTCCAGCAGCCGCGCGCGCCGCACCTCGGGTAGTGCCGTATCGCGGCCGCGCTCGCGCAGCGCATCGCGCACGTCGCGCGTCAGGACGGTGCGCTGGTTGGCCACGCAACGCTGGGCCGCATCGAGGATGCACTGGCGGATCAGGCTGCGGTCGGCGCGCGTCATGCGCGCCTCTTCCTTGTCCTCGCCGCCGGTGATCATCAGCCGCGCGGTGATTTCCAGTTCCCCCAGCACGTCACGCTGCTCGTCGGCATCCGCTGCCTGTGCCGCTTCGTCGCGGTCCTCGTCCAGGGCGTCGGCATCCAGCGTCTGCACCTGGCTGGGCGTTTCCACCAGCCGGTGGGCGTCGGCGAACGGCGCGAGGCTCACCCCGGCACCGGGGGCCAGCTTAACGCGATGCACCTTCATGCCTAGCCGCGCCGCGAAGTCGCCGAACAGGCCGAAGCTGTTGCCCGCCTCGACGATGAACAGCCGCGGCCGGTAGATCGCCGTCACCTGGTTCAGGATGTTGTTGAGCGTGGCGCTTTTGCCCGAGCCGGTGGGACCGAACAGGAACAGGTGAGCGTTCATCTGCCGGTCGAGCCGGTTCAGCGGGTCGAAGGTGATCGGCCCGCCGCCGCGGTTGAAGAACGTGATGCCCGGATTGCCGGTGCCCTGGCTGCGGCCCCACACCGGCGCGAGGTTCGCCGCGTGCTGCGCGAACATCAGTTGCGTGTACCACTGGCGCTTGTCGGTGGCCGGATCGAACACGCACGGGAGCCAGCGCAGGTAGCTGTTGAGCGGCGCCACCTCGTCTTCCTCGCGCACCGGCTGCAGGCCGGCGTTGAGCATGACGTTGACCAGTTGCAGGCCGCGGGCGTCGAGCTGCGCGAGGTCGCGTCCGCGCAGATAGAAGGCAAGCGCACCGCGGTAGAGCTTGTGCGCGCTGCCGATCAGCCCGCGCGCTTCCTGCACGTCGCGGCGCGTCTGCTCCGAAGCCAGCGTCTCGCCGACCGACTTCTTGCTCAGGTGGTTCAGGTGCCCTTCGAGCACGTCCTGCGGCGTCGCGACGACGGTCAGGCACATCACCGTGTCCTCGGGCATCTGGTCGAACAGCGCGTTGACGGCATCGCCGCCCTTGCGCGTTTCGCCGGTGACGTGGCCGGTCGCAGGCGGCATGCGCAACCGGTCCATCACGATGATCCGGTGCGGCATGCCGTCGAGCAGCCACGTGCCGTTCGCCACGTCCGAGCGCGGCTGGCCGAAGAACAGGCGCTGCGCGAAGTCTCCGCTAGCCAGCTCGATCTCGCCGTCTTCGACTGCCTCGGGGTAGCGCGTGAGCGCATAGAAGCGCTCGCGGTCGTCGGCGCTGGGGCCGAGCAGCGTCGGGTGCGGGTTGAACCAGCGCAGCAGCCAGTCGTGGATGTCGGCCGCCTCCATGCGGCGGGATTTCACGCCCGCGTTGGCGAGGCCGCCCACGAGCCGGTCGCAGATCGTCGTCAACGCCTGCTCGGGGGACTGGCCGCGCCGCGATGCGGTCGTAGCGTTCGCGCGCCGGTAGACCACCATTCGCACGCGCCGGACCTGGCCGCGCCACGGCAGCCGCGTCACCGTGGTGTCCTCGAACAGCCCGCCGGGCTTGGCAATGGCGCGCAGGTGGTGCCCAAAGAAACGCAGGTAGAAGTCCGTGAAGGCGCTGCCCTGGGCGCGCGGCCGCACATAGTCGGCCAGCCCGCGCAGGTAGGTGTCCCAGGTCGATTCGTCCTGGGCGTAGAGCTGCACGACCCACGGGTTCTCGTCGAGTTCGTCGAACGAGTCCTGCAGCGCGTTCTCCAGTGCATCGCGTGCCTGCCACAGCCAGGCCATCTCACGGCCTTCGGTGCCGACCGGGGCCAGTTCGAAGAAGCCCGCAACCGACTGGCCGTCTTCCAGCAACATGCTCTTGGAGCCGGGCAGGTACTCCATCCACGGCAACAGGTCGGCGAAGGACGGTGCCACGCCGTAGAGCGCCTGCAGGTCCGCTTCGGTGGTCGGCGGGCGCGGCTGGCTGCCCATCGCGCTGCCGGGCTCGGGAATGCCGTGCGCGGCCAGCGTCGAGACATGCTGCGACCAGGCGTCATCGGCATCCAGGTCGGGGCCGGCGGGCGTGACGGCCTTGCGTGCCCAGGGCAACGACCAAGCCATCAGTAGTCCTCCAGGCGCTCGCCAGGCATCGCGTACTGCACGCGCTGGTAGAGCGGGAACACGGTGGTGTAGCCGGGCACGGGCACCGGGTCGGTGCCGGCCAGGTGCGGGAACACGTACATCACTAGGTCCGGGTTCGGCAGGCGTCGGAACTGGCGGTAAATCTCGTTGGCCGCGGTGCGCGTGTAGGCGGCAGCGGCGGCGGGCACCGCCTGCACGTCGGCCTCGGTCAGCGGCCGGCGCAAGTCCTGGCGTGCATCGAGCAGTTGCCGCGCTGCCTGCCCACCACCGGCGCTGCCGCCCGTCTCCTGATTCCACACGTCGAGCATGGTGTGATCGCCGTGCGGCAGCAACTTGTCCTTGCTGGTGGCGCAGCCGCCCAGCACCAGGACCGCGCACAGGATCGCGGCCGATTCAATCCAAATCCGACGCATGCTTGCCTCCGATGCGTTGATTGACCCGGCGCCCCTTGGCGTCGTAGTCGATGTTGAGCGGCTGCTCCAGATGCACCGCGACCTTGGCGCCGGGCCGCACGTAGACGGCGGCGAAGGCTTGGCCGTAAAGCTTGTTGACCCAATCGGCCATGTCGCGGACGCCCCCGGCCAGGATGCGGCCCATCGCCTCGTTGCCGCTGATGCCTACCGTGCCAAGCGAGCCGTTGCTGTTAGCGACCACGGCCACGCTGCCGTTGTCCGACTTGATCAGTGAAGCGGCGCCGGCGCCGGCCGCGGTGATGAGGGCTTGCGAACCCAGGTACTGCTGCGCGTTGCTGCGCCGTTCGCCGCTGACGCAGGGGATGCCGTAGGGATCGCTGATCCAGCCCAGGCCGCCTTGCGTCGTGCTGTTTGCACCATTGCCCTGGCCGCCGCCGCTCTGGTTGCGGTTGCCGTCCTCCGGCATCGTGCGCACCGTGCCGTCGTTGAAGACGAACGTCACCGAGCGAATCTGGCCGCGCACGCAGGAAAGCGTCCAGTCGCCCGAGGCCGTGCCGCTGACCACCGCGCCCGCCACGTCGGGAATGTCGATGCCGTTGGCGGTGAGGTTGTCCGGGCCGATCAGCACCTTGAAGGGGTACGGGTCGTTGACCGTGCCGTCGATCGGCACGCGGCCGATCAGCGCGGTCATCGCGATGGAGCCCATCAGCGTCGAGTTCGACGGCACCGTGTAGACCGGCTTGGACGACGTGCCCACGGCGCGGCTGCCTGCATCCGCGACGGTGCTGGCCACGTTGTCGGCCGTGTCGGAAAGCGTCTTCTGCGCCGGCCCGAAGCTGGTCGGAAAGTTCAGGCCGCCGCTGCTGCCGTTCTTCGCCGAAGGCTTCGCATCGTCCGGTTCCACCCAGCGCGTGCCGCTGGTGCTGCGCGCGGCGCCGCCCTGGCTGCCGCTGAAGCCCTTGCCGTCGCCGTCCTCCAGGCCGAGCCCGACCGGCAGATCGGCCTGGCCGCCCTTGCCGGAAAGCCCATCCAGGCGCCGCTGCAGGTCTTGCAGCAGGCCCTGGGTCTGCTGGCGGTCGCCGGCCAACTGCTCGCGGTACTGCTGCAGGCGGCCGCGTTCACCATCCAGCGCGGACTGGATGCGCTGGTCGATCGCGCTTTCCCGCGCGCGCATACGCTCGTTCTCGCTCTTCTGGTTCTTGTTGTCGTTGAGCGCCGTCTGCAGCTCGTTGCGCAACTGCTTGACCTGGGCCACCAGTGTGGCAACGGTATCGCGCGGCGTGTCGCCCTCGATGCCCAGCGCCTTCATCTCTTCGGGCGTGAGCGAGTTGGCGCTGCCGGCCGGAACGGGCTTGGCGCCGCGATCCCCGGAGAACATCTTGATGCCGACGAACAGCAGCACCAGCGCCATCGGGATCAGCAGCCACTTCAGGAGGGGGTTACTTTTCATGGCGGGCACCTCCTTCGGCCTGGCCGGCCGCCGCGGCCGGCGGCAGGTTCACCGTCGCGTCGATCGGTGAGAGCTTGGGCAGCAGCGACTCGGCCAGGCCGTGGCCACGGGTCACGAGGTAGACCACCGTGGTGTCGGCGGCGCGGCCGGCCGGCGCCAGATTCGGGTGCTGGAAGGTCGCGGCGAGAAAGTCGCCCTGCAGCGCGCGGGGATCGAGGTCGAGCCAGCGCCCGGAGGCGTTGGTGAGCTTCACCGCCGTCACCCACTGGTCTTCGAGCCGCCAAGCGGCCAGCGCCTGCGCACGCACCGGCAGTGTGGGCAGCAAGGTGGAAAGCTCCAGCCCACGGCGCAGATTGACGCGGCCGAGGCCGGGAACGGGCTCCACGGTGCGCAGCGGCGCGTAGAGGTTCTGCGCCGCATAGCGCGTGAGCACAACCGCCACCGGCGTGGCGCGCTTCGCTGCGGGTACGGTGCGCTCCGCATCGTCGTCCGCCGGCTTGGCCGGCTCGCCGTAGCGCGTCGCCGGCACGTCGCCTTCGACGATGCGCACGGGTTCGAGTGCAGGCTGGCCCGCCTTCGCCGGCTCGGCCGCGATGTCCAGCAGGATCAGCGCGCCCGACTCCACGTCCTGCAGTTGCAGCCGTGTGGGCGGGATCGGCGCGCTCGCGCGCAGGTAGATCGCGCCACCAGCGCTCTGCACGCGCAACTGCTCGCCAACCGTGGGCGGCACACCGATGCGCACGTTGCGCTCGATGAACACCACGCGCTCCTGGCCGACCACCAGCGGCACCGCCAGCGGCAGGCGCTCCCAGCGCAGGATTTCGACGGCATGGGCCGCAGGCACGAAGGCCAGGCACAGCAGCAGGCCAGCCAGGGCCGCCGCAGATGAACGCTTCCCGAGGGACTTCATGGGGTGTCTCCCTGCAAGTTGGAGCCGGCGCTTGCGGCCCGGCCGGGCGGCGCCGCAGGCGGCGGGGTCTCGATGCGCTCCGGCGCGCGTGCATGGCAGTCCAGCGCCAGGCCGAAGGGGTTGCGCTCGGGGTCCACGTCCATGCGCACAACCTTGAGTGCATAGCGCACGAGCGCGCGCTTGACCTGCTCGGCGCCCAGGTACTCGTCGGCGCTCACGTCCAGCGTGACGATCCAGTTGTTGGCCGACACGGTGCGCACGCGCATGGCCGGCTCGTCGCCGTAGCCGCGGCCGGGAATCTCGTAGATGCCGCGCACGCGCTGGCGTAGCTCGCCGTTGCTGCGCCGGAATTCGTAGTCCTGCTGCAGGAAGGCACGGCAGCTCGGCGTGAAGTACGCAGACAGTGCATGCAGGTTGCGCGGGTAGTCCTGCTCGCCATTGGTCGGCCAGCGCTGGGCCTGCTGCCAAATGTAGAAGGTGAAGGCGTAGACGCTCTCCGGCGGCACGTCCCACCACTTGCGCGTGCTGCCCGAGCGCAGGTCGGGTGGCACGTGGATGGTCAGGCTCTTGGGTGCGCTCCACCAGCCGAAGCCGAGCAGCAGCGCCACGACGAACAGTGCGGCGCCAGCCAGGCGCAAGGTCTTCACATGCGCCTGCAGGTGCGCGACCTCGTTCTTGAATCGGCTCATGGTCTACCTCGACGCAGGGACGGATCGGGCCGCAGGCGCCGCGTGGACCACCAGCCCGACCGGGTGATGAGCTGGCCCCCGCCCGCATGCGCAGCCAGCGCGGGGTAGCGCAGCGCGAGGCGCCACTGGAGCTGGCGGTACAGCCAGGTGTCGGGCCGGCCGCGCTTCCACCGCCGCAGCAGGCCGCCGCCCACGAAGACACCGACACCGATGCCGGCGACGATCAGCGTGGGCACCATCGCGATGCTGTGCGTCAGCCAGGCCAGCGGTACGCCGGCCACGAGACCGGCCGCGCCGGACAGCCCGGCGCAGACCCACAGCTCGTCGGCCGTGAGCCCGCGCACGACCACCGGGTGGCGGTTGAGGCGGTGCGGCAGGAAGGTCACGAGCCCGTCGCGCGACGGACTCTCCAGGGCGCCGGCCATCGTTGCCGGGCCTTACAGGACGCCGGTAGCCTTGGTCAGCAGCCAGATGCCGACGACCAGCAGGATCGCGCCCACCGCGACGGTCAACCCGAACTGCCCCCACGTTGCGCGGCCGGTGTGGATCTCGGCGTAGCGCGTGTAGGCGTGGTAGCAGACGCCGACGAACATCGAGGCGACGACGAGCAGCGCGATCAGCAGCACGATGTCGTAGCCGTAGTTTTGCAGCGTCTGCATGATGCCGCTGCCGGTGCCGCGCGACGGGTCTTCCAGCGTGGGAAGGTCGGCGAACGACGGCAGCGGCGTGGCGGCGATGCCCAGCGGGATCAGCAGCGCGGCGATGCGCGCGGCGGGCCGCGACGTGGGACGGCGAGAAGTAGCGGGAGCGTTCATGGCGAAGTACCTTTCATGGGGTCAGGACAGGAGGAAAAAGCCCAGCACCAGGTACATCGCGACGAAGCGCACGATGACGCCGAGGAACTGGCGTTGGGTCAGGTGGTGCTCGGCCCAGCCGACATAGGCAGTGCGCATCGCCCACACGCCCCACAGCAGCAGGATGGCGAAGACGAAGCCGAGCACGACGGTGGAGACGGCCCCGGGCGCGAAGCCGCCGTTGGCCGTGAAGGCGGCGACCTGATCGGCGGAAGGCGTCATGACGACGGCGCCTCCTTGGGCGACGTCGCAGGCGCCGCGTTACTGCGCGTGTAGTCACCGGCCAGCGGCACGGGATCACGCGGCTGGGCGCGTTGCGGAACGAGGTAGTCGCGCACGCCGGTGCGCACGCGCTCCAGGTCGGCGCGCAGCCGCGCGTAGTCGAAGTGGTAGCGGGCGCGCTCCTGCGGCGCGGTGGTGGCGGCGTGCTCGGCGAGGCGGTCCAGCAGTTCGAGCTGGCGCGTTACCGCGGCGAGCATCTCGCGCTCCGCAGCGTTGTCGGAGGCGTCAGCGGCGATGGCGGGCTGCAATCCGGCAGCGGCAAGCAGCAGCGCGGCAACACGCACGGCCCAGGGTGCCTCGACGGCGAAGCGCCGAACCTGCGCGGGATTGCGAGTGGTTTCCATCGAGCCGTTCTCCGAGGGATGCGGATGGCTCGATGCTCAAACGGCCGGTCTTCCGGCGCCGCAATCAATCGGAACCGGCCAGCCACCGCTTTCCGCGGCAAACTCCGCTGCAGAGGAAGGAATTTCCCCGATGACGTCGTCTTTAATGCACTACCGTCTGAGTGGAGGTGCAAGTCAAGACGATGATGGTTGTTGCGCTAGTGCTCTACTCCACGGGGAAGAATATCGACCCTTCGCCTGATCTCGGCACCAACTCTGCATACAGAGATCTACGCCCGATGATGACAGCGAGCACTGGCCGCTTGTCCCGACGCTGCGCTGCCAACAAAGTCCATTCAGATCTGTCAAGGCTAGAAGGCTGGGGATGGTCTTCCGGGTGGGTATGCCATTCGCCTAAATAGCGGACAGTTCCCTGACTCGCCGTCCATCGCGACAACGCAATAGCCTCATGACCAAACGGCATCCGCTCGAACAGATAGCGAAACCGCTTGTCCCACGCGGTAGGAACCGTCGCCTGCTCAATGAGCAAATGGGCTCCATGTACAGAACCAAGCAAGAGTCCGCCCGCTTCGCAGTCGGCATCACTAGCCTGGATATGCTGACTGAATGTCTCCAGCGTCTGGGTCGAAAAATGCAGCAACCTGCTCTTGTCGCCAGTTGCCCAGGACCCTAGGAATTGCATAGAGGGCAATCATGATCTCGCAGAGGATCGCAGTCAGGCGTGGCCAGATGATGGGTCTGGTCGATCAGCCGGGTCCGCAATGCAGGAGAGTGGACGCCCTTGACCCAATCAAGGGCCATCTCAGCACCCAAGCTGGCTGCCTGCACCGACACCGAAGCCGGAAATGGCACATACAAGCCCTCGCACCCGTGGCCTGCCAAGATGTTAGGCAGAGCATCAATGGTCGAGCGAAGTTCGCCTCTTCTGTGGCTCTGCCATAGGCATCGGTAGCACGCACCCGATGCGTTCGTTCTCAGGAGCGCACGCACAGCCGTTCCCGGCCCTTCGATCCAAACAGAAAGCATGGGCGTGGGAGCCCTGTAGCGGCCGCACAGCCAATGCCCGAGGGATTCTTCGCCGGTGGCATCGATGAGTAGGTCCAGCTTTCCCAGTTGGGCCTGTCTCACGTCCACGGGGAGCGCATGAACCTCGACGCCTGGCGACAAGCGCTTGAGTTCCTTCGCCATCGCCTCAGCCTTGTTCGACAACAGGTCCGGGAAGCCGAGCCGATGCCGTCCGATGTTCTGTGGAAGGAGGCCATCAAAATCCACCAGCGTGAGTTTCCCTCCGCATGATCCTGCCCCGGCCTTGACCAGCATGTCCGAGAGGTATCCGCCGATCGTGCCGCAACCCACAAGTGCGATTCGTTTCCCCGCCAACGTTTTCGACTTGGGGATGTTGCGCTGGGCCAGATACCGGTCATCGATCCTGATCACTGAGACGGGCATTACCTTCAGCCCAAAACTCGAATCCCTGCGATCAGCAAGCTTGGTCTTTTGACTCACTTGGTGGTCAAAGAGCACGGCAAAGCCGTAGGTCATCAGTGGCGATTCGATGATGATCAGGACGCCATTTGCTTTTTTGCTTTGCCCTTCCTTGATTCGTTCGTGAATCTTGCGCCGACACCGTGGGTCCAGGGTGCTTTGCCAAGCCAAGACGTCCCCCACCGTTTCGGGGGGCCAGTGGCTGGTTAGTGGGCGGGGTTGCGCGGTGGTCTTGACCCGGTATGTCAGCACCGTTTTATCAGTGACCTGGTAGCCGAGTGAATGCAACTTTCTTGTTGTTCGATCTTCGTTGTCGGTGATGAACCAGAGTGGATTCCCATTGGCTTGCGCAACGATACAGTTTTGTCGCCCCAGATCTTCGCCTTGCATGTCCACAAAACAAAGCCAGCCGTTCCAGTAGGCAAAGAACTCTTCGGCGAGATCTTCGATCATCTCGCCCTTCAAGATCTGCCCGAGCACCGCTGCCGCCCGTTGCAGGCACGCCAAGGACTGCCCTACAGGATCGTAGATGTCCAGCACGACAGTTCCCTTGGCCAGATAGCAAAGGCCGCCCTCCGCGCCAAGATGAGGAACTGCATTGGGCAGTTCAGGCGGAATTTCGAGCAGCCGAATGCGAGGCAGGTCGAAGAAGGTAGGGTCGAGCTGAACCTCACATGGAATGCCATCGTCCGCGCCGCACGGGATCAACGGCCCCCTCAGCTTGAACCAGCCGTCGTCCGTCTTGCCGACAAACTCGAAGCCTTGCAGCCTGAAGGCTTCGACCACATCGGAGACCACGGCGACGCTGCTCATCCGGCCTTCGTGCGCCCGACCAATTCGCTCGGACCAGCCGTAGCCGGCGCTGCGGCAATGGTGGCGACAACGGATACCACCTTGACCCGGTCCGGCTCGTTCGGAAAACGCGGACCGAATTCGCCTTGCATCCAGACGCAGGCCTGTGAAGGGCTGCCGGCGTTGGTGGCTCCGCGCAGCACTTTTTCGAATGCTTCGAACGCTTTCGCAGCCTCTTCGACGCCCTCTTTACCAAGGCGTGCAGTAAGCGACTCCGACTCATCAACGGGGTTGTTCACCCCCGCGCGCAGCCGGGCCGGCAATGCCGCGACGACATCCAGCAACGCCAGGTCGTCGCGCCGATCCCGCTTCTCGAATAGCGGAGCCGCAGCGGCCATCAACAGAATCGAAGCCGGTCCACCGCTCGACCACCGCCAATCGCGAAACGCCTTCAAGTAGCGAATCACGCGGCGGAACTGTTCGCCCTTGGCCTCCACCTCGCCCAAAAACCATTCCTTCACAGGCCTGGGGTCGGAGGGCATCCAGTTGCACTCGCGGTGAGCCAGGAGCACTTTATCAGCGGGCAATGCCGTCCAGGCATCCCGCTCTGCCATGTTCACCGCCTCCGTCAGCGAGTCATAGCCGTATCGCTCCATCGAGGCTTTCGCGAGCGTGACGAATTCTTCGTCGGGGATGGCGTACAACGGAATGTCGATGTGGGCATAGGCCGCAATGACAATCCGGATGCATGTCGGCTTGTCGGTGACAAGCTTCCAGTGCTTCTCCTCGACCAACAGCCTCAAGGCTTCTTCAGCAGCTGCAAAGAACACCGTTGTGGCCCTGCTGGGACGCTTCGTCTGCGAGACAAAACTCAACGGCAGATAGCAACCATCATCGACATCCGCCTGCTGGGGCCGTTGTGCCGGGCCGTTCAAGGTCTTGTACGCCCACGATCCTTGCGTGAAGAAGCGTGGCTGCGGCACGTCGTCCGTGTACCCGCGTTCGCGCAGCACGCGCGGAATTCCGGTGCGAAGGCAGTTCCTGACATCATTTCGGGCGCTGGCGATCCAGGCTCGTTGCTCGGGCGACAGATCCAGCTCGTCATGCATGCAGGATTCGTCATCGACGGTGGTAAAGAAAAGCGGGCTCAGGTTCAGCATTCGGCCTCCGGCACATTCTTGTTGGGGCCGTGATAGAAGGTGGGTGCGCCGGCCTGGTGCGCTCGAAACGGTTGGAAAAGAGGGTCGCCAAGCGCGCGCTGCGCTGCATGATTGCCGCGGTCCTTCAGCGTATTCGTGGCGCCGATGGAAACCCGGTCCAGCGCCTTTACGTCCTTGCTTTGATCGGGCGTGGCCTTGTCGTCGATCTGGAAGTAGTTGCTACCCAACGACTGGCGCAGCATGTAGTCCACCGACGACTCCTGGGCAGAGATCACCAGATCGAACAGCCCTCCGCGCCACTTGCCGAATCCGCGGTCGAGGCTGGCGCCGCCACGGACGGTTGCACCGATCGTCATCGTGCCGATGGACAGCACCCGGACCAGTGCATTCTGTTTCGGCGCGAGGAACGTATTGACTTCGTGCAGCCCGAACAGTCCTGGCGCATTGCCGACCAGTCCTCCATCCGCAAAGACGCCACGATCGTTGCGCGCTAGCGGAAAGTAAACGGGCGCAGCGGCGGTCGCCAACGCCACATCCACGATCCTCATGCGGTGGTCCATCTCAAATGAGGGATGGTGAGGCGTTTTGAAGAACTGGCCGCGCCCCGTCGAGTAGTTGACGGCTGGCACGAGAACGCGGTGCTTCAAGTTGCCGATCGTGGCGTCTTGAAAGCGCTCGGTCAGCACGCCCCGCAACCCTGCGGAGTCGTGCTTGGCGGTCAACCAGAAGCCCAGAAGGCGCCGAGCGAGACTTCGGCAACCAAAGATGCGGGAGCCCTGTCGTTCGAACAAGGCTTTGAGTTCAATGGCGGGGATTTCCGCGGCCAGCCCCAAGGCCAGCATCCCGCCTGCAGAGGTGCCGCAGATCAGGTCGAAGTGAGAAGCGATGGGGCGGCCTAGCACGGCTTCAAGCTCGGCAAGAACCGTCGCTGTGTACAAGCCGCGATAGCCGCCCCCAGACAGGGCGAGCACATGGTAGGTGGGCACGCCCATCATGGCACTCAGCCCTTCGGCGGGAAGGAGTCGTTACCGTGGCTGTCCTTGTCACGGATGCGACCGTCCGGACGGTGGATGACCAGTTCGGACTGCTGGTTGCGTGCGATGTCCCGCGCCGCGTCAATGGCCTGCTGCTGCGTATCGTGCACGGAGGTTGCCCGTTGATTGCCGGCACCCTTGACGGCCCAACCGTCCTGGTGAGGAACTACATGCTGATTTTTGCCTGTCATGGCGAATTTCCTAAAGTTGAACCATCGAGACCCCGGCCAGCCGGCCGGGTTGCCAATGACCACCGGTTGAAGCAAAATTCGTTGCTCTTGCAGACAACGGGCGAGTCAAGCCAAATCAACTTGCTGCAGTCGTAGAACTCACTTCTGTTGTCTGGCTGGACAACAATGTATCAGACTTGGTGCCAAGCTGCAAATGGTGGGATTGGTGCCGCAGAACGCAACTGCTTCGGACCGGACACACACCGTTGTCCGCCGCAGCCACAAGGAACGGAACGGATGTCACAAACAGGCCTGGGCGTCGCCCTCAAGACGCTACGCGAGCGCAGAACCCTCTCATTGCGCGAAATCGGTCAACTGTCTTCGGTGGACCATGCCTATGTCCACCGGCTGGAGTCCGGCGAAAAGACAAATCCGTCAGTGGACTTAGTCGAGAAGCTGCTGAAGGTTCTCAAACCAGGTGAAAGAGATGCTGCGCTGGTGATGTGGCTTGTCGACCATGCGGAGGCCGATCCCCGCCTTGTTGAATTCGTGCTGAACGATCCTTCCATCAGCATCGACATCTTTTCGGCTGCAGCAGGCGTGAGGCATCGTGGAAATACAAGGCCCGATCCCGCGACACTGATCGCCCGGATACAGCGAGCATTCGAGGACGAGGATGACTGAATATGGATGAAGCGGATGTCACACAGAAAGCACGGGCCTTTGTTGCGAAGGTTGATGTGTCCGGCATCCGAGAAGACCTGACGCCCTATGTGGTCGCGGCCAACGCCAAAGTCAAGAAAGAGGAGCTTAGTGAGGGGGAGTCCGGCTACACGATCACCAAGCCGAATGGCAAGCACGTGATCACGGTGAATTCGCTGGAGACAGAAGAACGCCAACGCTTCACCATCTGCCACGAAATTGCGCATATCGTCCTTGCGCTGGAATCGAGCCACGAAGAGGTGCCGTCCTGGTCCTATGCGAAGCGGCATCCGAACGAAATCGCATGCGACACTTTCGCCGCCGAGTTGCTGATGCCGTATCAGCAATGGCTATCGCTTGTGCCCAAGGAAGAACCTTCGCTGGAGCTGATCCAGGGCATGGCGGCGCTTTTCAGCACATCATTTCCCGCCGCTGCGTCGCGGTTCGCCTCCCTCAGCGACATCCCTTGCGCCTTCGTCACCATGGAGCGCGGTGCAGTGCGCTACGCGGCACGCTCCACCAGTTTGCGACAGGCTGGGGCTTGGATATCTCCCAGGTCTGCCATTCCTGTCGGCTCTGTGGCTCACCGTCTCCGTTCTTCAGGCAGCAGTGCTGCCGACACAGATGAGGTTGCACAAGACATCTGGTTCGACAACTGGGAAAAGGGCCTCGATCTCTGGGAACTCTCCAGGCACTACGCACGTACTGACACCACGACCTCGCTGCTCTGGTTCGACAGCGACGATTTACCTGAGGTCGAAGTGAACCGCTTCGGTGTACGCGTCGAGGACGACGGTGGCTTGGCTGAACTCACTGGGCAGCTACCGTGGCCGGGACGCAGCAGGCGCCGCTGAGGCCATTTGCGTTCGTGTGTCTGAGTGGCCACATGGCCTCGAAGATGTAGGGTGGATGCAGTGTCAAAGGTCAAAAGATGTTTGGTGTCGATGAGTCGCCATGAAGAGTGAGACGGAGATTATCTTGAACCGCTTTCACAGATACTTCTTGAACGTCGCCGACGCGATGCACACCGCGACGCCGAGCAGCGCCGCGCTGGGCAGCAGGATCAGCAGCGGATGCACGCTGACCGGCAGCGCGAGGTAAGTGACCCAGGGCAGCACCGCCAGCGGCATCAGGCTGGCTCTCGCCCGGTGGTAGACGAAGCCCGATTCGCGGCCGGCGCCGAAGCCGCGCACGTCGCGGCGCACGAGCCCGTCCACCAGGCCGGTGAAGGCCGCCATCAGGAACAGCGGCAAGGTCAGGACCAGCACCAGCAGCCGCACGAGGAACACCAGCACTGTGTACGCCGAGGCGATCAGGTAGCTCTCGACATGCACGTAGAGCTGACCGATGTAGTAGCGGAAGTCCTGCGCCTGGCTGCGCGCGCCGGCACGCGATTGCGCCGCCGCGTCGCGTATCCAGTCCAGCAGGCCCGTTTTCACGAACAGTCCTTGGTAGGCCCACTCGACGAGCTGGAGGGCGCTGCGCCCCGGCTCCTGCACCAGCACGCTTTGCGTGAAATGCTCCGAGACCTGCGACAGCTCGTAGTTCAGCATGCCCTGCGCATGGCGCCAGCCCTGCTCGGGCCAGAAGAAGTGCATGCCGATGCACTCGATCGCGATGCACAGCACCAGCGAACCGGCCAACACCCCGAACAGCCGGAACGGCAGCGTGATGAGGCCTGCGATCAGGCCCTGCTGGCGAACCTGCTGGCGCTGGACGGCGACGGCGGGGTCGCTCATGCCGTGGCCCCTTCATCCGCGCTGGCCATCTGCTTGAAGTCGGCGAGCAAGTCGTCGGGCAGTGCTTGGTCCTGCAGTCCGGGAAGCCCATTGTTGTCCCACCAATCGCCGGCCTCGACGTAGTGCTGGCGCATGTAGCCGGCCAGCTCCTGCAAATCCTTGGGCATGGCCTCGTCGGGGTCGGGCGCCGGCAAGGGCATGCGCACCTTCCAGAGGTGCCCGCCCTCGATCAGTGCAAAGCACTGGCCCTTGGGCAGCCCGACCACGTGCGCCGGTTCAATCAGCGGCACGCTGTTGCTGCTGATGCGGTCCTGCGTGTTGGAGGTGAAGGCGGTGTTGCCGGTCGGGTCCGAGCTGTCGGTGGCGCCGCTCATCACCGTCGTCGTGTAGACCTCGACCTTGGGCAGTTGCCGCGTCAGCAGTTCGGCCGTGGCGGTCTCGCGCACGCGCAGCATGAACAGGTTGTTGAAGTTGCCCACCACCTGGCCCGCCTTCGCGCGGTTGCCGATGCGTGCCTCGATGTCCGAGAGGGTCTGCGTGTAGGCCGTGACCTGGACGCCCGCGCCGCCGCCCTTGTTGACCATGGGTATGAACTCGTCGCCCATGAGTTCGTTGAACTCGTCGGCATGGACGTTGATGGGCACCTTGATGCCCGTCGCGGCACCCGGCAGGCCGTCGTCGATGCCGAACTTGTAGATGTGACCCGCGACGGATACGAGGTCGGAGAACATCGAATTGCCGACCGCCGCCGCGACTTCCGCGTCCGACAGTGCATCGAGGCCGACATAGACCACGGCCCGCTTCCTGATGATCTGCATCCAGTCGAAGATCGGGCGTGGGTCGGCGAGGTCCGAATAGTTCGGCGCCAGCAACTGCGCGATCTTGCCGGTGGTCAGCTTCTCCAGCAGCGGTAGGAGCGATGCGACGATCTTGTCGAAGTACGTCCTGTCGTAGCGCACCGCGCTGCGCAGGCCGTCGAGCACAGGGTCGTAGATGCGCACCTGCGACAGGTACTGCTCCAGCGCGACGACGCGCTTCTCGCGGCCGATCATGTTGCGCGGGATGTTCTTGTCGTTCAGCTTGGCTTCGAGCTGGACGATGACCTCCCAGGCCTTGGGCTCGTTCCGGGCGAAGTAGTGCTGGGCGTACTCGATGAACAGCGCATCGATGTTGATGACATGGCGCTGGATCAGCAGGTAGTCGGGCCGCTGCCCCAGCTCGACCAACGCCCGCGCGATGATGTTGACGAAGCGCCAGGCGAACTCGCGGAACGCCGCGCTGTTGCCTTCACCGGAAAGCTGGCCGGCGATGCGCGTGGCAACTTCCGAGATGCGTCCGAAGCGGCCCACCGCGTTGTAGCGGGCGCTGATGTCCGGCCAGCCCAGGTGGAAAACGTAGAACTCGCCTTCGCGTCCGGCGCGCTTGGCCTCCACGTACATGCGCTTCAACAGATCCGCATCGCCCTTGGGATCGAAGACGATCACGACCTCGTGCTGTCCATTGACCTTGCGCCGGATGTCCTGCGTGATGAACAGCTCGGCCAGGCGGGTCTTGCCGACGCGCGTGGTGCCTAACACCAAGCTGTGGCCGACGCGCTCGGCCAACGGCAGGGTGACGTCGACCTCGTGCGGCTCGATGCCGTGCAGCCGCGGCAGGCCGCCCACCGGCGGCAGCGGCCGCGCCGGGTTCAGCGGGCTGTCCCAGGCCAGGGCCTTCGCCATCTTGGACAACGGGTACGGCGCGAACTCCAGGCGCTCTTCCATGCGCCGTGCCATCCGATAGATTGCCGTCGGCTCCACGTAGCGACGGAACTCCGACCGATACGTCTGCATCAGTCGGTGCGTGTGACGCTGGTCCCAGTGGAAGCCCCGGCCGACGAACAGCCGCTGCTGGCTGACCGGCACGTCGCGGCTGGTCATCACGTAGCGCGGCAGGCGCCGGATGTTGCGCCGGTAGCGCAGGATGGCCCAGGCGTCGCGAAAGCGCAGCGCGCCGAAGGTGAGGAAAGCGAGCGCGCTGCCCAGGCCCAGCAAGGGACTCAGCGCGAGCGACCACGGGGCCACCAGGCACAGAAACGCGGCGCCCGCACAGACCGCGACGGTGTATAGCTCCACCGCTGGCCGCAGCAAGACTTCGACGGCTTGGGACTGGGGCATGGCGGGTGCTTCACGTCACGTCAGGGCTCGATGCCGGTGGCGGTGATCAGCACCGGGTAGTGCTTGAGCCCCAAGCGCTGCGCCAGCTCGTCGCCCGAGGCCGGCGACAGCATCAAGCCCGGTGCGAGGCGACGCAACGCGGCCAGGGCTTCGGGCGTCGCCACGTTGACCACCAAGCCCACGGCGCGTAGCGCCTGCAAGTCCTTGCCCCGTCGTTGGAGCCAGGCTCGTGAGCGGTCGTCGTCGCCGATCAGGAACAGCGGCGTCAGGCCCGGCGCGCGGATCACGCGGCGCGGCTCGTCGCCGGGTGTCAGCCGCATCGAGCGCACCGGCAGCATGGCCGCCTCGGCTTCGGCCGGGCCGCCAATGCGCGGCTTGGTTTGCGGCGTGGCTGGCTGACCGGGCTGCGCATCCTGCGGATTCAAGGCCCGGTAGTACGGCAGCGCCGAGGTGCCGCCTTTGTCCTCGACCACGATCAGCGGCGGGGAACTGTTCTTGGTAACGGGGCCGCGGTCCTGCGCGTCTGCGGTGGTGGCCAGCAGCGCCGCAGTCGCGGCGACGAGGATGCGGTTCATGGCATGGGACTCCGGGCAGAGGGAAGTGAGGCTCCCGGCCCGAGCACGCGGGTCAGGTGCTGGTGGACGCTGCGGCGGTAACGGGCGGCGGGCGCCCCGCCCGCGGGGCGGTGGTAGCGGCCGATGGCGACCAGCCAGTCCTCGCCCGGCGTGTGCTGCTCCTGCAGGATTTCCGCGGCGATGGCGAGGTTGCGGTATGGGTCGAGCAGCTCGCAGGGATGCGCGTAGCGGTGCGCGTGGTAGCCGAGGTTGACCTGGCCGAGGCCGGCGTCGATGCGGTTGACCGGCGTGCGGGCGAGCGCCCGGCGGATGCCGGCGCAGGCCTCGGCCCGCGTGGCATAGCGTTCGGCGCGGCCGGCGACGTTGAGCGTCCACGGCCACGGGATCAGCCGGCCGCGCAGCCGGGCGCCGCTCTCCTGCAGCGCCACCGCATACAGCACCGGCGACGGCACGCCCGCCTGCTGGGCGGCGAGCTGGTAGGCGGGTGGTGGCACCTCCTGGCCGAAGACGATGGCGGCATGGGCGCTGAGGCCGAGGACCAAGGCCGCGCAGCCTGCACGGCGGGTTACTGCCGCTGCCATTGGCCGTTGACCTCGCGCACCACGGCGGGCAGATCGCCGGGCAGGCCGAGCGACAGCCAGCGCCCGGCGTCATGGTTGAGCGTGATGGTGCGGGAGCGCACGCGGCCGGCGTCGATGCCGGCCTGCGTCGCCCACTGGCGGATGCGGGCGTCCTCCTGGCGGCTGCCGACCATGTAGAGGTCGAAGGCGGTGCCGGCCACCTGCAGCTGGCGCACGCGCTGCTCGCACGACGGGCACTCGGCCTTCACGAAAACCGCCAGCCGGCCCGAGCCCCGGTTGCCGGCGCCCGGCGCCTTCGCACCCGGCATGTTCACGCGCTGCTGTCCCGGATAGAGCCGCTTCCACGCCGCGTCGTAGGCCCGCTGGTAGGCCAGCGTCTTGCCCACGCGCTTCGATTCCGCCTGCACCTGCAGCTCCGCATAGCGGTTGCGTTCCTCGTCGCTGCGCGCCTCGATGCCCAGCGCCGTGAGCGGATCGAGGTTCGGGGAATAGATGCCCAGCGGCCCCTGCATCAGTTGGCGGTAGCGCGCCCACTCATCGGAGCGCAGGCCCCAATCGCGCGCCAGCCGTTCGTCCAGCGCGGCGTCGCTGCTGTTCTGAATCTGGGCGGGCACCGTGCGCGAGGACGCGACCGGCGCCGACTGTGCCGAGGCCGTGCCTGCCGTTCCTGCGACAGCGGCGAGGATGGCGGCGAAGCAGATCGCGGCGTGCTTCATGGCCGGCTCCTACGGCAGCGCGAGGCGCTGGGTCTGTCCATCCACGCGGAACACGGCGGCGCGCGCCTCGATCGCCAGCAGATGCCACGCGCCCACGGCATCGCCTTCGCGCAGCAGCCACACGTCCAGCACCGACGACGCCTTGGGTGCCGCCACCGACAGGAAGCGCTCGCCGCCGCGCAGCTCCACGCCCACGACGTTGAACGGCGGTTCGGGCACCTTGGGCTTGGCCGGCTCGGCGGTGCGCCGGGGTGCCGCGGCAGGCGCGGCGGTTCGCTTCATGCGAGCTTCGAGGTCGCCCATGCGCGCCTGCAGCGCCTGCAAGTCGCCGGCATGGGCGTCTGCGCCCTGGGTGTGCTCCACCTGTGCCAGGCGTTCGTCCAGCAACTTGCGGGCGGCCTCGAAGTCGGGTTGGGTGACGGGCTTGGGCTGGTTCTTCGAGGCCGCCGCCTGCTGTTCGAGTTCGGCGACGCGCGTGTTGAGCGCCTGCACGTGGGCATCCTGGGCGCTGGCCTGGCTTTGCTCGCTCAGGCGCGACAGGCCCACGCTGTTGACCACGGCCAGGATGCTCACGAGCAGCAGCCATGCGGCCGCTGTGATCTTCAACCAGCGCGCGCGGCCGGCGTTCTCGTCGGGAAGCTGCGGGATGGTCATGGCTGGGCCTCCTGGGGCACGTGGGAATCGGCGGGTTCGGCGGCCGGCGCGCTCGGTGCCGGAGCCGCGGGAATCGGGCTTGCGCTCGGCGCACGCGCAGTCGTCACGCGCGTGAAGCACACCGCGCGCGAAGCGTCATCGACGGACAACTCCCAGGCCGGGCCGGCGAGTGCCAGCAAGGCATCGCGCAGCGGCAGCGGCCCGAGCCGCAGGTGCGCCGCCGGCAGCGGCAACGCGTACAGCGCGGTCGCCTCCGTCGCGTCGCAGAGCCGGTAGCCGGTGCGCAGCAGCACGTGCCGAAGGGCATCGCCGACGCTCGCGTCCAAGATCGGCGGAATCGAAATCTCGATCACCTGTCGCAGCAGGTCGCGCTGTGCCGGTTCCGGCACCATCTCGACCAGCGTGTAGCGCCCGTAGCGGGCCACCGGGATCAGGCCCGGCTCGGGCTCCGGGGCGATGGTTCTGACCAACACCGCAGGCTCGGGGAGCGAGTCATGGACAGTGGGAGGGCTCGTCGTGCCCGTGGCGGCGCAGCCGGTGATGAGCACGCAGCCGGCCAGCAAGGCAGGCACAGCCAAGCGGTGAGCGACGCAGGTGAGTGGTTGCATGGGGCAATTCCCTGGAACACGGAGCCCTCACCATCGCCGCCGCGAAGCGTTCGGGCAGCAAACAAAGGGAACTGGCAGGCGCCCGACTTCATCGCGCGCCATCGATGCACGGAAAAAAGAAGCCGGCGCCCCGAAGGGCAGCCGGCGTGGGTGGGTGGATCAGGCCGCGACGAGTTGCCGGGCCAGTGCCACCTCGACGGAATCACCGTCCTGGTTCAGCACGTCCAATCCCGACTCGGGCACGTCTCCCGACGTGCTCTGCGAGACCATGATCTTTCGCGCCATCAGCCCCAGGCAGGTCATCTGCGAGGAAGCCGCGTAGCCGAGGTAGATCACGCGAACCGGCAGCTTCTGGCCGATGCGCCATGAGCGCCGGGCCGCCTGCTGCAGGCTGTAGACGTTGTAGCCCGACTGCATGAACACGATCGTCGGAAACTCCAACAGGTCCAGGCCGGTTTTCACCAGCTCGGGGTTCGTGATCAGCACGTCGATGCCGCGGTCCAACTGCTCGGCGATCCAGTCCTCGCGGCGGGAGGCATCCACGCTTGCGCGCAGCACCGCCACCTTGAAGCCTTCCTGCTCCAGCAGCACCTTCAAGCGCGACGTGGTGTCGCGCGTGCCGGTGTAGACCGAATAGACCAGCGTCTTGCGACCCGCAGCCTTCTCCTGCTTGCAGATCTCGATCAGCTCGCGCTCCTTGGGCATCACCTCCAGCTCGTTGAACTGAGCCGGAACGAAGGCCAAGGTCTGGCGTGTGCGCGGGTGCACCACCGTCTCCGACCGGAAGCAGCAATCCGGCCAGGCCAGCAGCACGTTGAGGACCACACCGAGCAGCGTCGTGTCGCGCTTGGCCAGCGCCTGTTTCAGCGCCGAGGTCAGACGAAACGACAGATCGCGATAAGCCGCGGCTTGCGCCGTGTCCATCGCCACCTCGCGGAACTCCTCGTCGTAGGACGGCAGCACGTTGCCGCCGATGTCCTTCAACTTGAGGAATACCGTGAACGGCAGGACGCAACGCAGCACGCCCTTCGGGCCGAAGCCCGGCGCCTTGACCGTGCGCACCGAGACCTTGCTGCCCTTGGCCGTCTTGTGCGCCGTGCCCGTGCTCTCGGAATAGATGTCCTTGAGGATGCCGTGATCCCTCATGAACGCCATCGCGGCCGAGGTCATGCTGCCGCTCTTGGTCGGGCGGTAGCCGTCTTCGATCATTCGCCCAGGCAGGGCTCGGAACAGCAGGTGGAACAGGTCGTCGCCGTAGCCGCCCATCAGCGTGCCAGTGAGCAGCAAGGCCTTGCGCGCCTTCGCTGCGAGCACGCCCATGGCCTGGCCTTGGGCGCTACCGCCGTTCTTGTACTCATGCGCCTCGTCGGCGATGAGCAGGTCGAACGTGCCTTGCGGCAAGTACCTTTTGATGAATTCGCTGGGCTGATACCCGCCCTCGCCGAAGCCGAACTCCATGTTCGCCATCGCCCGCTCCATGCGGTGCGCCTGACGATCCGAGAACACCAGCTCACCGTTGGCATCCATGAGGTTGATGAACTCGTGGATGTTGTCGCCCAGCATTGAGGCCAGGAAGCCGTCGCCGAACTTCTTCATCAGCTTATGCGCCGTGACCTCTCCGATGGTCGGGATGCGCTGCAAGGCTTTGAAGACGGCCGTGGACTGGTCGCTGGCGGACAGGCTCCGCGGTCGCATCAGCGTCCACAGCGGTGCGGCGCAATGGCTGCACCGGCGGCGGTAGTCCTCGGCTTCGAGTTCGACCGGGTTGATCGGCTCGCCGTCGAGATTGGTGATGACCTGGCCGCAGTCCGGGCATGCGCCCACTTCGCCGTGCCGCGTGCGCCGCACGTTGAAGACGGGCTTCCAGTGGAAACCCATGCGCATCCGCACGCGACCGAGAACGTAGAACTCCTGGCCGCGTACCGGCACGCCCAATTGCTCGCGCAGTTTGATGAGCTTGACCAGCGTGTCCGGGCCATTGAGCACCCAGACCTTGGCGCCGGCCACCGTCTCCTGGATTTCCCGGCGCCATTTGTAGACCAGGTGAGGCGGCGAGAGGATCAGCGTGCGGCGATAGCCTTCGGCGTGCAGCACGGCCGCCGTGGCGATGCCGACCGTGGTCTTGCCGCAGCCCATCTCGCCATTGACGATCGCGGCGCGTTCGCCGCGGTCGGCCAGCAGCTCGGTAACGGCATGCACCACCTCGGCCTGCGCGCCGAACAGCTTGCGCTTGAGACTGGCCAGCACGAGCTGGCGATGCGGCCGGGCCTGGCCGGTGTAGACGGGAGGGTTGGCGCGGTTGAGCGAGTCCAGCAGCTCGTCGCCGAATTCGGCAACGAAATCCTGAAGGCTCATCGCCAGGGGAGAAGCAGTCGCTTCGAGCACGTCGCTCTGGACGGGCGTGCCATCAGCGGCGGGAACGACTTCGGTATCGAGGGACATGGTGATGCTCCAAAGAAGATGGGGCATGCACCTCCCCCTGCGGGGCGATGGCATGCCCCGGGGTGGGAAGAGAAGAACGGCGCGAAGCCGCAGTGGAAGAACAGATCGACGGCGACCGTCAGGGAACAGCGATCAGCGGATGGTCAACACCTCGCCGCAGGTCGGCGAGCCTGGTGTCATGTCCCAGGCACGGATGACCGGCACGAACTTGTCGGTCAGGATGCGCGTCTCGGCCACGGAACCGTCGTCGCGCTCGGTGTACTCCGTGTGCAAGGTCTTCTCCTTGTGGGTGTCGCCTTTGACGACGAGCACGCGGCCCGTCTTGGACTTCACCACTCCGGAGATCGCACCTGCGGCGAGTGCCAAGGCGAGATGCCAATGCGATAAACCTCGCGCCGGGGACCGCAGCGACTGCTGCGCGGCGCCCAGGTGCGTGTCGAGCGTCGGCCAGAGCCCTTGCAGTCGGCCGACTTCCTCGGCGAACTGCTCGGGCTCCATCGTCACGCGGTAGAAGTGCTCCGGCTCGGCCGTGGCAGGCACCGTGTAGGGCAGGAACGGCCATTCGACTGGCAGCTCTTCCGCTTCGGCGTCGCCAAGACCTATCTGCAGCAGCAGCGCGCGCGTGGCCTTGACAGACTCCGATGCCTGGTCGCGCTGGCGAACCTTGCGACCGAAGATCACGACCTGCTTGAACTGCGTGTCCACCGCGCGGTAGATGCGCAACTCGGCGAAGTGCCGGGTCAGCCATCCGACCAGCTCGGCGTCGAGCACGTAGTGCGGGACGATGTAGATCAGCACGCCGCCGTACTGCAACAGCGGCAGCGCCTTCTGATAGAACAGCTTTTCCAGCCGAGCGCGGCCCTGGCCCTGGTAGCCGACGTTGCCGTTGGTGTCCTTGGACAGGTCGCCATACGGCGGGTTGAGCCACAGCAGGCCGAAGCTCTGCCGGCTGATCAGTGTGTCCATCAGGTCGCCGTGGATGCAGCGATCGACCAGTTGCCGGGCATGGCGTGCGCGCTCGGCCTCGTACTCGACGGCGAAGGCCTGGACCTGCTCGCGCCCGAGGGCGTGCGCGGCTTCGGCGATCGCCACGCCTTCGCCGGCGCAGGGATCGAGGATGCACAGCGGCCCGGCCGAGGCCTCGGCGGGCGCCAGTGCGGTGAGTGCTCTTTCGAGCGTGGGTTCATCCGTGGGGAAGTACCCGTTCTTGACGAAGTTGCGGGCGAGCCGCGGGAACATGAGGGCCATGGGAATCTCCTGGCATTGAAGATGAAGGGATGCGGACATGCGCGCGTGCATGTCCGGTGAAGGAACCTCAAGCCACCGCTTCGAGCGGTTGCGCCGAGGGGGTGCGGCTGGCGGGTGCGCCGCCGACGAGCGCGCCGCTGCGGATCAGGCCGCCCAGCACCTCGGTCAGCGTCGGCACGTCGATGGCGAGCCGATGGCCTTCCAGAGGCCCGAGGGCGAACGGCAGGCGCGTCAGCATCGACTTCGCCTGCAGCAGTTCCAGTACGCTGTCGCGCCAGGGATCGAGAAGCGGCAGCGGGCACGTGTCCCGCACCAGCGTCCACAGCCGGTCGAGCCGGTGCGTGGAATCGCGAGGCAGGAGCGCCAGTGCGCTGGCGTTGGCCTTGTCGGGTTTGACGCAGCGCCGATCGAACAGCCAGATGTTGGTCAGCGAGCCGAACAGCGTGCGCCGGTAGGCGCGTGCGCTGCGTTTCTCCAGGTTCTCGACGTTGCCGACGAAGACCGGGATGCTGGCGCCCTGCTCGGTGATGACGTGGAACTGATCCAGTCCCTGTTCGTCCCGGCCCAGGGTGAGGCGGGCCAGGAATTCCTGGACGGCGGTGTCGCGCGCCCAGAGGGAGATGAAGACCAGGTTGCCGTTCTCGTCACCGACGACGCCATCGGCCATCAGGTCGGGGCATTCGTCGATGCGATAGAGCGTCTTGGGGGAAGAAGGTGCAGGCATGGTGATGTCCTCGAAGTGAGCGGAGACAGCACCAACCGCGAGGGCAGTCACTGCCCCAGGGGGATGGAAGAAGACGCGGTGAGCGTCGTGGTGAAGAATCAGACCGTGCGTCGCAACGCACCGTAGCCTTGAAGGTCTGGACTACCTGGGCATGTTGTCGGCAACGCCGACGGACATGGGACATAGCCTGCGCCAAGGTGCGCCTACAGCGGGAGCGGAAAACCGACCCAGCGTCCAACCCTGTTTGCGCTGGCGCATCGCCCGCGGCCTGGAAGGACGGCCATAAAAGAAAACCGCCCCGGGAACACCGAGGCGGCAAAGATGACTGCTTGGCTCAGGGAGGAAAAGCCAGGGAGGTATGCAGTCGAACCGCAATTTTCGCGGCGGCAGCGAATTGCCGCATTAGGGTTACACCGAACCAAACTGAACGTGGTGCGCTGGCAGCACAGCGCCGCCAAAGAAAAAGCGGACCATGCCGCGAGGCACGATCCGCTTGTGGGTCAGGCTTTGAGCTGACGCAGGCCATCCGCGAGCAGCCAAAGCGCCCGGTTGAGCCGGACGTTCTGGTCGATGCCCTGAACGGGTCGCGTGCGCTGCTGGCGCCCGTTGGCGGCACGGCCAGTCAGGCCGCCCTTGACCAGGTTCTCCTGAACCCGGTTGAAGACCGACCAAAGATCGGCACGGTTGTCGTCGAAACGACGAGGCCGCAGGATCTGCGTCTCCGTGATGGGCAAGGCCTTGCCCGACTCGTCGTACTTCAAGGTCAGCGCCGACCTGGCGAAGACTTCGGCCTCGCCGTCGTCGAGGGTGATGACGCGCATGGCGTCGCGCGAGTCCTGCACGCGCTCGAAGCCGTGCAGCACCTCGTAGGCGCCTTCGATCACGTGATCGGTGACGTTGCCCTTGTGGGGCACGCGCACGTCGGCGAAGGTGTCGCCGCACACCAGGCCGTTGTGGCAGACGAATCTGAACATGCCCGCGAGCATCTGGTAGCTGCTGGTGCCGTCGTGCGAGTTGAGCAGGATGATCTCGTTCGCCTCGGCGCCGTTGATCTGGCTGGCGTGGCGAAGGCGCAGCATGTGCTTGGTGTAGTCGCGGCGATCCTCGTGTCGCACGCGGGTCTGGCACACCATGAACGGCTGGAAACCTTCTCTGCGCAGTTCGGTCAGCACAGCCGCCGTGGGGATGTAACTGTACCGTTCGGAGCGGCTTTCGTGCGGGGTGTCCGCGAAGATGGATGGGGCCACGGTGCGAATCTGATCGTCCGACAACGGATGGTCGGCGCGCAGCACCGGGGAACGAGGGGCGAAGCGAGATGCGAGTTGCATGATGATCTCCTTGCGGAATGGAGCAATCGGCATCCAGCGGCCGAGGCCGGATGCGTGCGATTGCGTAGGACGAAGAAAAGCCCTGCTGAACAGGGCCTGATGAAAGGGATGAAGAAGTGCGCCGCGTGAAGGCCGGCCTATGGGTTCGGAACCGGCTCCCAGCCGCGGCTGTGCGGGTTGAAGCAAAGCGCTTCCTGGCCTTTGAGGATCGGCGTGAAGCCGTCGAGAAAGACGTGTCGCAGGTACAGCGCGCGGTAGGTCAGTGCCTGCCACGCCTGTTCTTCGCTCAGGCCGTTGGCGATGAAGTGCTCGCGCAGTTCGTCGTCGTCGGAAACCTCGTTGTTGGCCAACTGGTCTTCGACGAAGCGAAGCAGCTCGGGCGGCAAGGACGACATGAGGGTGTCCATGTTCGCCTCAGTCGGTGGCTGCATCGCCGGCCGCTTTGCGCGTCGGCTGCTGGTGGAAGGCATGCACCCTTGCGCGCCAGGTGGCGCAGCGCTGCGGCGCCATGTCGAGATAGCGCAGCGGGCACGAGTAGTAGTACGGGTGCTCGGCCTCGACCAGGAACTTGTAGCCCCATTCGCGGCCCTCGCTTTCCAGCAGATGGCAGCCGATCAAGGTGGCCGACTCGCCGGGTGCGAGACCCAGGACGCCGGCCTGCTTGGCGGTGACGCGCGCCACCGTCCACAGCACGTTGCCGACCAGCGTGTGGTCGATGACCTCACTGCGCGACCGCTCGGTTTCCTCGGTTGCGGTCAGCTCGCGGATCAACTGATCGCGCGTCAATCGAACGAATGTCCAGCCCATGGAATGACTCCTGTGAGAAAGGGCCGGAGTCCTCCCGCCGGGGAAGGAGCCCCGGCGGGTGGTGGAAAGCCGCAGGCATGCGGCGTGAAATGGCGATGGGATCAGACCCTGGTGAGGTGCCAGTCCTGGGACAGCGGAGCGAACTCGTAGCCCAGGTCGCCGAGGCGGTCGCGCTGCTGACGCAGCACGCGCCGATCCACGGTGGCATCGAGCTTGACGACATCGCCCAGCGGCCAGAGTGTGCCGAACAGCGCCGCGTCGCCGTCGTCGTCCGCATGGGCCGTAGCCTCGGCAGACGCAGCAGCCGGCTCGCTGCCGAACGGCGTGGTATCGACCAGCGGGTCGCGCGAGCTGCGCGCCTTCTTCCGGCCGGCCGCCTTGGGGGCGGTCGTCGGCGTCGGCGTGGCGGTCTGCGCTTCCTCGTCGATCGGATCGACTTCCTGCGGACTCAGCCGGCGGGCGTCGTCACGGCTCAGGGCGTCGATGTTGGACAAAGTCATCCCACCCAGGAGGGCGCGGATCTCAATGACCATGCGGCCGTTGGCGGTGTACGTGGACGGGCGAATCTCCGCGATGGCGAAATCGCCCTCGTACTTGCCTTCGGCGTACTGGTCGAGTTCGGCGTTCTTCACGACGAACTCGCCGATGGAGGTCGCAAGGCGCCCGACGTTGAAGTCGCCGTTACGGCCGTGGATGGTCTTGATGGCCAATTGGCCGGGAATGGTGATCATGAAGAACTCCTGCGGACGAAGCTGCGATCACGCACACGGCCGTCATGGCGACGGTCGCATGCGCACGCGAGTGGGAGAAGACAAAGCCCCGGACTCAATTCAGAGTCGGGGCCTTGCGGATCAGAACGACTCGGCAACTTCCAATGCAGGCGCATCGGCAGTGGCTTCGTCGGCAGCTTCTGCGGCGGGCCTGGCGGGCTCGAACGCAGCGGCTTGCGGCTCAGCGAACGTCGCGGGGACATCCGTGTTACGCACGTCGCGTTCGTCGCGCTGGTCGGCATCGGTCGGCTTGGGCTCGGCCTTGTAGACGAGCTTGCCGTCGACCTTGATCCAACTGACGAACAGCAGGCGGGCCTTGAAGCTCACCCCCTGCTCGCCGGCACGCTTGCCCTTGGAGTAGGTGAAGGTGTCGGCCCACAGGTCGCCCAGACGGAAGCCGATCATCACTTTCTTCTCGGCATCGACCGCTTGGATGCAGCGGCGCACGAGGTGCTGCGCTTCGGAGCCCGAGACGCGCGTGTCGAAACGCACGTAGGCCACGTCATCGCTGGGGCCGTTGAGCGCCGCGATGTCGCAGGCCAGGAACGCATCGCCTTTCTTGGGCTTCACTTCGCGGATGCGATTGAGATACCCGAGTCCGGTGATGTGCAGGTCGAAGTAGGACTTGTCGGTGGAAGTGGTCATGGTGAATCTCCTGAGAACAATGAGGCGGAGACACACCCGACCCAAGGCGGGGAAGGTGTGGAACCCCCGCGTGGGTTGAAGGAACAGCTTGGGTGGCATCACCATCGGGAGAACCGATGGCTGTTCGCGCTGGGATGCCGGAGCGAACTGGTTGATCAACGCGGTCGGAACCGCGTCGCAGTCTTGAAGATCGAGACTGCCTGGGCATGCTGCTGACGGGCGTCAGCGGAACATGGCGGCAGCGTGGCGCCAGGCGCGCGCCCGCGCGAGCGGCAATCGGCACCGGCGGCTGTCCGCATTAGTGGCACCCTCTCGCCACCGGGTTGGGCAGGTACTGCCGCTTGCGGACCAGCATCTCGAAGGGCTCGCCCGCGCGGCTGGCGGTATCGAAGTCCACCACCACGAAGCCCGGTTCGATGGGCCGGTACTCCAGCCAGTGGATCGGCACTTGCCAGTGCTCGGCGCAGTCGCGCACGAAGCGCAAGGTGGCTTCCACTTCTTTTCCGGTGTTGGCGAAGCAGACGACGGCATCTGCGGGCAGGCCGCCGTTGGCTTGCAGCACGCGCCAGAGCATGTACGCGCTGGTGCGGCCGCCGCTGAAGCTGATGCAGGTCGGTTGCTCGATCTTGAACGGGTCTCGCATGCAGGCGTCACCAGGCGGTGGCACCGGCAGATGCCGGCGTGAGCGGCCCGAGCCGGACTGGAGACGAGCGCGTGCGATGCGGCCATGGGCCGCGGCACGAGATAAAGAGAAGCCCCCGTGAAGGGGGCTGGGAAGCAGTACGGTCAGTGGCCGGCCGGTGCAGCGGATACCGCCTGCATCGACAGGTGCGTGACCGTGGCCGACACTTCGAGGTCGTCCTCGCTGTGCAGGATACGGGTGAGGACCCGTTCCTGCAGGGCGAAGAACTCGCCGAAGTCGTCGCCGCCGAATTCGGCGCGCGCCAGTTCCCACCAGTCGTCGAACGCATCGACATCGGGGTTGCAGCCCACGGCGTAGGCGATGGTCTTGCGCCGCCCATCGGGCCGGCTCTCGCCGTGCTCGGCCATGAAATACACGCCCTGGTCCTTGACCAGGATGACGCGGCACTGGTTGGCCGCCGCCTCGGCAAGCACGGGCCGAAGCTCGGTGCCTTTGAATCGAACAGTCATGGAAGTGGTCTCCAACGGTGAAGGAAGAAGGTTTCCCGCCGCGAGGACGGGAAGCCGCTTGGGGACGTGAGGGGATCAGTGCTGGACGGGCTTGCGACCGGACAGGCGCTGTACGCGGATGAGGCGCCAGCTCCCGTCGTCGATCAGCCGCTCCAGCACCTGGCCCAAGGTGTCGAAGAACACTTCATCGACCCGCTCGACCAGCTCGCCTTCGCGATGCAGCTCCACCGCGTAGGTGTCGAGGCCGCGTTCGTAGAGCACGGTGACGCGCCCCTGGAACTTCGCCGAAGCGACGGTGAAGCCGATGGCCGGCGGCGTGGCGATGATGTTGCTGGGGCTCGGATCGACCACCGTGAAGTCCCGCGCGCCGGCATCCACCAGCAGGTGCGTGATGCGGCGGAATCCATCGGGCGCGGGCAACTGCTCCAGTTGGTGGATCAGCTCCTGCAGCTCGGGGCACTGCGGCTCGGGGATCGGCAGCTTGGCCGGCGCGGAACCCAGGATGAGCCGCTTCACCGTGTACGGCTGGCCGTCGGCGGTGAACTCAGTGCTCTCCTCGGGCGTATCCGCGCGCAAGCCGTCGAAGCGGCGCCGCGCATACGGTTCGACCTGCACCTTGGCGCCTTCGTCGGGCACGTCGGTGACGAGGGCCTTGTCGAGCACCGCGAACTCGGCCCGCCCCGTCTTGACGACGATGGCCTCGTCGGTGGTGGCGATGACCTTGCCCTCGAAGGGCTTGGGATCAACGTGGAAGCCCAGCGTCGAAACCTTGGGCTGGCCGTCGAAGATGTTGAACTTGAAGCTGCGGACGTTGGAAGGCACGTGGCCGCGAACCAGCGTCGGCATCTGTGCGCGGATGGCTTGGGTATCCATGGAAGACTCCTTGTGGCAACCAAGGGACTTCCGCCCGCAAGGGAGGTGTGTCCCTTGGGGGTGAGGTGGATGGACGCGACATGCGCCCGGAGAAGGAATAGCAACCAGCACGGCGAACCGTGCCGCAGCCTCGAAGGTCTCGACTGCCTGGGCATGCTTGCCGGCAACGCCAGCGAACATGCGAGCAGCGTGCGTCAGGCGTGGGCCAGCGACGCGGGGGAATCGGCACTGCGCGTCCACCGGCTTCGTCCAGAAAGAATACGAGCCCCGCGTGGGGGCTCGAAAGGTGGTGTCAGTCGTCGTAGATCGGCAGGCCGTCCAGCACCTGCGCATCGGCATCGAAGACCAGCATGCGCACGTCGGCGAGCGCGGCCAGGTGCAGCACGTGCATGAGGGATTCCGGCATGCCCTTCTTGCGATGCTCCTGCATCAGCCGCTTGGCCGTGATGCCTTCGACCGCGCGCAGGTTCTCGTCGGTCCAGGGCGTGGCGATCAGCTTCAACCCGATGGCCGGGCCGTACGGGATGCGGAAGGCGACGAACAGGAACAGCGTCGGCGTGGCGATGTCCGCCAGTTCGGCGAGGAAGCGGTGTGCGTCGGCGTCGAGGTGCGCGCTGCTGATTTCCCAGCACCGGCTGTAGTAGCCGGTTTCATAGCGCAGGCGCCGCACGACTTCCCGCGCCGCTTCTTCGGAGTAAGTGTCGCCCACGTGCAGTGGCTTGCCGTCTTCCTCGGCCATCACGGCATAGACCACGTTGCGGGCGAGCCCGTGGCTGCGGCATTGCGCCTGCAACTCGTTGGGGACCACCTGGTCCTCGGTGATCAGCACGAAGTCGTCCGAGAAGATGCAGGCCCGCCGTTCGACCTGGCTGTCCGGCAGATTCGACTGCGAAGGATGCAGCGGCAGGTAGGTCAGCGGGCAGTCGTCGTCGTAGGAGATGGCGAGCAGCCGCTGGACGGACAGGCCGTCGTAGCCGCGGACAAAGGGATTGTTGTTCGAGTAGGACATGGGATTTCTCCAGCAGGGGATGGCCGAGGCAATCCCCTGCTGGGGATTGAACCCCAGCGGGTGGATGAAGTGGCAGCCGGTCAGCCGGCAGCGGTAGAGGACGGGTCGCCCAGCGCCTTCAACAGGTCGAGCAGGCCGCCATTCGCAAGCTGGTACAGGCGGTTGTAGTCGTCGCCGGTCGGCGCCTGCTCCAGGCGATCCAGCCGCGCATCCAGGTTGAGGATGCTCTGGTGCACGTTGCGGGCGATGCTCAGCGCGGAAGGTTTTCCGGCCGGCTTAGGTGCATCGAGCACCGAAAGGACTTCAGCGGGCGATGGGTAGCGGCAGTCGGGTCCGTACTCGACCGGGAACACCTCGCGCCCGGTCAATCCGGTATTCGGGGTTCCGCTGCTGACATGCAGCACATACTCGTCGGGCACATCATTGCCGGCGTAGTCGAACACCACGATGCGCGGCTTGCGCACGTCGGCCGGCCAGCCTTCAAGGATGACCGCATCGATGTCGTCGTCGGTCACGAGCAGACCGATGGAAAAGTCAGGGGACATGAATCACTCCTTTCAAGAAAAGGAGGGACATGGCCCCATGCAGGGACGCATGTCCCTCGTGGGGTGGGAAGAAAAGAAGAACGTCGGCAGGCCGCAGCGCGGCTCACCAGCCGTTGTAGTTCAGCGTCAGGTCGGCGACGACCTTGCGCCGTTCCAGGTCGAGGCCGCCCAGGTCGGACAGACCCTCGAAGCCGCAACGCTTGAGCATCGCACCGCCCTCGCGGGCGTTGTAGAAGCTCACCATCGCGGACAGGAACATCCGCTGGCCGCTGCTCAGGACGCCGAGGGCATCGTTGAGCATCAGCAGCTTCGGCCGCAGATCCCACTTGGTGGTGGCACGCTGCAGGCCTTCGCGGGTGCCGTCGCCGAACCATTCGGCTCCGGCGATGTCGACGCCGCGTTTCCACGCCTCGAAGAAGGCTTGGGGCGCGGCGGCGAAGTGCTGGTGTTCCAGCTCGATCTGATCAAGTACCTCTTGAGGCAGGGCACGGTTCATGACATGGGCTCCTGGTGGTTGGACATCACGGGTGGAGGCGCTGCTGCCAGCGGCCCGTTTGCAGGGCGTGCTCGGCGGCGTGGTGCGAGCGGAAGTAGCTGACCGACTCCCGCGAGACCGGGCCGTCCGCATCGGCGGTGCCGATGTAGTGGCCGGCTGCGCTGCACAGCACTTGCAGGGGCAGGCGCTTGCCGACGCAGGCCAGGGCCTGGTAGCCGATGGATTCGGCTCGGGCCTGTTCAGCACTCAAAGGTGCCGATGCGAGCGCAAGGGACATGGTTTTCTCCTGTTGGTTGAAGACCGGGAGCACCACGCCCTGACGGGAGCGGATACCTCCCGAAGGGTTGAACATGAAAAGCACCCGCGTCGTGGCGACGCGCGTCCGCGGTGGTCGGTGCGAAGCGGACTGGATCGGTCAACGCGGCGAACCGCGTTGCAGCCTTGAGGACCGGGGCTGCCAGGGCATGGTGCTGACGACCGTCAGCGACACATGCGGGAAGAATGAAAGCGCGGCGGCACTCCGTCGCTGATCAAACGGAACCGAACGCCGTCCAGTTTGGGCCGAGCGCTGGCAAGAGCAGCGATGCACGATTCCGTTCGCCCACGACAAAGGCGCCGAAGCCTCGCAAGGCTTCGGCTGGAGAGAAATCAATCCACCTGTGGGCTGCAAGCAGGCCAGGCCATCGTCAAAGCCATTCGCTGCGTCAGCAATCTCACCCGGCCCGTTTCGTGGCTGGGGGCCGGAATCCTCTGGCGTGCATCCACACACAAAGGGAGCCCGTTGTTCCGCCGGCGGGCACCGGCACCGAATACCGTCGACCGCAAGCGGTCTCCTGGCGCCTCGCAGTTTTGCACACCAAGGCGTCAGGAGACCGCTCGCGTATCGGCGGAAGCACCTCGATCAGGGGAACCGCGGCGAACGCGATCCGGGGAGAAATGACCTTCTCGCCCAGCAGGCCGTGATGGGCCTGCAGGACGCGCACACCGTTGCAGAAGGGAACGCGCGCTGGGGAGTCCCGCGGGGTGCGGGAGGTTTGCCCCGCCGTCGGCAGCAGCCGGCGTGGCAGAGGGAAACGTGGGCGTCAGCTCGCCTTCGGAGACCGACGCCGCGGGCTTGGCGCTGCGGGCTTGCCTGTCGCGGTTTCGACCGGCTCCGTGCCCTTGCAGTCCGGGTAGCGGCTGCACGACCAGAACGCGCCGTTCTTGCCAGTGCGCTGGCGCATCGGGGCGCCGCACTGCGGGCAGCTCGGCGCGGGCGGCAGCTTGAGGGGGAGCGTTGCGCCGCGGTACTGCTGCACGAGCTGGGCGACCCAGGCCGATTGCTTGGCGATGAAGGTGTCCAGCGTCATCTGGCCGGCCTCGATCATGTCCAGCGCCTGCTCCCACACCGCCGTCGTGCCCGGATCGGCGATGGCCGCCGGCACCGCGTCGATCAGCGTGAAAGCCGCATCCGATGCGCGGATGGCACGGCCCTTCTTCACAAGATAGCCGCGTGCCAGTAAGGCGCTGATGACGTTGGCGCGCGTGGCCTCGGTGCCGATGCCCGTGGTGTCCTTGAGCTTCTGCTTCAGGCGTGGGTCGGTCACGAGCTTGGCGACGCCCTTCATGGCTTTGACCAGCTCGCCCTGCGTGTAGGGCTTGGGCGGCAGCGTCTTCAACGCCTTCAGATCGACCTGGCCGACCTGGCAGGAAGCTCCAGCACGCAGCGCCGGCAGCACCTGGCCGCGCTGCGCTTCCTCGCCGTCCGCGTCGTCGGGCTCCGGCGCCGCCAGTACCTGGCGCCATCCGGCCACCGCGATCTGCTTACCGACCGCGACCAGCGACTGCCCGCCGCACGTAAGCTGCGCCACCGTCCGGTCGAATTCGTGGTGCGGCAGGAACTGCGCGAGGTAGTGGGCGCGGATCAGCCTGTAGACGGCCAGCTCCTTGTCGCTCATCGCCGAGAGGTTCGCCGGTTCCAGCGTGGGAATGATGCCGTGGTGCGCCGTGACCTTGCCGTCGTTCCAGGCCCGCGAACGCTGCTGGCGATCCAGGCGGTCGATCAGCGGGCGCAGGCCGGGGTCGGTCTTGAGCAGGCTGTCGAGTACGGTGGGCACCTCGGCCAACATGCTCTCGGGCAGGTAGCCTGAGTCCGAGCGCGGATAGGTGGTCGCCTTGTGCGTCTCGTACAGCGCCTGGGCAATGTCCAGCGTCTCCTGCACGTCCAGACCCAACTGCTTCGAGCACACCTCCTGCAGCGTGCCGAGGTCGAACGGCAGCGGCGGCCCTTCGCGCACGCGCTCTGTTTCCACCGACAGCACCTGGGCGGCACCGGCCGCGCGCAGGCGCTCGGCAGCCTGCTGCGCCACCGGCTGTTGCAGGCAGCGGCCGGCGTCGTCGGTGCTGCCCTGCGGCGGCGTCCAGCTTGCGACGAAGGACTGGCCCGCATGTGAGAGTGCAACCTCGATGGCCCAGAACGGCACCGAAACGAAACGCGCGATCTCGCGGTCACGGTCCACCACCAGCTTGAGCGTCGGTGTCTGCACGCGCCCGACCGACAGCACGCCGGTGTAGCCGGCCTGGCGCCCGAGCAACGTGAACAGGCGGCTCAGGTTCATCCCGATCAGCCAGTCGGCACGCGATCGGGCGAGCGCGGAGAAGTAAAGCGGCAGCGTCTCGGCGGACGGCTTGAGCGTGCCCAGGGCCTTGCGGATCGACGCATCGTTGAGCGCCGACAGCCACAGGCGCTGGATCGGGCCGCGGTAGCCGCACAGCTCGATGATCTCGCGGGCAATCATCTCGCCCTCGCGGTCGGCGTCGGTCGCGATCACCAGTTCGCCCGCCTTGGCGACGAGCTGCTGCACGACCTTGAACTGCGCCGCGGTCGCCGCCTTGGGCTCGACACGCCAACGCTCGGGAAGAATAGGCAGTTGCTCGATGCCCCAGCGCTTGTACTGCTCGCCGTAGCCTTCGGGCGGAACCGCTTCGACCAGATGACCGATGCACCAGGTCACGACGACACCCGCACCGCTGTAGCAGCCGTTGCCGCGTTGGCCGGCGCCCAGCACACGGGCGATGTCCTTGCCCTGGGACGGCTTCTCGCACAGGAACACGCGCATGAAGCCTCCTTGGAAGTGTGCGGTCATCGGATGGCCCCAGCTTGGCCGGGCCAGCGGATGACGGCAGCAAGGAAGCCGATTGGCGCAGACACCGCTTTGTGATCGGCAGGCGATGCGTTGCCGCAGCGGCATGCGCGAAGCCGCAACGGCTGGCGCAGCGGGAGCGTCGTTTCGGGAGGGCGGCTGGAACCCGGTGGAACACCCTGGAGCTATCCCCTGGGGATAGCTGGTGCATGGCGGGCGTCTGACGGTTGCTACAGCCGCCCCCTGCGGGGAATCAGCCCTTGGCCTTGGTTTCCTTCGACGCCTTCGTCCCCTTGGTCTCCTTCGGCGGCGGTACTGCGGCCTCGGGTTCCAGCGTCCTGGCGCTGAGGGTCACGGCCTGGATGCGGTACGGCAGAATGCCGATGCGGCGGGCCTCGATCTTGAAGGTCGTGCGCTCGTTGTCGTCGGCGTCCTCCCACTCGTCCTTCACCGTGCGGCCTTCTACCAGCACGCGCATGCCCTTCTGGTACAGGTCTTTCCAGTGGTCGGCGTCGCGGTGCCACAGCTCCACCGGCGCCCAGAAGCCGCCGCGGTCCTCGAATTCACCGTCCTTCTTTGGGATCGGGTTGTCGAAGTAGACGTTCAGGCGCAGCAGCCGGCGCGGCTCGTCGTTGCCGTTAGGGAATTCGCGATAGTCCGGCGCGGAACCGATGTTGCCCTCGCCGACGAAGTGCGTGCTCATGGAGACTCCTTGGGGGTGGTGGATGGAACCGACGCGGCATGCCCGTGGACACGTCGCAGGTAAGCCGCTTCGGCCTGCGCGGCCTTGCTGGCGCACTCCTGGGCCTGGCGGCCCAGCGTGTGAAGGAGGCTGATCTGCATGTTCAAAGCGATGCGCTGCAGCTCCATCGCGTACAGGTCGTCGATCAGCGAGGCCGGCGTCGCCGGGCGGTCGAGCAGCGATTCCCACAGCGCCACGCCCATGGAAGAACGGTCGTGGTTGCGCCAGCGCAGGAAGGTCGTGCCTGCGCCAGTGGTCTGCTGGGCCAGTTGCACGTCGAGCAGCGAGAAGGGGTAGGCCCGCGCCTGTTGCAGCACGCGCCGCTGCGCCAGCCCGATTAAGTCGTCGCGCAGCGCCGTGCACTGGTTGGCCCAGGCCTCCAGACTCCCCTTACCTTTAAAAGGCTGTAAAAGGCCTTTTAGGTAGGAGCCGTGTTCCAGGCGCTGGAAGTCCGCCTGTTCCAGCGGCAGGAAGCGCGCCGGTTGGCCGTTGGAAGACGATGCTGTCATGCCTTCGTGCCTTCGCCGTCATGGTCGTGGTCGTCGTCCGCCACGTCGGCTGCGCCAGCGCTGGGTGCGGCATCCGCGGCTTTACCAGGCTTGCCCGACCGCCGTGCGATCGGTGGCGCAAAGCGCGAGCGGCGCGTGCCTTCGAGCACGTCCTGCGGCAACTCGCCGAACTTCTCCAGCGCCGCCCGCGCCACCGCGTTCTTCGAGGCGAAGTCGTCGCGCGTCGCGCCGGAGTAGCGGTACTGCTGTGCCAGCGAGAACAGGCTGCGCAGCGCATGCGCGCCGTCGTTGAGCCAGCGTTCCAGCGTGCTGCGGTCGATCAGCGCGGTGTGGTGGGCGAGGATCAGCTTGCGGGCCAGGTCGTCGTAGTCGGCCAGCAGGTACACCGCTATGAAGCCGAGCTGCGCATTGACGAACAGCGGCAGCTTCACGGGCTGCACGTTCATGTTCTCGCCCAGCGACAGCGCGGGCGGCACGTCGGCCAGCGCCTGGTCCACCTGCTCACGCAGCGCCTGCAAGCTGTCCTTGGTCTGCGTCAGCTTGTCCTCGATGCGCAGCATCCAGAAATCCGAGTAGGGATCGTCCTGCTCGGCGCCGCGCTTCATCTTGTTCATCACGCTGATGTAGCCGTTCAGGCCGATGATCCCGGGCCGGCCCTCGGCAGGCGCTCGGCCATGCCAGATGCGTGAAGCGTGGTGGGTGTGCAGCGTCAGCGACATCGCGCTGCGCAGCGATCCGAGATTCAACTGCAGGGGCGGCTGGGATTCATTGGCCATGGTGACGACTCGCGGTACGGGAACGAGCCGCCAGCATCGGCATCGCCCGGAAGGGCGTCAGTCAACAAACCGCAGCGGGTGCGCTCCCGGTTGTCGCCCCGGAAGGTCGCGTGTTCCGTCTATCCCCAGGGGATAGGTCCGCGCCGGGCTGCGACCGTGCGACGCATGACAGAACCGAAGCCGATGCCTGGAAGGCTTCGTGTCCCAGCTATCCCCTGGGGATAGCTGCTCAGGAATCGCCCAGGGTTGAACGCAGTTTCGCCAGGTAGGCCCGCGCTGCCTCGCGGCCAGGGCCGTTCGGCGCGGGCGGTGGCGGTGCAGACGGTGCCGGTGCGGCTGGCCGTGGCGGCGGCGCAGGCGGCGTCGATGGCGAACCGCCTTCGCCGGCCCAGGCCTTGAACTCGCCGCGCATCGCCTTCTGGATGATGCCGAACAGATAGCCGGCCGGGTTGCGTACCGCGCTTTTGCGGCAGCGCGCATCCCATTCGTCCAACACCGCCTGCCGCAGCGACTCGTCCACCTGCTGCAAGGCCACCATCGCGCCGCTTTGCTGCTCGTCCTTCAAGCGCAGCAGGCGCTCGGGCAGGCGCAGGTGCTGCAACGACTTCGCGCGCGGTACTGTACGTACTTGATTTATACGATCCATACGTACAGTACGGTCCTCCTTCGGATTCCGAAGTGAGCCGTCTGGCGCGGATTTCAGCCCTGCTTCGGATTCCGAAGACGGGCCTTCGAGATTCCGAAGCAGGCCGTCCTGGCCTTCTTCGGATTCGTGATCCACAGGCGCTTGTGGATAACTCGCGTCCGCCCATTCGTTGCGCGCCATGCGCTGTGCCAGCACCTGCAGCCGCGTGGGCAGCGTGCGGCCGTTGAGCATCGGGTCTTCGGCGATCTCGCGCAGGGTGTTCATGCCGACGATCTGCACCGCCTTCGCCGCATGGGTCAGCGCCTGGCTGACCAGGCCGAGGTAGTCGGGGTCGAGCTGCATCGCCTCGAAGGGTGTCAGCGGTTCGTCGTGCAGCACGTAGAGGTTGCTCAGGATGCGCCCGGTCTTCGGGTCGCGGCGCCGTCGCACCAGGCTCAGCCAGCGCGTCAGCCGCAGCAGCGTCAAGGCGCGCGCCACGGTCTCGTGCGAGGCCTGCGCCGCGCTGGGCATCGAGGCGAGGTAGGGGCGAAGCTGGTCGTAGGTCGGGAACGCCGTCACGCCGTCGCTCTGGAGCTGCAGGCGGAGCACCTGCCAGGCGTTGCGCTCCAGCGGCGTCAGGCGCCGGTCGAGGAACAGCGCACGCGGCACGCTCTCGTGCCGGTTGCCGCTGTAGAGGAAGCCGTCGCTGACCGGCGCGGCCGGCAATGCAGCAGCAGCGCCGCGCGGGGCTGGCGGTGTCGGTGGTGCCCGTGGCACCAGTTCCCGCAGCGCGTCGTCGAACAGTGCCGACAGCGCCACGGGGCCATCGCGCCGGGGTGCGCCGCCGGTCGCCATGGCCTACACCAGCCCCTGGTCGATCCAGTTGCGTATCGCCGCCCAGATCACCGACATCGGCAGGTTCAAGGTCTCGGCCAGGTCCATGGTCAGCGTCAGCATCGCCACCTCATCGTCCAGCGCGATGCCGCGCTCCATGACGCCGGCCTTCCACTGCTTCCACAGCGCCGTGTCCTGCGCCTCGTCCAGCACCGGATGCCGCCCCTTGCGCTTGGGCAGGCCGAGGATGTCGCGGCGCAGGGCCACCTCCTGGTGCGTAAGCCCGTAGAAGCGGCTGACCATCTCCGTGCTGGCGCCCAGGCGCAGCATGCGGTCGACCGTCGCGATCTCTCGCTCCACGTCGTGCACTTGGCTCAGCAGCCGCTTCAGCACATCGCGGTTCACCGACACCGAACACCACGACACCGTGGCGTTCACCAGCATGCTCACGAGTTCGGGGTGCTTGAGCGCGTCCAGCTCCTCCTCGCCGAAGCCCATCGCCTTGCAGCGCCGCAGTTGCCCATTGCGCAGGTCGTGCAGCGCCTGTGCGATGACGGCCTGGTTGAGCGGATGCGGTGCCGACATGATGGCCTCTGCTCAGGCGCCGTGGCCGGGGTTGCTGGAGGCCGCGCCGGTCTCCAGATCCAGCAGCCGGCGCGCCATGCGCAGCAGCCGGAACAGCTTTACCAGCCCGGCATCGCTCAGGCGCGGATATGCGCCGCCGCCATGCAGCAAGGCCGCAAGGTCGTCGGCCAGCCGGGCGCCATCGAAGCCGGGGGCGGGTCGGGGCGCGGCGCACAGCGCATGCAGCAAGGTCAGCACCGCACACGCGAACGGAGGCAATGCGCGCACCGCCGGGGGCGCCACGCAGACGAAGCCCATGCCGCCTTCGCTGGGTTCGACCTGCCCGGCCACGTCGGCTTCCTCGGCGATCTCGCGCGCGAACTGTGCGATGTGCACCCGCAGCCGATCCGGCACATCCAGGCCGGGCTCGATGTACCAGACATCCGAGATGGGGTAGAGCCCGCCCGCCTGCACAGGGATCGCGCGCAGCGCGTCGGCCTCGAAGTCGGGCAGCTTGTCGCCCATCTGATCGGCCACCATGCGCTGGATGGATTGCAGGCGTTCGGTGGTCGGGGCCGGGGACACGATGTGACCCTGCAGGCGTTCGTCATCCTGCTGCATGCCCTTGTCGCTGGCGGCCGGCGTGGAACCGGCCTGCGCAGCCTGGCCAGGGCCAGGCTCCGACGACTGCACCGAGGGGCCGGGCGGCAGCGAAGGCGGTGACGGTGGTCGCGGTGGCCCGGCCGGCACCGCAGGTCTTGCCGCCTGCAGCGGCGCAGGATCGCTGGTCAATGCGCGCTGCCGGCTCTCGCTGTCGTCGATTTCCAGGCTCAGCGTGTCGTAGTCCGCTTCCAGCAGCTCGGCCATCTGGCCGACCAGCTCGTCCTGCACACGCTGCGGTGAGAAGTTGTCGGGCTGCGTGTCGAACTGCGCCAGCAGGTCCTGGAACAGCGTAGCGAAGTCCATCGACAGGTTGCGCCTCAGGGCATGCCGCTCCCAGGTGCGTTCGCAGGCCTTGCGCAGCACCGCGAGCCGTTCCACCTGATGCCGGCCGAGCCCGCCGTACAGCAGCGTGGGGATCGCCGGGAGCAGGTAGTGCACGGCGTCCTGCATGCGGCTGATGTGCGACTGCGGCAGCGGGAAGCCATCGGCCGTAAGCCGCCGCGCCAGCTCGCTCTGCGACAGCGGCTGGCCGCTGTCCCGCCCCATTTCCTGCTCGTAGAACTCGCGCGCCTTCTCCACGCCCAAGGCCCGCTCGATGAAGCTGAGCCCGCCGCGCAACTCGTTCTCGGCCAGGTGCCCGGTCAGCATCACCACTTCGCCGCGCTGCGGCCACGGGCGGAACAGGCAGGGGATGCGGAAGAACCGTTCGTCTTTCGTCTCGCTCCACAGCTCGCGCAGGATCGCCAGGCGCGTGTTGCCGCCGTTGCGGATGATGTAGTGCGGTTCGCCGGGCCGGCGCGTGATCGCGGGCGGCGCATCGAGCCCGCGTTCGCGGATCGAGGCCTTGATGTCCTCGTAGGCCGGGTTGCGCGTCACGCGCGGGTCGTGGTCGTAGGGGCGCAACTGGTCCAGCGTCACCACCATCGGCGTGTCGGCGATGGGGTCGCTCAGGGCCGCGACCGAAGGGCCGTTGCGCTCGAAGCCCGAGGCCAGCAGATTGGCGGCCATGTCCTGCGGCGTCAGGTCAGCCACGGCCATTCTCCTGAGATGCTGCAACACCCTGGGCCGCCTGTCGGTCGGCGCGGCGAAGCTGCGCACGGGCGTTGCGCTCGGCGCGGTGGTCGCTCGCCGTCGAGCTGGTGTAGATCGGCGCGCAGCCTTGCTTCGTGAACAGCAGGTGCCCGCCGCGGGTGCGCACCACCTTCCAACCTTCTCCCAGGGCGAACTCGATCAGCCCTCGCAGCCGCTTGTGGCCGCGGGCCAGGTCATGTGCGCTGGCCATGGCCGGCCCCTCCCGCGTCGCCTCGGCCGGTGACGAGCGCAAAGCGCTCCTGCCACGCCGGGAACAGCTCGCCGGCCAGCGCGCGCATGGTCTCCAATGCGGCAGGTGCCGTGCGGCCCGCCGGCTGGCGGTATTCCACCCGATGCACCGGCAGTCCGCGCGTCGCGGCGCGCGGATAGGCTTCAATCGCCGGCACGTCGGTGTCCAGCACGCGCACGCCAGGCTGCTCCTGGAATACCTGACGCAGCGCCTGCTGGATCAGCCGCGCATTCGACGACACCGGATGCACGCGGTTGATGAGCAGGTGCAGCGGCGGCGGCTCGATGCCGAGGTGGCGGTACGGCGCGATGTCCTCGATGAGTTGCAGCGTGCCGCGCCGCAGCTCGCGCGCCGCGAGGATTTCCGGCGTCACCGGCGAAAGCGCCAAGTTCGAGGCCAGCACCGCCATCTCCAGCAGCACGCTGCGCGCGCCCTGGGTGTCGATCAGCAGCAGGTCGTAGTGCGGCGCCAGCGTGGGCAGCAGGTGGCGCAGCCGCAATCTGCCATCGGGCGCGTGCAGCAGCAGCGTGTTCAGCTCGCCGCGGTCGTCGTTCGAGAGCACCAGGTCAAGCCGCTCGATCGCGGTGCGCGACACCAGTTGCTCGGCGCGCTGCTCGTTGTAGGCCAGCATCTCGTAGATCCCGGCCGGCGCGCGCTCGGCCAGCGTGAAGTAGCTCGACAGCGTGGGCTGCACGTCCAGGTCCAGCAGCAGCACGCGCAGCCCGGTGTCGGCTGCGAAGCCGCCCAGGTTGGCCGCCGTCGTGGTCTTGCCGACGCCGCCCTTGGTCGAAATGATGGACACCACCTGCATGGGCCTCTCCCGGTTGAATGGCATGTACCGAGGAAAAGCGTCAGGCGCGCTCATCGAGGCGATCGGCGATCCATTGCTCGACCTCCGCCGAGTCCCAGCCCACGGCGCGCACGCCCAAGCGCAGCGCCTTGGGGAACTTGCCTTCTTTCATCAGGCTGTAGATATGCGCGCGCTTGAAGCCGGTTTTGGCCTCGACTTCGGCGCGACGCAGGATGCGGTGCTCGGCCGGCACTGCCGGCGCGGTGGTCTGCGAAGACATGAGAGACACTCCTTGACGCTCACTGGCGCTGTTCGGAAAGTGCCTCGTATTCAATACACCGCGGTCGCCGAAATCACTGCAATTGCAGAAGCAGCGACTGCAATTGCAGTGCGCCGCATCGGCATCATGCTGGCCGCGTCGTCAGCGCGACGCCTCCAGGTGGCGCCGCGCCTGCGCGAGCTTGCTCCACAGCGTCCGCTCGCTGAGACCCGGCCGCCCCTCATGGTGTGCGATCAGCGCGCTGACCACGGCATCCATGCTGCGGAACGACGAATAGGCCGCGCCTGACGGCGAATTGCCCAGCAGCAGCGTCAGCAGTCCGCCGATGATGTTGAGGTAAGTCGTCTCGCTGCGCAGGCCAGGCTCGCGCGCCTGTTCGTCGTTGGCCGCGCGCGTGGCATGTTCCTTCGCCAGTGCTTCGTGCGCGGTGCGCAGCGTTTCATGCACCAGGGCAAGTTCGGCAAGTTGCGACTTCGCTGCTTCGCGATCGGCCAGCAGAATGTTGAGCGTGTCCACGCTCACCGCCGGATGCACCGCGCGTTCGATGCCGTCAAACAAAAACCCCGGCCGATCGCCGGGGTAGAACTGCGACATCCACGCTTTCAAGTCCACGTGGCGCACGGTCAGCTCGGGGTCGTCGAGCGCCGGCCGCTGCGAGTCCAGCACGATGCCGGCCTTGCCACCGGGCAATTCGCCATGCGTCAGCGCGTCGAAGATGCGCTCGGCATACAGGCGCAGCAGCGGCCAGCGCGGGAATTCGCCGGGCTCCGGCATGGCACGCTGCTCCAGCGCTTCCAGAATACGCTGCTCGAAGCGCAGGAGACCGCACCAGCGGACGGCCGCCTCGATCGGTCGGTAGTACGTCTTTGCGCCAAAGGCGTGGCTGCTCGATTTCGGCATATCGCGCTCTTCCCATCGTCGGATCGACACATGGCAAGCGCGCGCGGCCCACATGGGCGCAGCGATTGCCCAAAGAACCCGATGAAGCGCGAGCCGGTCGGCATCGTGGTGGACGTTGGGTGCGGCGATGTCGCCGAGCGTTACGCAGGGGGCAAACCTTCTTGCGGTGCCCGCTACACCTCAACCATAATGCACCTGCGAAAAATCTTGTTACCGGCGCAACGGTCTGAAAAGCCGCGCATCCAAGTTCGATCAGGAAGGGATGCTGCGCTTTACCGGAAAACCAGGGCAAAGTTTTCGTAGGAATACGGGCGGGGTAAAGCGCCAATGCGACTTCCGGCTGAGCCGGTTTGCATCCAGCAAGGGCTCATGCGTTCTGCGTCACTGCTGTGACCTCGACAGCTTGAAGGTGCCTTGCTTGATGCCGGGTGGATAGGCCCGATTCGCCATCCATGCCCGTGACGCAAAAGGTCGGCCGCCGATGCAATGCGGGTCAAGGTCCAGACCGAAAGGGAATCGTACCGTCCAAAATCCCCGCGTCACATCGGGCGTTGATCGGTGCCTTGCGGGCGTCCGACACGCTCCACGCGGTCGATGAACTGCCGCAGCGGCTCCATGATTTCGCCTTCGGGTCGCAGTAGATAGGTCGTCAGCGAAGCGGTCTCGTCGGCCAGCGGCCGCACGACGACATCGGCCTGATGGCAACCCGCCAGATGCGCCGCGCTCGAAAAGCCCACGCCGTAGCCGGCGGCCACGAGGGCCAGCATCAGGGAATGGGTCTTGACGTACTCGGCTACCGTCGGCTGCGCATCCACCGTGCGGAGCAGCCGTTCGCGCTGCCGGCTGCAACCTTCGCAGACCTGGGGATCGCACAGCACCAGCGGATAGCTCGCCACTTCCTCCAGCGGCACTTCCTTGAAAGCCAGCAGCGGATGCCTGGCGGGCAAAGCCACCACCAGCGGGTCTCGCCACACCGGCATGGCGACGATGCCGGCGTCCATTTCACCAGCCAATGCAAAACCTGCGTCATACAAGTCGTTGCGCAGTCCAGTCACCAACTGCGCCAGTGGCGTTTCAAATATCCGAATGCCGACCTGTGGTGCCTCCTCGCGGCAAAGCGCAAGCAACGCCGACAAGCGGGCCTGCCCCATGTCACCAGATAGTGCGATGCGCAGCGTGTTCCGCTGGTTCGCTGCGGCGCGTGCCTTGGTCTGCGCTTGCTCGAAGGCCAGCAGTACGCGCCGGGCTTCTTCGAGGAAGACCTGTCCCGCCGGTGTGAGACGAACACTGCGTGGCAAGCGGTTGAGCAGCGGCACCCCTAAATCCGCCTCCATCTGGCGGATCGTGCGCGACAGTGGAGACTGTTCGATGTGCAGCCGTCGAGCAGCCCGGCCGAAGTGCAGTTCCTCGGCTACGGCGATGAAGCAGCGAAGATGGCGTAAGTTCATGCTTTCTCCCTACCGATGTGATCAGTCCATATCATCGTAGGGAGCCGAATAGTGCGGAGGATTCACCTCTGTATCGAGATGAGAGCCATCCTGGGGGGTGATGCTCGGATGCTTTTCGCCCATGTCAGCGCCTACGGCGAAGCTCTCGTTCGAGATCGCCCAGCTGCGACGCCTGAAGTTCGGCAAGAAGAGCGAGCAGCTCGATGCCGAACAACGCGCGCTGTTCGACGAGGCTCTGGACGCCGACCTTGCCGCGGCTGAGGCGCAGCTCCAGGAACTGCTGGGCAAGAAGAAGCCGCCGGCTACGCCTGGCGCGATGCCTAAGCGCACCGCCTTGCCGGCGGACCTGCCGCGCGTGGACTGCCACCACGAGCCCGAGAACACTCGCTGCGCGTGCGGCTGTGCGCTCAAGCGCATCAGCGAGAAGCTGGACAACACACCGGGCGTATTCACGGTAGAGTGCCACATCCGCGGCAAGTGGACCTGCGCACAGGTGCCGAACGCTGACCCAGGCGCCAGTCCCGGCGGAGATCATCGCCAAGGGCATCCCCACCTCCGGGCTGCTCACGTAGGTGCTGGTCGCAAAGGACTCCGACCATCTGCCGCTTACACGGTCGTCCCTAGGCAAGCAGGAATCAGCTGCGTGAGTGAATCGGGAGGTTTGCGCAGCTGATGGGTGGTCAGCAGCGTCTGCGCCGGCGGCTTCACCGGCACGAAGCGCATGTGCGGGCGGGTTGCCGCCTCGCAGATCGCTGCGGCATCGGCCGCACCGTTCTTGCGTCCCTTGCCGGCCATGCGGTAGCGCGTGACGAAGTGGCCTGCAATCAGCCGCGCATCCAGCCCATAGCCGCGCAGCTTGCGTGCCCAGTGATGCGCACCGCCGCAGGCCTCCAGGGCCACCAGGCAGCCGGGAGGCAGCTCCACGCACCAGGCCGCAAACTTGTCAGCGGCCAGCGCCTTGGCAACCACCACGCGCGCATCCACCGCATGCACCTAGATAACCCGCTTGGCCAGATCCACCCCGACTCGGGCAATCTCGTTCATGGACTTCCCCTTCACATGGCTACAGATTGACGACTTGGGGAGCACCATCGCGGCGGCAGCCAACATTTGTTTCCTCGCTGCTTACGATTGATTCACATCGATCGGCCAGCAGATCGCTGGATGTTGACTCTTGACTTTCGGCATTTTAGGCGCACTATCTTGCAAAGTCTTGCAAGAACTTCCTCGAGCGAGGCCGCGTGACGACGGAACATGTGGGGGTGGTATGACAGCGCGCCAGCAGGCGATCTTCACACTCGACGAGTTGGCTACCTACTTAAAGGTCGGCAAGCGGACGCTTTACCGGCTCGCCGCGCACGGGGAAATTCCGGCCTTCAAGGTCGGCGGGACGTGGCGGTTTCGTCAAAGTGAAATCGATCAATGGATCAATGATCAGATCCAAGCAGGCAGAAAGAAGGAGGTGATACGCACAGATGAGCAGCCGAAGTCAGCGAAACATCCCGTGTTGCCTGGGCGCGCTATCCATAGCCGCAGGCAAGCGGATTGAGTGAGTCTTCAATTGATTTCTGGAGGTATGACATGGACATTGATTTCAAGAAATTGGCTCCCTGGAACTGGTTCAAAAAGGAGCAGGAAGAACAACAGAGCACTGCCTCGCTGCCGGTGCAGCGCAATGACCTGCCGGTGGCGGGTGGGCCCGTCAGTCCCATCCTGCAATTGCATCGCGAGATCGACCGCCTGTTCGACGACGCGTTTCGAGGCTTCGGTTTCCCGACGCTGGCCATGCCACGCTGGCCGTCGGACTGGCCGGGCATGCTGAAGCCGGCGCTGGACATCCAGGAGACCGACAAGCAGTACAAGATCGCCCTGGAAGTACCCGGCATCGAGGAAAAAGACATCCAGATCACGCTCGACAACGACGTGCTGCTGGTGCGCGGTGAAAAGCGTCAGGAGCAGGAAAGCAAAGACGGTGGTTTCCACCGGGTGGAGCGCTCCTACGGCAGCTTTCAGCGCGCTCTGAATCTGCCGGCCGATGCCAACCAGGACACGATCAAGGCCGCTTTCAAGAACGGCGTGCTCACGATCACGATGGAAAAGCGCGAGGCCAGTACGCCCAAGCAGGGGCGCTCGATCCCGATCAACGGCTGACGCGGGGCAGCGCGTTTTTCTCAAAAACCACAAAGAGATGAGGCACCGTGATCGGCGGTGCCTCGTCAGATCAATCTTTACAGGAGCATCAGCATGGCCAGAAAACAATGCCAAGTCTGCGGCCAGCCCGCCACGGTGCGGGTGGAAGCCAATCTCAATGGTCGCCACAGCACCATGCTGTTGTGTGACGATCACTATCGCCAACTGGTGCGCCAGCAAAAGCGCACCGTCTCACCGCTGGAAGCCTTGTTCGGCTCGCGCAGCGGGCTGTTCGAAGACTTCCTTGGCAGCGACTTCTTCCGCATCGGTGACGACGCACCGTCCATGGCGGCCGATACCGACGAGGTCGTCGATGCCTCGTTCGGCGAACCCGCCCCGGCCGGTACGGGCACCGCGCGCCGTCGCGGCAGTGGGCTCGCCAGCCGTATCAGCGAACAGTCCGAGGCCCTATTGCAGGAGGCCGCCCGACACGCTGCAGAGTTCGGGCGCGCCGAAGTCGATACCGAACACCTGCTGCTGGCGCTATCCGACAGCGACGTGGTCAAGACCATCCTGGGGCAGTTCAAGATCAAGGTCGATGACCTCAAGCGCCAGATCGAATCCGAAGCCAAGCGCGGCGATAAGCCGTTCGAGGGCGAGATCGGCGTGTCGCCCCGGGTCAAGGACGCGCTCAGCCGTGCTTTCGTGGCCTCCAACGAACTCGGCCACTCTTATGTCGGGCCGGAGCATTTCCTGATCGGGCTCGCCGAGGAAGGCGAAGGTTTGGCGGCCAACCTGCTGCGCCGTTACGGCCTCACGCCGCAAGCGCTGCGCCAGCAGGTAAGCAAGGTGGTCGGCAAAGGGGCCGAGGATGGCCGCGCCGAGACGCCGACCAACACGCCGGAACTCGACAAGTATTCGCGCGACCTCACCAAGATGGCGCGCGAGGGCAAGCTCGATCCGGTCATCGGCCGCGCGCAGGAGATCGAGACGACCATCGAAGTGCTGGCCCGGCGCAAGAAGAACAACCCGGTGCTGATCGGCGAGCCCGGCGTCGGCAAGACCGCCATCGTCGAAGGGCTGGCGCAGCGCATGGTCGCCGGCGAAGTGCCCGAGACGCTGCGCGACAAGCGTCTGGTCGAACTCAACATCAACGCCATGGTGGCAGGCGCCAAGTACCGCGGCGAGTTCGAGGAGCGCGTGCAGAAGGTGCTCAAGGAAGTGACCGAGCACCAGGGTGAGCTGATTCTCTTCATCGACGAGGTGCACACCATCGTCGGTGCCGGCCAGGGTGGCGGCGAAGGCGGGCTGGACGTGGCCAACGTGTTCAAGCCGATGATGGCGCGCGGCGAGCTGAACCTGATCGGCGCCACCACGCTCAACGAGTATCAGAAGTACATCGAGAAGGACGCCGCGCTGGAGCGTCGCTTCCAGCCGGTGATGGTGCCCGAGCCGACGGTAGCGCAGACCATGATGATCCTGCGCGGCCTGCGCGACACGTTCGAGGCGCACCACAAGGTCAGTATCACAGAGGACGCGATCATCGCCGCCGCCGAGTTGTCCGACCGCTACATCACCGCCCGCTTTCTGCCCGACAAGGCAATTGACCTGCTCGACCAGGCGGCCGCACGTGTGAAGCTGTCGGCCACGGCCCGCCCAGTGGCCGTACAAGAGCTGGAGTCCGAACTGCACCAGCTGCGGCGTGAGCAGGACTATGTGGCCTCGCGCAAGCAGTACGACAAGGCCGCCGAGCTGGGCAAGCACATCGAGACCAAAGAGGCCGAACTCAAGAAGCTTGTCGAGGAATGGGAACGCGAGCGCGCCTCGGGTAGCGCCGAAGTCAAAGCCGAGCATGTCGCGCAGATCGTCTCGCGCCTGACCGGCATTCCGGTCAACGAGCTGACGGTGGAAGAACGCGAGAAGCTGCTGCATCTGGAGCAGCGGCTGCACGAGCGCCTGGTGGGCCAGGACGAAGCGGTGCGCGCGGTGGCCGATGCCGTGCGTCTGGCGCGCGCGGGCCTGCGCGAAGGCGGCAAGCCAGTGGCCACCTTCCTGTTCCTCGGGCCGACGGGTGTGGGCAAGACCGAGCTCGCCAAGGCGCTGGCCGAGTCCATCTATGGCGATGAAGGTGCTCTGCTGCGCATCGACATGTCCGAGTACGGGGAACGCCATACCGTGGCACGCCTGGTGGGGGCGCCTCCGGGTTACGTCGGCTACGACGAGGGTGGCCAGCTCACCGAGAAGGTGCGGCGCAAACCCTACAGCGTGTTGCTGCTGGACGAGATCGAGAAGGCTCACCCCGACGTCTACAACATCCTGCTGCAGGTGTTCGACGACGGGCGGCTCACCGACGGCAAGGGCCGGGTGGTGGATTTCACCAATACCATCATCATCGCCACCTCGAACTTGGGCTCGGACATCATCCAGCGTCGGCTGAAGGCCCGTGGCGCCGCCGGCGAGGAATACGAGAAGACCAAGGGCGAGGTGATGGACGTGCTGCGCGGACACTTCCGCCCCGAGTTCCTCAACCGCATCGACGAGATCATCGTCTTCCATGCGCTGGGCAAGGAGGAGATCCGCCATATCGTCGGCCTGCAGCTCGATCGTGTGGCCCGCAACGCCGCCAGCCAGGGCGTGACGCTGACCTTCGATCAGACCTTGATCGATCACTTCGCGGAGGAAGGCTACAAGCCCGAGTTCGGCGCGCGTGAGCTCAAGCGGCTGATCCGCAGCGAGCTGGAGACGGCACTGGCGCGCGAGATGCTGGGTGGCGGTATCGGCAAGGCCGATCACGCCAGCGCCCGCTGGGACGACAAGGCCGAACGGGTGGTCTTCGAGCGCCAGGAGCCACCCGCGAAGCCGGCCGAGCCTGAGAAGCCCGATGCCGCGAACGCGGCCGAGACGCCGCCGAGCGACGCGAGCAAGCCTGCGCGCAAGAAGAAGTCAGCGGGCGGCGAATCTTGAGTCATGGGGAGGCTGTCGTGTCCGACCCCAACGGGCTGACATGGGCAGCCACCCTCGTGTCGCTGGCGGTCGCTATCCCCACAGCGGGGCACGCGGTCATCTACAAGCGTGACCCTCGATCGGCCACGCTGTGGGTACTGCTGATCGCCTTGTTGCCGCTGGGCGGTTCGCTGCTGTATGGGCTGTTCGGCATCAACCGTTACCAGCGGCGGGCGCGGCGGCTCTTCCCGGGGGCAGATCCTGCTGTTCGGCAGGACCTCTCGCCCACGATGCCCGAGGCTGTATCGCCGCCGCTTGCCGGTCTGGCCCACCTGGTGGGACGCGCCACCGGCCAGTCGCTGACCAGCGGCAACCGCATCGAGCCGCTTGTCGATGGCGAGCAGGCCTACCCGGCCATGCTCGCCGCCATCGAATCGGCGCGGTACAGCGTCGCCTTGGCCTCGTACATCTTCGACAGCCAAGGCATCGGGGCGCAGTTCGTCGATGCGCTGCGCCGGGCTCATGAGCGCGGCGTGCAAGTGCGGGTGCTGATCGACGACGTGTATGCCCGCTGGACGCCCCGCAGCGCCTACCGCGCCTTGCAGCGCGCCGGCGTTCCGGCGGCGACGTTCAACCCGACGTTGATTCCCGCGCGCCTGCATGCCGCGCATCTGCGCAATCACCGCAAGCTGCTGGTGATCGATGGCGAGACGGGTTTCACCGGCGGCATGAACATCTTCAGCCCGTATTGGCGGCCCGATGCGCCGGGCCGGGCCTGTCACGATTTGCACTTTCGTCTGCGCGGGCCGGTGGTTGCGCATCTGATGCGGTGCTTCACCGACGATTGGTGCGATACCACGGGCGAGCGGCTCAACGAGGGTCTCTGGGGCGAACCGCCCGCAACGGCTGATGAGCAAGGAACCTCTTGGGCGCGCGGCATCGAGGCCGGTCCCGATGAGGCCCTGGACCGGCTGCGCTGGACCTTCATGGGCGCTTTGAGCGCGGCGAAGCATTCGGTGCGCATCTGGACACCTTACTTCGTGCCCGATCAGCCGATGATCGCGGCGCTAAGCACGGCCGCGTTGCGCGGCGTGCGTATCGACGTGCTGACGCCCGCAAACGGCGACCATCCCACGGTGCAATGGGCCGCACGCGCCCACTACTGGCAGGTGCTGGAGCACGGTATGCGCATCTTCGAACGGCCGGGCCCGTTCGACCACAGCAAGCTGATGCTGATAGACGGCCAGTGGTGCTGCCTGGGTTCGGCCAATTGGGATGCGCGCAGCCTGCGCCTCAACTTCGAGTTCAATGTGGAGGTGTACGACACCGCGCTGTCTACGCGGCTGGAATCCCTTTTTGATGCCGCCCGTGATGCATCGAACGAGATATCGGCCATGGCGTTGCGCGCCCGCCCGCTGGCCATCCGCTTGCGCGACGGGGTGGCCCGTCTGTTCACCCCCATTCTCTAGCGGCACGACTTGCGAGGAACATTGCCCATGGAAAAGAAAGATCAATGGAACATTGGCTACTGGATCGTCGCCGGCCTGTTGCTGCTGACGCTGCAGAACTACTGGCAGGCGGCCAAGACCGTCGAGCCCGTGCCCTACAGCGAATTCGAGAAGGCGCTGGCCGAGGGGCGCGTCGCCGAAGTGCTGGTGTCGGACCGCACGGTCACCGGGCGCCTGAAATCGCCGGACAGCCGGGGCAAGACCACCATCGTGGCCACTCGCGTCGAACCCGACCTGGCCGAGCGGCTGTCCAAGTACGACGTGCCTTACGCGCGGGTGGTGGAAAGCACCTGGTTACGTGATGTGCTCTCCTGGATTCTGCCGGCGGTGGCCTTCTTCGACGTCTGGTTCTTCCTGTTCCGCCGCTTCGCCGAGAAGCAGGGCATGGGCGGCTTCCTGAGCATCGGCAAGAGCCGTGCCAAGGTATTCATGGAGAAGAACACTGGCGTGACCTTTGCCGATGTCGCTGGCGTCGATGAAGCCAAGGCGGAGTTGGTTGAGATCGTCGACTTCCTGAAGAACCCGCAGGATTACGGCCGCCTCGGCGCGCGCATCCCGAAAGGTGTGTTGCTGGTTGGCCCGCCCGGCACGGGCAAGACTCTGCTGGCCAAGGCCGTGGCGGGCGAGGCCGGGGTACCGTTCTTCTCTATCTCCGGCTCGGAGTTCGTCGAGATGTTTGTCGGCGTGGGCGCGGCGCGGGTGCGCGACCTGTTCGAGCAGGCCCGCGGGCAGGCGCCGGCCATCATCTTCATCGACGAGCTCGATGCGCTGGGCCGCGCGCGCGGCGTCGGCGGCCCCATCGGCGGCCACGACGAGCGTGAGCAGACGCTCAACCAGCTGCTCACCGAGATGGACGGCTTCGACAGCTCGGTGGGGCTGATCATCCTCGCCGCCACCAACCGCCCCGAAATCCTCGACCAGGCGCTGCTGCGCGCCGGCCGCTTCGACCGCCAGGTGCTGGTGGACCGGCCCGACAAGAAGGGACGGCTGGACATCCTGAAAGTCCACGTCAAGAAGGTGACGCTGGCTCAGGATATCGATCTCGAACAGGTGGCTGCGCTGACCACGGGCTTTTCGGGTGCAGACCTCGCGAACCTGGTCAACGAGGCCGCGCTGGCCGCGACCCGGCGCAAAGCGTCCGCCGTGGAGTTGCAGGATTTCACCGCCGCCATCGAGCGCATCGTGGCGGGCCTGGAGAAGAAGAACCGAGTGCTCAACCCCAAGGAGCGGGAAACCGTGGCCTATGACGAGAAGGGCCATGCGTTGGTGGCGCTGGCGCTGCCCGGCACCGACCCCGTGCACAAGATCTCGATCATCCCGCGCGGCATCGGCGCGCTGGGCTACACCTTGCAGCGCCCCACCGAAGACCGCTTCCTGATGACGCGCGCCGATCTGGAACACAAGATCGCCGTGCTGCTGGGCGGTCGTGCGGCCGAGAAGCTCGTGTTCGGCGAGCTGTCCACCGGGGCTACCGATGACCTCGCACGGGCCACCGACATTGCCCGCGACATGATCACCCGCTTTGGCATGGACGAAGGACTGGGCTACATCGCCTTCGAGGCGCAGCGGCCACGCTTTCTCGATACACCGGAACTGGCCCAAGGCGGCTGCCGGGTGGCCGAATCGACCCAGGCGCGCATCGATCAGGCCATCCGCGACATCGTGATGGGCGTGTTCGAGCGCGCCTACCGGATCCTCGACACCAACCGCGCGGTGCTGGAGCGTTGTGCGCGCGAACTGCTGGCGCGGGAAACGCTCGACGAAAGCGATATCCGTCAATTGACTCAAGGACTTGTTCGGAACTGAAAACAGTAGTAGGTGCCATTCAGAGTAAGCCGGCGGCTCTGTTCAGTGCGTCATCCAATTCGCCGGCATTGTTCAAGGAGAACCGATATGTCTGCATTGACTCCGTGGGACCCCTTCCGGGAACTGGATGAATTGCAAAACCGCCTGGCGACGATGTTCGGACGAATACCCCAGCGACAGGGCGCCCGTACCGGTAACGAAGCCATGACCACGGCGGACTGGGCACCAATGGCGGACATCAGCGAGGATGAGAACGCATTCCTCCTCAAGCTGGATCTGCCGGAGGTCCCCAAGGATGCCGTGCGCGTCAGCGCGGAAAACGGTGTGCTCACCATCAGCGGCGAGCGCAAACTGGAAAAAGAGGAGCAGGGCAAGAAGTTCCACCGCATCGAACGTGCGTATGGCCGCTTTGTGCGCAGCTTTGTCTTGCCTGACAACGTTGATCCGACCAAGGTGACGGCTTCCATGAAAGACGGCGTGCTGGAAGTGCGGCTTGTCAAGGCCGAGCAAGCCAAACCGAAACAGATTGAAATCTCAGTCAACTAACTTTAATTAGGAGCCCATGATCATGAATATCAAACAGCCACAATACACCTTCTCCGCACTTGCCCTGGCGGTCGTCGTCGGACTGAGCGGACCGGCTCAGGCCCAATCGGCGGCAGGTTCTAGCCCAGGTGCTGCAGCACCCTCTGCCGCATCCAAGGCAGCGCAGCCACAGGTAGATGACAAGGCCGCCCGGGAAGCCGAAAAAAAGCGTGCTGAGCTCACTCAGGACGCCATCACGGCGCTCACCAAGACCCAGGAGGCTTTGACACTCCTTGATGCAAAGAAGACCAAGGAGGCGCTCGCTGCGCTGGAACTGGCCAGCGGAAAGCTGGAACTGGTATTGGCACGCGACGCCAAACTTGCTTTGGCGCCGGTCGATGTACGCGTCATCACCCACGATATCCACGCCAACGTGGAATCGGTGAAGAAGGCGGTCAAGTTGTCTCGGGAGTTCTTGGGTGATGGCGAGGTGCAAAAGGCCCGGCCCATCGTCGCCAATCTGGCCAGCGAAATCGTGATCGAAACCGGCAACCTGCCGATGGCAACGTACCCGGCAGCGATCAAGTCGGCCGCACGGCTCATCGACAGCGGCAAGATCGACGACGCCAAGGCGGAACTCGCCCGAGCACTGAACACGCTGGTGGTGACCTCGGTCGCCTTTCCTCTGCCCGTGCTACGGGCTGAAGCCGCGATGGCAAAAGCTGAAAAGCTGGCCGAGACCGACAAGCGCGATGCCAAGCAGAACGAGGAGCTCAGCACCTTGCTGTCGTCCGTGCGCACGGAGATCGAGATGGCGCAGATCCTGGGTTATGGCAAGAAGGCGGATTTCAAACCCATCTTCGATCATGTGAAGTCCATTGAGCAAAAGTCGGCTGGTGGCAAAAGCGGCAAGGGATGGTTCGACGAGTTGAAGACGCGCCTCCAAAAGCTGTTTTGAGATGATGAAGGGGCCGACTGTTCGGTCGGTCAGTCTCGCGATGTTCGCAGTCAGCCCCAATAGATTCGCCTATTTTCACTAACTCACACGAGGCATATCACCATGAATGAGCAAACATCGAATCCCAATGCGACGAACAAAGAAATAAACGAACAGGCCGCGGTAAGCAGCCTTCCTGTCAGTCCAGAGGCCAAGGCTGAAGTCGTCACGGAGGTACAGCCTGAGGTTCAGAAGGAAACGGACTCGCAGGCGGCAGACAAACGTAAACAAGTCCTCGATGAGGCAGTCTCGGCCTTGTCGCTGACCAAATCAGCGCTGGCCGCACTTGACGGCAAGGACGCTGCACGCGCATTGGCAACGCTGGCCGAAGTGACGGGAAAGCTGGAGCTGATCGTTGCGCGCGAACCCACGCTCGCCCTGGCCCCCGTTGATGTGCGCACCATCGTGCACGACTTGTTCGCCAACACGCAAACCATTGAGGCGATGACCGACGAGGCGCTGGATGCCCTCAAACATGGCGAGGTGCAACAGGCACGTCACGTGCTGGCTTTGCTGGCCAGTGAAATCGTGATCGCGGTCACCAACATCCCTCTGGCGTCCTATCCCGCAGCCGTGAAGGCAGTCGTGCCGCTGATCGATCAGGGCAAGATCGAAGAAGCCAAAGCCGCGCTGCAGTCAGCGCTCAGCACGCTGGTCGAGGAGCGCAGCGTGCTTCCGCTGCCCGTCCTGCGTGCGAAGCTGCTCCTGAAGCGCGCCGAGACCTTGGTAGAAGATGGTCAGCGGAGCGAAGCGTCCAATGAGCGCCTGGAGACATTATTGAACGAAGCGCGGCAGCAGTTGGAAATGGCAGAACTGCTGGGCTATGGAAAGAAGAAGGACTTTGAGCCCCTGTATGCTGAACTCAAGAAAGTCAAGCAAAAGACGGCTGGGGGAGGCGGCGGAAAAGGCTGGCTCGATGAAATCAAGGCAAAACTGTCCAAGTTGTTCTGAAACCCCTGGAGAGGGGGCGCATAGCGCCCCCTCTCTTGTCCCATGAGTGTTTGATTTTTTATTTTGTATAGATCTTTAGGAGATATTGCATGAACACAGACACCATCGCTAATTCCAATGCGGATGACCCCACCAAAGCACTGTGTTCGCTGAGCCAAAATTGGTGGCTTTTTGTGCTGCGCGGTGTCTTGGCATTGATTTTTGCAGCCCTTGCGTTCTGGATGCCACAATCGGCTCTGTTGGCCATGACCATCATGTTCGGCGCATTTTCCTTGGTCAATGGCGCTTTCAACTTGGTTGCAGCGGTGCGCCATATCCAGAAAAAAGAGCGCTGGGGCTGGCTGCTGTTCAGCGGCATTGTCGGCATACTTACCGGCGTCGTCGTCCTGGTTGCTCCTTGGGTCGCCACGATAGTCTTGGCTTCTTTTTTATGGGCTAGCGTGGGCTTCTGGGCGATTTTCACCGGTGTGCTGGAGATATCCGCCGCCGTTCGGCTGCGTCAAGAAATCAAGGGTGAAATTTGGCTTGCCTTCAGTGGACTGCTCTCGATTGTCCTTGGCGCTATCGTCTTGTGGATATTTTTTTCCCGTCCGGTCGAGTCATTCCTGGCCGCAGGCTGGCTGTTGGGCTTCTATGCGGCAGTCTATGGTGTCACGCTTTTGTTCTTGAGTTGGCGTCTTCGCAAAACGCGCCAGGGATAAGAGCGGGTCAAACTAAATTCTATGGATATGAGCATCCTCGATTCATACCTCCATAGAAATGACATCGAAGGAGTCATACATGCAGATGCAATATAGCTATCGAGCTATCGACAAAGAGTTTCATGAACCTTGGCAGAGAGCTTTGGGAAATGTGATCGAGCACGCCCTCAAGCCATTGCTCGACAAACACACTAAAGATTCAGTGCGACTTCAAATCGTCCTTGATCGCGACAAGATCAAGCGGCAATTTCTGGCCAGTGGCTATATGCACCTGCCCGGCAAAAAGACTGTCAGCGTTACTGCATCACATGACGAGCTGACGCCCCTCGCGCAGATGCTCGCACAGTCGTTGTTCCGTCAGGCCAAGAAGCATTTTGACCGACTGCATGCTCAGGATCAAATCAAGCGCAAAGCACGACGCGAGCGCTTGCGCGAGCTCAAGGTGCGGATTGCCGCAAAACCCGCATCAGCCGCCCATGAGGCCGAGGTGACCCGAATGCCTCTACTGTCGAAACTTGAGGCTGTCGCAAGGCGTGAGCTGGCTTATCTGCGGGCCGTCGGCGATTTACCGCGCGATTATCCGACGCTGCGCGACGTGGTGGATGAAGCGATTGTCCGAGCTGAGGTGGAATGGCAATCCGTGGCGGGGGGAAAAGAGGCTTACACCGGTCTTTTGAAGCATCTGTTCGCCGTCCTGGATAACGAAGTGGCAAACAGCCGGCAATTTGGCGAATTCGTTTCTCTGGACGCGCCGGTCGAAGCGGATGCCCAGGACGTCGCCGAGGCCATGGTGGAAGAGGAAGTCTTCGAATTTTATCAGCCCGATGACACACTCAGGCTGGCCGATATCATCGCTGACAGTCAGCATCCCGATGCCGCAACGATCGCGGAACAGGAGGAGCTAGTTGATCGGTCGAGCGAGTTCGCTTTTGCATTCGACCTGCTGAAGGACATGCCGCGTTTGTGGCGGCGCATTTTTCTGCTTATCCGTGTGGACGGGCTGGATGCCAGCAGCGTCTCTGAAATCCTGCTGATTCCTAGTAAGGAAGATACTGTCCAAAGGTGGCTCATGCAGGCCGAAGCGTTCATCGCTGCTCATTTGGAAGAGGCCGGAGTAAGCAAAAACGGGAACGATTGGCTCCAAGGCGTTGATTGGTCGGCATTGTCTGTGACCCGAAGCGCGGCAGCCTCACTGTGGTCCAAGGAGGCGAACCATGAAGAATGATCTTCACCTCGTCTGTCCGCATTGCCAGTCCATCAACCGCGTACCGACTGCGAAGCTATCGGAACATCCCAACTGCGGCCGCTGCCAGCAGCCCTTGTTCACGGGCGAACCCATCGAGTTGACCACGGCGACGTTCTCGCGCCACGTGGAGCGCAGCGATTTGCCGCTGTTGGTCGATTTCTGGGCACCTTGGTGCGGGCCGTGCAAGATGATGGCCCCGCAGTTCCAGCAAGCGGCGCGCCAGCTCGAACCCAGGGTCAGGCTGGCCAAGGTCAATACCGAGGCAGAACCCCACCTGGCCGCGCAGTTCGGCATCCGCAGCATTCCGACGCTCGCCCTGTTCCAGGGTGGGCGGGAGATCGGGCGTCAGGCCGGCGCCTTGGGCGCGCAGGACATCGTGCGCTGGGCATCTGCACAGGTGGGGCGCTGACCGATGCAGGACTTGCTCGGCGCCACCCTGATCCTGCTGGCGGCATGCAGCCTCGCGGCGGTGGCGACGGCGGCGTTCAGAGTACCCGCCTTGCTGGGTTACCTCGCCGTCGGCGCCTTGCTGGGCCCGTCGGTCAGCGGTGTAGTCGCGCCGGGAGAAGCGCTTGATTTTCTGTCCGAGCTGGGCGTGGCCCTGCTGCTGTTCATGGTTGGGCTGGAGTTCTCCCTCGGGCACTTCTGGCTTTCCCGTAAAACCGTATTGGCGGCCGGCAGCTTGCAGATGATCGCTGTCGCCACGCCACTGACCTTGATGTTGATGTGGCTGGGACAGCCAGTTCAGAGCGCTGCGTTGCTCAGCACTGCGGCGGCCATGTCTTCCACGGCGCTGGTCAGCCGGCAGTTGGCCGACCAGGGTGAACTCACCACACGCCATGGCCGCAGCGCCATCGCCGTGCTGGTCTTTCAGGATCTGGCCAGCGTGCCCCTGTTGGCCTTGCTGGCGATCTGGGCGCGCGGCGAGTCGCCGAAGGTCGAGAGCATGCTGCTCGAAGTGTTGGGCGTGCTGGTGTTGTTCGCAGCAGCGGCGGTTGCTTCGCGCCGTCTGTTGCATGGCCTGCTGGGCTGGGTGGCGCGGCGGGGCCACGAGGAATCGTTCGTGCTCGTCTCCTTGTGCGTGGTGGTGGCTGCCGCCGCCGCTGCGCACGCGGTCGGCGTATCCGCCGCCCTAGGGGCCTTCCTCGCCGGGATGGTGCTGGGCGAGAGCGACTTCCGGCACCACATGGAAAGCCACCTCAGGCCGTTTCGCGATGTGTTGTCGGGCGTGTTCTTCGTGACCATCGGCCTGCAACTGGACGGAGCACAGATTCTTTCGGCACCGCTGACGGTGTTGGCGTGGCTGGCAGTGCTGGTACCGGTCAAGATCGGGCTCAACACCCTGGCCTTGCGGGCGACGCGCCTGTCCGCCCTCGATGCCTGGCGCACGGGCATAGCGTTGGGGCATGGCGGCGAGTTCGCCCTGCTGTTGTTGGGCATGGTCTTGCAGCAGCATCTGATCCCCGCGACCGTCGTACAACCCATGCTGGTCGCGCTGGTGCTCAGCATGGCCCTGGCACCGCTACTGATCCGCCATCACGATGTACTTGCCCGGTTCTTGAGCCGCACCGGCGGCGTCATTCAGCCACCCCAGGCTGAAGAAGTCGAGATCACCGCGCAGACAGCGCGATATCGAGACCATGTCATCGTTTGCGGCGCGGGCGAGCTTGGCCTGACAGTCAGCGAGATTCTTCGCCACGCCGGCGTGGCGCATCTGCTGCTGGAGGCGGACGCGCAGAAGGTCGAGGCCGCGCGTGCCGCCGGCGCGCCGGTGTTCCATGGCGATGCCAGTCGGCCCGATACCTTGCTGGCTGCCGGCTTGACGCATGCGCACATGGTGGTGCTGACGTTCGCCCATGCCCAGCAAGCGTTGCGCATCGCCCAGGCGATTGCCGAGCGCCGTCCGGCGCTGACCTTGTGGGTGTCATGCAGAAGTACGACCGCGGCCGATGCATTTCGCGCCATGCCCAACGTGCGCGTGTACCAGCAATCCTTTGCCGCAGCTATTGGGCTGGCGGAACAGGTGATGTCGACGCTTGGCATGTCGACCGAGCTGATTGAAGGACACATCAGCGCAATGCGCCGCCGTCTCGACAGCAGCCGTTTTCCAGGGAGTTCATCGTCATGAAATCAACACGCCTTAACCCACTTCAGGTCTTGCGCGACCAATTGGCCATCATGAGTTTTTACGAGCGCTTCGAGCAGGTCGTCGCGCTCGTGCTGTCGGCGGTGATTGCCGTCATCATCGTGGTGTCGCTGTTCCAGCTCATCTCCATCGTCTTCACGCTGCTGGTTCTCGATCCCTTCAATCCCCTGGATCACAAGGTATTCCAGAGTGTGTTCGGCATGATCATGACGCTCTTGATCGCGATGGAGTTCAAGCATTCCATCGTGCGCGTGGCGCTGCGTCGGGACAGCATCATCCAGGTCAAGACCGTGATCCTCATCGGCCTGATCGCGCTGGCGCGCAAGTTCGTGATCCTCGACCCCGAGGCGAGCCCTGGCAAGATCGCCGCGCTTGCAGGCGCCACGCTGGCGCTTGGTGCCACTTACTGGCTGCTGCGCGAGCGCGACGACCGCGCCGCCGAGACATCTGAGCATGACCCGTCATCATCCCAGTGACCCGCGCGCGGCGTTGTTGCAACACCGCTGGCTCAACCGCCTGCAGACCGGGCTGTTGGTCCTGACCCTGGTCGGGATCGCAGCCGCCGCAGGAAGCCTGCTGTTCGGGGAAAGCGACCTGTGGCTCGCGCTGTTTGCCGTTGCAGGCACGCTGCTGCTGGAACCGGCAGCCGCATCCGCCTTGACCTTGCGCCTATACCGCGCCCGGGCGCTGCACCCACACGAAGCCCCGGAAATTTGGGCCCTGTTGCACGAGCTGTCCGTCCGTGCCGGTTTGCCCGCAACGCCGGTGCCGCACTACGTGCCCAGTGCCGTCGTCAACGCCTTCGCCACCGGATCGAAGCAGGAGGCATCGATCGCCCTCACCGATGGCCTGCTGCGCCGCCTGAGCCCACGCGAGCTGGCGGGTGTGCTCGCGCACGAGATCGCGCACATCGCCAGTGAGGATCTGCGCGTCATGGGGCTGGCGGATTCCGTCAGTCGCTTCACGAGCCTACTGGCCCTTATGGGACAGATCGCGATCCTGCTGAGCCTGCCCGCGCTGCTGGTTGGCGCGGCGGAGGTCTATTGGCCTGGTTTATTGTTATTGGCCGCATCGCCCCAGCTGGCCCTGCTCGCACAGCTCGGCTTGTCTCGCGTGCGTGAGTTCGACGCTGACCGCCTCGCTGCGGAACTGACTGGCGACCCGCAGGGGCTTGCGTCCGCGCTGGCGAAAATCGAGCGGGTCAGCCGCTCCTGGCGCGCCTGGTTGTGGCCGGGATGGGGCAATCCCGAACCCTCCTGGTTGCGCACGCATCCGGCCACGCAAGAACGCATCTCACGCCTACTGACGTTGGCGCCTGGGCCAGCATCAGCGTTGCCACTCCACGCGCCCCATTTCTTGCCGGAATCCGCTTTGACGCCGCGCCCACCGCGCTGGCGCCCGAGCGGGCTGTGGCGCTGATTGCCTATCAACAGGAGACTTCTCATGGCCTACCCCGACCCGTACCAACGTCCCGCGCCGGACCACTTCGTCCGGCGCTGGCTCTTCATCACCGCCTGTATTGCCGCGCTCATGCTGCTGTGGCAGTTCCTGCCCGCCATCGAGGCCTGGTTCAGTCCGCGCGAGGCGGCAGAACGCACTGTGACGGCGCGTGGCGATCTGGCGGCGGACGAGAAAGCCACCATCGAACTGTTCGAGAAATCGCGCGCCTCGGTGGTCTACATCACTACCGCACAATTGGTACGCGATGTCTGGACGCGCAACGTCTTCTCCGTGCCGCGCGGCACTGGCTCGGGCTTCATCTGGGACGACGCCGGCCACGTCGTCACTAACTTCCACGTCATCCAGGGCGCGTCCGAAGCCACCGTCAAACTGGCCGACGGCCGCGACTACCAGGCCGCACTGGTGGGGACGAGCCCCGCGCACGACATCGCTGTGCTCAAGATCGGCGTCGGTTTCAAGCGCCCGCCGGCCGTGCCGGTCGGCACCAGTGCCGACCTCAAGGTGGGTCAGAAGGTGTTCGCTATCGGCAACCCCTTCGGCCTGGACTGGACGCTCACCACCGGCATCGTCTCCGCGCTCGACCGCTCGTTACCCGGAGAAGCGGGCGGCCCGGCCATCGATCACCTGATCCAGACCGACGCCGCCATCAACCCTGGCAACTCCGGTGGGCCGCTGCTCGATTCGGCAGGAAGGCTCATCGGCATCAACACGGCGATCTATAGCCCCTCCGGCGCCTCGGCCGGGATTGGTTTCGCCGTGCCGGTGGACACCGTCATGCGCGTAGTCCCGCAACTCATCAAGACCGGTAAGTACATCCGTCCGGCGCTGGGCATTGAGGTGGACGAACAGCTCAATCAGCGCCTGCTGGCGCTGACTGGAAGCAAGGGCGTGTTCGTGTTGCGTGTTACCCCTGGTTCGGCAGCGCACAAGGCCGGCCTCGCGGGTGTCGAAGTCACGCCGCAAGGCATCGTGCCGGGCGACCGCATCATCGATGTTGATGGCCAGGCGACGGACGATGTGGCCAAGCTGCTCGCGCGGCTAGACGACAGGAAGGTCGGCGATGTGGTGGTCTTGTCAGTGGAGCGGGCCGGCAAATCGCGCGAGGTGCGTGTGGAGCTGCAACCCGGGAATTGATTGAACTGAACCTGTGGATCAGGCGGTAGTGCAGCGTCGCGGCGATTGAGGTTCTCAGGTCTTCGGCCAGGTAGCGTTCCGCCTCAACCTCCGTAATTTTCGGATGCGATCTGCCTATCCGAATAGGCAAGCATGCAACGCCGGAACCTCTTGCCAATCATCGAAGGAGAAAGCGAGGCGCAATCCGCATGAGGTGGACGCAGGCCAGGAACGAGGCAAACAGGAGGCCGCATTGGAACTCAGACTACTGCGCTATTTCGTTGCGGTCGCGGAAGAACTGCATTTCGCGCGAGCGGCCGAGCGCCTTGGCGTAGAACAATCGCCTGTGTCGCGCGCAATGCGAAATCTCGAAGCCACGCTCGGCGTGCAGTTGTTCGACCGCAGCGCGCACCAGACGCGACTGACCTGGGCCGGTCAAGTGTTCCTCGGTGAGTGCCGGCGCGTGCTGGCCACCGTGGAGCAGGCGGTGAGTGCCGCAAAGGCGGCGGCGCAGGGCTATCAGGGTTATCTGCGCATCGCCATCTGCGACAGCTTGGCGCAGCCCCACATTGCCACCTTGCTGGCGCGCAGCCGCGAGGAAGAGCCCGAACTGGAGATTCGCGTCTTCGAGCTGCCTTTCGCGCAGCAGCTCAAGGGCCTGCACAACGATCTGCTGGACATCGGTTTTGCGCTGTCGGACGCGGTGAGCGAAGGCCTTGTCGCCGAGCCCGTGTGGACCGATCCTCTGTCGGTGATCGTGCCCGTGCGCCACCCCTTGTTGGCGCACGCGGAAGTGCCATTGGATGAAGCCTTGAAGTTTCCGTTGGTACTGTGCCATCCGGACGCGGGATCGGGCTGCCACCACCAGATCCAGGCGGTGCTTCAAGGTGCGTCCAAGCCGCTCAAGCTGGTAGATCAGGTGACGAGCCTAGGCGTGATGCTGACTCTGGTCGGTGCCGGTTATGGCCTAGGTTTCGCCATTGCCTCGCAGGTGCAGACCCTGAACCGCCCCGACATAACCGTTCGCCCCTTGGCCGGCACGCCGCCCATGCTGTCCACCTACCTGCTGCGCCGCAGCGCCGAACCCTCTGAGCCCATGAAGCGGTTTCTGCAGCGCGCCCGCGAGGAGTTCCTGCCAAAGGGAGATGAACCGGCCTCGTGACGTTGAGCGCTCGGGTACATTGGCTACTGCTGGCTGTCCATGGCTCGCACTGGACTTGCTCGGAGCGCGCGTTGACCAAGCGTGGTTTTTCAGTCCATAATTATGTCCATCTCGGTTCGCCGAGTGCGGAAAACTCGTTATCAATCAACGAGTTGGGAACACGATGATGTTCCCATCACCCGCTCCACTTCGACTATTCACGGACCGCCACCGCACGCCGGTGATCGACGTGAACCATCCCCAGAATGTCTGACTTGCCCGACCGGCCGTGACTCACCGCCTTCATGTGGACGACGCGCGTGCCTGTTTCGCAGCCGGTGCTGCCGCCTGTGCGGTGCCGGCATTGTCGGCGGTCTTCGCCGAGCGCTTCTTCAATTCCAGGATGACCTGGCCGCCGGACAGGATGTCCGTCTGGACGGCCACCCGGGCCGCCTGGCTGTCGCGGTTGCGCATCGCGGCCAGCAGGGAATAGTGGCCGTCGATCATGTCGCGCCCGCCTGCCGTATAGCACTGGGCGATCAAGGGCCCCATCTTCAGCCATAGCCGTTCCAGGATGCTCAGGAGCACCGGCATGTTGGCGATTCGACAGTACTCGAAATGGAAGTGCTGATTCAGGCTGATGGCGGCCAGGACATCGCCAGCGGCCAGCGCCTGTTCGTTCTGCTCGATCAGCGCTTCCATGCGCGCGATGTCTTCGGCCGTGGCGACCTCGGCGGCCCGCGCGGCGGCCATGCCTTCGAGCTCGAGGCGGATGTCGCGGATTTCCAGGTATTCGGGCAGGGTGACTTCGGCTACCCGGATATCGCGCGCGCTGCGCATGGTCAGCGCGCCGTCTTGCACCAGGCGCAGCACGCCGTCGCGCACCGGGGTGATGCTGGTGCCCAGCTCTGCCGCCAGCTCCCGGATACGCAGCCGGTCTCCTGGCCGGAGCTGGCCTTCCATCAGGGCGCTGCAGATTCTGGTGTAGACCCGCTTGCCCATGCTTTCGTACTGCATGGCCGAAAAGCGGGCCTCGGTTTGCGGCAGCGGCAGCGACGGCGCGGACGCCTCGGCGTTAGGGTCGGAATGCGGGCTTGCGCTCGGATGATGCATCAAGGTACGTGCCAAGAGTCTTAAGGTCGCCGCGGAAAACGGGTCCGGGCGGGCGGATGGCGGGCTTGCTGCCCATTCCCTACTTTATCAGCCTTATAGGCGAAATCGACGTGTGGGGCGGGCTTGCGGGGATTTTGCGGCCTTCGGGATTTCACCGATATCGGGGTTTTTGTATCTTGATGCATGATGCATCAAATATCTAAATCGGGATGTCTTGTGATGCTGTCGAATGCCGCCGCCGGCTTGGAAGAACCGGTGGACGCCCTGTTGGTCAATTCGCCGCCGCCGATCCGGCTCAAGGATGCGCAACGCGTTGCCAGCGCCTGCTACCCCGGCTACGCGCAATGCGCCCCGCTGTCGGGCGAGCGCGACATGAATTTCCGGATCAGCCGGGCGGACGGCGAGTCGCTGACGCTGAAGTTCATCAACGGCGCGGAAAGCCTGGATGAAACGCGCATGCAGATCGCGGTGCTCAAGCACCTGGAAGCGCGCAGGCGCGGCATGGACCCGGTGCGGGCGCCGCATCACCAGCCAGCCGACGCGGCTGGGCTGACCGCTGAATATTCGGATATCAGGCCGGGTTGCGACGATGGCTCGGCAGCCCAGGATTGGCTGGATTTTCATGTGCGGGACGTTGCCGGGCCTGTGCGGGTGCGCGCTTATGGCTATCTGCCCGGCCGGGCAGGAACGGCCATGTCGGCCGGGCCGCAGTCGTGGCACGCCGTAGGCAGGGCGGCTGGGCAGCTGGATGCGCAGCTTGCCGACTTCGAACATCCGGCGGCGCATCGCCTGTTCCTGTGGGATGCCTGCCAGGTGGCGCGCGTGCGGCCGATGCTGGGAGCGGTCGAGTCTGCCGACGAACGGGCGCGCATCGCCGCCTATCTGGACGTGTTCGAGCAGGACGTCATGCCTGCGCTGGCGGCGTTGCCCTGCCAGATCATTCACAACGACCTGTCGCCCAGCAACATCCTGGTCGATGAGGCGGGCACGGACCTGGCGGGGATCCTCGACTTCGGCGACATGGTTCATGCGCCGCGGATCGCCGAGATCGCCATCGCCGCGTCTTACCAGATGACGGTTGCCGGCAATCCCCTGGACGTGCTGTCGGCCGTCGTGGCGGGTTACGAGTCCGTGTCTCCGTTGACGCCGCAAGAGCGGCGCCATGTGTTGGACCTGGTGCTGGCGCGGCTGGTGCAGCGCATGGCGATTCCGTCCTGGCGCGCGTTGCGATTTCCCGGCAACGGCGCCTACATCCTGCGCAGCCGGGCGGCGGCGACGGCGTTGTTCAACGAGCTGTACGACGAATGGAGCCGGGGCGCCCGTTGAGCGCGTCCTGCATGGAACTGCGCGACGCCGCGCACGAATCGAACGAAGGACATGCGATGACAGTAAACCGCAACGAGGCGCAGCAAGACTTGTTGGCGCGGCGCAAGGCGCTGGGGCCGGCCTACCGGTTGTTCTACGAAGAGCCGGTGGAGCTGGTGCGCGGCGAGGGCGTGTGGCTGTACGACGCCGCAGGGCGCCGCTATCTGGACGCCTACAACAACGTGCCCGTGGTCGGGCATGCCAATCCCGCTGTCGTGGAGGCGCTGTCGCGCCAGGCATCCGTGCTGAATACGCATACGCGGTATCTCCACGAGGGCGTGGTGCATTACGCGGAGCGGTTGCTGGCGCTGTTTCCGGATGCGCTGGACACCGCCATGTTCACCTGCACGGGCAGCGAGGCCAATGACCTGGCGCTGCGCATCGCCTTCGAGGCGACGGGGCGGCGCGGCGTGATCGTTACCGAGAATGCCTATCACGGCGTAACGATGGCGCTGGCCGATGTGTCACCGTCGCTGCGTCCCGTCGGGGCGCACGTCCGGACGATACCGGCGCCTTGCCTCCTGGAGGGTACGCCGCAAGAGGTCGCGGCGAAATTCGCCGCCTGCGTGGATGCGGCGGCCGACGAGCTGGAAGCCGCCGGCACGCCTGTGGCCGCGCTGATGGTCGACACCGTGTTCGCCAGCGACGGCATGTACGCCGATCCCGGCGAAGCACTGACGCTGGCGGCCGCGCGCGTGCGCGCCCGCGGCGGCCTGTTCATCGCCGACGAAGTGCAGGGCGGCTTTGCGCGGATGGGCGCCAACTGGTGGGCGTTCCAGCGCGACAGCGTGACCCCGGACATGGTGTCCATGGGCAAGCCCATGGGCAACGGCCATCCGATAGGCGGCCTGGTCGTGCAGTCGCGCCTGGCGGAGGTCTTCGGCCGGCAGTGCCGCTATTTCAATACCTTCGGCGGCAACACCGTGTCGTCGGCCGTCGGCCTGGCCGTGCTGGACGAGCTGGCGCGCATGGATGCGCCGGCTCACGTCGAGCGCACCGGACAGGTCATGACGCAAGCGCTGGACGATCTGGCGCAGCGCCACGATTGCCTGGGAGCGGTACGCGGGCAGGGCCTGTATTGGGGGGTCGACATCGTCGCGCCCGATGGGGATGCGGCGCATGCCGCTCGCCTGACCCAACGGATCGTCAATGGATTGCGCCAGTCCGGCGTGCTGCTCGGCACCGCTGGCCGGCAGGCTTGCACGCTGAAGATCCGTCCGCCACTCGTGTTCCAGCCCGAGCATGCCGGCATCCTGGCGCAAGCCCTGGATGAGCAGTGCCGCGAGGCGTTGCGCTGAACCGCCAACAAGACAACAAGACGCTTCAAAAGAAGACCGGCCCCACCCCACCACGTCGAACAAGCAAGGGAGTCATCATGCGCAACACTATGTTCTTCAGAAAAACGGCACTGCATGTCCTGCTGGCGGGCGCAGCGGCTCTTGGCGCAGGCGCGTCGGCCGTGGCGCAGACGCATGGCGGCACGCTCAACGTCATCCTGAATCCCGAGCCGCCCGTCCTGATGCTGGGCCTGAACCAGCAGACGCCCACCCAAATCGTCGGCGGCAAGATCTACGAGAGCCTGCTGACCTATGACTTCAAGCTCAATCCCCAGGCCAGCCTTGCCAAGTCGTGGACCGTATCGCCCGACGGGCTGACCTACACCTTCGAGCTGCAGGAAGGCGTGACCTGGCACGACGGCAAGCCGTTCGGCGCCGATGATGTGCTGTTCTCGCTCAAGGAATACCTGCCCGAGGTGCATGCGCGCGCCCGCAACAACCTCAGCCATGTGGCGAACATCGAAAAGACGGGGCCGCTCACCGTCGTCATCACGCTCAAGGAACCGTACTCGCCATTCATCAATGCCTTTGAGGTGTCATCCGCGCCCATCGTGCCGGCGCACATCTACAAGGGCACCGATTTCCGCAACAACCCCGCCAACCAGACGCCGATCGGCACCGGGCCGTTCAAGTTCAAGGAATGGCAGCGCGGCCGCTATGTGCTGCTGGAGCGCAACGACAAGTACTGGCGTCCCAACCTGCCGTATCTGGACAAGATCTACTTCCAGGTGATTCCGGACGCCAACTCGCGCCTGGTCGCCCTGGAAAGCGGTTCGGTGCAGGTGGCCAGCTTTGGCGACATCGATTTTGCCTTCCTGCCGCAGATCAAGGCCAACCCGCAGTTGGACATCACGACCCAGGGGTACGAGTTCACCGGCTCGCACGCCGCGATCGAGCTCAACCACCGGACCAAACCGATGGACGACGCGCGGTTCCGGCAGGCCATCCAGTACGCCATCGACCGCAAATTCATCGCCGAGCGCATTTTCTTCGGCGCCGCGCGCCCGGCCACGGGCCCGGTGTCGTCGGTGACGCGCTTCTACGACGATAAGCTGCCGCGCTACGACTATGACCCGAAGAAGGCCATCGCGCTGCTCGACGACATGGGCCTGAAGCCCGATGCCAGCGGCAAGCGCGCCAGCATCAAACTGCTGGGCCTGCCCTACGGCGATACCTGGAACAAGGTGTCCGAGTACGTCAAGAGTTCGCTGTCCAAAGTCGGGGTGGACGTGGTGCTGGAAAGCACGGACGCGGGCAGCTGGGCGCGCCGCTACTCGAACTGGGAGTTCGATTCCGTGGTCGAGTACCTGTACCAGTACTCCGATCCGGCGCTGGGCGTGGATCGTACCTACCGATCGGACAATATCCACAAGGGCGGTTACGGGACCAACACATCGGGCTATGTGAACAAGGACGTGGACGCCGCGCTGATCGCCGCCGCGAAGGAAGTCGACCCGGTCAAGCGCCAACAGCTGTACTCGCAGGCCTATGGTCAGGTTGCCAAGGATGCGCCGACCGCCTGGCTGGTCGAACTGGCGTTCCCCACCATCACCAACAAGAAGGTCAAGAACGTGACGACGTCCGCCATCGGCGTGGCGGAAAGCTTCGCGACGACCTACATCGAGAAGTAAGAGGGGAAACCGCATGATGAGGTGGCTGCGGCCCTTACTTTCCGTGCTGGGCAAATCGGTCACGGTGCTGGTCGCAGTCGCGGTCATCAACTTTGCCCTGGTGCACATGGCGCCCGGCGACCCGGTCAGCGTGCTGGCCGGCGAAGCCGGATCGTCAGACGCGAAGTTCCTGGAACAGTTGCGCCAGGAGTTCAAGCTCGATCAACCCCTGGTGGTGCAGCTGGGAAGCTACCTGCAATCCATCGCCACGCTGGATCTGGGATACAGCTACCGGCAGCAACGCCCCGTCTGGGACATGATCGCCGACCGCTTGCCGGCCACGCTGGTGCTGGCGATCCCGGCTTTCCTCATTGCCCTGCTGGGCGGAATCCTGCTGGGGGCGCTGGCCAGCCGCTACCGGGGATCGTGGCTGGACTCGGTCATCACCGCGGCTTCGCTGGCGTTCTACGCAACACCCATCTTCTGGGTCGGATTGCTGCTGGTGCTGGGGTTTTCGGTCAGCCTGGGGTGGCTGCCGGCTTTCGGCTACGAGACCATGGGTTCGTCGCTGACGGGGTTGCCGCGAATGCTGGATATCGCCAAGCACGCCCTGTTGCCCATCGTCACCTTGGCGGGCTTCAACCTGGCGGTCTATACCCGTCTGGCGCGGGCCTCCATGAACGAGATCCAGGGCGCCGATTTCGTCAAGACGGCGTGGGCCAAGGGCCTGTCGTCGGGCCGGGTGGTGTGGGTGCACCAGCTGCGTAACGCCGTGCTGCCCGTCATCACGCTTGCCGGCATGCAGGCGGGCCAACTGATCGGCGGCTCGGTGCTCGTGGAAACCGTGTTCGCCTGGCCGGGCATCGGCCGGCTGGCCTTCGACGCCCTGCAGCAGCGCGACTATCCCGTCCTCCTGGGGGTGTTTTTCTGCACCTCGGTGGTGGTGGTGGCGTTCAACCTGCTTACTGACCTGATTTACCGCGTCGTCGATCCTCGCATGCAGAGTCAATCATGAAGTCATTGATCAAGCGATATTTCAGCAATGCCGGCGCGGTGGTGGGGCTCGTCTGCCTGACCGCCATCGTGCTGATGGCCCTGGGCGCCCAGTGGCTCTATCCGATCAACCCCTGGGATGCCACCGAAGCGCCGTTCCTGCATCCGTTCGAACAGGCCGGCGCCTGGTTGGGGGCCGACTCCATGGGCCGCAATATCGCAGCGGGCGTCGTGCACGGCGCGCAGGCCTCGCTGCTGGTGGGCGTGGTGGCGACCGTGGTCGCCGTGTTCATCGGCATGCTGGTGGGCGTGCCGGCCGGTTATCTGGGCGGGCGCTGGGACGAGCTGTTGATGCGCGTGACCGAGATCTTCCAGACCATCCCCAGCTTTCTGTTCGCCATTGTGCTGGTGGCCATCTTCCAGCCGTCTTTCGGTTCGGTGATCACCGCGGTGGCGCTGGTGAGCTGGCCGCCGATCGCCCGGCTGGTGCGCGCCGAATTCATGCGGGTCAAGTCCAGCGAATTCGTCGAGGCCGCCACGGTGCAGGGCTATTCGCGTACCCACATCGTGTTCGCCGAGATCCTGCCCAACTGCGTCTCGCCGCTGATCGTCATGGCTTCGCTGATGGTCGCCAACGCCATCCTGCTGGAAAGCGCGATCAGTTTTCTGGGCCTGGGCGATCCCAACCTGATGACCTGGGGATACATGGTGGGCGCCTCGCGCACCTTCCTGCGCCTGGCCTGGTGGATGTGCCTGTTCCCGGGCGTGGCGATCTTCGTCACCGTGCTGGCGGTCAACCTGATGGGAGAGGGGCTCAATGATGCGCTCAATCCCCGTCTCCATCGCAAGGGGTGAGCCGTGGCGCCGTTGCTTCAGATTGAAAACCTGTCGATCTCGCTGCCTGCGGGCGCCGACCGCGCGTTGGCGGTGGATGGCGTCAGCCTGGCCCTGAACCCGCGCGAAATCGTGTGCGTGGTGGGCGAGTCCGGCTCGGGCAAGTCCACGTTGGCGCATGCCGTGCTGGGCCTCCTGCCGCGCGGCCTGAGAATCGCCGGTGGGGATATCCGGCTGGGCGAGCTGCAACTGGCCGGCATGCCGCTGGGCGAGCTGCGCCGCGTGCGCGGCAAGCGCATTGCCATGGTGTTCCAGGAACCGCTCAGCGCGCTCAATCCGCTGATGCGCTGCGGCCACCAGATCGGCGAAATGTTGCGCACGCACGGCATGCGCAATGCCGCCCAGGTCAATGCGCGTGTCGCCGAGCTGCTGACTTCGGTCGGCTTGCCGGACCATGCCCGCATCGTCGACTCCTATCCTTATCAACTGTCGGGGGGACAACGCCAGCGCGTCATGATCGCCATGGCCCTGGCGCTGGAGCCTGACATCCTGATCGCGGACGAGCCGACCACGGCGCTGGATGTCACCACCCAGGCGCAGATCCTGGCCCTGATCAAGGACATCCAGCAACGCAAGGGATTGGCCGTGCTGTTCATCACGCACGATTTTGGCGTGGTGTCCGAAATCGCCGACCGCATCGTCGTGATGCGGGGCGGTCGCGTGATCGAGTCGGGCTCGGCGCAGCAGGTGCTGCGCGATCCCCAGGAAGCCTATACGCAGTCCTTGCTGGCCGCTGTTCCGTCGTTCCGGCCACCGCCGGCCGGCAAGGTTCAGCCCGACGCCTTGCTGACGGTGAAGAACCTGCGCAAGACGTACGTGCGCAAGGGCAAGTGGTTCGGTCCGGCCCAGCAGTTCCCGGCGGTCAAGGGCGTGTCGTTCGACATTCGGCGCGGCGAGACGGTCGGGCTGGTGGGGGAGTCCGGTTCGGGCAAGTCGACCATCGGCCGCATGCTGGCGGGTCTGGTGTCCGTCGACGATGGCGAAGTGCGGTTGCGCGGGGCCGACATGCTGGCAGACGGCGCGTTCGCCGACCCGGCACGGCGCCGTTCGGTGCAGATGATCTTCCAGGACCCGTATGGGTCGCTCAACCCCCGCCATACCGTGGCGCGCATCCTGACCGGCGGCATGCGCCGGCACGGCATGTCGGCCAGCGCGGCGATGGACAGGGCGCGCGAATTGATGCAACTGGTCAAGCTGGATCCGTCCGCGCTGGATCGCTATCCGCATGAGTTTTCGGGCGGCCAGCGCCAGCGTCTGGGCTTTGCGCGCGCCATCGCGGTGACCCCGGAACTGATCGTGGCGGATGAGCCCGTGTCGGCGCTGGACGTCTCGGTGCAGGACCAGGTGCTGGCGATGCTGCGCCAACTCAAGCATGAGCTGCATCTTTCCATGCTCTTCATCACGCATGACCTGCGCGTGGCCTCCCAGTTGTGCGACCGCGTCATCGTGCTCAAGCATGGCGAAATCGTCGAGCAGGGCCTGACCGCCCAGGTCCTGGAAAACCCGCAGCACGAGTACACCCGCGAGCTGATCGCCGCGGTGCCCGGAAGAAGCTGGAAATAGACAACCCACACGCTTTATAGGATCGCGCAGTGAAAGCATTCATCTCCCCGACCCATGACGTGCCCTGGCCTGGCAACGCCATGATCCGTGGGCTGCTCAAGCAGCACCACGATCGCGCCGAACGCAGCATCGAAATCCTTGCCGCCCTGAAGGACGACCTGCGCCTGGATTGCCAGTTCGTGCAGCGCGCCGCCGAACGCCCCATCGAATTGTTCGAAGTCCACGCCCCGGACTATCTGCATTACCTGGAGACCGCCTGGGACGAATGGTCCAAGGCGCCGGATGCGTCGTTCGAAGTGCGGCCCTACATCACGACGAATCGCTATTTCCCGACGTTGCGCACGCAGATCCCGGTGACGCTCGCCGGCCGCTACCTGGGAGATGGCGGCTCGCCATTGGTCCAGGACGCCTGGGTCAACATGAACGGCAGCGTCGACGCCGCCGTGGCGGCCGCCGACGCGATCATCGCGGGCGAGCGCAGCGCCTATGCGCTGTTGCGGCCCGCAGGCCATCACGCCATGCGCGACCTGGCGATGGGCGGCTGCCACATCGCGAACACGGCGATCGCCGCGCAGCGTCTGGCCAAGCGGTTTGGCCGCGTCGCCGTGCTGGATATCGACGTGCATCATGGCAACGGCACGCAGCAGATCTTCTACGACCGCGACGACGTGTTGACCGTGTCGCTGCACGGAAAGCCCGAAACGCTGTTTCCGTTCATCTGCGGCTATGCCGACGAGATTGGAAGTGGCGCGGGCGAGGGCTACAACTGCAATCTGCCCATGGAAGGCGGCACGGCGATCAGCGGCTATCTTGGGCACTTCGACCGTGCCCTCGAACGGATCAAGGATTTCGCACCGGGCGTGCTGGTGGTGGCGGCAGGCTTCGACACGTTCCGGCACGATCCGTTTGGCAACCTGGACATCGACACGGCCGACTACGCGGTACTGGGCGACCGAATCGCCCAGCTTGGCCTGCCGACCCTGTTCGTTCAGGAAGGGGGCTACAAGGTCGATACGCTGCGCGCCAACGTCAATTCGCTGGTCGAAGGTTATCTGAAACGCCAGGGAGCCTAGACATGATGACTGCTGAACGCGAGGCGGGCGAGGGCCGTGTGGTGCTGATCAGCGGCGCCAGCCGGGGCATCGGGCTGGCCCTGGCGCGTGAACTGCTGGGGCATGGCTGGCGGGTGTCGGCGGGAACGCGCCAGCCTGTGGCGGCGCTGGCGGAGTATGGGGCGGATCGTTGCCACGGGTCGTTCTTCGATGCGCGCGATCCGGCCAGTGAAGCGGCCTGGGTGGCGGCGGCGCACGGCCATTTCGGGCGAATCGACGCGATCGTGCACAACGCCGGCATCCTGAGCGGCAAGTCCGTGATCGAGGCGAGCGATGAGGACTTCGACGATATCTTCGCCGTCAACGTCAAGTCGCCCATGCGCCTGACCCGACTGGTGTGGCCCCATTTGCAGGCCGCGCCCGAGGGCCGCGTGTTGGTCATCGCCTCGCTGGCCGGCAAGCGCGTGCGGGCGGCGGAAGGCGGGCTGTATTCCATGAGCAAGGCCGCCGCACTGATGCTGGCCCACGGCATCCGCCATGCCGGCGAAGAGGATCGGATCCGTTGCACCGCGATCTGCCCGGGTTTCGTCGCCACGGATATGGCCGACGGCGTGGACGACGCCATCCGGGCGCAATTGACCCAACCGCAGGAAGTGGCCCGGATCGCCCGAATGGCGCTGGAGCTTCCCGCCACGGCCAGCGTGGCGGAAATTCCGATCAGCTGGCGAGTGGAAACGGCATTCTGAACGCGGAAAAGGGGGGGGCGGCGCCGGCTGGCATCCCGCTGACACGCGCCTGGCTGGGTACAATCCGCTCCCTATGCGCTATTCCGACTTCGATCATCGCCTTGCCGCGCTCGGCGCCCGGCCCGTCCATCGCGGCCGGGTCATGCGCGTCTGGCTGAACGGGCAGGCGCTTGACACCGGCACGCGGCGGCGGCGCGCAGAGGACTTCCTGCCCCTGGCGTTGCGCAACGCGCTGCCCGCCTTGACGGCGGAACTGGACGGCCTTGCCCGTCTGCGCTCCGAACATGCCGGCAACGACGGCTCGCGCCTGCTTGTCGACCTTGCCGATGGGCAGATGGTCGAAAGCGTGTTGCTGCCACGTGACGGCCTCTGTGTTTCCACGCAGGTGGGCTGTGCGGTGGGCTGTCGTTTCTGCATGACAGGCAAGAGTGGCTTGATCCGTCAGGTCTCCAGCATGGAAATCCTAGCCCAGGTCGTGCTGGCACGGCGTCTGCGCGCGGTCAAGAAAGTCGTGTTCATGGGCATGGGGGAACCGGCGCACAACCTGGAAAACGTGCTCGAAGCGATTGATCTGCTGGGCACCGAAGGCAATATCGGCCATAAGAACCTGGTGCTCTCCACGGTGGGCGACCTGCGCGTGTTCGAGGCCCTGCCGAAACAGCGGGTCAAACCCGCGCTGGCGCTGTCGCTGCACACGACCAAGAACGCGTTGCGTGAACACCTGCTGCCGCGGGCCGCCAGAATTGCACCGGCGGCGCTGGTCGAGCTGGGCGAAGCATACGCCCGCGAAGCCGGGTACCCCATCCAGTACCAGTGGACGTTGCTCAAGGGCGTCAACGACGGCGACGACGAGCTCGACGCCGTGCTGCGCCTGCTCAAAGGCAAGTACTGCGTGCTCAACGTCATTCCTTTCAATAGTCTTGAAGGGGACGACTATCAACGTCCCGATCCCGAACGCATCCGCGAGATCGTCCACTACCTGCATAGCCGCGGTTTGTTGACCAAGGTGAGAAACAGCGCCGGGCAGGACGTGGACGCCGGCTGTGGCCAGTTGCGCGCCCGGGCTGTGGGCGCCGAACAGGTCGTTACGCTGCGCCGCCAGCGCACGCCCAGGCTGGAAGCCGTCTAGGACTTCCTGGGCCGGGGGCGGCGCGGCATCCGCTGCTGAGCTATGCTCGCCCAAGCGTGTGAGGTGCGAGCGGGCCTGCTGGCCGCCGGCATCGGCCGCACACTATCCAAGACAATTCGATGTTACGGAAGGCCGGATCGCCCAAGATGAATACGCCTGAGAATTCCCCATCGTCCGTTGCCCCCTACGGTTTGCGGCCCGCTGAAGCGCAGAAGAAGATCACCGTCCAGACCTTTGCGGACATGCGCGCCCGGGGCGAGAAGATCGCCATGCTGACCGCCTACGACGCGACGTTTGCGGCGGTGGCGGATGCGGCCGGCGTCGACACGCTGCTGGTGGGTGATTCGCTGGGCATGGTGTGCCAGGGCGGCAATGGCACGGTCGGGGTGTCGCTTGAGGACATGGCCTATCACACTCGATGCGTGGCGGAAGGCGTCCGGCGTACCGGGGGACGCTCGCTGATCGTGGCGGATCTGCCCTTTGGCAGCTATCAGGTGTCCAAGGAGCAGGCGATCACCTCGGCCGTGGCGCTGATGAGCGCGGGCGCGCAGATGGTCAAGCTTGAGGGCGGAGGATGGGTCGCGGAAACGGCGCGGTTCCTGGTGGAACGCGGGGTCCCGGTTTGCGGCCATCTTGGGCTGACGCCCCAGACGGTGTCGTCGCTGGGCGGATTTCGCGTGCAGGGCCGTACGGATGAAGCCGCCGCGCGCTTGCGCGAAGATAGCGCGGCGCTTGAAGCCGCCGGCGCCACGATGCTGGTCCTGGAAATGGTGCCAGCGGCGCTTGCGGCCTCGATCACGGCGGATCTGACCGTTTGCGCCACGATCGGCATCGGCGCGGGCCGCGCCACCGCAGGCCAGGTGCTTGTCCTGCATGACATGCTGGGCATCAACCTGGGCCGGATGGCGAAATTCGTCCGCAACTTCATGGAAGGCGGTGACGGTGTCAAGGACGCGATGGAACGCTATGTGCGGGCGGTGAAGGACGGGTCGTTTCCGGACGACGCCAAGCATGCGTGGTGAGGGTTCCGCCGGGACAGTCAAGTGCCGCCATGTAGGCGGCATTCATGAATGCTCCCGATCCAGTTTGGCGTGGCGGTACAGCGCGTCCCGATCCAGGACCGTCAATCCGCCGTAGTGCGTTTGCAGGACGCCGGCCCGGGCCAGTGTCACCAACGCGGTATTGCAGCGCTGCCGGGAAACGCCGCACAGGCTGGCGATCTCTTCCTGCGATATCTTCAAGCGGCCATTGGTGCCGGAATGCGCTTCGGCGTCCAATTGCGCCGCGACGGCGCGCGCAACAGTGGTGTCGACATCCAGCAGCACATTGCCCGTGTAGGAGGCCATCAGCCAGTTGACACGCTGGGCCAGGTGCGTCATCAGCGCCTTGGTGAACTCGATATTGTTGTTCCACAGGCGTTCGCAAGTATCGCGCGGCAAGATCACGACCCGGCTTGGCCGTAGCGCCACCACTTCGTATTCGAAGCGTTCGCGTCGGATCATGGTGGCTTCGCCGAACCAACTGCCGGTGCTGAAGCCGGCCAGCGACAGGGATCGGCCGTCCGACCCCCGCGACGACCATTTCACCAGGCCTTCGACCACGCCATACCAGCCTGGCGACTTCGCGCCTTCGCGGAACAGGTATTCGCCCGTGCGCAGCGACACGATGCGCAGTTCGGCACGGACCATGCCGCGTTCCAGTGCTGGCAATCCGTTGTACCAGGGGACGACGTCCAGCATTTTGTCGACAGGGCATGGCGCCGGCCGTCGCTTGGCGCCTGGCGATTCGCTGCCGGTACCGGTGGGCGGTCCGCGCATAGTGCTCCCTATTCAGCAGTGATGGTTCCGCACAGGTAAACCCTAGGGCGCTTTGTCAACTTGATGACTGTCCGCCCGGCGGGTCCGGTCCCAGAATAGCCGAGGCCCCAAGAGCCAAAAACCATAAGAGGAGATGGGTATGTTGTCAATGCCACGCATGTTGTCCGGCACCGCGCTCGCTTGCGCGAGCGCCGCCTCATTGCTGAGCGCGAGCATCGCGCATGCGCAGATTTCCGACGATGTTATTCGAATCGGGTTCATCACCGACATGTCCGGCGTCTATTCGGGGCCGGACGGCCCCGGCGGGGCGGAGGCCATCAAGATGGCCATCGAGGAAATGGGCGGCGAGATCAACGGCAAGAAGATCGAATTGCTGACGGCGGACCACCAGAACAAGGCGGACATCGCGTCGGCCAAGGCGCGCGAGTGGTTCGACCAGCGGGGCCTGGACATGCTGATCGGCGGCACCAATTCCAGCACGGCGCTTGCCATGTCCAAGGTGGCGGCCGACAAGAAGAAGCCGATCATCGTGGTGGGCGCCGGCGCCCCGGCGCTGACCAACGAGCAATGCACGCCCTACACCCTGAACTACGCCTACGACACCGTCGCGCAAGCGCGCGGCACGGGCGCGGCGGTGGTGAAAGCGGGCGGCAAGACCTGGTACTTCCTGACGGCGGATTACGCTTTCGGCAACGCGTTGCAGGCCGATACGACGAAGGTGGTCGAGGCGGGCGGCGGCAAGGTGGTGGGATCGGTCAAGCATCCGCTGGCCTCCAGTGATTTCTCATCCTTCTTGCTGCAGGCGCAAAGCAGCAAGGCGGAGATCCTGGCCCTGGCCAATGCGGGCGCCGACGCGACCAACGCGATCAAGGCGGCCAATGAATTCGGCATCACCAAGACGATGCGGCTGGCCGGTTTGATCATGTTCATCAACGACATTCACGCCATGGGACTGGACGCGGCCCAAGGGCTGTACCTGACCGACAGCTGGTACTGGAACACGTCCGACGAGACGCGCGCCTGGAGCCAGAAGTTCTACGAGCGGCGCAAGGCCATGCCGTCGTCGCTGCAGGCGGCGGACTATTCGGCGGCGTTGCAGTACCTGCGTGCGGTCAAGGCCACCGGCACCGATGACGCGGACCGCGTGCTGGCGTACCTGCGCGAGAACAAGCTGAACGATCTGTACATCAAGGACGGCGTCGTCCGCCCGGATGGCCGCGTGGTGCACGACATGTACCTGTTGCAGGTCAAGACGCCCGCCGAGTCGAAGGCGCCCTGGGATTACTTCAACGTGGTGCAGACCATCGACGGCAACGAGGCTTTCACGACCAAGGCGGAAAGCCGCTGCGCGCTGTGGAAGTAAGGAGAACCCCATGTCCAAACGCAAAGTCATCGTGACCATCGCCCCGACGGGGGGCATGGCGCTGAAAAGCCAGAATCCGCATCTGCCGACGCAACCCGCGGAGATCGCCGAAGACGTCTACCGCTGCTACAACGCCGGGGCCAGCGTGGTGGCCCTGCATGCGCGCCGGCCGGACGATCTGGCCACCTGCAATGCCGATATCTACCGCGACATGAACGAGCGTATCCGCGCGCGCTGCGACATCGTCCTGAACAACTCCACGGGTGGAGGCGTGCATGGCGACATGGTCAAGGAAACGTCGCCGGGCACCTGGGAAATCCTGTGGGAAGAGCGCCTCAAGGGCATGGACGCCGGCGCCGAGATGTGCACGCTGGACGCCACCACGCTGAACCTGGCCTTCGGCGACCGCGAATACCTGATGAACACGCCGCTGACCCGGGCGCGCGAGATGGCGGCTGCCATGCAGGCCCGCGGCATCAAGCCCGAGTGGGAGGTATTCAGCCCGACGCACATCCTGCAGGATGCGACGACGCTCATCAACGAGGGCCTGGATGAAGCGCCGCATTTCATCAACCTGGTGATGAACGTGCACCGGAACTTCCAGAACGCCATGCCGTTTTCGCCGAGACATCTGCAGATGATGGTCGACCTGCTGCCGAAGAACAGCATTTTCTGCGTCAGCGGCATCGGGCCGGCGCAGCTGGAAGCCAACATCAGCGCCTTGCTGCTGGGCGGGCATGCGCGGGTGGGACTGGAGGACAACCTGTACTACCGGCACGGGGAATTGGCCACCAATGTCCAATTGACCGAGCGCATCGTGCGCGTGATCCGGGAAATGGACATGGAACCGGCCACGCCTGCCGAAGCGCGAGAAATGCTGGGTCTGCCGCTGCGAAGCGGTATCCGGCCCGCGTTCGCGCTGTGACCGACCTCCAACCCTCTACCGGTAGCGCAACATGATCGATTCATTGAAAGGCAAGCGTGTCCTCGTCACCGCGGGGGCGCACGGCATCGGCCTGGCCATCGCCCGAAAATTCCTGCATTCCGGCGCCGACGTGCATATCTGCGACGTGGACGCGCAAGCGTGTGAGGCTGCCCGTGCCGCGCATCCGGCCTTGAGCGTCAGCGTGACGGACGTCTCTGACGAAGCTCAGGTGCTTGCCATGTTCGAAGACCTGTCCCGCCGATGGGGCAAGCTGGATGCGCTGATCAACAATGCGGGCGTGTCGGGCCCCACAAGCCGGCTGGAGGATACCGCCCTGGACGCCTGGCGCAACACCCTGGAAGTGAACCTGACCGGCACCTTCCTCTGCGCGCGCAGCGCCGTGCCTTTGCTGCGGGCGGCGGGGGGCGGGTCCATCGTCAATATCTCGTCCGTGGCGGGCCGCCTGGGCTTTTCGTTGCGCACGCCTTACAGCGCCAGCAAATTCGGGTTGGCGGGCTTGACGCAGACCTGGGCCATGGAACTGGGCCCGGAGGGCATCCGGGTCAATTCCGTCTTGCCGGGCGTGGTGGCGGGCGACCGCGTGGAGCGCGTGATCGCCGCCCGCGCGACGGCGGGCGGCGTCAGCAACGACGACATGCGCATGCAACTGGTGGAGAAAGTCTCGCTGCGCCGCATGACCCAGCCGGAAGATGTGGCCAATCAAGTGGCGTTCCTGTGTTCGGACGAAGGCGCGATGGTCAGCGGGCAAAGCATTTCGGTCTGCGGCAACGTCGAACACCTGGGATAGGCCAGGGGGGGGGCCGCCGGATAGAATGGTCTGCATTCACGGCAACGATTCTTCTGGCGAACAGACCGCATGACCCGGGCATTCGAACTTGAAACGCTGAAGATCCGCATGAGCGATGCGGAGCTTCAGCGGTTGGATCTGCATCAGCGCATCCAGCGGGCGTTGCGCGCCCTGATCCTGGACGGCGCGCTGGACCCGGGCGTGAAGCTGCCTGCGACGCGTGTCATGGCCGCCTCGCTGGGGGTGGCGCGCGATACCGTCGAAAACGCCTACGTCCAGTTGCACCGCGACGGCTACATCGTGCGGCGCGCGGGCTCGGGCAGCTACGTGTCCGACACCGTGGGCGCTGAGCTGCGCGGGGCCGCAGGGCGTCGAATCAGGCTGGCCGACGACAGGGGCGGCGCCGCGGCGCCGGGCGCGGGCCTGAGCCGCCGGGGCAGGATGATATTCGAGAGCGGGGGCGTGACGGACCAGCAGGCGGTCCAGGCGTTCGCCACGGGGCTGCCTGAGACGCGGACGTTTCCGACCGATGTCTGGGAACGCTTGCAGCGCCAGGCATTGAAGCAACACCGCGGGCAGGTGTTGCTGCATGGCGACCCGCAAGGCGCCCCGCCGCTGCGCAAGGCGATCGCGTCCTATCTGAATCTGGAGCGCGGCGCCAACGTGTCGGCGGACCAGATCCTGGTGCTTAGCAGCACGCGGCAAGCCTTGTTCCTGTGCGCGCAATTGCTGGTGGATGCCGGCAAGCCGATCCTGTTGGAAAACCCGGGCTACTTCGGCGCGAAGAAGGCGTTTGAAGCGGCCGAAGCCAGGATCGTGCCCATCGACGTCGATGCGCAGGGCATCCGCACGGACCTGCTGCGCGCGGACCGCAGCGGCGCCAACTGTGTTTACGTGACGCCCTCGCATCAGTACCCCACCGGGGCGACGCTGTCGCTGGCGCGCCGGCTGGAGCTGACTCGCTGGGCGGCGGAGACCGGCAAGTGGATCATCGAAGACGATTACGACAGCGAGTTCCACTACGAGGGTTTGCCGACGGCTTGCGTGCAGGGCCTGGACAAGTATCAGCGCACGCTCTATATCGGCACCTTCAGCAAGACGCTCTATCCGGGCTTGCGGATGGGCTATATGGCGCTGCCCCCCGAGCTGGTCAGCGCCTTTGCCTACGCGCGCAGCATCCTGGACGGGCATACCCCGCAGATCCAGCAGCTGACCTTGGCCCGGTTCATGGAAGACGGGCACTACAACGCCCACGTCCGCGCCATGCGCAAGCTGTACGCATCGCGTCGCGACGCCATGCTGCAAGCCCTGGACAAGCATATGGACGGCATCGCGACGGCGCTGCGGCCTGAAGGCGGGCTGCAGATCCCTTGCCTGCTTGCGCGTGGCTGGTCGGAGGAAAAGACCATCCGTCAGGCGGCAAGCGCCGGATTGCTGCTGCCGGGGCTAAGCCGCCTGTATGCCGGCGCGGATAAACGGCAAGGCTGGATCCTCGGGTATTCGTCGTTGACCGCGCACGAGATCGACACCGCCATGCGGCGATTGTCCGGGGCGCTAAGGAAGCGGTAGGCGGCGGGACGCTACGGCTTGGCCGGGCTGCCAATCAGCGCGCGGCTGCCGCCGTGCATCAGCAGATGCGCCGTCAGGCCGGCGACTAGCCCCCAGAAGGCGCCGCCCACGCCCAGCAGGGTGACGTTGGCGGCCGTGGCCAGGAAGGTGATCAGCGCGGTCTCCCGGGTGCGGGCGTCGGCCATGGCGTTGGCCAGGCTGCCGCCGATGGCGCCCAGCAGGGCCAGTCCGGCCAGCGTGGTGATGAAGGCCTTGGGCAATACCATGAACAACGTGGCCAGCGTCACCCCGAAGGTGCCCACCACGATGTAGAACGCCCCGCAGGCCAGCCCCGCGATGTAGCGCTTGCGCGCATCCGGATGCGCGTCCGGCCCTGTGCAGATGGCTGCCGTGATGGCCGCCACATTGAAGGCATGCGCGCCAAATGGAGCCATGATCAGCGAACCCAGCCCTGTCACCGTCAGGATGGGATTTGCGCTGGTCTTGAAACCGTCGTTGCGCAACACCAGCATGCCCGGCATGTACTGGCCCGTCAGGGTGATGATGAACAAGGGCAGCGCGACGCCCAGCAGCGCCTGCAGCGAAAAGCGGGGCATTTCGAAGACGGGCGCGGCCAGGCGCAGGTGAACGGCCGAGAAGTCGATCCGATGCTGTGCAATCAACATCGCCACGCCGACCACGAGGATGCCGACCACCGCGAAGCGCGAGGTATAGCGCTTGAGCAGCGCATACGAAATGACCAGCACGATGACCAGCAGCGGATCGGCGCTGGCGCCGCCGAATGCGTTGACGCCGAACTGCAGCAGGATCCCGGCCAGCAGGCCGGCAGCGATGCCGCCGGGGATCATGCGCACCAGCTTTTCAAATGCGCCGGACAAGCCCAGAACGATGAACCCCAAAGCCGAAATCACATAGGCGCCGATCACTTCGCCATACGGCGTGAACGGCATCACGGTGGCCAGGAAGGCCACGCCCGGCGTCGACCAGGCGGTAATGACGGGCTCCTTGTAGCGAAAGCTGAGCAACGCTCCGGTGACGCCGACGCCGATGGAGACGGCCCAGACCCAGGATGCCGTCTGGGCAGGCGTCAGCCGGGACAGTTCGGCCGCCTGGAACACAAGCACGAAGGTCCCGCCGTAGTTCACCAGCACCGAGATCAGCGCGGCGACGGTGGGCGAAAAGAAGTCGGCGGGTCGAAGGCGAGCCGGCGATGTCGTCATGAATCACTCCAGATTGCGAAACGGGCCGCAGGGCGCGCGGCCGGAACAAGGCGCAAAGTGTAGGAGTGATGTGGACTGGCATTTCATGCCACATCTGGATGTTTGAACAGACCGCTTTTGATGCTAGGCCTGCACCTTCGCCGGCTGGTAGAAGCAATAGCCGCTGTTGCGCAGCGTCTTGACCGGCAGGGTTTGCCCGCTGACGTCTTCCACGCGACGCCGCAACCGGCGCATTTGCGTATCCAGCCGGCGCTGGTCGTAGTCCAGATAGTCGAAGCCCAGTTCTTCGATGATTTGCCGGCGGCTGATGTTCTCGCCGGGCCGGCTCATCAGGCAGCGCAGCACCAGCAGGTCTTGCTGCGACAGCGGTACGGCCGGCGCGCCGGCAATGAGCAGCCGGCGAGGCCCCACTTCCAGGGTCCAGTTGGGCGCGGCCGGTTGGACGGCGGGCGACTGCAACCGCTGCAAGCCCAGGCGGCGCTCCAGGGCGGCAAGCACGGCGGCCAGTTCATCCAGGTCGCAGCCTTTGCCCAGGTAGTGGTCGGCGCCCAGCCCCAGTCCGGCAATCCGGTCCGCGCTGGTCTGGCGCGCGCTGAACACCACGATGCCCACTTGCTGGCCCTCTTGGCGCAAGCGTTGGATCAGGTCCAGGCCGCAGCCGTCGGGCAAGCCGATGTCGATCACCGCCAGCCGATGGCGGCCGGCATCGAAATGCCGGTCGAATTCTTGCAGGCTGGACACGCAGCTCGGCACGTAGCCGAGCTCTTCCAGAAACTCGCCCAGCTCTTGGCGCAAGACGGGTTCGTCTTCCAGCAGGATGACCTCAGGCATGGGGCGCGCCTGCGTGGGAACCGCTGGAGGGGTGGTGTAATCTGCGTGGCTGCACGGGATCGCGACTCGATGAAACGGAAATATTACCCCACGGTGTGGGCAGGATTGATGCTGTTGGCGCTGGCCTTGGCCGCCGCATTGGCGGGCGCGGGGCAGGCGCGCGCCGAGCCGTTGCATTTGAACGCGCAGGTGCGGCTGGCGGATGCCGCCGGCCATTTAGAGCGTCTGGACGACCCGGCCGGCACGTTGACCATTGACGAGGCGGCCGATGCGCCGGGGTGGGCCGGGTTGCCCGCCGGCCTGAGCGCGGGTTTCACGACGTCCACTGTCTGGCTGCGTCTGCCGGTGCAGGTGGACGATCTTGCGCGCGGGGGCTGGATGCTGCGGCTGAGCAACGCGCTGCTGGATGATGTCCGCCTATACGTACACCAGGATGGCGATTGGAGGCCACTGGGGTACAGCGGGGAAGACGTGCGGCGGCGGGATTGGCCGGTCGACTACCGCACTCCGGTAATCCAGTTCGATCCGCCCGTGCCGGGCTCCTATGTGATTCTGGCGCGGCTGCAAAGCAAGAATGCGCTGGCGACGCGCCTGGAGGTCTGGCAGCGGCTCGCGTTCGATAACCAGTCGCGGCGCGAAGGGTTGCTGTTCGGGCTGTACTTCGGCTTTTACCTGTTGTTGATCTGCGTGCACGCCGTATTCTGGTGGGCCACGCGCGCACCCATGAGCGGCCTGTTCCTGGCCTACATCGGCAATTGTGTCTTCAATGAAGTGATGTCGCTGGGGCTGGTGCAGCAGCTCACGGGCTTGCCGGTGACCTGGAGCGACCGGATGCTGGGCGTGGGGATCGCGGTCAGCTTGCCGGTGGCGTTGCGTATCGCCTTTGCCCAGTTGAATCTGGGCGCGCTTTATCCGCGCGCGGTGCGCGGACTGGAGCGGCTGTTCTGGGGAATCGCTGTCGTGTGCTCGGCGCTGGTCGTGTCGGGACATTACGGGTGGGGCATGCAACCGGTCCAGTTGCTGGCGTTGGCGCTGATCTTGGGGTTCACGACGCTGGCCGCGTATCTGCTGAAAAAGGGCTGGCGCCCGGCGCGCCTTTTCGCCCTGGCCTTCGGCGTGTTCTATATCGGCGTGCTGATCGCCTTCCTGCGCAATCTGGGCGTGCTGCCGGTCAACGTGTTCACGGAGTATGTCTCCACGCTGGGCACGATGCTGCACATGCTGCTGCTCAGCCTGATCATCGTGGGGCGCTATGAACGCCAGCGCCGCGACATGGAACGCCAGCAGGCCAATCTGGCGGCCGACATGGCGCGCCAGCACAGCCATCGGCTGGAGCAGGAAGTGGCGTTGCGCACCGCCGAGATGCAGGGCGAGATCCAGCGCCGGGTCGAGCTGGAAGATGAGCTGCGCGCGTCGCTGGAACAGGAACGCCGCGTGTTCGCCGAGCAACGCGAATTCGTGGCGATGGTGTCGCATGAGTTCCGTACGCCGCTTGCCATCATCACGACCTCGGCGCAGCAACTGGGCCGCAATCTTGCCGCGCCCGTCGAGAAAAGCCTGGCGCGCTGCGGCAATATCCGCGATGCCGCCATGCGCCTGCTGGCGCTGGTGGACGAATACCTGACCCATGACCGCATGCGCGAGCCCAGCGCCGAGTTGCGCCTGACGCAGTGCGACTTGCTGGCCCTGCTGGCGGATCTGGATCGCGAATTCCCCGCGGGCCGCATTCAGTGCATCTATGGCGCGGGCGAGCACGTCCTGCTTTGCGATGCGGGCATGCTGCGCATCGCGTTGCGCAACTTGCTGGCCAATGCGGATCGGCATTGCGTGCCGGGCAGGGCGGTTCGGGTGACGCTGCGCGAAGAGGGCGATTTCCTGCAGATCGACGTGGCCAACTCCGGCGACCGCATTGCCCCCGCGGAGCAGGAGCGCCTGTTCCAGAAGTACTACCGCGGCCCGAATGCGCTGCGCCATCCGGGCGCCGGCCTGGGACTGTACCTGGTCAGGACGCTGGCCGAGCGGCTGGGCGGTTCGGTGTTCCTGAAGAGCGCGGGCGGGGCGGAGCCGGTGTGCTTCTGCTTGAGCCTGCCGCGCCGCCGGGCAGGCGCCGGGGCGGACTGACCCGCGCCGGCCGCCACGGTATCACCTTGTCGACATCCGACAATCTGTTGCAAAAAAGCATCTACTTGTTTCTGCCCGCCCGCTTGCCGGGTGGTGCAACGTCGCTCATCGTCAGGCTATTGCTGGCTTTTTCGGCGTCTTCGGCCGGAATTGTCGAACATTTTCGACTTGCTTAGATTTGCTCAGATTTAAAGACGCAATCATCGGTATATTTCAGCAGCGAAATTTACAAATTGTGACGCTGTCCGATTCAGGAACATCCGATGAAAAAGCCTTCCCTTAATCACATCTTCCGCCTGGTCTGGAATGACGCCCTGGGCGTGTATGTGCCGGTCGCCGAACACGCCAGCGCACGTCGCAAGCGCGCCAGTGGATCCGCCGCCGCGTTGACCGCGGCGTTGCTGATGTCCGGTCCAGCATTGGCCGCGGACCTGCCCACCGGGGGCAATGTCGTGGCGGGGGCGGGGTCGATCAGCCAGAACGGCTCGGCGATGACCATCAACCAGCAGACCGGCAAGATGGCCGTGGACTGGCAGAGCTTTTCCATCGGCAAGGGCAACAGCGTCACGTTCAACCAGCCGGGCCGCGACTCGGTCGCGTTGAACCGGGTGCTGGGTCCGGACGTGTCGGTGATCCAGGGCGCGCTGAACGCCAACGGCCAGGTGTTCCTGGTCAACCCGAACGGCGTGGTGTTCACGCCGACGGCGCAGGTGAACGTGGGCGGCATCGTCGCCAGTACGCTCAACATCAGCACCCAGGATTTCCTGGCGGGCAACTACAAGTTTGAAGGCGCCAGCAGCAACGCCATCATCAACCAGGGCAACATCACCGCGGCCCCGGGCGGCAGCATCGCGCTGATCGCGGCCAAGATCACCAACACCGGCAACCTGACGGCCGACAAGGGCAACGTCCTCTTGGGCGCCGGCAGCCGCGTCAAGCTGGACCTGGGCGGCCCCGTCAAGATCGAAGTGGAGCAAGGCGCGATCGACGCGCTGATCGAGCAAGGCGGCGCCATCCGCGCCGACGGCGGCACGGTCTATTTGACGGCGAAGGCCGCGGGCGACCTGGCCAGCACGGTCATCAACCACACCGGCATCACGCAGGCCAAGACACTGGCTACCGGCGAGAACGGCAAGATCGTGCTGCTGGGCGACATGGTCAACGACCGCATCGCCGTGGCCGGCAAACTGGACGCCAGCGCGCCCAGCGGCGGCAAGGGCGGTTTCGTGGAGACGTCGGCGGCGAAGGTGACGGTGGCGGCAGGCGCGATGATCACCACCAAGGCGGTCAGCGGCCAGCATGGCTCGTGGTTGATTGATCCGACGGACTTCACGGTCAGCGCGGGCACGACCGGTCAGACGGACAGCGGCATCGGCGCCGATACGCTGTCGGCCAACCTGGACAACGGCAACGTGGAGCTGAGGACCGTCGAGAACGGCTCGCAGGCCGGCAACATCAATGTGAACGCCGGTGTGAAATGGAGCGCCAGCACGAAGCTGACGCTCAGCGCGCATGGCGACGTCAACATCAACGCGCCGATTACCGCCACGGGCGCCGAGGCGGGCCTGGAGCTGAACCTGGGTGGCTACAAGCAGCGGGGATACTCGAGCGGCGGCTCCTATTCGGCCAACGCACCGGTGACGTTGAGCGGCGCGCAGTCGACGTTCAAGGTCAACGGACAGGGCTATACGCTGTTGCGCTCCGTGCAGGATATCCGGTCGCTGGACCAATTGGGGTTCGGCTATTACGCATTGGCGCAGGACCTTGACCTGAAGGGCAGCACGTTCTCGACTGCGTTGGTGTCGAATCTGCAAGGCACGCTGGCCGGCCTGGGCCATACCATCGACAACCTGAACATCAGCACGACGAATGGCGGCAACCTGGGCCTGATCGGCACCATTACCAACGGCAGCGAAGTTCGCGACCTGGCAGTGACGAATGCCACGATTGTCGGCACCGGCTATTTGGGCACGCTGGCGGGCACTAACGAAGGCACCATCCGCAACGTGGCTGTGTCGGGCAGCGTCACGGGGGAGACGACGTTGGGCGGATTGGTCGCCGCCAACAACTCCGTGATCACGGGATCGAACGCACGGACCACTGTCACCAGCACGTCGAAGGGCTACTTTCTGGGTGGCTTGGTAGGCAATAACGGCGCAGGCGCGACGATCGACAACGCTTACTCGACCGGCAACGTGTCCGGCGGCAACACCGACACCGGCGGGCTGGTCGGCGCCAACAGCGGCACGATCAGAAATGCCTATGCCACGGGCAACGTGATCGCCGCGGCAGACGGTTTGGGCCTTGCCATTGGCGGTCTGGTCGGGTCTGCGCGGGATAACAGCGTCATCTCGAATGTGTTCGCAAGCGGACGCGTCGAAGGCGCGAGCCGCACCGGGGGCATCGTCGGCATGTTCTCCGGTACGGGCATCGTGTTGGAAAACGCGCGCTGGGACGCCGCAACGACGGGCCAGGCCAACGCCACGGGGTTGGACGCCGGGGGTACGGTGACAGGCACCGCGGCGGTTGGCAACGCATTTTCCTACACGTCCTACGCCAGTCTGGGAACGTGGTCCCAAATTTCGAACTCGAATGTCTGGGTCGCCAAGGACGCGGCGGGCAAGGCGCAATGGATCATGATCGAAGGGCAGACGCGTCCCTTCCTGGCAAGCGAGTACAGCCTGGCGGTTTCCAATAGCCACCAGTTGCAGCTGATGTCCTATGACCTGAACGCCAGCTACAACATTGTTCGCGATATCGACGCGAAGGCGACGGGCACCTCCGGCAGCGGGATGTGGGGCGTAGGCGGCTTCAGCCCGATCGGCAACGGCGCGCAGTTCATGGGCAGCCTTGATGGCCAGGGCCACGTGATTTCCAACCTGACGGTTGGCAACAATACGTCGTTCTCGGGGTTGTTCGGGTTCATCGGAGTGACTGGCACGGTTCGAAACGTCGGGCTTGATAATGCCGTGGTGGGGGGCTTTATTCAGTCTGGCGCCCTGGCAGCAGTGAATTACGGCACGATCGACAACGTCTTTGCCAACGCCAAGGTGTCTGCTCAAGGGTTCGGCAACGGAGTGGGTGGGCTGGTTGGTCAGAACTCAGGCACCATTTCCAACTCCTATTCCTCGGGAACGGTCACCACCAATGGGCCCATCATCGGTCAGGTCGGTGGCTTGGTCGGGTACAACATCGGGACCATCAACAAATCGTATTCCACAAGCAAGATCAACACCATCTTTCCCTACCCGGGAAATGGCGCATTGGTCGGCATGAACTCCGGCGTCGTGAATGACAGTTTTGCTGCCAGCACGGATGCCGCGGGCAACCCGATTCCCGGCGTACCGCTGCAATTGGTCGGCTCAAATGGCGGCACCGTAAGCGCCACCAGCGGCATGAAGACGTACGCGGAGTTGTCCCAACTGTCTACGTTCAAGGACGCGGGCTGGGACATCGACAACGCGGGCGGCACTGGCGCGATGTGGCGCATCTACGAAGGTGCGGGTGGCCCGCTGCTGCGCGGCTTCCTCAAGCAGATCACCGTCAGCCTTGCGGACAAGGTCTACGACGGCCAGATCTCGGGGGGCGTTGGCTACATCGCTTCTCGGCCGGGCGCGGAGCTGGGCGGCAGCATCAGCTACACCGCCAACTCGAAAAACGCCGGTACCTACACCGTGGCCGACGGCTCGTTGACCGTCAATGGCGGCCTGTATTCCAACCAGCAAGGCTACGACATCATCTATGCGGATGGCTTGAGCCTGAACGTCCTGAAGAAGGGCGTCGCGATTGACGTCACGGCCGACAACAAGACGTATGACGGCACCAGCAACGCCGTCGTGCGTGGTCAGGCTGGCAGCGACGTGATAGCGGGCGATAACCTGGGCGCCATCGGCGTCGGCAATTTCTCGGACAAGAACGCGGGTGCCGGCAAGACCGTCACGGTCGGCGGCATTACGCTGACCGGCGCGGATGCCGGCAACTACTTCATTGCCTCGGTGACGTCGCCGACCACGACGGCAACCATCACGGCCAAGACGTTGACCGGCCAGGTGACGGCCGGAAACAAGGTCTACGACGGCCAGACCAATGCGTCGCTGTCGGCTTCGGTCGGCGTCTTCGGTTCAGACCAGGTCTATTTCTCTGGGAACTTCGCCGACAAGAATGTGGGGCAAGGCAAGCAGGTTCTGATCAGCCTGTCTGGCGCGGACGCTGGCAACTACGTGCTGGACAATAGTTTGGCGACTACTACCGCCAACATCACGCCCAAGACCCTCACGGGCGTCGTCACGATTTCCGACAAGGTGTATGACGGCACGACCAAGTCGGATGCCGATGCCTACATGACGGGTGGCTTGATCCTGGGCGACGACGTGCAGATCTACGGCGCCGGCACCTTCTCGGACAAGAACGTGGGCGTGGGCAAGACTGTGTCGACGCGCGGCACGTTGCTGGGCGCCGACGCCAACAACTATGCCGTGTCGGTGAACACGACCGCTACCGCCTCCATCACGCCCAAGGCCTTGACCGGCGCGATCACCGCCGCCGGCAAGACTTATGACGGCACCCGGGATGCCGACACGTCGGGCCAACTGACGGGCGTCGTCCAAGGCGACACCGTCACGCTGGCAAGCTCGGGCCTGTTCGCCGACAAGAATGCGGGCGTGGGCAAAGCCGTGGCGTTGAACGGCTCTCTGCTTGGCGCCGATGCAGGCAACTACACGGTGTCGTACAACAGCACCACCACGGCTACCATCTCTCCCAAGGCCCTGACCGGCGCGATCACTGCCGCCGGCAAGACCTACGACGGCACCTTGGCGGCCATCACGGACGGAACACTCACCGGCAAGATCGCGGGCGACACGGTAAGCCTGTCGTCGACGGGCGCTTTCGCCGACAAGAATGCAGGCGCGGGCAAGCTGGTCAACGTCAGCGGCGTGTTGGCCGGTGCCGATGCGGGCAACTACACGGTGACCTATAACGCCACCGCCACCGCCGACATCGCGGTCCGTCAATTGACGGGCGCGCTGGGCGCACTGGACAAGGTGTATGACGGTTCGTCGCTGGCTTCGGTCACGGGCGCGAACAGCCTGAGCGTGGTGTCCGGCGACGTCTTGAACGTCAGCGGCAGCTTCAGCGACAAGAACGTGGCCAACGGCAAGACCGTGGCCTATGTGCTGGGCGGAGCGGATGCCGGCAATTACGCGCTGGGTAACGGCGTGACCAAGGGCAAGGCCAACATTACGCCCGCGACCCTTACCGGCGCCATCACGGCTGCGGGCAAGGTCTACGACGGAGGCGTCGCGGCTGCGACTCAAGGCAACCTCACGGGGGTGATCCTGGGCGACGTCGTCGGCCTGTCCACCACCGGCTCGTTCGCAGACAAGAACGTCGGCAACAGCAAGACGGTGAACGTCGGGGGTTCGTTGACGGGCCTGGATGCGGGCAACTACGTGCTTGCCGCCAATGCGACCACCACCGCCAACATCACGCCCAAGGCGATCACCGGCGCGCTGACGGCCGCCGGCAAGGTGTATGACGGCTTGCGCGATGCGGCCACGACGGGCACGCTCAATGGCGTGGTGCAGGGCGACAACGTCGCCGTCAATGCCACGGGCCTGTTCGGCGACAAGAATGTCGGCAACGGCAAGCTGGTGGCGGTGAATGGCGTGCTGACCGGGGCTGATGCGGGCAACTACACGCTGAGCACCAACGCCACGACGCTGGCCAACATTACGCCCAAGGCGTTGACGGGCGCCATCACGGCCGCCGGCAAGACCTATGACGGCACCACCGCGGCCAGCACGACGGGCACGCTGAACGGCGTGGTCCAGGGCGACACCGTTGCGCTGTCGACGACAGGCGCCTTCGCGGACAAGAACGCCGGCGTGGGCAAGCAAGTCAACGTCAACGGCACGCTGACGGGTACGGACGCCGGCAACTACACGGTCAGCGCCAACGGCACGACGGTTGCCACCATCACGCCGAAGACGATCACGGGCGCCATCACGGCCGCGGGCAAGGTCTACGACGGTTCGGTCGCCGCCAGCACGTCGGGCAGTCTGGCCGGCCAGATCCTGGCCGACGCCGTGGCGCTGTCGACCTCCGGCTCGTTCGCAGACAAGAACGTCGGCAACGGCAAGACGGTGAGCGTCGGCGGCTCGCTGACGGGTGCGGATGCCGGCAACTACACGCTGGTGGCCAATACGACCACCACCGCCAACATCACGCCCAAGGCGATCACCGGCGCGCTGACGGCCGCCGGCAAGGTGTATGACGGCTTGCGCGATGCGGCCACGACGGGCACGCTCAATGGCGTGGTGCAGGGCGACAACGTCGCCGTCAATGCCACGGGCCTGTTCGGCGACAAGAATGTCGGCAACGGCAAGCTGGTGGCGGTGAATGGCGTGCTGACCGGGGCTGATGCGGGCAACTACACGCTGAGCACCAACGCCACGACGCTGGCCAACATTACGCCCAAGGCGTTGACGGGCGCCATCACGGCCGCCGGCAAGACCTATGACGGCACTACCGCGGCCAGCACGACGGGCACGCTGAACGGCGTGGTCCAGGGCGACAACGTTGCGCTGTCGACGACAGGCGCCTTCGCCGACAAGAATGCCGCTATCGGCAAGCTGGTCAATGTCACCGGTTCGCTGACGGGGGCGGATGCCGGCAACTACACCGTCAGCGCCAACGGCACGACCACGGCGACGATCGCGGCACGCCAATTGAACGGCGCGCTGGGTGCGCTGGACAAGGTCTATGACGGCGATACCGTGGCAACGGTCACCGGCGCTGACGCCATCGCCGGCATCATCGCGGGCGATGCGCTGGGGGTGGCGGGCAGCTTCTCCGACAAGAACGCGGGCGAGGGCAAGTCGGTCGCCTTCGCGTTGACTGGCGGCGACGCAGGCAACTACGTCTTGAACGCCGCCGATGCGCGCGCGGCCATTGCGCGTCGCGTGCTGGGTATCGACGGCACCACGGTCGCAGGCAAGGTCTACGACGGCAGCACGTCCGCCCAGGCATCCGCAGGATCGCTGACCAACCTGGTCGAAGGCGAATCGCTGGCCGTAGGAACCACGGCAACGTTCGACAACGCCAACGCCGGCAGCCGCAACGCCAACGTGCGCTACGCCTTGGCCGACGGCGACAACGGCCTGGCCAGCAACTATGTGCTGGCCGACACGCAGCATCAGGCTGTCATCGATCGCCGCGCCATCACCGTCGCGGCCGACGACAAGACCAAGCGTGCGGGCGATGTGGATCCGGCGCTGACGTGGCGCGTCACCCAGGGCAATCTGGTGGGCAACGACACGCTGGCCGGCCTGCTTAGCCGCGCGGCGGGCGAGACGGCCGGCAACTACGTCATCGGCGCGGGTGGCCTGTCCAACAGCAACTACCTGGTTGCGGCGCAGGATGGCACGCTGGTCATCAGCAATGCCGTGCAACCCGACAGCCGTCGCGAGGCTGCGCTGTCGACGGCGCAATGGCTGCAGGCCGCGGTAGGCACTGCCAATTCGACGCCGCCCAACCCGACGGGCGACTTGAACTTCGTGCCGGTCGACTCCAGCAGCCAAGGCCAGGGCGGCAATGCGAAGCCGGCGCCGAACGCAGGCCAGGGCGCGCGCAGCATGCAAGGCCCCGCTCAGGTCCTGGTGATTGACGGCGGTATCCGCCTGCCCGAAGGCGTTGCCCAGGGCGGTATCTGATCCCGGCCCCTGATACGGCGAACGCCACGACTTATCCGCTTGCCGGCTGCCCATTGCCCTACGGGGGCGTGGGCAGCCGCTCCGAACACCCGATTCCCACACGATCATGACGCAAGTTTCATCTTTCGCACGTCCGCACTACCTGGTCCTGGCGCTTGCCGCGCTGCTGCCTGCGGCGGTTTCCGCCCAGCAGATCCCCAACGCCGGCCGTATCCTTCAGGAACAGGCGACTGAACCGCAGCCGCCGGCCCCGTCGCCCGACCTGAACCTGAGCAGCCCCGTTCCGGGCACCGTTGCGCCCGGCGGCCCGCAGGCCAGCGTGACTCGCATCGACCTGACGGGCAACCAAGCCTTCTCAAGCGAGCAGTTGCTGGGGCTATTGGGCGACTACCAAGGCAAGTCCTACGACCTGGCGGGCATGCAGGACCTTACCAACCAGCTGACGCGCTACTACCGCGATGCGGGTTATCCGTTTGCACGCGTCTACCTGCCCGCGCAGGGGCTGGAAAACGGCGTGCTGCGCCTGCAGGTCGTCGAAGGCCGTTATGGCGAAGTCAAGACGGAAGGCGATGCCGCCCTAGCCGCACGTGCCCAGGCCTACCTCAGCCCGCTGAAATCCGGCGACATCATCGAAAGCGCTTCGCTGGAACGCGCGGCGCTGCTGTTGTCCGACCTGCCCGGCGTCACCGCCAGCCCGATCATTCGCCCTGGCCAGCAGCTGGGCACGGGGGATCTGGTCGTGCAGGTTGAGCGTGGCGACCGCGTCAACGGCAGCGTCGGCCTGGACAACCAGGGCAACCGCTACACGGGCCAGTACCGCGCCAACGCCGCACTGTCGATCAACAGCCCCTTCATGCTGGGCGACCAGATCACGCTGCGTGCGCAGCGCACGAGCGAAAGCCTGAACTACGGTGACGTTGGCTACAGCGCTCCGCTGGGCAGTTCGGGCCTGCGCGGCCGCGTGGGCTACGGTTACACCGGCTATGAGCTGGGCAAGGAATTCAGCGACCTGGACGCGCACGGGACCGCCAAGGTGGCCAGCGTGGGCCTGAGCTATCCGTTGATCCGTTCGCAAAGCCGCAACCTGACCATTGGCATCGATTTCCTGCACAAGAAGCTGCGCGACGACTATCGCGCCGCCGAGATCGAGCAGAACAAGTTCAGCAACAGCGTGCCGATCGCGGCGCAGTTCGACGTGCGCGACAGTCTGGGCGGCGGCGGGCTGACCTACGGCGCCTTGAGCTGGACGCCGGGCACCCTGAAGCTGGACGGCAACCTCGCTACCGCCGACAGCCTGAGCGCAAACTCGGCGGGTCACTACAGCAAGTTGAATCTTGACATCGCGCGCCTGCAATCCGTGTCGTCGCGCTGGAGCCTGTTCGGCCGTTTCAGTGGCCAATGGACCAACGACAACCTGGATTCGTCCGAAGACTTCGGTCTGGGCGGACCCGCCGGCGTGCGCGCCTACCCCGTGGGCGAAGGCTACGGTGACCGTGGCTGGCTCGCGCAGGTGGAAGTCCGCTACGCGGCAGGCGCAGTCACCCCGTTCGCGTTCTACGACGCGGGCCGGGTAGAGATTTCCTCCCATCCCTGGCAGGCCGGCGAGAACTTCCGCCGCGTCGCCGGGGCAGGCGTCGGCGCCCGCGTTGCCGTGGGCGGCTGGCGGGGCGAAGCCACGGTCGCATGGCGCACCGATGGCGGCGCGCCGCAGTCCGACAGCCGGGACCACAAACCCTTGTTCTGGGTAAGCGCGCAGTACTTGTTCTAAGCCAGCGCGCCGGCTTGGCCCCTGTCTTCCTCCCGGAGACAGGGGCCCTTTTTTTTGCGCCGCGGCATCGCGTCAGCGTATCGTCAGCCAGGACGGCTCTTGTTACGCATTCGTGGGCTATCCGTGTAATACCCGGTTCTCGGGGGGAAGGCTTTTCCATAAACTACCGGACCGCCCCTGTATCGACCCCGATAACGATCCCCATAACGAGAACGCCATGAGACAGTTTCTTCCCACCCTGGGCGCCGCCCTGGTCTTGTCGCTGAGCACGCATGCCGCGCTGGCCCAACCGGCGCCCGCCGCCGCTGCTTCGGCCGCGCCCGCCGCCGCCACCGCCGTGCCGCGCGATCCCTTCTTCTGGCTGGGAGAGATCAACAAGGCCACCGCCGTCATCAATACCGATGAAGGCCTGCTGGACAAGTCCATCGCGCCGCGCCTGGCCGCCGGCGTCGCCAAGGTGATCAACGACGGCAACCAGCCGGGCGCCAAGCGGCCCGCCAGCGTCATCACCTTCGAGCCGCTGCTGATCAAGGCGGCGGGCGAAGACGTGACCTTGCTGCACGCCGGCCGTTCCAGCCAGGACATGCATGCGACCTACCGCAGCGCCATCCTGCGCGACAAGCTGCTGGAACTGGCTGACCAGTTGAATAAGACCTCCACCACGCTGGTCGAGCTGGCCGCCAAGCATGCGGGCACGATCGTGCCGAACTACACCAACGGCGTGGCGGCGCAGCCCAACAGCTATGGCCACTATCTGCTGGGCCAGGCGGCCGGCCTGGCGCGCGACGCGCAGCGCATCCGCGAGGCCTACGTCCGCATCGACCGCTCGCCCATGGGCACGACGGTGCTCAACGGCACCAGCTGGCCGCTGGACCGCAAGCGCATGGCGCAATACCTGGGCTTTGAGGCGCTGGTCGACAACGCCTACGACGCCTCGCAGATCTCGTCCATGGACCAACCCGTGGAAGTCGCCTCGATCGTGACCAGCATTGCGCTGCGCACGGGCAACTTTGTCGAAGACGTCATGACGCAATATGCGCAGTCGCGTCCCTGGATATTGCTGGAAGAGGGCGGCGGCAATACGTATGTGTCCAGCGCCATGCCGCAAAAGCGCAATCCTGGGCTGTTGAACGACACGCGCAGCGATGCGTCCACCGCCGTGACCCTGGCGATGGGCCCCGTCATCCAGACGCACAACATCACGCCGGGCATGAGCGATCCGAAAGACGTGAAGCAGAACTCCGCCATGGTCGACAGCGGCATTTCGGCGCTCAAGCGTTGGGATCGGGTGCTGAAGGCCATGGTCATCAGCCCCGACCGCGCGCTGGAAGAGTTGAACAGCGACTGGACCGCTTCGCAGGAACTGGCCGACGTGCTGATGCGCAAGTACAAGCTGCCGTTCCGCGACGGCCACCACTTTGCCTCGGAAGTCGTGACGTACGCCAAGACCAACAACATCAAGCCGTTGGACTTCCCGTACGAGCAAGCCCGCCGCATCTATGCCGACGCCATGAAGGATTCGAAGTACGGCAACGAGCTGCCGATGAGCGAAGCGGAATTCCGTTCGACGCTGGACCCCGTGGCCATCGTGAAGAACCGCGCCACCAGCGGCGGCCCGCAGCCCGCGGAGATGGACCGCATGCTGAAAGAGGCGCGCGACCAGTTGACCTCGCAAGGCAAGTGGATCAAGGAGCGCCGCGACCACATCAACCAGTCGCTGGCGGACCTGGACAAGAAGTTCGACGCGCTGGCGGCCAGCGAAGCCAAGGCGAAGTAAGCGTCCGCGGACGCCGTCAGCGGACGGCGTCCAGCACGCATCCGCGCAGCCAGCGATGCGCGGCGTCGCCGTCCATGCGTGGATGCCACAGCATCGACACCGTGAACGCCGGCATCGTGAAGGGCAACGGGAAGGTGTGCATGCCTGCCCGCAAGTTGCCCGTATGGCGTTCGGGCACGGTGGCGATCAGGTCGGATCCGCGCGCCAGCGCCAGCGCGGTGGAAAAGCCGCCTGCATTGGTGGCGATGTGGCGTTCCCGGCCGTGCGAGGCCAGCGCGTCGTCGACCGGCCCTTTCTCCAGGTTGCGTCGCGAGACGAGGATGTGGCGGGCGGATGCATAGCGGGCAAGCGTGACCTTGCCTTGGCTGAGCGGATGTCCGGCACGCATCACGCCGACGAAGCGATCCTGGAACAGTGCCCGGGTGCGCAGCTCGGGGCTGGCCGTGTCGCCGACGATGCCGGTGTCCAGATCCACGGCGCCTTCGCGTAGCGGCGCGCTGTCCTTATCCGTTTTCTGCACGAAGCGCAGCCGCACGCCAGGCGCTTCGGCGCCGACACGCGCCAGCAGGCCCGGCCCGACATTCTCCGCGAAGCCGTCGCTTGTGCGCAGCGTGAAGGTGCGCGCCAGCTGCTTGAGGTCCAGCTGCGCCGCGGGGCGCAGCACCGCTTCCACATCTTGCACCAGCACGGGAACCCGGCCGCGCAATTCCAGCGCCCGCGGCGTGGGCACCAGGCCGCGTCCGGCACGCACCAGCAGCGGATCGCCCGTGGCCTCGCGCAGGCGCGCCAGCGCCCGGCTCATGGCGGACGGGCTGAGCCGCAAGCGGCGGGCGGCGCGCGCGACGCTGCCCTCGGCCAGCAGGACGTCCAGGGTGATCAGCAGGTTCAGGTCGGGGGTGGACATGCCGCAACCGTAGCACGGCGAGCGCGCCCTGGTGGATTCTGATAGGGCGTTTGGTGCAGGTATTCAATGCAAATGCTGCGCCTTCCGCCAGGTGCCGGGCGCGCCTAGGATGGGTGCAGGGCGTCATGTCGATGGCCCAATCCGCTCGCAGGCCATATCGTGCATCCCTCCGCCCATTCGATTTCCCCTTCTCGCCCCGCTTTACCCCTGATGGCGTGCTTGTCCGTGTCGATGCTGTTGCCCGCATTGGGCACCAGCATCGCCAACGTCGCGCTTCCAACCTTGGCGAAGGCGTTCGATGCGCCGTTCCAGGCGGTGCAATGGATCGTGCTGGCCTATCTGCTTGCCATCACGACGTTGGTCGTCAGTGTGGGTCGCTTAGGGGATCTGGTCGGCCGACGCAGGCTGATGCTGGCTGGAATCATGCTGTTCACAGCAGGGTCGGCGCTGTGTGGCGCGACGCCATGGCTGGCGGGCTTGATTGCCGCGCGTGCCGTGCAGGGTCTGGGGGCCGCCATCATGATGGCATTGACGATGGCGTTCGCCAGCGACGTCGTATCCAAGGAGAAGACCGGCAGCGTGATGGGTTTGCTGGGCACGATGACGGCGATAGGCACTGCCTTGGGGCCTACTTTGGGGGGCGGGCTGATCGCCGTTGCCGGATGGCAGTCGCTGTTTCTGCTCAACGTGCCATTGGGCTTGCTTGCGCTTTCGCTGGCGTGGCGTTATCTGCCGCCGGACCAGAAGGCGGGGAAGGCCGGCTTCGACCTGCAAGGGGCGCTGGCGCTGGCCATGGCCGTTGCCGTGTATGCGTTGGCGATGACGGGGAGCGGCGGCGGGTTCGGCGTGATGAATGCACTGCTGCTGGGGTTTGCGCTGGTGGCTGGGGCCATGTTCCTGCGACGGCAGGCCAAGGCGGCATCGCCGCTGATACGGTTGGACCTTTTTCGCCAGCGGGTGCTGAGCGCGGGCGTGGCAACGAATGCACTGGTCGCGACCGTGATGATGACAACGTTGGTGGTCGGCCCGTTCTATCTCGCCGGGGCATTGGGGTTGAGCCCGGCACGGGTGGGCCTTGCGATGTCTTGCGGGCCGCTCGTGGCCGCGCTGGCGGGCGTTCCGGCCGGGCGCTGCGTGGATGCCTATGGCGCGCAGCGCACGATGCTCGTGGGCCTGATGGCGATGATAGCGGGCACTGCGCTGTTGTCGTTGGCGTTCCGGAAGGCCGGCATTGCCGGCTACGTGGCGCCGCTATCGGTGCTGACGGCGGGCTATGCGCTGTTCCAGGCGGCCAACAACAGCGCCGTCATGGCCGGCGTTGGGTCGACGCAGCGCGGGGCGGTTGCGGGTGTGCTCAATCTGTCGCGCAACCTTGGGCTGATCACCGGCGCGTCCCTGATGGGAGCCGTGTTCGCTTTTGGGGCGGGGGCAGACGACCTGGGTGCCGCACCGCCCGCCGCGTTGGCGGCAGGCATGGGCTGGACGTACCGCGTGGCGGCGGCGTTGCTGGGTGTGGCGTGGATTGTGGCCGCTGCGGCGGGCAGGCGCCGGGAAGCGGCCGCATAGGGCGTCCCCGCCCGCAGGGGCGACCTGTCGTTCAGGCGCGCCCCAAGCCTGGTCAAATCATGGAATGCCCGCTCTTCCTGGCTGCGCGGATGTCTTTGCACAGCGTTACGCACAAGAGCGCGAGGATGGCGGCTGATAGCGCGGGCCAGATCAGAAAATAAATGGTCAACCACATGTCGATCTCCTGGTTTGAATGGGGGGATCAGCGTCCCGCGGTGTCAGCGGCAAGCTGGCCGGAGGGCGCGTCGTGCGCCATCGCGTCGTGTTCGCGGTGGAAGGACGTGACGCGGTCGGCCAACACGCTGAAATCGAACCGTTCGCGATTGCGCAGGCTCAGCGCCACGCAAACCGTCGCGCTGGCGCCGTAGGCGGTCAGCGAGGCCATCAGCACGATGTAGTCGCGCAGGCTGCCGATGAAGACGGGCAGCATGACCGCGACGCCGATCGTGCCAACGGTGATGGCGACGGTGCGGCCCAGGAAGCCGAACGCCATCAGCCCCAGCACCACGCCGCCGCCGATGGCTGCGCAGATTTCGAAGAAGACCGCGATGGCGCCCGTAATGGGCAGCAATTCAAAGCGCACGATGGTGAACAGCATCACGGCGGACAGCACTGACGTGACGAAGGCGCGGTTGTTCACGCGGTCCCAGTAGAAGCTGGCGATGACGGGGAAGACGATGGCGCCCCACAGCGCGCCCACGAACACCAGCATGACCAGGATATCCAGGCGCAGGCTGGCGAAGATCACGCCGATCATCGTGGCGATGATCATGGTGGCGCGGCCCCACCACAGCATGCGCCGCGGGTCCGGGCGTCCGCGGGCCAGGTTCTTGGCGTAAACGTCGGTCATGACGATGGCCGACAGCGCCGCCAGGTCGGAGTCGGCGGTGGAGGACAGCGAACCCACGACCAGCAGGAAGAAGAGCGCGATGCCGAACGGCGGCAGATAGGTGGATGCCATCTGCGGGATGATGTTGTTCATGTCGCCGTTGGCGGGCTCCAGCCCGACGAACAGCGCCAGCAGCCCCAGCATGCCCAGGCCGATCACGACGGCGCCGTAGCCGACCGTGGCGGTCAGGAAGGTGGGCTTGATCAGGTCTTCACGCACGGCGAACAGGCGCTGCGCAATAGTCTGGTTGCCGATGGCGTACGCCAGCACGGCGACGAAGTACGGCGCGCCTTGCTCAAGGATGGCCTTGGAGGAGTAGAAGTCGGCCTGGTCGCTGTTCAAGCGCCACATGTTCGCCTGCAGCATGTCGGGGCCGCCCGCGTTGAAGAAGATCAGCGGGATGATGATGACCGCGGCGATGATCATCGCCGCCAGCTGCGCGAAGTCGGTCATGACCGACGTGCGAAAGCCCGACCACAGGGTGTAGGACAGCACGCCCAGCCCGGCGATCAGCACGCCCTGGATGAACGTAAGCGGACTGAGGATCGAGACCAGCGCGCCGGCGGCCGTGAAGTTCACCATCAGGCTGATGCAGCTGCCCACGATGTTCGACACTGCCATGATCATCTGGCTGGACGTGCCATGGCGCGCGTGGATGACTTCGGCCAGCGTATGGGCCTTGGGCGCCAATTGCCGGAAGCGCTTGCCGAAGGGATAGATGAAGAGAATCATCAGCGCGCCCCAGAACCCGTAGTGCAGCGGGCCCGACAAGCCGTACTTGTAGCCGGACGTGGCGCTGGCGTAGAAGGAGGCGGCCCAGATCCAGGTGGCGATCATGCTGGCGGTCGACAGGCCGAAGCCGACGGCGTTGTTCGACACCATGAAGCCGTCGACGTTCTCGTTTTTTTCGCCGATGAGGAGCGACATCAGGAAGGTCGCGCCGTAGAAGCCGGCCAGCAACAGGATGGCGGTGGTCGCCGATAGCTGGAAGAAAACTGTCTCTTGCATCTTGTGGGTCCTTACTCCTCGACAGCCTGGTCGCGGCCTGCCGGCCGGGGCTGCGTGAGTGCCGTTTCCGCGGAGTGCGATGGGCGGCAAGCTTTCCCATGGCGCGGGCGAAACACCAATGGACCGCGAGCTTGTCGTTTTTGTTTCGAGCGCGCGATCGCGTGCCTGTCCAGCCGGGCAAGGGGTGGCAGCCCGGGACGGACAAACACAAGACACACCGTATTGGTGCCTTGCTGCGGCATGGGGCCGGGGCGTCGCGGACACGAATGCCGTTGACGCGGGTACGGCTCAATGCGGTGAGCAATGGTCCTGCTGGGTAAGCAGGTTTTTGTTCCGCAACCGCCGGCTTTCGGCCCGGCGGCTGGGTGGTGGTGTTTCGGCGCTGACGCCGGGCCGCTGTGCGCGGCCATGTGACGGGTGCCCTCGATGACGGAGCATCGGTGGGGTCCGGTGATGAATTACAACATCTGTTAAGTATAGGGGTAGACGGGGACAGCGTCTACCCTTGAAGCCATAAAAACCGGGGTAAAAATGTAAATTGCGAGCCTTTGCTCGCGGCCTGCAATTTACGGATGCCGGATCAGAAGCCTTCCTTGGGCACGTGGACGCGGCCTTCCATCAGCACGCGCGCGCTGCGGCTCATGATGGCCTTGGTGACCTTCCATTCGCCGTCCACCCGCTTGGCCTGGGCGCCTACGCGCAACGTGCCGGAGGGGTGGCCGAAGTTGACATTGTCGCGCTCGGTACCGCCGGCGGCCAGGTTCACCAGCGTGCCAGGCACTGCTGCGGCGGTGCCGATGGCGACGGACGCCGTGCCCATCATCGCGTGGTGCAGCTTGCCCATGGAGAGCGCGCGCACCAGCACATCGATGTCGCCTGCAGCGATCTGCTTGCCGCTGGACGACACGTAGGCCTTGGGGCGCGCCACGAAAGCGACCTTGGGCGTGTGCTGGCGGCTGGCGGCGTCTTCCAGCTTGTCGATCAGGCCCATGCGCAGCGCGCCATGCGCGCGGATGGTCTCGAAGCGCGCTAGCGCGGCGGCGTCGCCATTGATGTCGTCCTGCAGTTCCGTGCCCGTGTAGCCCAGGGCTTCGGCGTCCAGGAAAATGGTGGGGATGCCCGAGTTGATCATCGTGGCCTTGAACGTGCCCACGCCGGGCACGTCCAGGTCGTCGACCAGGTTTCCGGTGGGGAACATCGACCCGCCGTCACCGTCTTCGGCGGGGTCCATGAACTCCAGCCGCAGTTCGGCGGCGGGGAAGGTGACGCCGTCCAGTTCGAAGTCGCCGGTCTCTTGCACCGCGCCATCGGTCATCGGGACGTGGGCGATGATGGTCTTCTTGATGTTGGCCTGCCAGATGCGCACGACGGCGATGCCGTTGGCGGGCACGCGCGCCGGGTCGACCAGGCCGTTGGTGATGGCGAACGGGCCGACGGCAGCGGACAGGTTGCCGCAGTTGCCGCTCCAGTCCACGAAGGGCTGGTCGATGGAGACCTGGCCGAACAGGTAGTCCACGTCATGGTCCGGCTGGGTGCTCTTGCCAACGATGACGGTCTTGCTGGTGCTGGACGTGGCGGCGCCCATGCCGTCGATCTGTTTTCCGTACGGGTCGGGGCTGCCGATCACGCGCATCAGCAGGGCGTCGCGCGCCGCGCCGGGAACCCGCGCGGATTCAGGCAGGTCATCCAGCTTGAAGAACATGCCTTTGCTGGTGCCGCCACGCATGTAGGTGGCGGCAATCTTGGTCTGGGGAGCATGGGCCATGGGATCGTCCTGATGTCTTGGTGCGGTGTCGGTGTATGGGGCGGCGTGTCAGCCGGCCTTCTTGCTGGTGGCGGATTCGGCTTCCAGGAAGTCTTGCGCAAAGCGTTGCAGCACGCCGCCGGCTTCGTAGATGGACACTTCTTCCGCGGTGTCCAGGCGGCAGGTCACGGGCACCTGCACCGTTTCGCCGTTGCGGCGATGGATCACCAGCGTCAGGTCGGCGCGCGGTTCGCGCTCGCCGATGACGTCATAGCTTTCCGTGCCGTCCAGCGCCAGCGTCTTGCGGTTCACGCCCGACTTGAATTCCAGCGGCAGCACGCCCATGCCGATCAGGTTGGTGCGGTGGATGCGTTCGAAGCCTTCGGCCACGATAGCTTCCACGCCGGCCAGGCGCACGCCTTTGGCGGCCCAGTCGCGCGACGAGCCCTGGCCGTAGTCGGCGCCAGCCACGATGATCAGCGGCTGCTTGCGGTCCATATAGGTTTCGATGGCTTCCCACATGCGCATGACCTGGCCTTCCGGTTCCACGCGCGCCAGCGACCCCTGCTTCACAGTGCCGTCGTCGTTGGCCACCATCTCGTTGAAGAGCTTGGGGTTGGCGAAGGTGGCGCGTTGCGCGGTCAGGTGGTCGCCGCGGTGGGTCGCGTACGAGTTGAAATCTTCTTCGGGCAGGCCCATCTTGTCCAGGTATTCGCCGGCCGCGCTGTCCAGCATGATGGCGTTGGACGGCGACAGGTGGTCTGTCGTGATGTTGTCGCCCAGCACCGCCAGCGGCAGCATGCCGCGCAGCGTGCGAGCGCCTGCCAATGCGCCTTCCCAGTATGGCGGGCGGCGGATGTAGGTGCTTTGCGGGCGCCAGGCGTACAGCGGGCTGACGCCGGCCTTGCGGTCGTCCTGGATGCCGAACATCGGCGCGTAGACCTTGCGGAACTGTTCGGGCTTCACGGATGCCTTGACCACGGCGTCGATTTCCTCGTCGGTGGGCCAGATGTCCTTCAGGCGGATCTCGCGGCCGTCGGCGCCGGTGCCCAGCACATCGCGTTCGATGTCGAAGCGGATGGTGCCGGCGATGGCGTAGGCCACGACCAGCGGAGGCGACGCCAGGAAGGCCTGCTTGGCGTAGGGGTGGATGCGCCCGTCGAAATTGCGGTTGCCGGACAGCACGGCGGTGGCATAGAGGTCGCGGTCGATGATTTCCTGCTGGATCACGGGGTCCAGCGCGCCAGACATGCCGTTGCACGTGGTACAGGCGAAGGCGACGACGCCGAAGCCCAGCTTTTCCAGGTCTTCCGTCAGGCCGGCTTCATCCAGGTACAGCTGCACGGCCTTCGATCCGGGGGCCAGCGAACTCTTCACCCAGGGCTTGCGCGCCAGGCCGGCGCGGTTGGCGTTGCGCGCCAACAGGCCGGCGGCGATCACGTTGCGCGGGTTGCTGGTGTTGGTGCAGCTGGTGATGGCGGCGATGATGACGGCGCCGTCAGGCATCAGGCCGGGTTCGTTTTCCACGACGCCCGAGATGCCGCGCGCGGCCAGGTCGGACACCGGCAGGCGGCGGTGCGGGTTCGACGGGCCGGCCAGCGTGCGCACCACGGTGGACAGGTCGAAGCGCAGCACGCGTTCGTATTCGGCGGTCTTCAAGCTGTCGGACCACAGGCCCGCCGTCTTGGCGTAGGTTTCCACCAGCGCGATCTGCTCGTCTTCGCGGCCGGTCAGGCGCAGGTAGTCGATGGTCTGCTGGTCGATCGAGAACATCGCGGCGGTGGCGCCGTACTCCGGCGCCATGTTCGAAATGGTGGCGCGGTCGCCCAGCGTCAGGCTGGCGGCGCCTTCGCCGTAGAACTCCAGATAGGCGCCCACGACCTTTTCCTTCCGCAGGAATTCGGTCAGCGTCAGCACCACGTCCGTGGCGGTGATGCCGGGCTGCGCGCGGCCGGTAAGTTCCACGCCGATGATGTCGGGCAGGCGCATCCAGGACGCGCGCCCCAGCATGACGTTTTCAGCTTCGAGGCCACCCACGCCGATGGCGATGACGCCCAGCGCGTCCACATGCGGGGTGTGGCTGTCGGTGCCGACCAGCGTGTCGGGGAACGCCACGCCGTCCTGCGTGTAGATCACGGGCGACATCCGCTCCAGGTTGATCTGGTGCATGATGCCGTTGCCCGGAGGCACGACTTCGATATTGCGGAAGGCCTGCTTGGTCCAGTCGATGAAATGGAAGCGGTCTTCGTTGCGGCGGTCTTCCACCGCACGGTTCTTGGCGAAGGCGTCGGGGTCGTTGCCGTCGAATTCCACGGCCAGCGAGTGGTCCACGATCAACTGCACCGGCACGACCGGATTCACCTTGGCGGGGTCGCCGCCTTTTTCCGCAATGGCGTCGCGCAGGCCCGCCAGGTCGACCAGCGCGGTCTGGCCCAGGATGTCATGGCAGACCACGCGTGCCGGAAACCACGGGAAGTCCAGGTCGCGGCGGCGTTCGATCAGTTGCTTGAGCGCGTCGGTCAGCATGGCCGGGTCGCAGCGGCGGACCAGGTTTTCCGCCAGCACGCGCGAGGTGTAGGGCAGGCCGGCGTAGGCGCCGGGCGCGATGGCTTCAACCGCGGCGCGCGCGTCGAAATAGTCCAGGCGGGTGCCGGGCAGGGTCTTGCGGTACGAGTGGTTCATCATGCCTCCGTGCGCCGCAGGTTGCTCTGGGCGATCTGTTGTTCGATGTTGATACGGGATACGCGGATATGCCGGCGCATCAGGATTTCAGCCAGCTCGCCGTCGCGGTCGGCGATGGCGTCAAGAATGCGATGGTGTTCGGCATAGGCCTGCCGCGGGCGGTTGGGCGTCGTCGAATACTGGATGCGGTACATGCGCGCCAACTGGTAGAGCTCGTCGCACAGCATGCGGAACAGCATCTGGTTGCCGCTGCCCTTGACGATGCGGTAGTGGAAGTCGTAATCGCCTTCCTGCTGGTAATAGCCCAAGCCGGCCTGGAAGGCGGCGTCGCGTTCGTGAGCTTCCAGCACGCCGCGCAGTTCGGCGATTTCGGCGGGCGGCATGCGCTCGGCGGCCAGGCGGCAGGCCATGCCTTCCAGCGATTCCCGGATCTCGTACAGTTCGGACAGCTCTTGCTGCGACAGCGACACGACGCGCGCGCCGGCATGCGGCACGCGCACCAGCAGCTTCTGGCCTTCCAGCCGATGCAGGGCTTCGCGCAGCGGGCCCCGGCTGACGCCATGCTGGCGTGCCAGTTCGGGCTCGGAAATCTTGCTGCCCGGGGCGATCTCGCCTTTGACGATGGCGGCCTGGATCTTCTTGAAAATGTGATCCGACAACGTTTCGCCATCGCCTGGCGGGGTGCCCGGCAGGGTCAGCACTTTGCTCATGGTGTCAACAATCTATCCGGATTAAGGGAAAATATTCGGAATAAGGCGCTGTCTGGCGCCGGATTGTCAACAATTTACCTTGTGCCGCCCATGGGCGCAAGCGACCGGGCGGTCACTTGCGCCGTGTCCGGCGGGCGGGCTATCGCTGGTGGTGCACCTCCTGCACGCCATAGACCTGCACGGGCAGGCCCACCTGCCGCGCCTTCAGTTGCAGGGACAGGTACTGGGAATAGTGCCGGGACTGGTGCAGGTTGCCGCCGTGGAACCACAGCCCTTCCTGCTGCGTGGGCTTCCACATGTTGCGCTGCTCCCCTTCCCAGGGACCGGGATCCTTGGTGGTGTCCGAGCCCAGGCCCCAGCATTTGCCCACCTTGTCGGCGACCTCCTGGCTGATCAGGTCGGCCGCCCAGCCGTTCATGGAGCCGTAGCCGGTGGCATAGACCACCAGGTCGGCGGGCAACGTGACGCCGTTCTTCAGCACGACGGCTTCGCGCGCCAGGTGGCTGACGTCGGTGCCGGACTGCAGCTTGATGCTGCCGTCGATGATGAGGTCGCAGGCGCCCACGTCGATGTAATAGCCGGATCCGCGGCGCAGGTATTTCATGAAGAGGCCCGAGCCGTCGTCGCCCCAGTCCAGCATGAAGCCCGCCTTCTCAAGCTTGGCGTAGAACTCGGCGTCGCGCTCGCGCATCTGGTCGTAAAGCGGGATCTGGAACTGCGCCATGATCTTGTAGGGCAGGGATGCGAACGTCAGGTCCGCCTTGCGGGTCGTCATGCCGTTGGCCAGCGCCTGTTCGGAATACAGGCCGCCCAGGCCGATGTCCATAAGCGTGTCCGACCGGACGATGTGGGTGGACGAACGCTGCACCATCGTCACGTTGGCGCCGCCTTCCCAGAGCGCGGCGCAGATGTCGTGGGCCGAATTGTTGGCGCCGATGACCACCACGTTCTTGCCCCGGTAGGCGTCAGGCCCCGGGTGTTGCGACGAGTGTTGCTGCTCGCCCTGGAATTCGTCCTGGCCTGGAAAGCGCGGAATGTTCGGCTTGCCCGACATGCCGGTGGCCAGCACCAGTTGCTTGGGCCGCAGCACCACGGGCTTGCCCTCGCGCAGCACGGTGACCTCCCATTCCTTTTTCTGTTCGTCGTAGCGGGCCGACTGGCAGACGCTGGAGGTCCAGTAGTTCAGTTCCATCACCTTGGTGTACATCTCCAGCCAGTCGCCGACCTTGTCCTTCGGCGCGAAGACGGGCCAGTTGTCGGGGAAGGGGATGTAGGGCAGGTGGTCGTACCAGACCGGGTCGTGCAGGCATAGCGACTTGTAGCGCTTTCTCCAGCTGTCGCCCGCGCGCTCGTTCTTTTCGATGATGATGGTGGGCACGTCCAACTGGCGCAACCGCGCGCCCAGGGCGATGCCGCCTTGTCCGCCGCCGATGATGAGCACGTAGGGCTGCGCCTTGTAGCCCAGTTCGGCCGCTTCCTGCTCGCGCTTTTCCAGCCAGGTCTGGCGTTCGCGTTGGTGGCCGTGTTCGGCGCCCTTGGGGCGGCGTGTGCCGCTGGGTTCTTCATGCCCCTTGAGCTCGGACATGGTGGTGAGCAAGGTCCAGATCTTGCCGTCCTTCACCCGGATGTGGCCATAGCCGCGCGCCAGGTTGGTGTCGATGTGCAGCCAGCCCTGCAACAGGCCGCCCTCGTCGGTCACGGCTTCGCGGTCGTCGCGGGTGAAGCGCACGGGTTCGACCTGCGACAGCTGTTGCGCGAGCATGTCGCGGATCTGCTCGGGGCCTTCCAGCGTGCGCAGGTTCCAACTGAACAGCACCAGGTCGCGCCAATAGCTGTCTTCCTGGAACAGCTGGGCGACGCCATCGATGTGCTTGTTGCCCAGTGCGGTGTTCAGGCGTTCTAGCACCGCGTCCAGGGCGGCGTCGGCGTGGTCGTTCGGCATGTCTTGTCTCCTTGCCCAGGGCGGGCTTAGTCGTAGTGTTCCGGTGGCGGCCCCGGCCTGTGCCGGCCGGTGGGCGTCATGGATCAACACGCAATTGCCGTGCCAACTCGCAAATCGGCGGGCGAGGCCCGTGGCCGCTGGGCGCCAAGGGGGCGGCGCCCTGTCACGACTGTGGCGTGCGCCACACCTGTGGCAGCGCAGTGTGGCGGCGCTATCGCCTCGGTGTCAGCCCGTAGCGGCGCATCTGGCGATGCACGGTGGAACGGTCGACGCCCATCCGCCTGGCGGCTTCCGAGACGTTGCCCGCGCAACTGGCCAGCGTGGACCGCAACGCGGCCTCTTCGGCCGTGGTGGCTTGGCCCGCGGGCGCCAGGGTGTCGGGCAGATCCTGGGGGGCGATCACGCCATGCTCGGACAATGCCGCCGCCACGGCGATCACATTGGCCAATTCGCGGATATTGCCGGGCCATGTGTGCGCCTTCAGCGCCAGCAACGCCGCGGGCGACAGCACGGGGGCGCCGGATTCGTCCTGGTGCCGCGCCAGTATCCGGTTGATCAGCCAGTCCAGGTCCTGCCGCTCGCGCAGCGGCGGCACGGTCAGGGTGGCTGCGTTGATGCGGTAGTACAGGTCTTCGCGGAACCGGCCTTCGCGCACCAGCGCGCCCAGGTCGCGGTGCGAGGCCGACACCAAGGTCAGCCGCAGGGCGCGCGGCGCGTTGGCGCCGATGGGAGTGACTTCAGACTCCGCCAGCACGCGCAGCAAGCGGCTCTGCAGGTTCAGCGGCATGTCGCCGATCTCGTCCAGGAACAGCGTGCCGCCGTCGGATTCCTCGATCAGGCCCTTGCGGCCCTTGGGCGCGGCCCCGGTGTAGGCGCCCGGCACGTAGCCGAACAATTCGCTTTCGATCAGCGATTCAGGGATGGCCGCGCAGTTCACCGCCACGAAGCGGCCGGGCCGGCGGCTGTCTTCATGAATGGCACGCGCCAGGTATTCCTTGCCGACGCCGGTTTCGCCTTGCAGCAGAATGGGCAAGCCCTGGCGGGCCAGCTTGGCGGCTCGGGTCTGCAGCGCTTCCATTCTGGCATCGCCGCCGTCCAGGCCGCGCAACGCGGATGGCGTAGCGCGCACGGCAACGGTGGCGCCGCGCGCGTGCCGGTTGGGCTCGATGGCGTGCGCGAACAGCGCATTGCCGTCGCGCGCGACGATCAGGCGGTCCTGCGGCGCATGGCCGCGGGTGAATTGGGGCAGGTCGTCCAACTGCACCTCGAAGAAGCGCGTGACCGATTGGCCGATCAGGTTGGCCGGGTTGCGCCAGTCCAGCCCGGCGGCGCGGGCCAGCAGCTTGGCGCCGGAATGCGTCATGCCCAGGATGCGGCCGGCGCCGTCCAGCGAGATCGCGGCCTCGGGATCCACGTCCAGGAACTCTGGCGAACGTGCAAAGCGCAGCACCCATTCGTTGCGCGTGCGCGCCATCAGGTTGGCCAGTTCGATGCGGCGCGTGGTGCTGTTGACCAGGTGCAGCGCCAGGTTCTGGCTGGCCTTCAGGCTGGGTGAACTCAAGAGCGAGATATCCAGCACGGCCGCCAGCTCGCCATCGGCGTTGTAGATGGGGGCGGCGGTGCAGGACAGCGGCGTGTGCGTGTTGTCGAAGTGGTCGGTCTGGTGGATGGTCAGCGCTTCGCCCGTTTCCAGGCAAGCGCCTACGGCGCAGGTGCCGGCGCGCGGCTCCGACCATTCCGACCCCAGGTACAGGCCCGCTTTGCGCAGCTTGTCGGTCTGTAAAGGATCACCCAGAAATTCCACGGTGACGCCCTGGCGGTCGGCCAGCAGCAGCACGTAGTTCTGGCCCGCCACTTGCTTGAATAGATGATCCAGCCCGCTGCGCGCAATGTTGATCAGCGCTTCGGATTGCTGGCGGTGTTCGCGCAGCCGGCCGTCGGGCACGATGTAGGCTTCGCACGCTTGCGCAGGATCCAGGCGGTATTGGTCCAGGCAGCGCAGCCAACTGCGCACCACATGCGCGTCGCGCTGCGTGGGGCGGCCCTGGCCTACCTGTTCGATCTCGCGGATATGGGCGGAATGCAGGGATTCCTGACTAGGCATGTCGTCTCCATGGTGCGCCCGATCTACGCCGGATCAGCTAGGCAGCATGCACAGAGACGGACCCGCTTGTAAATGGTGGTTATCCAGCGGTCTCGCTGTCTATCGAACGCAAGCCCTTGGGAATCCGATAACGCGTGCCGTCGAAGCGCAATGTGTGGCGCGTCTTGCCCTGGCTGACGGTTTTCTCCTCGCAGCCGCCTTGCTGCACTGCGGCACGGCTGGACGAGTGCGATGCCGTGGCAATCACGTCGCGGTAGCCCTTGGTTTGCGCCGTGCCGATTGCCAGGCTCACCGCAAGTTCCGTGAATTTTCCCGCGCAGCTGGTGTCCCATTGGCCGGACGAGTGGTTGACGATCAGGCCGTCAAGCACCAGGCGCAATGCGTTGTCTTCCACGGTGAAGAGCCGCAAGCTGGTTTCGTCCATGGGGTTGGCGCGCGAGGCGCCTTCGCGTTCGATGCGGATACCAAACGCTCGGCGGTCGGCCGTGATGTCGTAGCGCGCCGTGTCGAACGACAGGCTGGCAATGCGCAAGGCATCGTCCGACATCAGATCCACCAGCGTGCGGCGCTGCCGCACTTGCAGCGTCTGGCGGTCCAGCACCAGTACTTCCAGATCGCCTTCGTGGCCGTTTTCGGGGTCGGGCGTGTCTTGCATCAACGGCACCGCCACCAGCAGCAAGTCCGGGTTGGCCGGCCAGGCCTTGCAGGCCACCGCGAAGGGCGCGCCGACGTCCGCGTCGGACAGCGTCACGATGGCGTGGCCTTGCTTTAAGCGGATGCGGCCTTCGCGGTCGGGCTTGTCCTGGTTTTGATACACGCTGCGCACGATATCGGCCGCCTCGGGGCAAGGGCCGCTTGCGGCGTGCGCCACGCCACCCGTCAACAGGGCGGACAAGGTCAGGGCGCCGGTCAATAGGGAGAGGGGGCGGGGCATCGTAGGTGGGCAGGGACGGAGAAGACCGGATTCTAATCACGCCTTCCCACGGCGTCGCGCCGCTTCGCAACCGGCCGCTACAGATCGCTACAGGTCCACCCGCACCTTGCCCGCCTGGACCAGCCCGGCCACGTCGTGGATCTCGGCCAGCAGCGCCGCTTGCAGCTGCGCCGGCGTGCCGCCGGTGGGCTGGAAGCCCTGCTCGGCCAGCTTGACGCGGACGGCATCCGTTTGCAGCGCGCGGTTGATGCCCTGGTTCAGCGCGGCGATCGTTGCCTCTGGCGTGCCGGCAGCGCAATACGTGCCGAAACGAATCTGCGCGTCAAAACCCGCATAGCCGCTTTCGGCGACGGTGGGAATGTCCGGATACTTCGGCAGGCGTTCGGGGCTGGTCACCGCCAGCACGCGCAGGCGTCCGCCCTTCAGATAGGGCTCGACCGCGGCCACGGTCGCCACGACGAGCTGGATCTGCCCGCCCAGCAGGTCGGTCATCATCGGACCCGTGCCCCGGTACGGGACGTGCAGCATGTCGATGCCGCAGGCGGCTTGTAACAGCTCGGTGGCCAGATGCTGCGGCGTCGCGTTGCCGGGGGACCCGAAAGTCAGTCCCTTGGGTTCCCGTTTGGCCTGCGCCACCAGTTCCGCCATCGTCTTGGCCGGCAGGTCGCTATTGACGGCCACCATGTAAGGCGAGCGCGCGATCGGGCAGACGGGCGCCAACTGCGTGAGTACGTCTTCCGGCGGGCGGGCGTAGTAGCGCACCGACGGCACCAGCCCCGCGAACAGCAGCACGCTGCCGTCCTTGGCGCCGTTGGCGGTGTAGTCCGCGCCCAGCATGCCGCTGGCGCCGGGTTTGTTTTCGACGACGACGGACCGGTCCAGCGCGCCTTCCAGCGTGGCGGCGATGACGCGCCCCAGCACGTCCGTGCCGCCGCCCGGCGGGAATGGCACGATCACGCGCAAGGGCGCTTCGCGCGCGGCGGCAAGGCGGGTCAGGGATAGGGCGGCCGGCGCTGCTGCGGCAATGGCCAGGTGTTTCAGTACGGTTCTGCGATGCATGGGTTTGTCTCCCTCTCCACCCCTTCCGGGGCGTTGGCCGATCGTCTCTGTCAGGCGGACGATTCAGCGGTTGTCGGCAGTAAAAAGGCTTGCAGCGCCGCAGCCACCACGGCCGGAGCTTCCACCGGCAGCATATGCCGTTGGCCGGCCACGACGCGGGCGCGGCCGTCGGGCAGCGCGCGTGCCAGGCCGCGCGTCATGCGGGCGGTGGATCCGACGTCTTCCTCGCCGGTCATGGCGAGCGCCGGGCAAGCGATATCGGGCGCGGCCTGCGCCAGGATCGGATCGCCCTGCGCGAACAGCCGGTATGCCGCCAGGAAATTCGCGCGGTCGTTGCGCACCAGGCGCCGGCCGATGGCCGCTACCCGCTCGGGGCGCGCGGCCTGGAAGCCGGGCGTGAACCAGCGCTGCAACGAGATCTCGGCGGCGGCCTCCACGTCCTGGGTCGCGGCGGCGGCCAGACGGGCCGTCACGGCGCGGACTTCTTCCGGCGTCCGTTGGAATACCGTGCTCAGCAACACCAGGCGGGTCACGCGCCGCGGCCGGGCGGCCGCATAGGCTCCTGCAATCAAGCCGCCCATGGAATAGCCCAGCACGTTGGCTTGGGGCCAGCCGGCCTGATCCAGTTCGGCGTCCAACTGCGCGACGAAGTCGTGCACGTGGGCCTCGCCCGAGATGCCGGGCGCCGCGCCATGGCCCAGCAGGTCATAGCGCAGCACATCGAAATCCGCTTCCAGCAGCGGGGCCAGGTCATCCCATAGCGTGTGGTCCAGGCCGACGCCGTGCAACAGCACCAGCGGCGCGCCCTGGCCGGAACGGCGGCGCGGCGGGCTCATTTCGATTGCGCCTCTTGCGCCAGTTCCTGCAGATCGGAATAGCGGTTGCCGATGCGGTGGTGCGGCCGGCCCGAGGTGGCGGCGCCCAATGCGATGACGATCTCGTCCGGGGCCGGAGCGTCATTGATGTTGGTCTGCACGGTCAGGTAGTGCGACCGCAGGCCTTCGTCGTGCTTGTGCATCAGCGGCACCGAAATCACGCAGCCCGGGCCGCCGCGCGTATTCGTAAAGCTGAGGTAGCTGGTGCCGCCCACGGCGTTGCGGTAGGCGTTGCCGAAGCGCAGCGTGTGGATCAGCGCCGACGCATGTTCGACTTCGCCGGCCGTGCCCACTACCGCGGCCTTGCCGTAGGCTTCGATCTGGTCGGCGGAGCCGGCCTGGCGCAGGATTTCTTCGACCAGCAGTTCGCCCAGCGGCGGCGCGGCTTCCAGGATCTGCGGGCGCAGGTCTTCCTGGAAGGGCAGGCCGGCCCAAGGGTTGCGGATCACGGCAGCCGCCACGATCATGATCAGCGGCCGCTCGGCCGCCTTGCCGCCTTCAATGCAGGTCTTCTCGACGTAACTGACAATTTTGCGCACTTGCAAAGCCATTCCATTGCTCCAATGCATACGTGATGAACGATGGATGCATTGTTGAAGCGGGCATGGAATTTTGACAATCCAAATTAACGTAAGTTAATTTCGGAAAACCTGAATTTGATTGGCCAGCCGTCATGCCCCAGCCCTTGAAGATCCAACACTTGCGCCAGTTCCTGCTGGCGGCCGACCACGGCAGCTTCCGGTTGGCGGCCGAGGGTACGCACCGTTCTCAGGCGGCGGTGTCGGCCGCCATGCAGGACCTGGAGCAGCAACTGGGCGCGCCGCTGTTCGAAGCCGGCAAGCGCGCGCAACTGACGCCGTTGGGCCACGCCGTGGCGCCGTTGCTGCGCGAATTGCTTGCCACGCATGACCGCGTGCTGGATGCCGCGCGCCAGTTGGGGCAGGGCCATACCGGGCCGGTGTCGTTGGCGGTGATGCCGTCGCTGGCGGATGAATGGCTGCCAAAGCTGCTGGAACGCTATGCGCGCAGCCACCCGGACATCCGTATCCGCGCGGTGGATGAGTCGTCGCAGGATGTGCACCGGCTGGTGCTGACGGGCGAAGTGCAGGTGGGCGTGGCCGGGCAGGTGCTGCGAACGGCCGAAGTGGCATTCACGCCCGTTGCGCGCGACGCCTTCGGACTGGTGTGCCGCAAGGGGTATCCCTTGGCGCGCCGGCGCGGGCCCGTGCCCTGGTCGGCGCTGGACGCCGAGCGGCTGATTGGAAACGCCACGTTCGACACCTTGAGGAACCGGCAGTTGGGCGGGGGTATCGACGACCCGGCGATGGTGGTGTCCAACCGCGCGTCGTTGCTGGCCAGCGTGGTCAGCGGGCTCGGGGTGACGGTGTTGCCCGTGCTGGCGCGGCCGTCCGTCGGATCAGGCCTGGCCTTTGTGCCGTTGGCCGAACCGACGGTGCAACGCATCGTCGGCGTGCTGACGCGCAAGGAGGAAACCTTGCTCCCATCGGCGGCGGCCATGCACGCGCTGGCGCTGCAGTCGCTGGCGCAGTTCACGCGCCGCAAGGGGGCCGTGCTGGTCTAGCCGGGGTTTGGCCGTCCCAGGCTTTGCGTCTACACGCCGCAGGCCACCATCATGAATTGCCGGAACGCGTCGGCGGGCTTGGCCAGCGTGGCCCGCGGATGCCAGAGCAGCCCCGCCTCCATGGGCGGGACGGCATCGGTGATCGGCACCGCCTCAATCTTGCGGCCCTCCAGCGACCAGGGGCGATAGACCATGTCCGACAGCATGGTGACGCCGAAGCCATGCGCGACCAGTCCGCGCAGCGCCTCCATGGACCGCGTGCGCAGCGCGATGTCGGGCTGCAGGCCGTGGGTGCGCCAATAGCCTAGCGTCGAGCGCTCGCCTTCATCCACTTCCAGCAGGATGTAGGGATAGCGGGCGATGTCGGCCAACGACGGCGCGGAGGCCGACAGCAGCGGATGGCCCGACGCCGTCCAGAGTTGCCGGCGCGAGCGCACCAGCACTTGGTGACCGAAGCGGTCGCGCTTTTCCACGTTGGACAGCAGCGCCACGCCCAGTTCCACGTCGCCACTGGCCACCGCCGCTTCGATCTCCGGGCGGTCCAGGTCCACCAGGTCCAGCACCACCTCGGGATAGCGCCGGCGAAAGCGCGCCAGCAGGTCGGGCAGGAAATAGCCCAGCACCGTATAGGACGCCGCGATCCGCACCGTGCCGCGCAACGCGTAGCGTTGGAAGCCGGGTTCGCGTATGGCGTCGTCCAGCGAATCCAGGATGTCCTGCGTGCGCCGATGGAAGTTGTGGCCTTCCGGGGTCAGGGTGACGCCATGCGGATGGCGGTCGAACAGGCGCACGCCCAGCTGCGCTTCCAGCGCCAGCACGGCATTGGTGACGGCGGACTGCGAGACATGCTCGTCGGCCGCCGCCATCGAAAACCGGCCCGTGCGGGCGGCCGCCGCGAAGTAGCGCAACTGCCTCAGGGTGACGTCGTTTGCCATCTGATTTTCGAATACCTGCTACCTGAAACTATGAATATACGATAACGGGCGGCGTTCCTACACTGCGGAAAACACTCAAATCCGCACCCGGCAGGAGACAAACGCGTGAACGCCCCACTACCCCCTGGCGTGGCCGATACCCATGGCCTGACGCTCGACGACAAGTACACCCAGACGACCGGACGCATCTACCTGAGCGGCACCCAGGCGCTTGTCCGCTTGCCGCTGTTGCAGAAGCTGCGCGACCAGCAGGCGGGCCTGAACACGGCCGGGTATGTCTCGGGCTATCGAGGTTCGCCGCTGGGCGGCCTGGATCAGGCGCTGTGGAAGGCCAAGAAGCACCTGAAGTCGCACGACGTGGTGTTTCAGCCCGGCGTGAACGAAGACCTGGCCGCGACGGCCGTGTGGGGCACGCAGCAGCTGAACCTGTTCCCGGGGGCCACGCGCGATGGCGTGTTCGGCATGTGGTACGGCAAGGGACCAGGCGTGGACCGGTCGGTGGATGTGCTCAAGCACGCCAACTCCGCGGGTTCATCCGCTCACGGCGGCGTGCTGATGCTGGCGGGCGATGACCACGCGGCGAAGTCCTCGTCCGTGGCTCACCAGTCCGAACACGTGCTGATCGCCAGCGGCATCCCGGTGCTGTACCCATCCAACGTGCAGGAGTATCTGGACTACGGGCTGCACGGCTGGGCCATGAGCCGCTACACCGGCTTGTGGGTGGCGATGAAGTGCGTGACGGATGTGGTGGAGTCCAGCGCCTCGGTCGACGTGGACCCGGCGCGCGTGCAGATCGTGCTGCCTGAGGACGCGCTGCCCGACGGCGGGCTGAACATCCGCTGGCCGGATTCGCCGCTGGCGCAAGAGGCGCGGCTGTTGGACCACAAGTGGTATGCCGCGCTGGCCTATGTGCGCGCGAACAAGCTCAACCGCGTGGTGCTGGATTCACCCCGCGCGAACTTCGGCATCATGACGGCGGGCAAGGCCTATCTGGACGTGCGGCAGGCGCTGAACGACCTGGGGCTGGACGAGGCCGCCTGTGCCGAAGCCGGCATCCGGGTGATGAAGGTCGGCTGTATCTGGCCGCTGGACGCCCAAGGCGCGCGGGACTTCGCGACGGGCCTGAAAGAGATCCTGGTCGTCGAGGAAAAGCGCCAGATCCTGGAATACGCGCTGAAGGAAGAGCTCTACAACTGGCGCGACGACGTGCGTCCCCGCGTGTACGGCAAGTTCGACGAGCGCGAGCATGGTGGCGGCGAATGGTCCACGCCGCGTGGCGGCTGGTTGTTGCCGGCGCGCTACGAACTGTCGCCCGCGCTGATCGCGCGCGCCATCGCCGCGCGGCTGGACAAGGCAGGCCTGTCCGACGCGTTGCGGGCCCGCATCGCCGCGCGCCTGGCCGTGATCGACGCCAAGGAACGCGAGGCCGCGAGGCCCACGCTGGTCGAAGAGCGCAAGCCCTGGTTCTGTTCAGGCTGCCCGCACAATACCTCCACCCGCGTACCGGAAGGATCGCGCGCCGTGGCCGGTATCGGCTGCCATTACATGGCCATGTGGATGAACCGCGATACCGACACCTTCAGCCAGATGGGGGGCGAGGGCGTGGCGTGGCTGGGGCAGAAGGACTTCACCCGCGAACGCCATATCTTCGCCAATCTGGGCGACGGCACCTATTTCCATTCGGGGCTGCTGGCGATCCGCGCGGCGGTCGCGGCGCGCGCATCGATCACTTACAAGATCCTCTACAACGACGCCGTCGCCATGACGGGCGGGCAGCCGGTGGACGGCGTGCTGACGGTGCCGCAGATTGCGGCGCAGATGCAGGCCGAAGGGGTCGTGAAAACCGTGGTGGTCACCGACGAGCCGGATAAATACACCGGTGCGGCGGCGCTGCCCGGCGCGATCGAGGTGCACCACCGCAAGGCGCTGGACGACGTGCAGCGCGCCCTGCGCGACATCGAAGGCACGACGGTGCTGATCTACGACCAGACCTGCGCGACCGAGAAGCGGCGTCGCCGCAAGCGCGGCGACTACCCCGATCCGCTGCGCCGGGCCTTCATCAACGACGCCGTGTGCGAAGGTTGCGGCGACTGCTCGGTCAAGTCGAACTGCTTGTCGGTCGAACCGCTGGACACGCCGCTGGGCACCAAGCGCCGCATCAACCAGTCGTCGTGCAACAAGGACTTTTCCTGCGTCGAAGGGTTCTGCCCCAGTTTCGTGACGGCCGAAGGCGCCGTGCTGCGCAAGCCGGCGCGGTCGGACGCGGGCGAGCCGCCGTTGCCCGATGCGCCCTTGCCGGCGTCCGCATCCATCGCCGGGGGCGCCGCGTACCGCGTCGTGATCGCAGGCGTGGGCGGCACCGGCGTCGTGACGATCGGCGCCTTGCTGGGCGCGGCCGCCCATATCGAAGGCAAGGGCGTCACCGTGCTGGACATGGCGGGCCTGGCGCAAAAGGGCGGCGCCGTGCTCAGTCATGTGCAGCTGGCCAACCGGCCGGAAGACCTGCACGCCACCCGCGTGGCGCTGGGCGAGGCCGACCTGGTCATCGGCTGCGACGCGTTGGTGTCGGCCTCGCCCGAGGTGCTGTCGCGGTTGCGGCCTGATCATGGGCGCGCCGTGGTGAACAGCGCGGCGGCGCCGACGGCGGCATTCCTGTCGCAACCGGCCTGGCGCTTTCCCGGCGCGCAGGCGGAAGCGGCGGTCGCGGCAAGCACGGGCGGCAATTGCGACTTCATCGACGCGGGGCCGCTGGCTGAAGCCTTGCTGGGCGACACGATCTACGCCAACCCGCTGCTGTTGGGCTACGCATGGCAAAAGGGCGGCCTGCCGCTAAGCCGCGACAGCCTGCGACGCGCCATCGAGATCAATGGCGTCTCCGTGGACAAGAACCTGGCCGCGTTCGAGCTCGGCCGGCAGGCCGCGTACCGCGGCGTCGCGGCGCTGCGTCCGGCCAAGGCCGCGCAAGTGGTGGCGCTGCCGGAATCGCTGGACGGATTGGTACAACGGCTGGAGGCGCACGTCGGCGGGTATCAAGACGCCGCCTACGCGGCCCGTTTCCGCGCGGCGGTGGATGCGGTGCGCGCGCGGGAATCCGTCTTGCCAGAAGGACAACGCTACGAGGTGACGCGCGCCGTGGCGCGCAACCTGGCCAAATTGATGACCTACAAGGATGAGTACGAGGTGGCGCGCCTGTACGCCGACCCTGCGTTCAAGGCCAAGCTGCAAGCGCAGTTTGAAGGCGAGCCCGGGCGCGACTATCGCGTGCGCTACTACCTGGCGCCGCCGGCCTTCGCGCGCCGCGACGCGCAGGGCCGCTTGCAGAAACGCGCATTCGGGGCGTGGATGGGCGTGGCGTTCCGCCTGCTGGCGCCCATGAAGCGGGTGCGCGGCACGTGGCTGGACGTGTTCGGCAAGACCGCCGAACGCCGCATGGAGCGCCAACTGGCCGCCGACTACCTGACGCTGGCCGTCGAGTTCTCGCAAACGTTGAACGCGGGCAACCGCGAGGCGGCATTGGCGCTGGCCAATCTGCCGGATGCGATCCGCGGATATGGGCATGTGAAGGAGAAAAGCGTGGACCAGGCGCGAGCGCGCCAGGACGTGCTGCTGCAGCGCTACCGCCATCCGGAGCGGGATTCGCTGGCGGCGTAGGACCCGGGTTCGCGCGCCAAAGGACCGAGGGGCCCTCTAAGGGTTCCTACCCCCTTTGGTGGCCGCGAAGCCCAGCTTAATAATTCCTTAATTGGCAGCCTATCGGTGCTGCGTCAGAGTGCGCAACAGAGTAAACGGCCGCCAGACGCCGACTCCGGTTGCGGGCTTTTCCGCAGCCTGCCGCAGACCTCGCACAGACAACCCTATCAATGACGGAACCCGGGACACACCGGGTTGCTTGCTATCGGCTGGCGCCATCAGGCGTCGGCTCCCCCTGTTGGTCCGAGGAGACAACAATGAGCAAGAGCTGGAAGGCGTTTGTGGGTGCAGCAGGTGCGGTGGCGGTCATGGCGGCGGGCGGTGCGCAGGCCGCCGATGCGCCGCCGGACATCAAGCTGATGCAGCTTTCGGTCGGCAAGATCGAGCTGGACAAGGGCTTCATGACCGCGATGGTGGATGTGGGCACGAAGATCAAGATCCCGGTGCCGGCCTATGTGATCCAGCACCCGCGCGGGCTGGTGCTCTTCGACACCGGCATGAACCAGGCCACCGCCGATGGCAACTGCGCCAACTATTGGGGGCAGGGCCTGTGCGGCGCCTTCAATTCCATCCAGGGGCGCGACGAAGTCGTGGACCGTCAGTTGAAGGCCGCGGGCTTTGACGTCAGCGACGTGAAATACGTCGTCTACTCGCACTTCCACCTGGACCACGCCGGCAACATCAAGATGTTCCCCAAGGCCAGGCACGTCGTGCAGAAGGCGGAATTGCGCGCCGCCTGGTGGCCCGAAAAATTCCAGCGCGCCGCCTATGTGATGAAGGACTTCGACACCACGCGCGACTACGACTTCATCCAGGTGGAAGGCGACTTCGACCTGTTCGGCGACGGCACCATCGTGCTGCTGGACACCAAGGGGCACACGCAGGGCCATCAGTCCCTGCAGGTGAAGCTGAAGAACACGGGCACGGTGCTGCTGGCGGCGGACGCCATCTACACGGGCGAGAACGAAGCGGGTGTGATTCCCGGCATCACGTGGAACACGGCGGCGTCCATGCAGGCCATCGACCGCTTGAAGCAGATCCGCGATGCGCGCCAGGGCCAGCTCTGGTACAGCCACGACGCGGAGCAGCACGCGCAGAACGCCAAGACGAAAGTCTTCGACTGACGGCCCGCGCCATGCAGCCCGCAATTGCCTTGCACGAGGTCTGCAAGTCGTTCGGGCCCCGCCAGGTCCTGCATTCATTGAGCCTGTCGGTCAGGCCCGGTGAAATCGTGGGCCTGCTGGGGCCGAACGGCAGCGGCAAGACCACGACCCTGCGCCTGATGGCGGGATTCCATGCGCCGGACAGCGGCCGCATCACGATTCGCGGGCGGGAGCCCGCGCCGGGACGCGGCAACGCGGACATCGGCTATCTGCCGGAACGCGCGCCGCTTTACGACACGTTGACGGTGACGCAGTACCTGGAGTTCGGCGCGGGCGTCAAGGTGGCGGGCGGGGCGCGTGCGCGCCGCCAGGCGATCGAACGCGCCATCGACGGCTTTGATCTGCAAGGCGTGGCGCGCACGGTGATCGGCCGGCTGTCCAAAGGCCAGCGCCAGCGTGTGGGCTTGGCGCAGGCCGTGCTGAACGACCCGCCGGTGCTGCTGCTGGACGAGGCCACCAATGGCCTGGACCCGGTGCAGATCGTGGAGGCGCGCGCCATGATCCGCCGTTGCGCCGAAGGCCGTGCCGTCGTGTTCAGCAGCCACCTGATGCAAGAAGTAGAGGCGCTGTGCACGCGCATCGCCATCCTGCGCCAGGGCCGGCTGGTGGAAGACGCGGCGTTGGGCGGGGCGCAAGCGGCGCTGCAATTGCAACTGGCCCTGCCGACGGACCGCCACGCCGCCCTGCATGCCGCCTTGTCGGCCTGCCCGGGCGTGCGGGGCGTGGACGCGGTTCCGCTGGACGGCGGGCTGAGCAAGTGGCGCATCAGTTGGGACACGGACGCAGGCGGCGCCCCTTGCGACGCGGTGCTGCGCATTGCGCTGGCGCATGCGGAGCTGCGCGCCGTGCTGTCGCTGCACGATGCGGTGGAGACCCGTCTGCTGGCCGCGTTGGCGCCCAACGACGCCTTGATGCGGAGGCGGGCATGACCGGGTTTGCCGCCTTGTACCGGAAAGAGCTGCGCACGGATTTCGGATCACCGGTGGCGCTGGTGGTGGTGGCCGTATTCTGGGCCTTGTCGGGCTACCTGTTCAGCTTCAACCTGTTTTTCGTCAGCACCGGCCAGATGGTGACGGCATTTCACAACATGACGATCTTGCTGATCCTGGTGATGCCGCTGGTCAGCATGCGGGCATTCGCCGAAGAAGCGCGCCAGGGCACGCTGGAACTGTTGCTGACGCTGCCGTTGTCGGATGCGGCGCTTGTGGCGGCCAAGTACGCGGCAGGGCTGACGGTGCTGGCGCTGATGCTGGCGGGCACGACTGCCGCGGTGTTGCCGCTGGCCTGGTACGGGCAGCCGGACTATGGCCCGATCCTGGGCGGATACATCGGCGTGTTCCTCTATGGGGCGCTGTTCCTGGCGATCGGCATCGCGGTATCCAGCGCCTGCACCAACCAGATCGTGGCGGCCAGCGCCACCTGGGGCATCCTGGTGCTGCTGTGGTTCATCGACTACCCCGCGGCCCTTGACGCGTTCCCGGCGCTGTCGCCGTTCTTTCAGGCCTTGTCGTTGTCGGCGCAGCATGTGGATTTCATCCGCGGCGTCCTGCCCGGCCCGGCTGTCTTGACCTTGGCCAGTGTTGCCGTGCTGGCGTTGATGATCGCGGCCGTCAATCTGAAACGCTGGAGGCTGCGATGATGCCGCGCGTGCAGTGGCGCCGCGCGGGCAAGCGCTTGTCGCTGTGGCTGCCCGTGCTGGCCGTGGCCGCGCTGCTGCTGGCGCTGAACCTGTGGGCGGCCCGCAACCTGGGGCGCATCGACCTGACGGCGCAGCGGCTTTACAGCCTGGCGCCGGAAAGCATCGAGGTGGCGCGCCAGGTGAAGCAGCCCGTGGAAGTGACCTGGTTCTACGACTTGCGCAACAAAAGCATGGTTGACGCGCTGGAACTGCTGCGCCAGTACGAGCATGCCAATCCGCTGATCCAGGTGCGCGGGGTGGATCCGGCGCTGCGACCGGCCGAGGCGCGCGAGGCCGGCATCCAGTTCGCGGGCAGCGCCGTGCTGACCGCCGACCGCCGCAAGCTGACGATCAACGGCGGCACGGAAACGGATTTCACCAATGCGCTGATCCGCATCAGCCAGCGCGGCGCGCAAACCGTCTGCTTCACGCAGGGGCACCGCGAAGCCACGCTGGACAGCCTGACGTCGCTGGACGACCTGGAAGACCATGGCGACGATGAAAACCTGGTGGCGCGCGTCGAAGTCCACGAACAGCACGGCATGGCGATGGCCCGCAACGCCTTGCAGACATTGGGGTTCGCCACCCGCGGCGTGAATGCCGGCAGCCTGGCGCAAGCGCTGCCTGCCTGCGCGGTCGTCGTGGCGGCCGGACCGCGCACGCCGTTCGGCGACGACGACGCGCAGGCCTTGCGCGGCTGGACGGCCGCGGGCGGCAAGACCCTGCTGTTGCTGGAGCCGGACACGCGCCATGGCCTGGACGCGTTGCTGGCCGACTTTGGCATCGCGCGTCCGCCCGGAGCGTTGGCGGATCCGGGCAGCCATTACCGCAATGATCCGGGCAGCCCCGCCGTCAGCGACTACACCCGCCACAAGATGACGCGCGGCCTGCCCTTGAGCTTCTTTCCCGGTGCGGCAGGCCTGGAGCCGGCAGGCGACGGCCTGCCCCCGGGCGTCGTCGTGACTCCCTTGGCGCAGACGTCGAACCAGGCGCACCTGCCCGGGCAGCCCGCTATGCGCTACACCCTGATGGCGCTGGCCACGCGCAACGCGCAGGCGGCCAGCGCCGACGGGGCCGCGCACCCGGTGTTGCTGGTGGCGGGCGACAGCGATTTCGCCACCAACCGGCATTTCGCCACGCTGGGCAACGGCGCGCTGTTCACCAGCGCGGTGACGTTGCTGGCGGGCCAGGACGCGCTGCTGACGATCCGGCCGCGCCACTATGAAGGCCGCCGCGTCGAACTCACCAACCGGCAGATGCGCACGGTGTTCTGGACCAGCACGGTGGCCTTGCCCCTGCTGGCGTTGATGACCGGGCTATTGCTGTGGTGGAGGCGCCGATGAGGCCGGGGCGCGCCGTGTGGCCGCTGTTGCTGGCGGCCGGCGTGGGGCTGTCGGCCTGGCAGTGGCACGAGGCCGCCGAAGCGCCGGCCGGGCATGGCGGCCACACGCATCTGCACGATGACGCCGGCAAGCCGGCACGGCTGTATTCATGGGATGCCGGACAGGCCGTTGAAGTCACGCTTGCGACGTCTGCCGCGGCGGTGACGTTGACGCGCCGCGGCCAAGGCTGGGCGGCAGCGCCGGCGGACCGCGCGGCAGGGTTCGACGCCGCCCAGTTCCTGGCCCTGTTTTCGCAGGCACGCAGCGACCGCGTCCTGACGCCGCACGACGATCAGTCTTATGGACTGAACCCGCCTCAATTGCGTATCGACATCCGCGACGCAAAAGGCCTGCGGCTTGCCCGAATGGAGGTGGGCGCGCTTGCGCCGGATGGGCTAGGCCGTTATGTGCAATTGCCCGATGAGCCGCACATCCGCATCATCCCCGACTACCAGACGCGGGCGCCGATGGCGGCGATGCTTCAGGTAAACCCGGATGCCGAAAGCCCATAGCCCACACCCACTCTATCGCTCGTGAAACCCGGCTTGCACAAAGATAAATAGGCGCTGAATAGGGGCGTACCTATACTTCGATTCCATTATCGGACGGGTACGAATCGGCGACCTCAACCGCCGGCGGAGCCGTCCACATAAACGCCTTCCTGCCTGCTCCGCGTCGCATCGGAGACAGGCACGGCAAGGTCCATAACGAGACAAGGGCGCGCCAGGCGCGTCCAGGGCGACATGCCCGTACCGCCGTGCAGGGGAACGACGTTGCCGCGGCAACGCATTGACCCGCGCGGCAGGTGCTTAGCGTATTGGGAGAAGACGCTTGACCTTGGATCTACTGCCTCTCGCCTTGGTGGACGGCGTGGCGTACGCCAGTCTGCTGTTCCTGGTGTCGATGGGGTTAACCCTGGTGTTCGGCGTGATGGGCATCCTGAACGTTGCTCACGGCGCCTTCTACGCATTCGGCGGTTACGCCGCGGCCAGCCTCGTCATGTTTCTGGCGCCCAAGACCGATTCCCCCATCCTGCTGTTCGCCGCCCTGTTCGTGGCCGCCATCGCCGTCGGCCTGGCGCTGGGCAGCATCATGGAATTCGTGCTGATCCGCCGCGCGCAAAACTACGACCCCATCCTGAAACTGCTGATCACCTTTGGCGGCTTCCTGATGCTGGAAGACATCCAGCGCCTGCTCTGGGGCGCGCAGCCCTACAGCGCGAGCGAGGTCGTCAACCGGCTGGGCAACATCGAGATCGGCGACATCACCTACACGACCTACCAATTGGTGGTGGTGCCGGTGACGGCCGTGCTGGCCTACGTGTGCCTGGAGTTCTTCCTGCGCCACACCAAGCTGGGCAAGCAGACGGTGGCCACCACGCACAACCGCGAGGTCGCGACCTCGCTGGGCATCAACGCCAAGAAGATCGGCTATGTCACGTTCGTGATCGCCACCATCCTGGGCGCCCTGGGCGGCGCGCTGGCGGCCCCCACCACGTCGCTGGTGCCCGGCGCCGGCACGGACATGACGGTGCTGTCGTTCGCGGTGGTCGCCACCGCAGGGCTGGGCCAGATCACCGGCGCGCTGATCGCCGCGCTGCTGATCGGCATCATCCGCGCCATCGCCGTGTACGCCGCGCCTGAACTGGAAGTGGCGGTGCCTTACATCATCATGGTGCTGGTGCTGATCATCCGGCCGCATGGCCTGTTCACCGTTGCCCAGGCCCGGAGGATCTGATGAAAGTCGCCGTACTCAGCCTTGTGGCCGCGCTGGCCACGCTATTCCTGGGCTATACCTATTCCTGGACCATCACGCCGATCGTCATCGGCCTGACCTACGCCATTGCCGCGCTTGGCGTGTCGGTGATGGCACGCGCCGGCCAGATCTCTTTCGGCCACGCGATGTACTCCTGCATCTCGGCCTATACCGTGGCCTTCCTGGCGCGCGCCATGCCGGGCACCGATGCGCTGGTGCTGATCCTGGCAGGCGTCGCAGCCAGTTTCGTGGCGGCCATCGTGATCGGGTTGTTCGTGGTGCGCTACCGCGGCATCTTCTTCGGCATGCTGAACCTGGCGCTGAGCATGGTGCTGTTCGCGCTGCTGGGCAAGCTCTACACCTTGACGGGCGGCTCGGACGGCCTGCGCATCGTGCGCCCGTCCATGGCGGGCGTCCTGATGGAGCGTGAATCGTTCGAACGCGCGCTGCTGGTGTTGACGCTGGTGCTGTCGATGGCGTTGGCCTGGTGGGTGCAGCGCTACTTCCGGTCGGGCAGCGGCCAGGCGCTCTCGGCCATCAAGACGAACGAAACGCGCATCGAATACCTGGGCTTTTCCGCGTACTTCATCATGTGGAAGGGCTACCTGCTGTCGGCCGTGGTGGTGGGTTTCTCGGGCGCCATCCTGGCCTTGATGCAGGGCCTGGTGACCCCGGAGATCGGTTCGTGGCTGCGTTCGGGCGAGTTCGTGTTCATCACCATCCTGGGCGGGGCCGGCCATGCGGCGGGCGCGTTTCTGGGCGCGGTGGGCTTCGAAACGGTCAAACTGGTGTCTGCCGCGTACTTCCCCGGCCTGTGGCAGTTCTTGCTGGGCCTGACGCTGATCCTGGTGATCTTCATGTTCCCCACCGGATTCGTCGGCCAGATCATGAAGCGCGTCGCCACACGGAAGCGGGACCTGGCCCGTGCACAGACGCGCGCCAATGACACCGTAGCGGACCGGGTCCGGGCCAATGCGCAAGCCTCGGTGAGGAACTGAAGATGAAACCCCTCATTCAAACCACCGGCCTGTATCTGGCCTTCGGCGGCGTCGTCGCGGCCGACAACATCGATTTCGAATTGCACGAAGGCGAACGGCTGGCCGTGATCGGGCAAAACGGCGCCGGCAAGACCACTTTCATCAACATCTGCACGGGCTATCTGGCGCCGTCCAAGGGAAAGGTGTATTTCGACGGGCGCGACGTCACCGCCATGGCGCCGCGCAAGATCGTGCGCCTGGGGCTGGGCCGGTCGTTCCAGCTGCCGCAGCTGTTCACCGAGCACACCGTGCGCCAGTGCGTACAGATCGCCGCTGCCCGCCGCAACAAGGAGCTCAGCTGGTTCCGTTCGCTGGAAAGCACGATCGATGAGAAGGAAGTGGATGCCACGCTGGACCTGGTGGGCCTGCTGCCTGAAGCCGACGAAGCGTCCATCGAGCTGCCCGAAGGCAAGCGCAAGCTGCTGGACGTGGCCATGGCGCTGGCCCTGCAGCCCAAGCTGCTGATCATGGACGAGCCCACCAGCGGAGTCGCTTCCGAGGACAAGTTCGCGCTGATGGAAACCGTGATGCACGCGCTGGATGAACGCCGTGTTACCAGCTGGTTCGTCGAGCACGATGTGGACATCGTGTCGCGCTATGCGACCCGGGTCGCGGCCTGGATCGCGGGCAAGGTGGCCGCCGACGGCACGCCGGCGGAGGTCTTGAACAATCCGCAGATCAAAAGTGAAGTGCTGGGGGCCTGAACCATGTTGAATCTATCGGCCATCAATGTCGACCTGGCGGGCAACCGCATCCTGCGCGATGTCAGCGCCAGCTTCGAACCGTCAAAGACCATCGGCATCGTGGGCCGCAACGGCGCGGGCAAGACCACGCTGCTGCGCACCATCATGGGCCTGACCCGGATCAAGTCCGGCAAGATCGCCTTCGACGGCACGGACCTGACCGCCTTGCCCGGCCACAAGCGCGCCGCGTTGAAAGTAGGCTACGCGCCCGAAGACCGCGTGATCTTCCCGACCATGACGGTGGAAGAAAACCTGAACCTGCCGTGCGAAGTGCAGGGCCAGTCCAAGGCCGAGATCGCCGCGCGCATCGCCACGGTGCTGAAGGTGGTGCCGCAGCTTGAGCCGATGCTGGGCCGGTCCGGGTCCGCGCTGTCGGGCGGCCAGGGAAAGATGGTGGCGTTGGCGCGCGCCATCATGGTCGGCACCCGCCTCTTGATGCTGGATGAGCCCTTCCAGGGCCTGGCCCCGAAGCTGGCGCGCGACTACACCGAAGCGCTGGCGCGGCTGAAAGAGCTGCAACCCGACCTATGCGTGGTGATCACCGAGTCCAACGTGAAGTTGCTTGGCGACATCCCCGACCAGATCTGGACGATCGAGCGCGGCTCGATCACCTTGAATTGAATTCCCGGAGACTTTCCATGACGCAGATGATTATCGACGGCCGCCAGGCCGATGCCGCAGACGGACGCACCATCGACGTGGTGTCGCCCGTGGACGGCAAGGTGTTCACCACCATCCCGCGCGGCCAGCAGGCCGACGTGGACGCCGCCGTGCAGGCCGCGCGCGCCGCGCTGGAGGGCGACTGGGGCCGCATGACGGCGCTTGAACGCGGCCGCCTGCTGCTGCGCCTGGGTGAATCCGTGCTGGCGCACCACGAAGAGTTGTCGCAGCTGGAATCGCGCGACACCGGCAAACCCATGTCCACCGCGCGCGCCGACATCACTGTGCTGGCCCGCTACTTCGAGTTCTACGGCGGCGCGGCCGACAAGGTGCACGGCCAGACCATCCCGTTCCAGAAGGACTATTCGGTCCAGCTGATCCGTGAACCGCTGGGCGTCACCGCCCACATCATCCCGTGGAACTATCCGGCGCAGATGTTCGGCCGCAGCGTCGCGCCGGCGCTGGCCATGGGCAACGCCAGCGTGGTCAAGCCGGCCGAAGATGCGTGCCTGTCGATCGTCCGCGTGGCCGAACTGGCGCTGGAAGTGGGCTTTCCGGCCGGCGCGCTGAACATCGTCACGGGGCTGGGCGAAGAGGCGGGCGCAAGCCTGTCGCGCCATCCCGACATCAACTTCATCACCTTCACGGGGTCCAACGAGGTCGGCGTGCTGATCCAGCAGGCCGCGGCCGTCAATGCGGTCAAGTGCGTGCTGGAGCTGGGCGGCAAGTCCGCCCATATCGTGTTCGACGACGCGAACTACAAGCTGGCCATCCCCGCCATCGTGAAAGGCATCGTCCACAACGCCGGCCAGACCTGCACGGCCGGCAGCCGCCTGCTGGTGCAAAAGGGCATCTATGCCGATTTCATGAAGGCGCTGGCCGAGGCGTTCTCCAAGGTGCGCGCGGGTACGCCGGACATGGACCTGACTTGCGGGCCCGTCGTCAACAAGGCGCAGTTCGACCGCGTCAACCGCTATATCGCCAAGGGCCTGGCGGACGGCCTGAAGGTGGCGGCCGAAGGCGCCATCGCCGACGGCGTGCCGGCGGGCGGCTACTTCGTCAAACCGACCCTGTTCAGCGCCCCGTCGCACGACAGCACGCTGCTCACCGAAGAGATCTTCGGACCCGTGCTGGTGGCGCTGCCCTTCGATACCGAGGCCGACGCCATCCGGCTGGCCAACGCCACCGACTACGGCCTGCTGGGCGCCGTCTGGACCGAAAACGGCGGGCGCCAGCAGCGCATCGCGCGCGGCATCAAGTGCGGCCAGGTCTACATCAACGGTTTCGGCGCGGGCGGCGGCGTGGAACTGCCGTTCGGCGGCGTCAAGAAAAGCGGCCACGGGCGCGAGAAGGGCTTCATCGCCCTGGAAGAAATGAGCACGACCAAAACGATCATCCAATTCTATGGCGAGTGATCGCCAAGCTATCCGGAGACAAGTCATGAGTCAGTTGCAAGGCAAGGTCGCCATCGTCACGGGCGGGGGCAGCGGTTTCGGCGAAGGCATCGTCAAGCTGTACGCCAAGGAAGGCGCGAAGGTCGTCATCGCCGACATCAACCAGGTAGCCGCAGACCGCGTGGCGGCCGAAGTCGGGGCCGCGGCGCTGGCCGTGAAGGCCGACGTGTCCAGTCGCGCCGACATCGACAACGTCGTGCGCGTCTGCCAGGAAAAATTCGGCTCGGTCGACATCGTCGTCAACAATGCCGCCATTACCCACAAGAACCAGCCGATGCTGGACGTGGACGAGGCCATGTTCGACCGCATGTTCGACATCAACGTGAAGTCGATCTATCACATGGCGCAAGCCGTGGTGCCTGTGATGCGCAAGCAAAAGCGCGGCGTGATCCTGAACGTGGGGTCGACGGCCGGCATCCGTCCGCGTCCGGGCCTGAGTTGGTACAACGCGTCCAAAGGCGCGGTCAACGTGCTGTCGAAGTCCATGGCGGTGGAGCTGGGGCCCGACGGCATCCGCGTCAACGCCATCTGCCCCGTGATGGGCATCACCGGCATGTTCGAACTGTTCATGGGTTTGCCCGACACGCCCGAGAACCGCGCCAAGTTCGTCTCCACCATTCCGCTGGGCCGCTTCTGCCAACCGTCCGACGTGGCGGCGGCAGCGCTGTTCCTGGCCAGCGATGCGGCGGAATTCATCACTGGCGTGGAATTCCCCGTGGACGGCGGCCGTACCGTCTGATCGTTTTCGACAGGCCCGGCGCATGCCGGGCCGCCTTCTCTCTACCGTGGGTGTCAGGCGCATGAAAATCAAAGCGGCGTTGTTGCGTAACGTAGGGGTGGAAGGCCCCTACGCCCAGACCCGGCCATTGAGCATCACCGAGATCGAACTGGACCCGCCCGGCACGGGCGAAGTGCTGGTGAAGATCAAAGCGGCGGGGCTGTGCCATTCCGACCTGTCGGTGATCAATGGCGACCGCCCGCGCGGGGTGCCCATTGTGCTGGGCCACGAATCGTCCGGCGAGGTCGTGGAAACCGGCCCCGGCGTCACGGACCTGAAGCCCGGCGACCACGTCGCCATGGTGTTCGTGCCCAGCTGCGGCTGCTGCAACCCCTGCATGGAAGGCCGGCCCGCGCTGTGCGAGCCGGGCGCCGCCGCCAACACCCAAGGCACGCTGCTGGGCGGCGACCGCCGCCTGCATATCGGCAGCGAATACCTCAACCACCATACCGGCGTGTCCTGCTTCGCGGAATACGCGGTGGTCTCGCGCCGGTCCTGCGTGAAGGTCAACGTTGAACTCAGCCATCGCGAAGCCGCGCTCTTCGGCTGCGCCGTGCTGACCGGCGCGGGTGCGGTGCTGAACCGCGCCCGCATCAAGGCCGGCGACACCGCCGCCATCGTGGGGCTGGGCGGCGTGGGGCTAAGCGCCTTGCTGGCGGCGGTGGCCGCCGGTGCGCGCCGCGTGGTCGCCGTCGATCTCAGCGACGAAAAGCTGGCCTTGGCCCGGGAGTTGGGCGCGACCCATACCGTCAACCCGAAGCAGGTGAAGACGGACGACGACCTGTTCGACCTGGCCGGCGGCCGCGTCGACTACGGCTTCGACATGGCCGGCGCCGTGCCCGCCTTCGAGACCGCCTACAAACTGACCCGGCGTGGCGGGGCCACCGTCACGTCGGGCCTGCCCAACCCGAAGTTCAGCTTCCCCTTGTCGCTGTCGCAGATGGTGGGCGAAGAGCGCGACATCCGCGGCAGCTATCTGGGGTCGGGCGTGCCCGCCATCGACATCAGCCGGTACATCGACTTGTACAAAGCCGGCCAGTTGCCGGTGGACCGGATGATGGGCAAGTCCTTTTCGCTGGACCAGATCAACGAGGGGTTCGATCACCTCGCTACCGGCGGCAGCCTGCGCGACGCCATCGTTTTCTAAGGGCATAGACCCGACTACAACACTGGAGACAAGACCATGAAAACCTCAAGACTGGCTGCCCTGTTGGGCGCCACCCTGCTGTCAGGCTTCACGGCGCTTGCGGGCGCCGCCGACAAGCCCAAGGAACTGAACATCGGCATTTCGACCTTCCTGTCGGGGTCGGCGTCGGTATTCGGCGTGCCGGCCCGCGACGCGGCCGAAATCCTGATCCAGGACATCAACGCCGCGGGCGGCATCGACGGCGTCAAACTGGTGCCCAGCTATATCGACGAAGGCGGCGGCGGTGAAAAGCTGTTGTCCGAGTACCGCCGGCTGGCCGAAGGCGGCACCCGCGTCATGCTGTCAGCCATCTCAAGCGGCCACTGCAACATCGTCGCGCCCGTGGCCGAAGACCTGAAGGTGCTGAACGTGTTGTGGGACTGCGGCACGGAAAAGGCGCTGGAAGGCAAGAAATACAAGTACGTCGTCCGCACCCAGGCCAACGCCACCACAGAAATGGTCGCCCAGGTCCTGTACCTGATGAAGGTCAAGCCCGACTTCAAGACCATCGCCATCGTCAACCAGGACTATGCCTGGGGCCGCGATTCGCGCGACATCTTCCTGGCCGCGCTGAAGAAGTTCAAGCCGGACGTCAAGGTCGTGGCCGAGATGTTCCCCAAGTTCGGCGCCGCCGACTTCTCCACCGAGATCAGCCGCCTGCAAGCGCTGCGCCCGGACGTCATCGTGTCCACCTCGTGGGGCGGCGACCTGGACAACTTCGTGCGCCAGGCGTCGCAGCGCAACCTGTTCAAGAACTCCACGTTCGTGCTTTCGCTGGCCGAAAGCTCGCTGGAGCGCCTGGGCAATGCCCTGCCTGAAGGCGTGTACGTGGGCGCCCGCGGCGATCACTACTTCCTGCATCCGGAAACCAAGGACGATCCGCAGCACCAGGCTTTCGTGAAGAAATTCCACGACAAGACCGGCGCCTACCCGATCTACTCGGTCTACCACATGGTGCAAGCCATCCAGGGCCTGAAAGCCGGTTACGAAAAAGCCATCAAGGACAACGGCGGCGCCTGGCCCAGCCCCGAACAAGTGGCCGCCGCCATGCACGACGTGACCTTCAAGGGCTACGGCCGCGACGTCAAGATGCACCGCGCCGACGGCCAGGGCCTGGAAGCGCAGCTGTTCGGCGTGACCAAGAAGAGCGACAAGTACCCGTTCAAGGTGCTGGCCGACATCACCATCGTGCCGGCCGAACTGGTCACCCCGGGCGTGGAGGACACGTCAATGGCCTGGATCGAAAAGAGCCTGACGCCGGATGTGCTGAAAAGCGACCAGATCAAGGTGTTCGCGAACTGAGCAAGCTGTGTTGTGTGTGCAGGGACGTCCCCGGCGAGCGATCGCCGGGGTTTTTTTGCCTTAAATGATCTTGAACCGCACGTCCACGTTGTCCTTGATCGCGCGCGAGTACGGGCACATCTGATGCGCGGCTTCCACCAGCAGCCGCTTCTGGTCCTCTTCCAAGCCGGGCAGCGACACCGCCAACACCACGCCCAGCGCAAAGTTCTCGCCGTTGTCGACCTTGCCGAGCGACACGCTGGCGTCGATGGCCACGTCCTTGGGAAGGGTGATGCCATGCGTCGCGCCGGCTCGCCGCATGGCGCCCATGAAGCAGGCGGAGTACCCCACCGCAAACAGTTGTTCGGGATTCGTGCCCGGCTTGCCGGACCCGGGCGGGCTCAGTTGCACGTCCAGCGCGCCGTCGCTGCTGCGGCCCGTGCCGTCGCGGCCGCTGGTGGTGTGGGTGTTGGCGGTATAGAGGACTTCTTCAAGTTGCTTGGCCATGATGACTCCGGGTGATGCTGCGGCGTGACCGCAGGGTTGGAATGGAGCCTGCATTGCAACAAGTGCCTGTATCCGGCTTGTGTCGCCTGGGTGGCGATAATGCACAGCCTTGTATCGCCCGGCCGATTGGATACGTTGGGGTACAGAACTCCGCGCATCGCACACCCCACATAGAACGAAGCACGCAACAGACAGAACGCACCGCCGCCTGTTGATACCCCGACGCCTTTTAAAGTATGTTCCTCGTGCGCGGCATTCAGCCATGTCGCCAGACATCTCAAAGGACACCATGGAACGTCTCGCCATCCTCGGCGCGTTGCACGAAGAAATCGCCGACCTGCTGGCGGCGATGGAACCGGGCGCGACGATTCACCGTATCGCCATGCGCGATTTTCACGTGGGCACGTTGTGGGGCACGCCGTGCGTCATCGCGCTCAGCCGCATCGGCAAGGTGGCGGCGGCTGCCACGGCGTCTATCGTCATCCGGGAGTTCCAGGTGTCGAAGGTGATCTTCACGGGGTTGGCGGGCGGCCTGCATGCGGAGGTGGACGTGGGCGACGTGGTGGTGGCCACTACCCTGATGCAGCACGACATGGATGCCAGGCCCCTATTCGGCCAGCACGAGATCCCCTTGCTGGGTCGGGTGCAGTTCGAATCAGATGCCGCCCTGAGCAGGCTGCTGCACGACAGCGCCCAGGAATTCGTCCGGCGCTACGGGGCAGCGGGCCATACCGCGGGCGCCACGTTTGCCCAGCCCAAAGTCCATGCGGGGTTGATCGCGACCGGCGACATCTTCGTCAGCCGCAATGACGAAGCCCAGGCGTTGCGCAAGCGCTTGCCTGATGCGCTGTGCGTCGAGATGGAAGGCGCGGCGATGGCGCAGGTTTGCTTTGAGTTCGGCATTCCGTTTGCGGTGATGCGCGTGATCTCGGACCGCGCCGACCATGCCGCCAAGACCGACTTCACGGCGTTTCTGGAGAAGGTGGCGCGGGTCTACACGGCGGGTATTCTGGCGCCCCTCTTGAAGTCGGGCGCGTTGTCAGCCGCCTGATACGGGATTGGCGACGCGGTACAACGCGCCAAGGTACCCATCGACCTCGCCGTCGTTGGCGATGGTGCCTTCCACGAACTTTCCATCGGGCGTCAAGGCCAGGTTCGCATGATGCTGGCCGGGCAGGTCCACCCGCGCCAGCAGCTTTCCGTCAGGCGCGAACACGGCGAACCCCCCGCCGTGATACAGGCTGACGAACAGCCGGCCTTGGCGGTCGATGCGGACGCCGTCGGGCGTGTGGCGCGGGTTGATGCCGTCGGCCAGCACGGTATCCAGCGCCAGGAATTCCTGCTTATGGGACAGCATGCCATCGGCGCCGATATCAAAGCGGAACAGGCGGTCGGTGCTGCTCTCGGCCACATACAGCGTCTTGCCGTCGGGCGAAACCACCACGCCGTTGGCGTTGTAGATGCCGTCGGCGACCTCATGGGGCAGTGCGCCCGGCGCCAGGTAGTAGACCTTGCCCAGCGTGTCGCCCTCATCGCCTGACGTGGTGAAGTAGATGCCGCCGCGTCCGTCCGACGCCAGGTCGTTGGGCAGCACAAAGGGGCGTTCGGCATCGTCGTGGTCATAGACGGCGAGGGTGTCTCCCGTGAGGCTGATGCGCACGATGGTGCCGTTGTCGTAGCCGGCCACCAGCAGGTCTTCCCCATCCTGGACCAAGCCGTTGGCGCCGCTGCCGGCGTGCCGCCACACTTGCCGGGGCTGCTTGTCCTCCAGGCGGTAGACGGCCGAGCGGCCGTAGTCCACGTAGTAGAGCGTTGGGCCGACGAAGATAGTGCCTTCGGCAAATTGCTGGCCGGTCGACAGGATTTCAACCGTGGTGGCGGGCGCGGCGCCCGCCGTGGATGCCGCTACCAGTAGCCCGATGGCGAAGAGGCGTTTCATGGGAGGCTCCAGGGCAGGGATGGCGTCAGCGGGCGATGCGCAGTTCAACGGATAAGCCACCGCCATCGCGGGGGCTCAGGATCAGCTTGGCACCTAGGACTTCCGCCAATTGCTGCGCAATGGCCAGGCCCAGTCCGGTGCCGCCCGTGTCGCGGTTGCGCGAACTTTCCAGGCGATAGAAGGGTTGCAGCACGGCGTCCAGTTCATGCGCGGGAATGCCAGGCCCGCGGTCCAGCACGTAGATCGACACGGGGCCGCCTTCGGGAGCCTCGACGCGGACCTCTGCCGCACCCGCGAACTTCAGGGCGTTGTCGATCAGGTTGCCCAACACGCGCCGCAAGGCGTGTGGCCGGGTCGACAGCGGCCCGGCACGGTCGCCCGACAGGCTGACCGCCTTGCCGGTGTCCTGGTAGTCATAGACCAGGCTTTCCAGAAATGCGGCAAGCTCCACGCGCGCAGGCGTTTCCACCTTGCCGTGGGCGCTGCGCGCGTAGTCGATGCCTTCGCGCACCAGGCGCTCTACTTCATTCAGGTCTTGCGCCAGCTTGTCGCGGTCGACAGAGGCATCCATGAATTCCGTGCGCAGCTTCATGCGGGTAATCGGCGTCTGCAGGTCATGCGAGATGGCGCCCAGTATTTGCATGCGTTCGGCCACGTGGGCGGCGATGCGTGTCTGCATGGCGTTGAACGCGACGGCGGCGTGCGCCACCTCGGCGGGGCCATTCTCGCTAAGCAGGGGGCTTTTGGCATTCGGGTCCAGCGCTTCGGCGGCGCGCGCCAGCCGCGTCAGCGGACGCACCGCCAGGCGCACGGCCAGCCAGGCGCAGCCGATCAACAGCAGCAGTTGCACCGCCAGCACGATGCCCAGCCATGGCGCAGGGCGCATTGACGACAGGTGGATGTCCAGGATCACGGGCTGCCCATCGGACAAGACGACGCGCGCCTGGATATGGCGGGGGTCGTCCGCCATGGCCCGTATCGTTGCGGGGCGCGCGTTGCCCAGCGCTGCCTGAATGGACTGCGCGACGCTGCGGGCCGCATCCAGTTCAAGCGGCTGGTCTGCGTCGCCGTTGCCCAGGCGGTATTCGCGGTTGCCGCTGGACAGGCGGGGTAGCCAGGCGGGGCGTTCCGCGGCGGGCAGGCGGTCCAGGATGTCCATGGCGATGGCGACGTCGCGCTCCAGATCGCCCAGCATCATGCTTTTGGTGGCGTTGTAGCGTTCGTAGAACAACGAGGCGAAAGACAGGCCGTACGCCAGCAGCAGGCCGGCCAGGAAGATCAGGAACAGGCGCGCGACCAGCGTGCCGGGCCATCCGAAACGGCGCGGGGCGGCAGTGTTCACTGATCGGGTTCCGAGACGTCGACGGCGGCCGAGAACACATAGCCTTCGCTGCGCACGGTCTTGATGTACATCGGTTCGCGCGCGTCTTCGCGCAGGCGCTGGCGCAGCCGGCTGACCAGCAGGTCGATGGACCGGCCAAAGAAGTCGGCGTCGCGGCCTTGCGTCAGGTTCAGCAGCTGGTCGCGGTTCAGCACGCGTTGCGGATGGTCGAGAAAGACGCGCAGCAGCCGGTATTCAGCGCCGCTGAGCGACACGATGGTGCCGTCGGCATCCAGCAAATGGCGCGCGGTGGTGTCCAGGCGCCAGTCGCCGAACGTGATCTCGCGCCCCGGTTCCGTCACCTGGAAGTTGGGCGGCAGCATGCGCGTGCGCCGCAAGATCGCCTTGATGCGGGCCAGCAGTTCGCGCGCGACGAAGGGTTTGACCAGATAGTCGTCTGCGCCCATTTCCAGGCCAAGGACGCGGTCCATGTCGTCGCTGCGCGCCGTCAGCAGCAGGATGGGGATGCGGCGGTGCTTGCCGCTGCGCAACTCGCGGCACAGCACCAGGCCGTCGTCGCCGGGCATCATGATGTCCAGCACGATCAGGTCGACGGACAGGCTTTCCAGCAGCGTCCGCATCTGCCGGCCGTCGGCCGCCAGCGTGACGGCCAGGCCGTTCTTCTTCAGGAAGTTGCCGGCCAGTTCGCGTATTTCGCGATCGTCGTCGACGATCATGACGTGATCAACGTGATCCATCTGCGGATGCCTTTCTGGGATGGGAGGGCGTGCCGTTCATGATACCGGGGGCAGGGGATCCCGGCGCGGGCGGGAATTGGCGATCAATTGGCACTGGAACGGCTTGGCGGCTTCGGCGGTAAAGCCGCCGAACAGCAGCAACAGGACGGCAAGAAAGCGTTTCATCGGAGGGTCTCCACAGACTGCGATGAACGGTTTATAGCGCCGCCCGAGCCGGGATGTGTGTCGTACTGTATACGCGCCGGCGGCAGATACATAAGCGGGAAAAACGGCGCTAAACCGGCACAAGCCGGATACGTGCCGCGGGTGCAATGGGGCCTCTTTCCAAAGGACACCCCATGGACCTGATCAACACCCCCATCGCCCTGTTGGCCGGCATGCTGACCATCGCGTCGCCGTGCGTGCTGCCCTTGTTGCCGGTGCTGCTTGGCACCTCGCTGGAACGTCCCGACCGGATGCGTCCCTTGTTTGTCGTGTCCGGTTTTGTGCTGGCGTTCGCCGGCCTGGGCATCGCGCTCAGTCTGCTGTCGAACCTGAATGCCTCGGTGCATGAAGCCGTGCGGTCCACCTCGGTGGCGTTGCTGGCGCTGTTTGGGCTGGTGCGCATCTGGCCGCAACCCTATGACCGCCTGATCGCCCGCTTTGGCGGACCGTTGCAGCAGCTGGCGTTCCGCGCCGGGGGGGGGCGGCAGCGGGAATGCCGGCGGCTTTCTGTTGGGGCTGTCGCTGGGCGCCGTGTGGACGCCCTGCGCGGGCCCGGTGCTGGCGTCGATTCTGGTGCTGGCCGCCAAGGCGCAGGACCTGACGCAGTCCAGCACCTTGCTGCTGGTGTTCGCCATCGGCGCCGGCATTCCCATGCTGGCCATCGCCTATGGCGGCCAGGCCATCGCCGCCCGGGTGCGTGGGCTGTCGCGCTACACGCATCGCTTGCAACAGGGCTTCGGCGTGCTGCTGGTCCTGACCGCGGCCGCCATCTATTTCCAGTACGACATCCTGGCCTATGCCTGGATCAGCAACCTTTTCAACTGAACGATTGTTGTTGACCTATCTTCACTGACCCCAAGGAGTCCGACCATGTTTGCTTCCATGAAGAAGATCGCGCTGGGCGCGTTGCTGGCCACGTCGCTGGCGGCCTCGGTAGTGCCCGGCGCCGCGCAGGCCGCCGCCACGCCGGTCCCCGCGCCTGAATTCACCGGTATCGAAAACTGGCTCAATAGTCCGCCGCTGACGCTGGCGTCGCAGCGCGGCAAGGTGGTGCTGGTGGATTTCTGGACCTACACCTGCATCAACTGCATCCGCACGCTGCCGTACGTCACCAGCTGGCATCAGAAATACAAGGACCAGGGCCTGGTCGTGGTGGGCGTGCACACGCCCGAGTTCCCCTTCGAACGCTCCACGCCCAATGTCCAGAAGGCGCTGGAGCGCTTTGGCATCACGTACCCGGTCGCGCAGGACAACCGCTACGCCACCTGGGAGGCCTACCGCAACCAGTACTGGCCGGCGGTCTACCTGATCGACAAGCAGGGCCAGATCGTCTACCGGCATTTTGGCGAGGGCAACTATGCCGAGACCGAGGCCGAGATCCAGCGCCTGCTGGCGCAGCCGGGCTAGCCCTAGCCCGCCATCTGCGCCGCGCACCAGTCCCGGACCTTTTCCAGCGCGGGCGGCGGCGTCTTGCCGTCCAGCGTCACGAACATGAATTCCGAACTCAGCGGCAGCGGCGGCGACAGGTGCAGCAGCACCAGCTCGCCGCGGTCCAGCAAGGCGCGCGCCACCTGCAGCACACCGAAGAACACGGCGTCCGTGCGGCGCACCACTTCCACCAGGGCGTTCACATCGTTCGACTGATACTGGATCGCATCGTAGAAGTGCGTGCGGTTGCCGAAGTATTCATTCAAGCGGTGGATAACGTCATTGCTCATCGCGCGGCCGCTGGCCGCCAGCGGGTACTTGCGCAGTTCGGCGAAGCTGAGCGCGTGGCGGTGCTCCAGCGGATGCCCCGCGCGGCAGACGAAGCCCAGCGGGGTGCGCGGGAACAGGTCCAGGTTCAGGTCGTCGTCCGGCGGGACCTGGCTACGGTGCAGGATCAGCGCGTCGACGGCGCCTTCGCGCAGTTCCTGCAATTGCATGTCGGCGGTGCCGCCGCTTAGCTGCACCTTGATGGCGGGATAGCGCTGCATCATGTGCTGCAGCAGGCGCACGGACAGCATCGCCGTCGGGGCGGGGCCCAGCCCCAGGCGCAGCGTGCCGGCTTCCACGTTCGCCAGGATCTTGGCGCTGCGCCGCAGTTCGGCCAGTTCGACGCGCACCCGGCGCGCGCGGGCCAACGCCAACTCGCCCAGGGCGGTCAGCGTCTTGTTCTTGCCGCGCTCCAGCAGCGGGCCGCCCAATTCCTCTTCCAGTGCCTGGATGCTGCGGCTAAGCGCGGGCTGGGTCAGGTGCAGCTTGTCGGCGGCGCGGCTAAAGGATTGGGTTTCCACGACGGCCAGGAAATGGTCCAACTGCTGAAGATTCATGCGGCCTGCCAGAATTATTCATTTTGATTATGGAAGGTAAGCCAATTATGCATTGGACGGCAATTAGTGGCGCTCCTAACATCGCTGCTCATTCGCCGCATTCCCACACCCGCCATTCTGTGAGCCGCCATGGTCCCCACGCTGTCACCCCGTTTTGCTGCCCCGGCTGCGCCCCTCAGCTTTCTGCGGGTGGCGCTGTGCCGATTCCTGGTGGCGGCAGGCCTGGGCGCCGTCCTGGCCGGGCCGGCATCGGCGCAGGCGAGCTTTCCGGCCAAGCCGGTGTCCGTGGTGGTGCCGGTGTCCGCCGGCGGTGCGGCGGACGCATTGGCGCGCGCCTGGGCCAGCTATGTGGCCAAGGCGATCGGCGGCACGGTGATCGTCGAGAACAAGCCGGGCGCCAACGGCAGCATTGCCGCGGCCTTCGTCGCCAAGCAGCCCGCGGATGGCTATTCGCTGCTGTTCGGCAGCACGTCGAACATGTCCTTGAACCCGTTCTCGTATAAGACCCTGGCCTACAACCCGGTGCGCGACTTTGATCCGGTGACGATGATCGCCGGTACTTCGCAGGTGCTGGTGACGAACCCGGCCAGCGGCATCAAGAGCGTCCAGGATCTGGTCAAGGTCGCCAAGAGCAAGCCCGGCGTCTTGAACTACGGCTCTGCCGGGATGGGCAATTCCACGCATTTGAACGTGGCCTTCCTGGCGCAGCATTTCGGGTTGGAGATGTCGCACGTGCCTTACAAGGGCGCGGCGCCCGCCATGATGGACCTGGTGGGTGGGCAGATCGATTTGACGGCGGATGCGCTTTCGGGAGCGATTCCGCAGATCAAGACGGGCAAGGCGGTGCCGCTGGTGGTTTTCGGCAGCCAGCGCGTGGCCGAGCTTCCCGATGTACCCACCATTTACGAAGTGGGCGCCACCGATTTCCCCAGCGACGGCTGGTATGGCCTGATGGCTCCCAAAGGGACGCCGCCCGCCGTGCTTGCACAGCTGACCGAGGCCACGCAGAAATTCTGGGCCGACCCCGACGCGCGGGCGCAGATGGCGCAGATCTATATGCTGCCGCCCGCCGAGTTCGGCGGGCAGGCCGTGGCGCAAGCCATGCAGCGCGAATCCGCGACCTGGGGGCCGATCATCAAGCGGCTGGGCATCCAGAACGATTGACCCCCCGTCCCCTCCCATCCGCACCGCCGCATCGCCGGCGGGAAGTCACGCATCGCACCGTGCCCATGACCGACCTGTCTTTTCCTTCCGCCGCCATCGCCCAGCCAGCCATCCATCTGCCCCGCAGCGAAGACTTCCTGCTGTGGCCGCCGTGCCTGCAAGCTTATGGCTACCGCATCGTCGATCAGTTGTTCGCCACCCGCAGCGTGGCGCGTGGCTCGGTGACCCGCGAATTGGAGCGCGGCCCCGAAGCGCGCGTGCAGTACGAATCCGATGGCGTGCGGCGTGGGCTGCCGGAATTCATGGACCGCAACAACGTGGCCGGGCTGCTGGCGATGCGCGCAGGCCGGGTGGTGCTGGAACGCTACGGCCTGGGCCTGCAGCCGCACGACCGCTGGTCCACGATGTCCACCATCAAGTCGGTGACGTCGCTGCTGGTGGGCGCGGCCGTGCAGGACGGCGCCATCCACAGCATCGATGATCCCGTAACGCGCTACCTGCCCGCCATGCAGGGCTGCGCCAACGATCAGGTGACCGTGCGCCATCTGCTGACGATGTCGTCGGGCATGGAGTGGACCGAGGATTACACGGACAAGCAATCGGACGTGAACCGCTACAGCAAGTCGCTGGCGGACAAGGTGCCGGGGGGCGTGCTGGCGTTGCTGCGGGCGTGCCGGCGGCTGCATGCGCCGGGCGCCGTGTGGCACTACAACACGGGCGATACCTATCTGCTGGGTGCATTGCTTTCCGCCGCCACCGGCGGGACGCTGGCCGACTATCTGTCGCAGAAAATCTGGCAGCCCTACGGGATGGAGTTCGACGCCTTCTACACGCTGGAGTCCGAAGGCGGCCAGGAGATCGGCGGCAGCCGCGCCGGGATGACGTTGCGGGATCTGGGCCGGGTGGGACAATTCGTGCTGGACGACGGCGTGATCGGTGGCCAGCGGGTGCTGCCCGAAGGCTGGATTGATCAGGCGGGCGCCGTGGCCCACAGGGTGCCCGAGGCCTTTCATTCGGCCAGCCGCCAGGCGCTGGGGCTGACGGCGTACGGCTATAGCTGGTGGCTGCGCGACGACGGCGCGATGATGGCCATGGGGCATTCCGGCCAGCGCATCTACATCGACCGCCGCCACGCGCTGGTGGTGGTGCAGCTGGCAGCCTACCCGGAACCGCGCTACGCCAGCGCGAACGAACCGGATCGCGACGCGGAGCTGAACAGCGTGATCGCGGCAATCCGGGACGGGGCTTGATCGGGTGGCCTAGCGGCCGGTATCCGGGTAATTGGGCCCGGCATCGTGGAAGCCGCCGCTGCTGTAGGGATTGACGGCGCCCGGGTGGGGCGGGCCCCCGTTGCCAGAGGCGCAGCCGCCAAGCAGGAAAGCGGCGGCAAGCAGGGCGATCAGGTGCTTGAACGGGGAATTCATGACGGTCTCCTGCGGCTGCCCCTCAGCAGGCGCGTAGCGTGCAGCGTATGAAGACGATTATAGGGCGCAGCGCTAGATGTCCAACTCCAGCGTGCCGCAGCCGCGGGATACACAAACCATTATGCTGCGGTTGCCGGCGCGCTCCTCATCGCTCAGCACATAGTCGCGGTGATCTACCTTGCCGGACAGCACGCCCGCTTCACAGCTGCGGCAAAGCCCTTCACGGCAGGCATGCGGCCAGGCGACGCCAGCTGCCTCCAGCACATCCAGCACCGATTCTCCGGCGGGCACCTCGTAGCGCCCGCCGCTTCGGGCCAGCACGACGGTGAACGCCGAATCGCGGGCGTCGGCATGCGCTGCAGGTGCGGAAAAGCGTTCAACATGCAGCTTCTCTTCGGGTATGCGCTGGCGTTCGCAGGCCCGCGCGACCGCATCCATCAAGGGCCCGGGCCCGCAGCAATAGACATGAGAAGCCATCTGCTGGGTATTGGACAGATGCTTGTCCAGATCGCAACGCGCGCCGCTTTGCTCGTCGTCGAAGTGCAAGTGGACGCGATCGCCGTAGGCGGCTAGCTCGCTCAGGAAAGCAGCGTGCTTGCGGCTTCGCGCGCAGTACAGCAGCGTCCAGGGTTCCCGTCGTTGTTCGCAGGCGAGGATCATGCTGAGGATGGGAGTGATGCCGATGCCGCCCGCAATGAAATGGTGTGCGGCGGCCGGCGCGTGCAGTCCGAAAAGCTGGCGCGGGACGCCGACGTTCAGCACGTCGCCTTCGCGCAACGCCTTGTGGATATGGCGCGACCCCCCACGCGAATCGGCGGCTAGTCCGACAGCCAGCCGGTAGGTGCCCCGATCGGCTGGATCGCCGCACAACGAATACTGCCGAATAAGGCCGTTGCCCAGATCCACGTCGACGTGGGCGCCCGCGGCATAGGCGGGCAGGTCGGCGGCGTCGGGGCTGCGCAGCTCCAATCCCCGCACGCCGTCGGCCTCACGCGTAATGCGGGTGATGATCAGCGGCACCATGTCAGGCCACTTCCCGTGACGGGGAAATCGGAATGACGGCGGGCTGCTGCTGCTCTTGCTCCAGCCGCCGTGACACGGCCCAGCGAAATTGCGACAGCGCGGCGTCGATGGACAGCGGCACCATCTTGAAGTCCGGCGCCAGCGACAAGGAGCGTTGCTGCGCGGTGATGATGTCGCGGTCTTCGTCGAACGCGGCGACTACGCTTTGATGAATGGACGCGGTCACCTCGGGCTGATCGATCGCGAAATTGTGCGGGTGCGCGAAGAAATAGTGCGTCGAGTTTTCCGTTTCCGGTGTCAGTGCCTGACAGCCTCGGAATTCGGCGGCATCCTCGCGTCTGCCTTCCTGCGCGCCGGTGCCGGTGGGCGCCATGCCGGAATCCATCAGCAGGATGCCGGGAATGGTGAAGTTGTAGATGTTCCAGCGGTCGACCCGGCCGGGCCACTGCTTGACCTTGGTGGCGAACGCGGGCGCCTCCGTGTCGATGGTCCAGCGTGTGATGCGCACGCCGTCGGCCAGCCGCTCCACCTTGGGCGACACCGCCGCGTAGTCTTCGCTGCCGCCAAGCGTCGTGGGGTGGACGAACGGCAGATGCGAGAAGTCCAGCAGGTTGTCGGCGATCAGCAGGTAGTTGACGTCATAGTGAATGTAGCCGTCCTGGCTGCGCCAGTCGGGATGGTCCAGCCACTGCGTGTCCGGAATCAGCGACCTGTCGGCGCGCTCCGGGTCGCCCATCCAGATCCAGATCCAGCGGTGCCGTTCTTCGACGGGAAAGGTCCGCACGCGGGCCTGCGGCGGGATGCGGGGCTGGGCGGGCGCTTCCACGCACGCGCCGGTCGCGTCGAATTTCAGGCCGTGGTACAGGCAGCGCACGCAGTCGCCTTCGCGCCGCCCCACGGACAGCGGTGCGCCGCGGTGGCAGCAGCGGTCCTCCAACGCCACCAGCCGGCCGGCGCTATCTCGATACATCAGCACCGGGACGCCGATGATGGTGCGCGAGAACAGGCCTTCGTCGCCGACTTCGTTGTCCCAGGCGGCCACATACCAGGTGTTTTTGACGAACATGATCCTGCTCCTATTGCACGTAGCGCCAAGCGCCGTTCTTGATCTGGACCATGACGGCGGCGCGGGCGTCGTATCCGACGTGGTCGTTGGGCGACATGGTGGATACGCCTTGCGACGTCACGACGTCGCGCGTGCCCTCCAGCGCGTCCCGCAAAGCGGACCTGAATTCGACGGTGCCGGGCTTTGCCGTGCCCATTGCGGTCTTCAACGCATGTTGGAGCACGATGCTGGCATCCCAGGCATTGGCGGCGAAGACCGACATGGAATCCTTGCCGTAGGCGGCCTCGTAGCGTTGAGTCAGGTCGGTGGCGACCGCGCGGATCGGGTTGGCGGGGTCCAGCTGACTGGCGACCACCACCGGGCCGACGGCGAAGACCGCGCCTTCGGCATCCTTGCCGGCGATGCGCAGGAACTCGCGGTTGGCGATGCCATAGGTTTGATAGATCCCCCCTTGATAGCCGCGTTCGCGTAGCGACTTCTGGGGCAGGGCGCCGGGCGTACCGGAGGCCGCCACCAACACGGCGTCAGGGCGTGCGCCCAGCAGTTTCAAGGTCTGCGCGGTGACGCTGGTGTCGGTTTTCACGTAACGCTCTGCCGCCACCACCTTGATGCCGGCGGGTTCGGCTTGCGCGCGCGTTTCAGCCAACCAGCTATCGCCATAGGCATCTGCAAAGCCGATGTAGCCCAACGTCTTGACGCCTTGGGCTTTCATGTGGGCAAGCGTGGCGGCGACCATGAGGTTTTCGTTCTGGATGGCCTTGAACACCCAGCGCCGTTGCGGGTCCATCGGCTCTACGATCTTGACGCTGGCAGCCAGGCTGAGCAGCGGCACCTGCTTTTCCAGCGCGATGGGCACCAGCGCCAAGGTCGAAGGCGTGACCGAGGTGCCCAGGATCACGTCCACCTTGTGTTCGTCGACCAGGCGGCGAAAGGCGCGGGAGGCTTGGGTCGTATCGGAGGCATCGTCCAGGACGATGTAGCGGATCGCCTCGCCGGCGAGTTCGCGGGGCAGCAGGTCGATGGCATTTTTCGCCGGTACGCCCAGCGACGCGGCGGGTCCGGTCAGCGACAGGACGACGCCGACGTTGATGTCGGCGATAGCGGGGCTACAGGAAAGCAGGGCGCAGGAAAACAGCGCCCCTGAGATGAGGCGATTTTGGGGTTTCAAGATTTGTCTCCTTGTCGGAACGCCGATCTGCGCGGCGCTTGACAGCAAGATAGGCAGACGCAGAATATGCGTCAATGTCATGGGTCTAATACTGGAAATGCACGTCATGCATAACGAGAAGTTCGACCTGAATCTGCTGGCGGTTTTCGACAGCCTGCTGCGCGAACGCAGCGTGACGCGCGCGGGCGAACAGCTGGGCCTGTCGCAAAGCGCGATGAGCCATGCAGTCAACCGGCTGCGGTCGTTTTTCGACGACCCGTTGTTCGTGAAGACGGGGCAGGGCATGCAACCCACCCCTAAATCAGAAAGCCTGGCGCCGACCGTGCTGGATCTGATGGCGACGATCAGGGCGCAGGTGCTGTCTCAGGCGCAGTTCGACCCTGCGGTCGCCAGACGCGCTTTCACGCTGTGCATGACCGACATGGGCGAGCTGGTCTTCCTGCCGCCCCTGATCAAGCGCCTGCGCAAGCTGGCGCCGCATTGCACGCTGCGGTCCAGGCAGGTGCCCGTGGCGCAGATCGAACCCCTGCTGGCATCCGGGGAAGTCGATTTGGTGCTGGGGTCGCTGCGGGCCGCGCCGTCCGGCTTGTTCCAGCAGCAGCTGTTCATGCACAAGTTCGTCACGTTGGTCAGCGTCAAGAACACAGAGGTAGGGGACACGATGACGCTGGAGCAGTTCCAGCGGATGCCGCAGATCGTCGTGACGCTGGCGGGAAGGTCGTCCGAAGCCTACGACAGCGCGATTGAAGAGCAGGGGATCAAACGCAACATCTACCTGTCGACTCCGCATTTCCTGGTGGTGCCGCTGCTGATCGACCAGCACCCTGACCTGATCGCGACCGTGCCTCAGGAATTGGGCAACGTGTTCGCCGGCTACGGATCGGTCCGGGTGCTTGAACCCCCGATGCCGTTGCCGTCCTTCGCGTTGCGGCAGCATTGGCATCCGCGCTTTCATCAAGATCCCGCCATCGTCTGGCTGCGGGAATTGGTGAAAGAGACCTTCGATACGTATCCGGTGATCCCGGACTAACCGGACTTGCCCGTGCCGTCGCGGGAAGCGGCTGCCTGGGTTTTCGGTTTGGTCCACGGCCGATCGCAGCGCTGCCGATAGCCTTCCACGGCGGGGGAGCTGGTCGCTTGGAAGTACGGATGCGGATATCCGACCTGGCGCATCGCGTCAAACATGCGCCGGCCCCACACGCACTGCGCTTGCGCTTGATCCCACAGCCGCGCCGCCCGTTCCGGCTGGCCGTGCCGCCACAGCGTCAGGCCATAGTCGGCCACGATTTCTTCGTTGCGCGGAATGTCGCGGTAGGACTCGTGCATCAGGCGCAGGCCTTCGTCCGTGTCGCCTCGCAGCGCCAGGATCCAACCCAGTGTTCCCTGGTTGTACGGGTTGGTGCCGGTGCGGCGGATGGACTCGCGCACCTGCGCTTCGGCCTGCGGCAAAAAGCCGGGAAAGTCCGCCAGGTAATAAGCGATTTCGTTGGCCAGATCCGGTTCGTCGGGCTGCCGTGCACGGCCGCGTCTGGCTTGGCGTTGCTGCAGCACCTGCGTGTCGGCCAGCGCAAGGTCCGGCATGCCCAGCAGGCGTTCCAGGTTCAGGCGGTCTTGCAGCACGGCCTTCGTGGGGCGTTTTAGCGATTCCGGGAAGCGCCACTGGCGGGCGCGCTGTATCCATTGCCGGGCTTGGTCGTGCTGGCCGACCATCAACAGCAGGTGGGCCAGGTCCAGTTGTTGCTGCGGGGTGTCGGCGCAGCGCATGGCGCTGATCAATTGCTTGGCGCCGTCCACGTCCTTCTGCGCGAACTTGAGATTGATGGCGTCCAGCTCGGCAAAGCATGCCGCGTTGTCGGTGACCGCGCCGTCGATCGACAGGGACAGGGGGCTGGCGGGCACGTCGTGGCTGAAGTAGGCCGTGGCGCCCTGGCGGGTGGTGTAGCCCAGGTCGACCCACTGTTCGCCCCAGCGTTGGCGCAGCGTCAGGATGTACGGCCAGGCTGGCAGCGGCGTGTTGTCGCCACTGGAATTCAGTTGGAAGAAGTGGCCCCACGCGCCGTCGCCGACGCGACGGATCAGCGTGAAGTCGGTGGCGGCGTGCGGCTGCTCGGTCCAGACCCAGGCGGTGCGGCCTTGCGCGTCGGTGACGCCGTGCAGGATGCCGTCGTTGCTGGGGGTGTTCTGGATTGCGTCGTTCTTGCCGGTCAGGAACAGGCGGTACGGCGTGTTGGGGGCGAGCGCGATGGACCGTCTGTCGGGCAAGGCCAGCGTCAGGCTGCGGCCGTGCGTGCCCACGCCATATTGGGGCATACCGGCAGGCGGCGACGTCGAACGGACGACGGATTTTTCAGGCGCGGCGGTGTCGGCGGCGTGGACGCCCGGCGTCAGCAGCCACAGGGCGGCGGCGAACGCGAGCGCGGTAATCGGAGTGTGCTGCAAAGGCGTCATGGGGACTGCGTGGGGGCCGCGAGAAGGGTCGCGTGGCCGGATTGTGCACGACAACGCGTGCCGGGGCGAATCTGCTTGCCGCTATCGACGCAGTTGCGCCTCGATGAACGCGCGGATCGCGCGCGTTTCGTCGTTGTCGGCGCCCACGTCGGCGTTGATCTGGGCGTGGTTGCGCGCGATGCCCACCAGTTCCGCCTGGCCGCCGTGCGCTTTCAGCAGATCGGCATAACGCTGCGATCGGCGGCAGGGATCGGGGCGCAGCGTCGAACACACGAACAGGGCGGGCGGCTGCGGGCCGCGTAGTTGCGCGGCCGGTGATGCCGCCGCCCATTGCGCGGGGTCGGCGCCAAAGGCCTCGTCATAGAAGGGGGCGTGCGGGCGGGGCATGACGTCCAGCAGGTCGAAGCCTGCTCCGTCCAGGACGACGCTGGCCAGCCAGGGACGCGCGCCCGTGCGTTGCCGCATGGCTTCGTCGGCGGCCAGCAGCGTCAGCAGGTGGCCGCCGGAGGAATGCCCCATGACGATGATCCGGTCCGGGTCGGCGCCCCAGGTTTGGGCGCGCTGGCCGATCCACGCCAATGCGCGGCCCAGGTCCTCGGCCTGCGCTTCAGGGCGAGCCTGCGGCAGCAATCGCGTGTTGACCGACACGATGACATAGCCTTGCGGCAACCAGTGGGTCAGCTTGTTCTGGACGACCTCGGGCGCGGCCTTGTCGCCGGTCTTCCACGACCCGCCATGGACGATGACAAGCACCGGGGCGCCGCCCGAGGCCGGAGTTCCGGGCAGATAGACGTCGGCGATCTGGGCGGCATCCGGCCCGTAGCGCTGGTCCATCAACGGGGCGGCCGATGCCGGCCCGAGCAGGGTGGCGGTCAGGAACAAGGCTGGCAGCAGGCGGGGCGCGAGCATGGACGTCCGGGGCAGGAAGATGGGGTGCCGCTCACTGTAGCCCGGGACGGGCGGCTGTGTCGCGGGCAGCGCCGGCGGGCGGCCTGTGGCATGCTGCGGCCGGTCCTCTTTCCCGCGCAACAACGTCCCTTCCGCAAATGCGAACTTTCCTGCTACGTCTGTGTGACCTGCTGCTGCTGGCTGCCGCCGCGGCGTCTTTCGGCGCCTGCCTGACCTCGATCCTGACGACCGACGCCTACGGCTGGGTGGTCCCCGACGCGCCATACCTGTACGGGCCCCGCGACTTCTACGCCGACGCCATCATGGCAGGGCTGGCCGGGTTGATCGCGCTGATGCTGGCCGAACGCTTCCAGGTGGTGCGCCGGCTGCGCGGCGGGCGGCTGGCGGCAACCCTGGCCGCCGCGCTCCTCGCGCTCTATCTGGCGCCGCCCGCGCCCCTGGTGTTCGGCAATACCTGGGCGCCGGGCGAGGCGACGCGGGAGCTGTTCCTGGCGCAGTGGCGCCTCGTGTTGCCCATCGCGCTGGCGGTGGTGGCGCTGCGGGGCGTGCTTTGGCGTCTGTGCGCGCCGCGAGCGCGCTAGGACAGCCAGCGTTCAGCCGGGTTGGCAACCCGGGAATATCGCGGAAATCGCCGTATTTGCGCTAGGATTACCGCGCAAATCCCCACTGCAAATTTCCGCTCCCCTGGAGAACCCCTCGCATGACCTCCCTTGATTCGTTTGCCATCACCAAGAAGTGGCCCGCCGCGCATCCCGACCGCATCCAGCTGTATTCGCTGCCCACGCCCAATGGCGTGAAGGTGTCGATCCTGCTGGAAGAGCTGGGGCTGCCCTATGAGCCGCACCGCGTCAGTTTCGATACGCAGGACCAGTTCTCGCCCGAATTCCTGTCGCTCAGCCCGAACAACAAGATTCCGGCCATCCTGGATCCCAATGGCCCGGACGGCAAGCCGCTGGCGCTGTTCGAATCCGGCGCCATCCTGGTCTATCTGGCCAGCAAGACGGGCCAGTTCATTCCGGCCGATACGGCGGGGCGCTACGAGACACTGCAGTGGGTCATGTTCCAGATGGGCGGCATCGGCCCCATGTTCGGTCAGTTGGGCTTCTTCCACCGGTTCGCCGGCAAGGACTACGAAGACAAGCGTCCGCGCGACCGCTACGTGGCCGAATCCAAGCGCCTCTTGGGCGTGCTGGACCAGCGCCTGGAAGGCCGCGACTGGGTCATGGGCGATGAATACACCATTGCCGACATCGCCATCCTGCCCTGGGTACGCAACCTGGTCGGCTTCTACGATGCCGGCGACCTGGTCGGGTTCTCGCAGTTCAAGAACGTGGCCCGCGTGCTGGAAGCCTTCGTGGCGCGTCCGGCCGTGGTGAAGGGCCTGACGATTCCTGCTGCCTGACGGCAGGCGGATCGCTGCGGCCGCCTGCTCCGGTGGCCGCGGCATGGCTCCTTTACGGGCCGCCTGACGCGGGTTTGCGAGAGATCAAACAAGCCCGCAGAAGTTATGCTTTTCGGTCATAAGCTTATTACTGAAAAGCGTAAGCTTCCTCCATAAGCTGGACAGGCCGTACGAACTCCCCGACGTGCACGCTGCCCAGCGGATACGGAGGGTAGTAATGAGGAAGTTCGGGATCAAGGCGGTGGCCGGCCTGCTGGTGGCCGCAGGCCTGGCAATCGGCGGTGCGCAGCTGCTGACCGCGAATCGCAAGGTGGACACGGCGGCATCGGTCGACATCCAGGACCGGCGGCTGATCGAGGCCGGCGCCTACATCGCGCGCACGGGCGATTGCGTGGCCTGTCACAGCGTACCCGGCGGCAAGCCCTTCGCGGGCGGCCTGGCGATGCAGACGCCGGTCGGCACGATCTATTCGTCGAATATCACGCCCGACAAGCAGTCGGGCATCGGCAACTACGGTTACGCCGATTTCAAGAACGCGGTGCAGCTGGGCATTCGCAAGGACGGCACGCCCCTGTACCCGGCCATGCCGTATCCGTCATACGCCATCATGCCGGATGCGGATGTCCAGGCGCTGTATGCGTACTTCATGTCGCAAGTCGAGCCCGTCAGCCAGCCCAGCGCCGATTCCACCATCCCCTGGCCGCTGAACATGCGCTGGCCCATGGCTTGGTGGCAACTGCTGTTCGCCGGCAAGCGCGACTTCGCGGCACCGGCCGGCGCCGATGAAAAACTGGTGCGCGGCGCCTACCTGGTGGAAGGTCCCGGCCACTGCGGCGCCTGCCATACCCCGCGTGGCCTGGCCTATCAGGAAAAGGCGCTGTCGCTGGCGGACGGTGATGCCTTCCTGTCGGGCGCCGTCATCGACGGCTGGCGCGCCAAGAGCCTGCGCGGCGAAGCGCAAGGCCTGCAATCCTGGAGCGCCGAAGAGATCGTGATGTTCCTGAAGACGGGCCGCACCGACCGTGTCGCCGCGTTTGGCGCGATGGCCGATGTGGTCGAGCACAGCACGCGCTACTTCACGGACGTCGACCTGGCCAGCATCGCGGCCTATCTGAAGCAGTTGCCCCCGGTAGCGGGCAAGCTTGCGGCGTTCCCGCCCAAGACCGACAGCACCACCGCGGCCTTGCGCGACGGCCGTTACGATACGCGCGGGGCGGTCATCTACATGGAGCAATGCGTGGTCTGCCATCGGGCGGACGGGCAGGGCATGCCGCGCATTTTCCCCGCGCTGGCGGGCAATTCGGCGGTGTACGCGCAGAACCCGCAGTCCATCATCCAGATCACGCTCGAAGGCGGCAAGATGCCGGCCAACGACACGGACGCGATGGCGTTCGCGATGCCCGGCTTCAAGCACTTGAGCAATCAGGACGTCACCGACGTCATCAATTTCATCCGCACGGCATGGACGAACCAGGCGCCGCCGATCGCCGACGACGATGTCGCGCATATCCGCGATTTCCTGGCCAGCAAAAAGCCCAACATCGTCGCCGGAGGCAAGCATGAGTAAGCACACCCGAATCGCCACGCTGTTGGCGCTTGCCGTCGCCGCCGGCGGTTGGATGGCCGCAAGCGCCGCGCCCGATACGCCGGCGCCGGGCGCGCAGGCCGGCGCCCGCAACACCTATGCGGTGATCGCCAAGGATGGCAAACGCCTGCCCGACTACACGATTCCGTCGGACACGCAGATCGCCGGCGAACCCAACGCGGACCAGATCAACTACGGCAAGCGCCTCTTGAACGAAACCCGCCGCCTGCTGCCGCAGAACACGGGGGCCAGCATGAACTGCAACAGTTGCCACGTGCAGGAAGGCAAGAAGCCGATGGGCGCGCCCTACATCAACACGGTCAATTCCTTCCCGCAGTTCAACCCGCGCGCGAACCGCGTGGTGTCGCTGGAAGACCGCATCAACGGCTGCTTCATGCGGTCGATGAACGGCAAGCCGCTAGAGAAGGACTCGGCCGAAATGAAGGCGATGATCGCTTATATGAAGTGGCTGGCCCAGGACGTGCCGCATGGCGCAAAGGTGCAGATCGAAAACGCCTGGCCGATCGATACCAAGCTCGTGCCTGATCCGGTGCGGGGCAAAGGCCTGTATGCGGCGCAGTGCGCGTCCTGCCACGGCGCCAACGGCGAAGGCAAGAAGGATCGCGCCGGCGACATCGTGTTCCCGCCGTTGTGGGGCGACGAATCGTTCAACATCGGGGCCGGCCTGGCACGTACCTACAAGGCTGCGGCATTCATCCGCAACAGCATGCCGATGGGCGTGAACACGCACGGCAACTGGGGCGAGGGCGACGTGCTGTCCGACCAGGACGCCGTGGACGTGGCCGAATACTTCACCCATATGCCGCGTCCGGACTTCGCCGGCAAGGAGAAGGATTTCCCCAACGGCAAGAAACCGAAGGACTCGCGCTACTGAGCTTCTACAATCGGCCCTGTCATTCTTCCAGGAACCCGGGGCCGCCATGGAACTCCGCCAGTTGCGTTACTTCGTCCGTGTCGTCGAGGCGGGCAGCATCGGCCGGGCGGCCATGTCCCTGGGCATGGTCACCTCGGCTCTCAGCCAGCAGATCAGCCGGCTGGAAGGCGAACTCTCGACCCGCCTGCTGCAGCGCAGCGCCAGCGGCGTCGTGCCGACGGACGCCGGGCTGGCGTTCTTCCGCCAGGCCCAGCTGGCCCTGCGCCACGCCGACGATGCCGTGACGGCCGCCCAGCAGGCGCGGCTGGCCGGGCACGTCAGCGTCGGCTTGCCGTCCACCACGGCGGCCATTCTGGGCGCCCCGTTCCTGCAAGCCATGAACGAGCGCTATCCCGACATCCGCCTGCATCTGGTCGAGGCGCTGTCGGGCCACCTTGCCGACATGCTCAATGGCCGCCTGCTGGATCTGGCCATCGTGTTCCACGCCGAGTCCGCGCGGCGCTGGAGCATCATGCCGCTGTTGGACGAACCGCTGTACCTGTGCGCCCGGCGCGACATGCCGGGCGTGCCCGATGGCGACACGACGCGGCTGGACGCCATTGCGCATCTGCCGCTGGTGCTGCCCAGCGGCCGCCACGGCTTGCGCGCGCTGGTCAACAACGCGTTCCAGCAAATGGGGCAGACGCCGCGCGTGGTGGCTGAAGTCGACGGCCTGTCGTTGTTGATGGACGTGGTGCAGCTGGGCAACGCCGCCACCATCCAGCCCAGTTCGGCCACGGCCCGCATCGCGCCCGGCCAACTGCACATGGCGCGCATCGACGACGCACACCTGTTCCGCCCCAATCTGCTGGCCAGCCTGTCCGACGATGAGCTCTCGCCTGCCGGCTTGGCCGCCCGCCTGGTGCTGGCCGACGTGTCGCGCACGTTGGCGCGCGACGGCAAGTGGGCGGTGGTGGCCCTTCACGAATCGTGAACACCCGTTGACGCCCGCCTGATATCGCAACCGCCACGCGCTGGGTACAGTCGGTCCCTTGATTCGGGGACGATGGCATGGTGGACGTCTTGGTGGTGGGAGGGGGCAATGCGGCGCTGTGCGCGGCCCTGATGGCGCGCGAGGCCGGCGCAAGCGTGATGCTGCTGGAGGCGGCGCCGCGCGAATGGCGTGGCGGCAATTCGCAGCACACGCGCAACCTGCGCTGCATGCACGATGCGCCGCAGGACGTGCTGACCGACGCTTATCCCGAAGAGGAATACTGGCAGGACCTGCTGAAGGTCACCGGCGGGCTGACCAATGAGCATCTGGCGCGTCTGGTCATCCGCGAATCGGCGACCTGCCGCGACTGGATGCGCCGCCATGGCGTGAACTTCCAGCCGCCGCTGTCGGGCGCGTTGCATGTGGCGCGCACCAACGCTTTCTTCATGGGCGGCGGCAAGGCGCTGGTGAACGCCTATTACCGCAGCGCCGAGGCGCTGGGCGTGCAGATCCGCTACAACGCCCCGGTCGACGCGCTGGAGCTTGAAGACGGCCGTTTCAAGGCGGCGCACGTCGGCGACGAACGCATCGAGGCGCGCGCCTGTGTGCTGGCCGCGGGCGGCTTCGAGTCCAACCGGCAATGGCTGCGCGAAGCGTGGGGCCAGAACGAGCGCGGTGAATGGCCGGCAGACAATTTCCTGATCCGTGGCACGCGCTTCAACATGGGTGTGCTGTTGAAATTCATGCTGGACGCGGGCGCCGATAGTATCGGCGACCCGTCCCAATCGCATTGCGTGGCAATCGATGCGCGCGCGCCGCTGTACGACGGCGGCATCTGTACCCGCATCGATTGCGTATCGCTGGGCGTGGTGGTCAACCGCGACGCCGTGCGCTTCTACGACGAAGGCGAGGACTTCTGGCCCAAGCGCTACGCCATCTGGGGTCGCCTGACCGCCATGCAGCCCGGTCAGATCGCCTATTCCATCATCGATGCCAAGGCCATCGGCCGTTTCATGCCGCCGGTGTTTCCGGGCGTGCAGGCCGATACCCTGCCCGAACTGGCTGAAAAGCTGGGCCTGGACCCGGCCATGTTCGCGCGGACCCTGGCAGATTACAACGCGTCCTGCCGGGTCGGCACGTTCGACCACACCGCGCTGGACGATTGCCATACCGAGGGCGTCACGCCCGCCAAGACGCATTGGGCGCGGCCCATCGACACCGCGCCGTTCTACGGTTACGCGCTGCGCCCGGGCATCACGTTTACCTACCTGGGCCTGAAAGTGGATGACACCGCCGCGGTCCGGTTCAACGACGTGCCCAGCGACAACCTGTTCGTGGCCGGCGAAATGATGGCCGGCAACGTGCTGGGCAAGGGCTACACGGCCGGGGTGGGCATGTCCATCGGCACGGCGTTCGGCCGCATTGCCGGCACCCGGGCCGCCGCGGCCGCGCGCGCCCAGACCCTTGCGAAGAGCACCCCATGAAGCAGCTTGAAGCCCTGGCCCGCGAGGCGCAGTCTTTCTCCACACCGCATGCCGAGGCCGCGCCCTCCATGACCGAGCAGCCGGTACGCTGGCTGGGCAAGCAGGCAAAGCCCCAACCGGACCTGCTGACCGACGACGAAACCGAAGTCGCCCGCGTCATGCAGATCTGCAACGCCTGCCGCTATTGCGAAGGCTTCTGTGCCGTGTTCCCGGCCATGACCCGCCGCCTGGAATTCGGCAAGGCCGACCTGAACTACCTGGCCAACCTGTGCCACAACTGCGGCGCCTGTCTGCACGCCTGCCAGTACGCGCCGCCGCATGAATTCGCGGTGAACGTGCCGCAGGCCATGGCCCGCGTCCGGGTGCAGACCTATACCGACTATGCCTGGCCCGCCGCCCTGGGCGCGCTGTACAAGCGCAACGGCCTGGCCTTGTCCTTGGCCACGGCAGGTGGCCTGGCGCTGTTCCTGGTGCTGGCGGTGCTGATGGCGGGTGGCCTGTTCCACGCGCCGATGGCGGGTAACTTCTACGCCGTGTTCCCGCACAACACGCTGGCGCTGATGTTCGGCATGGTGTTTGGTTTTTCGATGCTGGCGCTGGGCGTAGGGGTCACACGTTTCTGGCGCGACGTCAGTCCGGGGGCGGCGTCCGGCGCCGCGGTGGCGGAAGCGGCGCACGACGCGCTGCGCCTGCGCTATCTGGACGGCGGGCACGGCAAAGGCTGCAACAACGCGGATGACGCCTTCACCCTGTGGCGCCGACGCTTCCACCACTTCACGTTCTACGGCTTCATGCTGTGTTTCGCGGCCACCTGCGTGGCGACGCTCTACCACTACCTGTTGGGCCGGCAGGCGCCATATCCGTTCTGGAGCGCGCCGGTGCTGTTGGGCACGGCGGGCGGCATCGGCCTTCTGATCGGGCCGGCGGGCCTGCTGTGGCTGAACGTCAAGCGGCACCCGCAACAAGGCGACGCGGCGCAAAAGCCGATGGACCGCGGCTTCATCCTGCTGCTGTTCCTGACCAGCGCCACGGGCCTGGCATTGCTGGCCGGACGCGACGGCAGTGCGATGGCCTTGCTGCTGGCGATACACCTGGGTGTGGTGATGGCGCTGTTCCTGACGTTGCCCTACGGCAAGTTCGCGCACGGCATCTACCGGTCTGCGGCGCTGCTCAAGTGGTCCATTGAAAAGCGCCAGCCCAACAAGCTGCAACTGGGGTCCGATTGACCGGACCCGTCCCGCGCGGGCATGACGGCGTCCTTTGAAGGCGCCGCATTCAACAACAACCCAGGAGACTTCCATGTTCCGTACCCGACTGCTGGCGCGCGTTGCGCTGGCCGCCTGTCTGTCGCCGGCATTGCCGGCGGCGCACGCGCAATCCTTCCCCGCCAAGCCCATCACGCTCGTGGTGCCGCATTCAGCTGGCGGCACGTCCGACATCCTGGCAAGAACGGTCGCGGCTGAAGCCGCCAAGACGCTGGGCCAGACCATCGTCATCGACAACAAGGGCGGGGCCAACGGCACCATTGCCGCCAAGCAGGTGGCGTCCTCCGCGCCGGACGGCTACACGCTGCTGCTGGCCACCGCCAGCACGCACGGCATCAATCCTTCGCTGTACTCGCGCATCTCTTACGATGCGGTGAAGGACTTCAAGCCCGTCACGCTGTTGGCGACCGTGCCGAACGTGCTGGTCATCGGCCCCAATGTCAAAGCCGCCAATGTGCAGGAACTGATCGCGTACATCCGTTCGCAGGGCGACAAGACCAACATGGGATCGGCGGGCGCCGGCACACCGGGCCATCTGGCCGGCGAGATGTTCAAGAGCGCGGCCAAGCTGCAGTTCACGCACGTGCCGTACAAGGGCGGCAGCCCGGCCATCACCGATCTGATCGGCGGCCAGATCGATTTCATGTTCACCACCATTCCCGGCGTGTTGCCGCACGTGAAGGCGGGCACCTTGCGCGCGTTGGCCGTGACATCGCCCCAGCGGTCGCCGGCCATGCCCGACGTGCCGACCATGGCCGAGTCCGGTTTGCCCGGCTTCCAGGCGGTATCTTGGCACGGCATCGTGGCGCCCGCGGGCACGCCGGACGCGGTGGTCGCCACGCTGAATGCGGCGCTGGGGGGCGCCTTGGCCGCGCCGGCCGTCAAGCAACGCCTGATGGAAGAGGGCGCGCAGGCATCCAGCGTGAACACGGCGGCATTCGGCACGTTCATCCAGTCGGAAATCGCGACGTGGGCGCAAGCCGTCAAGGACTCGGGCGCGACGGCGAACTAAGGACAGGCGGGCTTGCATGCGGCCCACCTCGGGCCGTTACTGCTGCATGCTAGGATTCCCGGCATGCTGACGACCTTGCTGTTTTCACTGCTGGCGGCCGCCCCGGGCGGCGGCGCCACGTTCGACCTGCCCTGCCACTACGCCCAGAAAGATGCCGGCGGAATGATCGAATCCGCCGAGCATTGCGCCCGTGTGGAGGGCGATGGCCTGGTGTTCCAGCCCGACATCCTGCGCGTGATGGATTTCAACGCCGATGGCTTGTCGCCGGTGTTCGCACACCGTTCCTGGCACTGGGTACGGCCGGACGGCAAGTCGGTGCCGGTGCTGACCTACGACAACTTCGCCGACGATTTCGAAGCCGGCCTCACGCGCGGGCCGTGGTCCGGCGGCATGGCCTACTACGACACCGATCTGAACCGCGTGCTGACCACGCCGTTTGAATGGGTCGACCGCTACAGCGGCGGCCTGGCCGTGGTGTGCGAAGGCTGCCGCAAGACGTTCACGCCGGACGGCGAACACAGCTTCATGTCGGGCGGCGAGTGGGGCGCGATCGATCGTCAGGGCCGGCTTGTCCTGCCGCTGCGGCCGGACGCGGCGTCCCTGCTGCGCGAGGTCGAGGCGGCGCGCACTGCCGCCCCGTCCACGGCACGATAAACCGGGCCTAGAATTTGTACCGCAACTGCGCCAGCATGTTGCGAGGGGCGCCGTAGTAGACAGAGTTGTAGGTGCCGATGCCAGAGTAATAGGTCTTGTCCAGCACGTTGTTCACGTTCACCGTCAGCCGAAGATCCTTGTTGAAATCGTAGGCGGCCATCAACCCCAGGACGCCATAGCCGTCCTGGATGAAGCGGCGGCTGGCGCCGTTTACGGTCTGCGCAAAATAAGTCGCGCTTTGCCAGTGCACGTTGCCGCCCACCGTCAGCCGGTGCCAATCCCCTGGCATGCGGTAGGTTGTGGCAAGTTTGAACATCTGTTCGGGTTGCGTGGTGCTGACACGTTCACCGGCACGGTCTCGCGACCGGCTGTAGGTGTAGCCGGCATGGAGCTGCCAGCCAGGCAGCAGCTCTCCTGAAACTCCCAGCTCGATGCCGCGCGTGGTCACCCCGGGCACCGCCACGTAGGCCACGCTGCCGTTAGGAAGCGTTGCGCCGCTGGGATCCAGCTCCGCCACGTTTTCCTGCTTGAGCTGGAAGAGGGCGATGCTGGTATTCAGCTTGCCATCCCAATACTCGCCTTTGGCCCCTACTTCCATGCTCTTTCCGGTCAACGGATCCAGCTGTCGATTGCTCGTATCGAAGTTGAAGGCTTGCGGCTTGAAGACATCTGTGTAGCTGGCGTAGACCGTGTGATGGGCATCCACGTCGAACGTCACTCCCGCATAGGGAATGAACTTGTCGTCCACCGTCGTGCCGTAGCCGGCGCGCGATCCGCTGCTGAATGCGGATTTCTGCTCCCAGCTGTAGTCGGTCAACCGTCCGCCCAGGATCACCGCGAAGCTGTCCGTGGGCCGGAGCACCGTCGCGCCGTAGAGGATCTTCTGCGACGCCTCGACGTCAAAGTCCAGCAAGTGCTTGTAGACGGTGGGTTTGAAGCTGTTGTTGTCCCAATTGAAGGCGTCGGGGATCCGCAGGTCGCTTAGCCCGTCGTCGCGCGCCGATGTCGAATGGGTGCGCGCGGCGTTGTAACCGAAGACCAGATCGTGCCGTCTGCCCAGCAATGAGAACATGCCGGATGCCTGCACGTCGATGCTGTTCTCGCGCGAGTCCGTGTCGAACAGGCTGGCCTGGCCCAAGCTGTGGCTGATGCTGCGCGTGTCGACGTCGATGAACGAACTGCCCATGCCGGCCATGAGTTCGCGCGACTGATAGCCCCGATGCCCCGCAGCGACCTTCAATTGCCAGTCGTTCTCGAACGTATGGGTGATGTCGGCGAAATAGCGCGTGGTTTCATGCGTGCGCCACGTCCACTTGTCGGCCGGGTTCGTCGAACGCGGAAAGCTGGCCTGGGTGCCGTCCGTGTAGAACGCGGGCAGATGGATGTTGGACGACGCGTTGTTCTTGTTCTTTTGATATTCGATGCCCAGCGATGCCGTGGTGCGCGGCGTGATGTCGGCTTCCAGGATGCCGTACAGCACGTCTTCGCGCGTCTTCGTGTAGTCGATGAAACTGTTGGCGTCGTTGACCGCCGCGACCATTCGGCCTCGGATCCGGCCGTTCTCGGCAAGCGGGCCGCTCAGGTCAAGTTCGCCGCGATACTGGTCCCACGACCCCGCGCCGGCGGTGACGCTGCCTTGGAATTCCCGGGTGGGCCGCTTGCGGATCAGGTTGATGACGCCGGACGGATACCCCGCGCCGTTGACCAGGCCCGTTGCGCCTTTCAGGATCTCGACCCGGTCATAGATGACCGAACTGGTGATGCTGTAGTTGTCGCGCACGTTGCCGCCGTCGCTGGACAGGCTGGGCAGGCCGTCGAACTGGAAGTTCTGCAACTGGAAGCCGCGCGAATAGAAGCTGTAGCCTTCCGAGTTTCCGCGTGCGACCACGATGCCCGGCGCTTGCTCCAGCGCGCCGGCCACCGTGGTGATGCCTTGGTCGTCCATCTGTTGACGCGTGATGACCGTCACGGACTGCGGCGTTTCTCGCAGCGACAGCCGCAAGCGCGTGGCGGAAGCGGACTCGGGCACGGTGTAGGAGCCCGTGCCTTCGCTGGCTGGAGTCACGGTGGAGCCGGTGACCAGCACTGGCTCCAACGACGTGACCGCGCCCGCTGGCGGCAACGGTCGCACCGTCAGCGCGCCGGCCCGCGTCACGACCAGTTCCAGCCCCGTGCCGGCCAGGGCCTGTCGCGCCGCCGCTTCGGCGTCCAGCGCGCCGCGTACCGGCGCGGCTTGCTTGCCCGAGACCAGTTCGGCGCTGGCCGAGATGGTGCGGCCGCTTTGCAGCGATATCCGGCTCAGGGTGTCGTGTAGCGGTGCGGCGGGAAGGTCGAAAGCCAGGACGGCTTGCTGTGCGGCAGCGGGCAAGTCCTGGGCATGTGCGGGCTGCATCAGCAGGCTGGCGCCGAGGGCGCCTGCGACAATCGCGGCGCCACGGGTCAAGGGGAAATTCATGGTTGAGGAGGTCCGGCAGAAAGAGGATTTCGGTTGCGTCATCAGTCATGACGGATCCCTGCCTGCAATCCCCTCATTACCGGGAAAAAATGTTTCGCCGCCGCTTCAGGCCACGTCCACCACCGTCAACCAGGGCCCGTAGCGTTGCACGCGGATCGGCAGCGTCTCGGCCATCGCCTGCAAGGTCCGGCGCGGGTCGTCCAGTGGGAAGACGCCGAAAACCCGCAGCGCGGCGGCTTGGGACGACAGGCGGATCAGGCCGGGCTGGTAGGCGCGCAGTTGCGTGATGACCTCGTCCAGGCGGGCGTCGCGCACGCTCAGGATCCCGTTGCGCCAACTTGCGTCGGCCGCGTCGTCGCGTGCCCAGGCATGGTCCATGTCGAACGCCGCCGAACTGGCGGGGGGCACCGCCAGCGTCCGGCCATGCGCGGTACGCAACGTCAGCGCGTTCTCGATGGCGCTGGCGACCGCATAGGCGTCGAATTGGTTGACGGCCAGGCGCGACGGGCCTGCCGCCACATCGCCATAGCGGGTCCGTACGATAAACGGCCTGAGGTCGGGCTTTGACTCGGCATACAAGCCGCCCTGACGCAGCACGATGGTGCGCTGCGTGTCGTCAAACCTGACGTCGGCGGCGGAACGGGCGTTCAGGGTCAGCAGGCTGCCATCTTCCAGCGTATAGGTATGGCGTTCGCCCATGCGGGTGGAGTAGGTGGCGGAAAGGCCCGCCAGCGGAACATAGCGGTCGGTGACCAGCGCGCCAATGCCGACCCCACCCATCAACATGGCCAGCTTCAGCACGCGTCTGCGGTCCAGGCCGCTGGTCTGCAGCAGGGCGGCGCGGGCGGCGCGCGCGGGGCCAGGCGCATCCGCCGAGGCGCCACGCAAGCGCGACAGCGGCTGGCGCATCAGGCCATCGACGTCGGCCCACGCGCGTGCGTGTTCGGGATGGCTGGCCAGCCAGTGTTCAAAACGCTGGCGGTCTTGATCGGACGCCTGTCCCGAGGTCAACAGCACGATCCAGTCGACTGCCCGTTCCATCAGCACGTCGTCGGCGGAGGGCGCACTCATGCGGCGCCGGATCCGCGGCGCGCGGCCAGGCAGTGCAGGTAGGCGCGCTTCACATGCCGTTCCACCGTCGCGAGCGACAGGCCCAGGGCCTGGGCGATGGCGGGGTGCGTCAAGCCGTCCAGCCGATTCAGCAGGAAGGCGTGCTTGACCGGCACGGGCAGGCCGTCCAGCAAGCTGTCTATTTCCATGACGGCTTGCTTCAGCATGGCCAGGGTCTCGGGCGAGGCGGCGACGGGTTCTTGTTCGTGCGCCAACGCTTGCAGGTAGCGCGCTTCAACATCACGGGCGCGCCATAGATCGATCGTCAGGCGTCGCGCCAGCGTCAGCAGGTAGGCGCGGGGCTCGGCGATGGGCGTGGCGGCGGGCGACGTCAGCACCCGGCAGAACGTGTCTTGCGTCAGGTCGGCGGCGTCGGCGCGGTTGTTCACGCGCCGGTTCAACCAGCCCAGCAGCCAATCGTGGTGTTCCGCGTAAAGCCGTTGGACGTTCTGGTACGCGGGGGAGTCCATGGACGGGCGAGGAAATGGGTGTTGATGGGAATAACACTCATTTATAACTTGGAACGCCCTTCTAGACAATCGCGGCTATCCGCTCGCCAACAGTTTGCCCAGCGTCGCCATCCCCTGTTCCAGGTCGACGCTCCATGGGTGGCCGTGGTTCAGCCGCAGGAAATTCCCGAACGCGCCCGACGACGAGAACAGGGGGCCCGGCGCGATGCTGATGCCATGGTCCAGCGCGGCGCGGTGCACTTTCAGCGTGTCGATCTGCGCGGGCAGTTCCACCCACACGAAGTAGCCGCCCGACGGCCGGGTCGCGCGCGTGCCTTTGGGAAAATAGCGGGCCACGGCTTGCAGCAGTTCGCCCTGCTGCAACGCCAGCGCCTGCCGGAATTGGCGCAGGTGGCGGTCGAAGCCGCCTTTTTCCAGGTAGGCCGCGATGGCGGCTTGCGTGGGGGCGGCGGTGGCCAGGCTGGTGGTCAGCTTATTGCGCATGATCTTGCGCGTGTAGCGCCCGGCCGCTACCCAGCCCACGCGATAGCCTGGCGCCAGCGTCTTCGAAAAAGACGAGCAGTGCATCACGATGCCTTCCTTGTCGAACGCCTTGGCCGGGCGTGGCCGCGTTTCGCCGAAGTAGAGTTCGCCGTAGACGTCGTCTTCGATCAGCGCCACGCCATGCTTGGTCAACAGCTTGACCAGCGCTTCCTTCTTGCTGTCGGGCATCAGGCTGCCCAACGGATTCTGGAAAGTCGTCATCAGCCAGCAGGCGCGCGGGCGGTGCTGCAGGATGGCCTGCTCCAGTGCCTGCAGGTCGATGCCTTCGCGCGGATGCGTGGCGACTTCGATGGCGTGCAGTTGATTGCGCTCCAGCGATTGCAGCGCGGCGTAGAACGTGGGGGATTCCACGATCACCGCGTCGCCCGGGTTCGTGACCGCTGCCAGGCTCAGGTTCAGCGCGTCGAGCGCGCCGTTGGTGATGATGATGTCGTCCACCGGCACGGACACGCCGTCGGCCAGGTAGCGCAGCGCGATGGCGCGGCGCAGCGCGGGGTCGCCGGGGCTGAGGTCGTCAATCGAGCCCCAGGGATCCAGCCGCTGCACGGTGGACGCCATGAACTTGGCCAATCGTCCGTAGGGCAGCAGCGACGGGCTGGGAAAGGCCGAGCCGAAGGGGATCATGTCGCGGCGCAAGGTGGCGTTCAGCACCTGCAGCACGTTGTCGCTGACGTCCACGGGGTGGCGCCCCGCGCTGGCGGCCGACAGCGCGTCGGGTTCGGGCAGGGCGCCATGCGGGTCGCGCAGCACGTAATAGCCCGAGCGGTCGCGCGCGCGGATCAGCCCGCGCGCTTCCAGCAGGTAATAGGCCTTGAACACCGTAGACGGGCTGACCCCGCGGCTGGTGCTGGTCTGCCGCACCGAGGGCAAGCGGTCGCCCACTTGCAGCAGGCCCGATCGGATCGAGGCGGTGATGTCTTCAGTCAGCCGTTCATAGCGCTTCATGGCAGGTCCTATTTGCGCGGGTCAGAGAGAGCGCGCAGCGTGTGCAGCGTGGGGGCGCTTCCATCACAGTGACATCCCGATGGCGCGCATGATCAGGCGCAGCGCGTAGGCGGTCAGGCCCAGCGCGGCGACGCTGCCTGCCCAGATCAGCGCCAGCCACAACAGACGGCTGCGCCATGACGGCAGCGGGTGAGCGGGGCGGTGCATCGCATTCATCAGTGGAACTCCTCGCCAGTGCGGACCTTGCCGCGGAAGACGTAGTACGACCAGGCGGTGTACATCAGGATAATGGGAATGATCAGCAAGGCTCCCACCAATGCGAAGCCCAGGCTTTGCGGTGGCGCAGCTGCGGTCCAGATCGACACGTCAGGCGGGATGATGGCGGGCCAGATGCTGATGCCCAGGCCGCTGTAGGCCAGGAACACCAGGCACAGCGACAGCATGAAGGGCCCGGCGGCGGGCATGCCGCGCACGCGGCGCATCAGGTCGAAGCCGGCGGCCGCCACCAGCACCGGCACCGGGAAGAACCAGAACATGTTGGGCAGGCTGAACCAGCGCTGGGCGATCTGCGGCTGCGCAAGGGGCGTCCAGATGCTGAGCACGGCGATGACGGCCAGCAGCGCCAGCGTCAGCGGCCGGGCGATGTCGCACATGTGGCGGTGCAGGCGGCCCTCGGTCTTCATGATCAGCCACGAGCAGCCCAACAGCGCGTAACCCGCCAACAGCCCCAGTCCCGTGAAGATCGAGAACGGGCTGATCCAATCCCAGGCGCCGCCCTGGTAGGCGCGGTCGACGACCGGGATGCCTTCGATGTAGGCGCCCAGCGTCACGCCCTGGAAGAAGGTCGCGCACACCGAGCCGAACACGAAGGCGCGGTCCCACAGCGGGCGGTGGTGCTCGTCGGCCTTGAAACGGAACTCGAACGCCACGCCGCGAAAGATCAGGCCCAGCAGCATGAAGACCAGCGGCAGATGCAGCGCGCTGAGAATGACGGAGTACGCAAGCGGAAACGCCGCCATCAGGCCTGCGCCGCCCAGCACCAGCCAGGTTTCGTTGCCGTCCCAGACGGGCGCCACGGTGTTGACCATGACGTCGCGTTCGTCGCGGTCGCGGATCAGCGGAAAGAGGATGCCGATGCCCAGGTCGAAGCCATCCATCACCACATACATCATCACGCCGAACAGGATGATGACGGCCCATATCAGTGCAAGATCGATGCCCATGGCCTCAGACTCCTGAATGCTTGCGTTGCGCGGGTTCGGTGCCCGCCAGGGTGGACGCGGCGGACAGCGGACGCGACGGCTGGCGCGGTTCCCCCGGCCCGCCGGACAACGGCGCGTGGCCCGGCGCGGGGCTGGGGCCCATGCGGATCAGCCGCAGCATGTACGACACGCCGGCGCCGAACACCAGCAGGTAGACGACCACGAACAGGGAAAGTGTCAGCGTCAGTTCACCCAGGCCGTGCGGCGTGGCCGCATCCGCCGTGCGCATCACGCCATAGACGATCCAGGGCTGGCGGCCAATCTCGGTGACATACCAGCCGGCCAGCATCGCGATGATGCCCGACGGCCCCATCCACAGCGCGAACCGCTGCAGCGCGCGCGATTCATACAGGCGGCCGCGCCAGCGGGTCCACAGCGCCCAGCCCGCCAGCAGGATCATCAGCGTGCCCAGCCCGGCCATGATGCGGAACGACCAGAACACCACGGTCGCGTTGGGCCGGTCTTCGGGCGGGTACGACTTCAGTCCGGGGAACTGGCCGTCCCAGCTATGCGTGAGGATCAGGCTGCCCAGCCGCGGCACGTTCAATGCAAAGCGCGTTTCTTCGCGCTCCATGTCGGGAATGCCGAACAGCGTCAGCGGCACGCCCGCGCCCGGCTCGTTTTCCCAATGGCCTTCGATGGCGGCGATCTTGGCGGGCTGGTGCTTGAGGGTGTTCAGTCCGTGGATATCGCCTACCACCGCTTGCAGGGGTGCAACCAGCAGCAGCATGCCCATCGCCATCGCAAACATCTTCTTCACGGCCGGGCTGCGGTCACCGCGCAGCAGGTGCCAGGCGCCGGAGGCGCCGACCATCAGCGCGGTGGCCAGGAAAGCGGCGATGCCCATGTGCGCCAGGCGGTACGGGAACGAGGGGTTGAAGATCACGGCCAGCCAATCGGTGGGCACCACGCGGCCGTCCAGGATTTCGTAGCCGGCGGGCGTCTGCATCCAGCTGTTGGAGGCCAGGATCCAGGTGGCCGACACCAGTGTGCCCAGCGCCACCATGATGGTCGAGAAAAAGTGCAGGCCCGGCCCTACGCGCGACCAGCCGAACAGCATGACGCCCAGGAAGCCGGCTTCCAGGAAGAAGGCGGTCAGCACTTCATAGGCCAGCAGCGGTCCGGTGACGCTGCCGGCAAAATCGGAGAAGAAGCTCCAGTTCGTCCCGAACTGATAGGCCATCACCAGGCCGGACACCACGCCCATGCCGAAGTTGACGGCGAAGATCTTGGTCCAGAAATGGTAGAGGTCGCGATAGACGGTTTTTTGCGTTCGCAGCCACAGGCCTTCCAGTACGGCCAGATAGCTGGCCAGGCCGATGGTGATGGCGGGGAAAACGATGTGAAAAGAAATGGTGAAGCCGAACTGTATTCGGGCAAGCAATAGCGCGTCGCTATCCATAGCGGTCTTCCTGACTTCGTCGCCGGCGCGGGGGTTCCGTCACAAGACGGCATGCGCAGACGGGTGTTGAACCTGCACCACGAAGTTAGGATATGTGCGCTGATTGGTACAGATTCAGAATCTGCGAAAAAAAGCGGATCAGATTGGGCAAAACCGTGTGCTACCGCGTTCCCTCATAGGAAAAAAGCTGGTAGCACAGTTTTTTTAGATTGGCTTGCGTTACAAAAAAGACAGTACAGATAGCGGGGGGCGTCCCCTGGTCCGGTCGCGAAGGGAAGGCAGGCCTTCCCTTTCCGCACGATTAGCTTGCGCAGGCTTGCGCGGCCTCGTCGATCAAGGCGGCTACTTGCGCCGCGCGTGACGCAAGCGAGGCATGGCTGGCATCCAGCGTGATCACCTTGCGGGCTTGCATCCGGTTGGCCATCCGGGTCTGATTTTCGGGGGCGATCATGCGGTCCTGGCTGGATATCTGGTACCACGACGGCTTGTTGCGCCAAGCGGGCGTGGCGACGGTGTCGCCGAAGGTGCTCGCCAGCGGCGCCTTCTGGGTAATGCCCATGACCAGCCCTTCATCGGCCGGCAGGTCCTGGCAGAAGCTCTCGTGGAATTTGTCCGCCCGGACCCACAGGTAGCCGTCGCTATCGGGGGCCAGATGGGGGGCGGCGGCGGGCAGGTGTTCCTGCGTGATACCGCCGGGGCTTTCGCCGGCGTCCGGGGCGAATGCGGCAATATAGACCAGGCCTGCGACGTTCGGCGCGTTGCCGGCTACGCTGATGACGGCGCCGCCATAGGAGTGGCCCACCAGCAGGACGGGCCCCTTCTGCTGCGCGATCATCTTGCGCGTGCGTTCCGCGTCATCCGCCAGGGAGGTCAACGGCATGTCTACGGCGTGCAGATCCTGGTAGCCCTTGCGCGACAGTTCCAGGATGACGCGGGCCCAATGGGCCGCGCCGCCCCAGAAGCCGTGGACCAGGATGATGCTGGGTTTGCTGCTCATGATGTGTCTCCAGTGGGGCAAGAGCAACGATCATGCCCGGGAAGCGTGCGCCGCATCATCAAATTTCGCTATCGCGGCGCGGGCTTGCGAATGCCAATAGGCGTTGTGCAATCGCCAGCGTTGCCCGCTGGGCTACGATGGGGGCCCGCCCGCCGGAGCAACCATCCACATTGGCGCAGGCCCCCGCCCGTCGCCGTAGAGACACCCGATCGTCATGAGCATTACCCAGAAGAAGGGCTCGCCCAGTCCAGCCCAGGCGTTGCCGCACCGGATCCGCGATCAGCTGCGTTTCGATATCTTGACCGGCGCCTTGCCTGCGGGCACGCCGCTCAAGCAAGATGAACTGGCCGCCCGTTTCCAGGCCAGCCGCATCCCGGTGCGCGAGGCGCTGCGTCAACTGGAAACGGAGGGCCTGGTGGCGTATCCCCTGAACCGGGGGGCAGTCGTCATCCGCATGGACGTGGATCAGATCTGCGAATTGCTGGATATCCGTATCGCGCTGGAAGGCTATGCGGTGCGCGCCGCCGTGCCGAACATGGCGCGGGCCGACCTGGAGGCCCTGGAAGCCCTGCTGCGCGCCTACGACGAAGCGGATTCCGTGCCGGATCGGGTGGACGCGATACGCCGTTTCCACCTGGCCCTGTGCGCCCCGGCAAACAACACCCGCCTGCGCCGGCTGATCGAGGAATACGGCCTGAACACGGCCCGCTACACGTACGAGTCGATGTCGCAGGCCGTGGGCATGGACCGCCCGCAGGGGGACCACCATCGCATCCTGGAAGCCTGCCGCAAGCAGGACGGCGAGTTGGCGGCAAGCCTCGTTCAAGCGCACATCCTCGAGACCAGGAAGAACCTCGTCGCCATGCACCGCATGCGGCAAGACGGCTGACGCAGGCGCGGCCGGTCAAGGGGTCGGCCGGGCGGCCAGCGGCGCGGCCGGCAGCCGCTGGGCGCGCTGGCTCAGCCACACGCTGGTCACCACGATCGCCATGCCGGCCAATTGCGCGGCGGTGAGGCTTTGGCCCAGCACGCCCCAGCCCAGCAGCACGGCCGAAATCGGGCTGAGAAAGCCCAATGACGACACCACCGCCGGTTCCAGCTTCGAGACGCCGCGGAACCACAGCACATAGGTCAGCGCGGCGCCGATCAGCCCCAGATAGGCCAGGCCCGTCACGTTCAGGGCGGTCAGCGGCGGCAAGGCGGGTTCGGCAAGCAGCGCCACGGGCAGCAGCAGGATGCCGCCAGCGGTCAATTGCCAGGAGGTGAAGGTCAGCGCGGACACGGGCGGCTGCCAGCGGCGGCTAAGCACGGTGCCCAGCGCCATGGACGCGGCGCTGGCCAGGCCGGCGGCGATGCCCACCGGATCCAGCGTGGCCTTGGGCGTCAGCACCAGCAGCGCGACGCCTGCCAGGCCGCTTAGCGCCGCCACCACGGACAGGCTGCGGATCGGCGAACCCAGCAGCGCGCGGGCCAGCAGGATCACCACCAGCGGCTGGACTGCGCCCAAGGTGGCGGCCACGCCGCCGGGCAGGCGGTACGCGGCAACGAACAACAGCGCCCAGAACACCGAGAAATTCAGTGCGCCCAGGATGAATGCCCGCAGCCACCAGACGCCCTGCGGCAACTGGCGCACGGCCAGCAGAAGCAGGATGCCGGCGGGTAGCGCACGCAGCATGGCGACGGTCAGCGGATAGTCCGCTGGCAGCATCAAGGTGGTGACGACGTAGGTGCTGCCCCAGATGGCGGGCGCCAGGGCGGTCAGCAGAAGATCGGAACTGCGGCTCATGAGGGCGCTCCCGTTTGGCTCAGGCCAGCTCAAGCACGTCGGATACCGGGCGCCGCGGCTTCTGCGGCCAATTGGCCGGCGTGGCGTAACCCATGGCGACCAGCATGACCGGCACTTCGTCGGCCCGCAAGCCGAACGCGTCGGCTACACCCGCCGGGTCGAAGCCGGTCATGGGGCTTGCGGACAGCCCTTGCGCCTGGCCTGCCAGCATCAGGGTGGACGCGCCGAACGTGGCGCTGCGCACGGCTTCGTCCCGCTGGGTCTGCGGCGCGTCGGTGTAGAGCTGGCTGGCGGCGGCCTCCCAGGCCGGGATCATGCCGGCGGGCATGAAGCCGGCCTCGACAGACGGCTGCAGGCGATCGGCCGTCCAGGCGGCCTGGGGCAGCACGCCCACCACGATGAACGTCACGGCGGCGTCGGTGACTTTGGGTTGGTTCCAGGCCAATTCGCGCAGGCGCCGTTTGCCGGCGTCGCTGCGCACGGCGATGAAGCGCCAGTTCTGCAGGTTGAAGGCGGTGGGCGCCCGGGTCGCCCAGGAAATCAGCGTGTGGATATGGGCGTCTTCCAGGCCGCGGGCCGGGTCGAAGAAGTTGGCGGAATTGCGGGCAGCGATGGCGTCGGTCAGCGGGTGGCTCATGGTGTGGGTCATCCAATCGGTAGGGGTGTTGGCGGCGGCATCTACGCGTTGCCGGATCCATGCCCACAGGCTAATTGAATCTCCGGGATACGATAATATCCATTCCGTTCGCAATATCATTCACTGTTGGTGAATAATCAATGGATCATCTGACGGCGCTGAGGGTGTTCAGGCAGGTCGTGGAGCAGGGCGGATTCGCGTCCGCGTCGCGCCAGTTGGGCTTGTCGCCCGCCGCCGTCAGCAAGAACATCGCCGAGCTCGAACGCCATGTCGCGGCGCGGCTGCTGAACCGCACGACCCGCCGCATGAGCCTGACGGAAGCCGGCACGCGCTATTACGAGCAGGTCGCCCGCATCCTGGACGATCTGCAAGAGGCCGAACAATCGCTGGGCCCCATGCAGCGCGAACCCGCGGGGCTCTTGCGCGTCAGCGCACCGATGTCGTTGAGCCTGCTTCGCATCTGCCCCGCCGTCCCCGCATTCCTGGAACGCTATCCACAGGTGTCGCTGGACCTGAACCTGGAAGACCGGCGCGTCGACATCGTGAAGGAAGGTTTCGATCTGGCGATCCGCGGCACCGACCGGCTGGAAGATTCCAGCCTGGTGGCCCGGAAGCTGATGACGCTGGACCATGTGCTTTGCGGAGCGCCGTCGTACTTCCGGCGCGTGGGCATGCCAGCCTCGCCCGAGGCCGTGCGCGGCATGGAGCGGGTGCAGTTCACGTTGTCGGGCCACGCCGATGAATGGGTCTTCACGCGCGCGGGGCAGACCCAGCGCGTACCGGTGCAGGGGCGGTACAAGGTCAGTTCCAGCCTGGCGGTGCGCGATGCGCTGCGGGCGGGATTCGGCGTCAGCCTCGTGCCGCGCGTGTATGTGCAGGACGATCTGGACCAAGGCGCCCTGCAAGCCGTGTTGGCCGATTGGCTGCCGGTCGAGACCTACGTCTATGCGGTCTATCCGTCGCGCCGCCACATGGTGGCGAAAGTGCGCGCGTTCGTGGATTTTCTGGTGGAAGAGTTGGGCGCGCGCCAGCCCTGACCGCCGCGCGCCCGTCAGGCGTCAATACATGTGTTGGCCGCCGTTCATGGCCACATTGCTGCCGGTCATGAAGCCCGCCAGGTCGCTGCAGATGAACGCGACCAGCGCCGCGACTTCCTCGGGCTGGCCCAAGCGGCCAACGGGGATCTGCGGCAATATCTTTTCCTTCAATACCTCCTCGGGCACCGCCTGCACCATGCGCGTGTCCAGATAGCCGGGCGACACGGTATTGACCGTGACACCCTTGCCGGCCAGCTCCAGCGCCAGCGATTTGGTGAAGCCGTGTATCCCGGCTTTCGACGCGGCGTAGTTGGTCTGTCCGAACGCGCCCTTGCTGCCGTTCACGGATGAGATGTTCACGATGCGGCCCCAGCCGCGGTCGGCCATGCCGCCGCACAACGGCTGCGTCATGTTGAACATCGAATCCAGATTGCTGTGCATCACTTCGGACCAGTTCTCGAAGCTCATCTTGCGCAACCGGGCGTCGCGCGTGATGCCGGCGTTGTTGACCAGGATGTCGATCTGGCGGCCGTCGCGCTCGAGCCGCCGCATCAGCGCCTGGCACGAGGCATAGTCGCCCACATCAACCTGATAGACGGCAAGGCGCCGCCCCTTGGCCGCTTCTTCGTCGACCCAGGCGCGCGTGGCGTCTTCGCTGGCGTGGTAGGTGACGATGACGTCATGGCCGGCGTCGGAAAGCGCCAGGGCGATGGCCCGCCCCAGGCCGCCGCCGCCGGTGACCAGCGCCGTGCGCTTAGCCGTCATGACGCCCACCCGGCTGGCTGGCGTCGCGCAGGGCCGAGCATGCCGCGGCCATCTGGTTCGACATCGTGGACCACATCTGCGTCATGGGCGACGTGCCGGCGGCCATGCCGGCGCCGGTGGCGCTCTTGAACCAGCCGCTCATGGCCTCGCCCAGCCCGGCCGCCAGCGCCGCTTGCTCTTCCAGCGCGGCGTGGGTGATCGCCTGGCTGGCTTCCAGCTGGCATTGCCATTGCTTGCGCGTGATCTCGCCCAGGGCCGGGGCGATCTGTTGCCAATCTCCGCCGTGCTTCAGCGGGCCGAGGGTGTCCAGGTACCGGGCGGCGTTGTCGTCGGCCAGCCGGCGGCCAAGTTCCATCCAGCGTTGCTGGCTTTCTTGCGCAAGCTGGGCCAGCCGTTGGCAATAGGCCGCATTGGCGCCGGCGATGCCTTGGGTCGTGGGGGCAGTAGTCTTCTTCATCATCCGTCCTTTTAAGAGAGTGGTAAGGGGTAACGAATCAGCCTCAAGCCATCTGGCTCAAGGTCTTGCGAAAACGCGCCAGGGAAAACGCGAACAGGACTGTGCCGATCAGCGCCAGCGCCAGGAACGGCTGCCACACGACGCTTAAGCCCGCGCCGCGGTAGAGGATTGCCTGGCCGAGTTCCACGAAGTGCGTGGTGGGGGCGGCCAGCATGATGTGCTGCACAAAGTCCGGCATGCTTTCGCGCGGGGTGGTGCCGCCGGACAGCATTTGAAGCGGCAACAGGACCAGTACCAGCAGCATGCCGAACTGCGGCATGCTGCGCGCCAGCGTGGCCATGAAGATGCCCATGGAGGTGGTTGCGAAGAGGTGCAGCGCCGCTCCGGCCAGGAACAGCGCCACGGACCCTTCGATCGGCACGTGTAACAGGCCACGCACGATGAACGTCAACGATAGCCCAGCGGAGGCCAGTACGACCAGCCCCATCGACCATACCTTCGCCACCATGATTTCGGTGGGGGTGACTGGCATCACCAGCAGGTGCTCGATGGTGCCGTGCTCGCGTTCGCGGATGAGCGCGGCGCCCGTGAGGATGATGGACAGCATGGTGACGTTGTTGATGATTTCCATCATCGCGCCGAACCACGCCTGCGTCAGGTTGGGGTTAAAGCGCATGCGCACCGCCAGCTCCACCGGCAGTTCAGTGGGTGCGCGGTAGCGTTTGACGAATTCGTTGATCTCGTCGGTGACGATCTGCTGGATGTAGCTGCTGCCCGTGAACGCCTGGCTCATGCGGGTGGCATCCACGTTCAGCTGGATCTCTGCCGGGCGGCCGGCCAGCACGTCGCGCTGGAAGTTTGGCGGGATGTTCACCGAGAACGTGTACATGCCCGCGTCCATGCCCGAATCGGCCTGGGCCGCAGTGATGAATGCGGGGGGCGTGAAGTGCGGCGGATAGAAGGCCGATGCGATGCGCGCGGATAAGGGGGAAGCATCCTCGTCCACCACGGCGATGGGCGCGTTGTGTAGGGTTTCGGGCATCGCGGTCGCCGCCGTGTAGATCATCAGCGTGAACGACACGGCGATCAGGATCAGCATCATCGGGTCGCGCGCCAGGCTCCAAAGCTCCTTGACGCCCAGGCGGAAGATATTGGCCACGTGCCTCATTTACGCCTCCTGTTTCTTCAGCAGGAGCACCGAGGCGCCCAGGATGATGGGGATGGCGGCAAGCAGCGGCCAGAACGACCCTTGCAGCGCGGTGAAATCCAGCGCCTTGCTGAACACGCCGCGGCTGATCGTCAGCATGTGCGTGGCGGGGTAGATCTGCCCGATCAACCGTCCGGCGCCTTCCAGCGACGACACCGGATTGAGCAGGCCGGCGAACTGCACGGCGGGCACCAGCGTGCCGATCATGGTGAAGAACAGCGCCGCGATCTGGCTGCGCGTGAACGTCGAGGCCAGCAGGCCGATGGCGGTGGCCACCACGTTGTAGATCAGCGCGGCCGCCAGCAACGTCGCGAAGCTGCCGGTGATGGGCACGCCGAACAGGGTGACCGCCAGCAAGGCCATCAGCAGGAAATTCAGCATCGCCAGCGCCACGTAAGGCGCCTGTTTGCCCAGCAGGAATTCCAGGCGCGTGACCGGGGTGACGTACAGATTGATGATGGATCCCAGTTCTTTCTCGCGCACGACGGCCAGGGCCGTCAGCATGGCGGGCATCATGAGCAGCAGCAGCGGAATCACCGCCGGCACCATCGCCGGCAGGCTGCGCACGTCGGGGTTGTAGCGGAACCGCGTTTCGATGCTGACCGGTTGGGCGGCGTTCACCCCCAGCCGTTCGCGCGCCTGCTGCATCAGCCAGCCCTGATGCATGCCCAGCACATAGCCACGGATGGTTTCGGCACGCTGCGGCATGGCGCCGTCGATCCAGACGCCGATCTGCGCCTGCTTGCCGCGCGCCACATCGCGGGCGAAACCCTGCGGGATCTCGATCGCCAGCGACAGCTCGCCGCTGCGCATGCGCGCATCCATGTCCTGATAGTCCTGGATGGGGGGGTGTTCGATGAAGTACCGGGAGCCGGACAGGTTCAGGCTGTAGTTGTGGCTGAGCGTGGTCTGGTCGCGGTCCATGACGGCGTAGCGCAGGTCTTCCACATCCAGACTGATGCCATAGCCCATCACGAACATCAGCAGCAGCGATCCCGCGAGGGCCAGCGTGGCGCGCACCGGGTCGCGCCGCAGCTCCAGCGATTCGCGCCACATATAGCTCAGGGCGCGCTGGAAGCTGAAGCCGCGATGCGGCGCCGGGGCGGGCGCGTCGGCAGGCGCGGCATCGGCCGCTTCCGCACCGGCTTCGGGCTGCGTGCCGGCGCCGGCGTCGATCAGATAGGCGATGAACGCCTCTTCCAGCGTCTTTGCGCCGCGCAGCCGCGTGATCTCGGCGGGCGATGCGCTGACCAGCACCTTGCCGGCGTGCATCAATGACATCCGGTCGCAGCGCTGCGCCTCGTTCATGAAGTGCGTCGAGATGAAGATAGTGACCTGGTCCTGCCTGGCCAAGGCGATCAGCAAGCGCCAGAAATTGTCGCGCGCAACCGGGTCCACGCCCGAGGTGGGTTCGTCCAGGATCAGCAGTTCGGGTTTGTGGACCATGGCCACGGCCAGCGACAGCCGCTGGCGCACGCCCATCGGCAGGCCCTCGGGCAAGCTATCCAGTACGTCGCCCAGATCAAAGCGCGCCACCATCTCGTCCACGCGGGCCGGAATGTCGGCTTCGGTCACATGGAACAGGCGGGCGTGCAGCACCAGGTTCTGGCGCACGGTCAGTTCGCCATACAGCGAGAAGGCCTGCGACATGTAGCCCACGCGACGGCGCGTATCGATGTTCTTCGGATCGACTTCCTGGCCGAACAGCCACGCCTGGCCTTCGCTGGCGGGCAACAGGCCCGTCAGCATTTTCATCGTCGTGGATTTGCCGCAGCCGTTCGACCCCAGGAAGCCGAAGATCTCGCCGCGACGGATGCGGAAGTTGACGTGGTCCACGGCCACGAAGTCGCCGAAGCGCATGGTCAAGTCGCGGGCTTCGATGGCGATTTCGGCCTGGTCGTCGATGGCAAGTGGCACGATTTCCACCGGTTTGTGGCCACGGCGCTTGGCCTCGGGCAGCAGCGCGATGAAGGCGGCTTCCAGGCCATCAGCGCCGGTGCGCTGCGTCAGCTCGGCCGGCGTGCCGGTGGCCAGCACCCGCCCTTCGTCCATGGCGATCAGCCAGTCGAAGCGCTGCGCCTCGTCCATGTAAGCGGTAGCCACGATCACGCTCATGCCCGGGCGCTCGCCGCGTATCTCGTTGATCAGGTCCCAGAACTGCGCGCGCGCCAGCGGATCCACGCCGGTCGTCGGCTCGTCCAGGATCAGCAGGTCGGGGTCATGGATCAGCGCGCAGCACAGGCCCAGCTTCTGCTTCATGCCGCCCGACAGCTTGCCGGCCGGGCGTGACAGGAATGCGGCCATGCCGGTGCTGCGCGTCAGGCTGTCGATGCGGCGACGCCGCTCGGCGTCGTCGTGGCCGAAGAGGCGGCCGAAAAACTGCAGGTTCTCTTCCACCGAGAGGGTGGGGTACAAGTTCTTGCCCAGGCCTTGCGGCATATAGGCGATGCGCGGGCAGACCGCGTCCCGGTGGCGACTGCTGGCCATGTCACCGCCCAGCACGCCGATGCGCCCTTCCTGCACGGCGCGTGCGCCCGCCACCAGGGCCAGCAGGCTGGACTTGCCCACGCCGTCGGGGCCGATCAGGCCCACCATGCGCCCAGCGGGAATGTCCAGCGTGATGCCGTCCAGGGCCACGGTCTTGCCGTAGCGCAGACTGACGCCTGACAGCGTGACGACGGGAGGGGCGGACGCGTCCATCAGGGCACGCGGACGTCAAGATTGGTGGGCCATGCGGCGTCGGCGTCCAGCTTCAGCCAAGCCACGCCCGGCAGGCCGGTCTTGACCTGCTTCAGATGCTGCGCAAGCAAGTCCGGGCTGATCTGCGCCTTGACGCGGAACATCAGCTTCTGGCGTTCGCTGGCGGTCTCCACCGTTTTGGGCGTGAACTGCGCGGTGCTGGCCACGAACGACACCTTGGCTGGAATGACGTACTGCGGCGCGGCATCAAGGATGATGCGCACGTCCTGGCCAAGCGCCACGCGCCCGGCCGCCTGCTCGGGCAGGAAGAAGGTCATGTAGACATCGGACAGGTCCACCATGTTCAGCACCTTTCCGCCGGCGCCCAGCACTTCGCCCGGTTGGGCCACGCGGTACTGCACGCGGCCGTCGCGCGGGGCGCGCAGCTCGCTGTCGGCGATATCGGCGTCGATGCGGGCGATGGTGGCCAGCGCGGCGGTGACGGCCGACTGGGCGCCCACTTGCGCGGCGCGGGCCGCATCGATGGCGGCCGCGGCGGCCGTCACCTGCGCACGCGCGGCGTTGACGGCCGCCTGCGCGCTGCGCACGCGAGCGCGGTCGTCATCCAGTTCTTGGATCGACGACGCGCCTTCCTTTGAGAGCGTCTCGGAACGCGCCAGCCGGCGGCGCGCGGCATCCGCTTCGCTTTCGCGTTGCGCTACCACGGCCTCGGCGGCCAGCTTGTCGCTTTCGCGCTGTGCCACTTGCGCGGCGGCGCTGGCGGCGCTATTGATGGCCTGCTGATGTTGCGCGCGGGCCTCTTCCCGCTGTGCGTTCAGCGTGTCGATCTGCATGTGCGCCAACGGCTGGCCCGCGGCCACGAAATCGCCTTCAACGGCCAGCACGTCCTGCACGCGGCCAGCCAGCTTGGTAGCCACGTCGATCTCGGTGGCCTCGATGCGGCCGTTGCCGCTGATGAAACCGTCGCCCGGTCCGGTGTCGGCCAGCAGGCGCCAGCCGGCGTAACCCGCCGCGGCCACCGCCAGGCCGATCAGGACGGGAATCAGTTTTCGGGAGGGCAGGCGCATGGTGTCGATTCCTTCGGTTATTGGAGGGCGGCGTCAGCCGAGGCCGCCGTGGCCGCGGCGGGCGCTTGCGTGCCGCCGCCCAGTGCGGCGTACAGGCCGACCCGGCTGGACAGCAGGGCGCGGCGCGTCTGCACCAGCGTTTGTTGCGCCGCCAGCAGGTCGCGTTGGGCATCCAGGACTTCCAGGTAGGGCGATGCGCCGTGGTCATAGCGCAGCTGCGCCAGGCGGGCGCGTTCGGTCTGAGCGGCGACCGTGGCGCGCAACACCTCCACTTGCTCGGCCAGCCAATGCCGCGCCGACAGCGCGTCGGACACGTCACGGAAGGCGGCCTGGATGGTCTTCTCGTAGCCGGCCACGGCCTGGTCGCGCCGCGCCTCTGCCAGATCCAGCGCCGACTGTCGGCGGCCGGCGTCGAAGATCGGCAGGCTGATGCTGGGTGCGAAATTCCAGGCGCGGCTGGCGCCCGAGAACAGGCCGTCAAGCTCGGCGCTGGCGGTGCCGAATGCGCCCGTCAACGTGATGCTGGGCAGGAAAGCCGCGCGGGCCGCGCCGATGTTCGCGTTGGCGGCTTGCAGCTGATGTTCCGCCGCCACGATGTCGGGGCGGTTCGCGAGCAGGTCCGACGGCAGCCCGGCCGGCAGCTCGCGCATGACGGCCGCATCATCCAGCGGTTGCTTCTGCACGGGCAAGGTCAGCGGAGCGCCCACCAGCAGCGCCAGCGCATGGGCCTGTTCGGCACGGATACGCTCCAGGTCCGCACCCAGTGCGCGCGCTTGCTGCCACAGCGTTTCCACCTGGGTCAGATCCAGTTTGGATATCGCGCCCACGTCGAACCGGCGGCGGAAGATGCGTAGCGATTCGGCACGCGACGCGATCGTCTCGCGGGTCAGTTCCAGCCGTTCGTCCAGTTCGCGCAGCGTCAGATAACTGTCGGCCACTTGCGTGATGAGGCTAAGCGTGGCGGCCTGCGCCGCCGCGTCAGTAGCCAGGTAGTTCTGCAGCGCGGCGTCCTTCAGGCTGCGCACGCGGCCCCAGAAGTCCAGCTCCCAGCTGGCCAGCCCCAGACCCACCTGATACTGGCTGCTGATCTGGGGTTGGCCGGTCAGGTTCAGGTCGCCCGGCACGCGCGCGCGGGTGCCGTCGGCCTGCACCCCCACCGTGGGGAACTGATCGGCACGCTGGATGCCGTACAGGGCGCGTGCTTCCTGCACGCGCGCCAACGCCGTGCGCAGATCGCGGTTGTTGGCCAGCGCGGTATCGATCAAGGCCTGCAGCGCGGGATCGGAGAAGTACGTCCGCCAACTGATGTGCGATGCGGCCAGTTCGGCGGGGCGCGGCGCCGGCGCGTCGTAGGCGGCGGGCACGGGCAGGGCGGGCCGGCTGTAGGGAGGCGCCATGGACACGCATCCGGCCGCCATCAGCAATGCCAGCATGGCGGGCGCGATGCGCAGGGCGGGTTTGACTGGAAGCGGACAACGGGTCATGCAGGGGTCTCCAGCGCAGGGTGGGCCGGGCGCGTCCGTGACGGACAGGCTTGTGGCCCGGCGCCTGGACGGACCCGCTACCCGGGTCATGCAACCATTGTGCCGAGGACGCGCCGCACATTCCTTGATGCGCATCAAGTTAGCGACTGACCAGTCGGTTTTTAATGGCGGAAATTGTTCGAGGGATCCGCCATGCGCGTGCAACGCCGCCGATTACCTCCTGCCGTGCGCGTCGGGCAGATTCTGGACGCGGCATTGCAGGCCTTCTCGCACGCCGGCTATGCCGGCACGAGGATGGACGACATCGCGCTGCAGGCCGGCTTGTCCAAAGGCGGCCTCTACGCCCATTTCTCCAGCAAGGAAGCGGTGTTCGAAGCCTTGCTGGCGCGCCATCTGGACCCCGCCCCGCTGGATGTGGATGCCGTGGTGGACGGCGCTTTGTCGCCGCGCCACTTGGCCGAACGCATCGTGAACCACCTGTATGCCAGCCTGGCCGACACGGCCACGGTCAGCACGATGCGTCTGCTGCTGGCCGAAAGCGGCCGCGTGCCGCATCTGGCCGCACGTTGGCGTCGAGAGACCGCCGGCGCGCGCCAGGCGGAAATCAGCCAGGTGCTGCAGCGGGCACGAGCGCGTGGGCTATGCGGCGATTGCCTGGCGCTGGAGCATCCTTGGCTGCTGTTGGCGCCCGTCATCCACACGATCGTGATGTCGGCGCTGATGGGGCCTCAAGAACGCGTGAACCTGGCAGCGCGGCGACGGGGGCACGTGGCGTTGATCCAGCGGCTGCTGGAGCCGGACGCCGCGGCCTGACGCAGGGCCAGACCTGAGGCAGAATTGCGCCCGGCGCGCCCCGTCCAAGTTTCTTGACGCTGAGTCCCGCTTGGTGTCCTATCCATCCACGGAGTCATTGCACATTGACGGAATATCCAGCGAGGCGCTTTTGTCGACATCAGGGATGACGGTTCGTGTGCCATCTTGGCGCTATCTGCCCGTGGCGTTCGCCTTGGTCGTTCCCGTCCTGCTATGCGTGGGCTGGACCTGGCTGCATGCCAAGAACGAGCAACGCGGCGCGGCCGAAGCCGCGGCGAAGATCGTCCGCGTCCAGGTCGATAACATGCTCTCTCACGCCTGGACCCTGCTGGACCGGGTGGCGGAGCTGACGCCCAAGCCCTGCGCCGAAGTGCTGTCCGCCTTGCAGCGCTGGAGCGCGCTGAACCCGTATTTTCGGTCACTGGTCCTGGCCAACCACGAATATATCTACTGTTCGTCGGTGGTGGGAGAGGTGGACTTCGCCCTTGGCGATTTCCGCCATTGGCCCAACGATACGCCGCCCGAACGCTGGCTGTTTTCGGTGGCGGGCACGCCGCTGGCGCCTGAACGCCCGGCGATCCTGCTGGGCAAACCGGGGGCGCCCGGGTACAGCGGCGCGGTGGCGGTGGACGGCCGATACGTGCTGGACCTGCTCAATGCCGTGGCGACGCTGGGCGATTACCGGCTTGAACTCACGGTGGGCAAAGGGGCGCCCATCCGCAGCGATTCCTGGAACGCGCGACAGGGCCCCGCTGAACTCGTGTACGAGGAAGTCACCCGCGACAACGGCCGCGTGGCGCTGTCCATCAGGGTCATGGCGCCGTCGGAAAGCGTGGTGAACGCCTGGCAGCAATTGATGCTGAGCTACTTGCCCGTGGCCATGCTGATTGGCGCGGGGCTGGCCCTTGCGGCCTACCGCCTGCAGGTGAACCGGCTGTCGTACAAAGAGCAACTGCGCCGCGCCATGCGGGCTGACGAATTCGAGGTGTACTACCAGCCTGTGTATGGCCAGCTGACGGGGCAATGCGAAGGCGTCGAGGCGCTCATGCGCTGGAACCGGCCCGGGGTGGGCTTCGTGCGGCCGGACATCTTCATCGCCGCAGCCGAGGCCGAAGACATGATCATTCCGTTGACGCAACACCTGCTGCGGCTGATTGAGCGCGACCTGCAAACCTGGCAGACGCCGCCGGACTTCCACATCGGCGTGAACATCGCGCCCGAGCACCTGTCCAGCCCCGGCCTGGTGCCTGAAATCCAGGCTTTCCGGGCGAACGTCGCAGCGCGTCGTCCGTTGATCGTGCTGGAGATCACCGAACGCAGCCTGATCTCGGACAATGGGCAGGCGCGCCGCAATATCGATGCGCTGCGCGCGGAGGGCGTGCGGGTGGCCATCGATGATTTCGGCACGGGCCACTGCTCGCTGTCGTACCTGCAGAAGTTTCCCGTGGATTACCTGAAGATCGACAAGGGCTTCGTGCACGCCATCCAGCCCACGGGCGAAGAGGCCCCGGTGCTGGACGTGATCATCACGCTGTCGCACCGGTTGAATCTGGCGGTCGTGGCCGAGGGCGTGGAAACGCAGGAGCAGTTCGACTACCTGATCTCGCGCGGGGTGGCGTTCATCCAGGGATACCTGTTCGCCCGCCCCATGCCCTCAGCGGAATTCGTGCCTTGGTATGCGGGGCACTCGCCGCCCGGTTCCCCGCCCGCCTGAATCGTTCAGGCAGGCTTGGCCGGGGTCGCGGTCTTGGCGAAGAACAGGTCGGTGATGGCCTGGCTGTCCATGGGCTCGCCATTGATGGCGCGCGTCAGCAGTTCGGCGCCCAGCAGTTGCACCGAGAACACCATGTCGGGCTGCACGCGGCGGATTTTCTCCAGATGCTTGCTGGTGTTGACCAGCGCCACCGTTTTGGCGCCGCTGTCGCCGGTGGCTTCTTTGGCCGCCAGCACGATGAACGCGTTCTCGGCATCGTCGGCGCGCAGCGCCAGCACATAGCGCGCGCGGGTCACGCCCGCCGTGTGCAAGACGTCGACGCTTGAAGGGTCGCCTTCGATCAGGTCTGCGGCCGCGGGATATTCCTGCGCGGAACCCGCGGGCACGATGACCGTGACTTCTTCGCCGCGACGCCGCAGGCCGTCGTAGACGCTTAGCGCCAGCGGGGTCGCGCCTGCAATGATGATGTGGTTTTTACGCATGGCGGTGGAGAACCTGCCTTTGACCAGCCGCTTCAGATTTCCGCCGATCACCGGGCCGGCGATCGCGCTGATGGAAGTGGCGAATACGGTGATGCCAAGAATGATAATCGACGCGGTGAACAGCCTGGCGGTGAGGGTGTGCGGCGTGATGTCGCCATAGCCCACCGTGGACATGGACACGATCGAGAAATAGAACGCGGTGCCCGCGTCGGTGACGGGCGGATTGAATTCGTTGCCCAGGTACAGCGTGCCGAATACGGCGTAGATCAGCAGTGACAGGACGCTGACCAGCGCGAACAGCGAACCCGCGGTGACGCTGGCCCGGTCAAAGCGTCGCCAATAGGCGATCAGCGCGAACACCAGCACCAGCGTGTAGATGCCCAGCCCCGCGCGCCCGCCGTCACCCAGGATGGCGAAGGTGCCGATGCCGATCAGCAGCACCAGCGAAAACGCCCACGCGATGCGCGCTTTCAGGATCAGGCCCAGCGCAATCACCTGCAGGCCCACGCCAAGCACAAGGCGCGGAATTTCCAGCAGGCCCACCACGCGCATCACTTCATGCCAGTTGTCCAGCGCCAGCCAGAAGGAATATTCGCGGGCGCGCACCTCACGCAGCACCGGGTGCATGAAGGCGTATCCGTCCAGCGCGACCAGGATGGCCAGGCACCAGTTGGGCGGAAAGAACGCCAGCACTTTTCTGAAACGTTGCCGCAGGGATTGAGGGGTGATGGGCATGGGGAGGCGTGTCCTTTTCCGCCATTTTAGGATGGCGGCCACAACGCTTTGCTATATCTAATAGGTATAGAAGGCTATCAACAAAGAATTACTGGATTCACGCCCGAAGTCCTAAACTTCCTCCATCACGCGGCTATCCAAGAGGAAAACCGCTGATACGGGCGATAAGCCCGCCAGCAGTCAGGGCGGGCCCAGACCCCGGGCGTTGATCACGTTGCAGCTTGCGCGGGGACTAGAGACCCCGCTCAAGTTCACGGTCGGACCGTGCGTGAGTAGTATGAGGCACGAATGTTGGAATCGCGTGATCCAGGTAGAAGGCATCAGTGCCGGCTGATGACTCCGGGTTCACGTGTTGTTTTAGCGCGGCGTCTTACCTCTCGGGGGCAGCGCCGCGTTTTTTTCGCCTGTCGCATTGCGCGACCGGCAGGGCCGCCCGGCCTTGCTGCCAGGCTCGCCTCACGTTGACGCGCTTGCGTCCGCCGTTTCCCGGCGCCAGTCTTCCAGCCCGTCCACACGGCTGTCATCCCCGGCATCCCGATAGTCCAGATCCAGCGTGATGTCCGCGGCGAACATATAGCCCCAGCCATGCACCGCGCGGATCGGCAGCGTCATCTGATTGGCGGCCGCCTTGCGCCGCAGGCGGCTGATCATCACGTCCACGAAACGGCGGCGCGTGATGCCGCTGTCGGCATCGTCCGCGCCGTCGGCGTAGAAGGCGTCGCGGCTGACTTTGCGGTCGGGCGCCGTCACCAGGCGCGACAGGAAGTCGCGTTCCCCCGTCGTCAGGCCCAGGATGCGGCCTGCCGGGTTGATCAGGGTCCAGCCTTTGTTCGCCAGCCGCCAGGTTTCCTGCACGGGTTCCTCGGCGTGCGTGTCGGGCGTGGCGTCCATGCCGTCCAGCCCCACCGCGCGCCGCACCAGCGCCTGAAGTACCGCGGCAAGCTCCAGTCCGCTGACTTCAGGCGGCAAGCAGGCATCCGCGCCGCAGAGCAGGGTGCGGATACGGCTTTCGGTGTCCGCGAAGGTGGCGATCGCCACGATGCCCAGGCCCCGGTCCACCGCGCGCAGGCGGACGGCGGCATTGTGGATATCGGGTAGCGGCGCTTCCAGCACGATCAGCGGGCTGGGCCGGCGGGAATAGCGGTCATAGACGTCAACGAGGTCGTAGCAGCGGCGGATGCTGAAGCCCAGATGGGACAGGGCGTCCACTAGCCTGGCGTGCCTGGCATCGTCCTGCCCGAGGAAAATGACATCCAGCGTGTTGTTCATTGATGCTTCCAATGAGGTGGCGCGGCATGGAGGCGGCGCTTGGAGAGGAGGCGCGTTGGCGTCGGCAGTCCTGGCATACCCCCCTCTCCCTAAGCTGCGCGCCATGACGGGACCGTCTGGCGGTGTTGTTTGAATGTGGGCGAGAGGTCTGGACAAGGGTCCAGGTTCTATGTGCTTGCGGCCAGCCTTGGCCGGGTCCGGGATCCCGTCCGGCGCGTGGCCGACGCGCTGTCGCCGCTGGCCGCCGGTGACCCGATCCCGCATGGAAGTCACGCCCGTGTTTCATTTAAACACGGGCGTGTTTTTTTGTGAAGATACGTTTCTGTAGTTTCTGTTGGTAACTATGCGTCGGGGCGAAACCCCCAGGAAGCGGTTGAAACACTGTTTGTTTTCGCGTTTGCGACAATGGATCATTAAGTATTACCGATACATTATTTTCTATTTTCGACGCAAAAATACCCATAAACTTATGCGGGTTTTTGGCGCGGGCATCGCCCCTGGCGCGCGCAGCAATGTCCTGGACATTCTGCGGCTTGATCGCCGTAAGTCAAAGTCAGGTATGGAGTTTTTTATTTCCCGCCGGTAGTGGCCGGAGGGCGGCGGGCCGCGGGAAGCGGCAGGCAAGCAGGCAATTGTTGCGATTTACGGATTAACCCTGAAATTGGGGTGCAATCCGTTTATTTGGCACCAGTATTGAGATGTTTTAATCAAATAAATAAATTCATATTAATGTCTCAGGTTGATCGATTGGACACGTTTAGCCATCGTCTGCGCAACGCAAGAATGCTTCAGGGATGGACTCAAAAGGACTTGGCAGTCGCAAGCAACCTGTCGCAAAGCGCCATCGGCAACTACGAAAGCGGGCAACGCCTGCAACCCTCCAGCGATGCCCTCATCAAGTTGACCCGCGCCTTGCGGGTCAGTCCGATGTGGCTTAGCACCGGAGAGGGGCCGATGCTGAATTCCGGTTATGCCGACCCGCCCGTCAACGTGGGCGAGATCCCCCAACCGCCTGCCTGGCCGTTCGAGTCGGTCTCGTACGCGACCTACTCGCGGCTTAGCTCCCAGGAAAAGCGGCAGATCGAGCTTGTGCTGGCCGCCTACATCAAGGCGCGCGGCGAATAGACCCCAACGCCTGGCCGGGTTGCGCGGGCCGGCGCACACCCGCCGCCTGCGTTTGCCCGCGGTCCGGCGGTTCGCTGCGCAACCGGCTGCGCAGGCGTTCCACGGGATCGGCGATCAAGCCGTTCAGCAGTGCGGAGAACCCGATACAGCCCGTGACCACCAGCGCCGCAAAGAGCATGGGTTGATGCACTTCGACCTCGTTCAACAGCCAGCTGAAGAACATGATCACCAGCGAATGGCAGATATAGATGGGATAGCTCAACTCCCCGATCGCCTTGTCCAGCCGGTGCCGCGACTGGAACAGGAATGCCAGGGGCAGCAGGGCCGCGAACAGCAGCACAGCCAGCGCGTCGCGCACGTTGTGGTTCAGGCCGATCGAAAAATGAAGCAGGCAATAGACGCACAGCACTGCGGTGCCCAGCTCAGGCAGCCGGTGGATGCGACGTGTCCAGGCCTTGTAGCGCGGCAGCAGTACCTGGTGCGACAACGACCCCGCCAGGAACAGCGCCAGCTCCGTGGGGAAGAAGCGGTAGGTCCACGGGTCGGTCATGCCGATGCCGGTCGCGACAAGCACCGCGCGCAACGCCAGCGAGGCCGCCAGCAGGGCGATCAGCCGTCGCGGCGAGTGCAGCACGAAGGGCGCCACCAGATAAAAGCTCATCTCCACGCCCAGCGTCCACGCCTGCGGCACCAGCAGTCCCTGATACAAGGGCACCTCGCTATGCGCGAAGTTGCCCGTGAACACCAGGGCGGAGTGTTCGATGCCGAAGAACATCAGCCAGTCCTGACCCAGGATGAGCAGGTTGGCCAGCACCAGGAACAGTTCCGCGGAAAAGGGCAGGGCGTCGTAGATGCGGAAGAACGCGCCGCCGCTCATCACGTGCGCCATCAACGTCAGCGCGGCCACCGCCAGATAGATGGGGAACAGCCGCAGGAAGCGGTTGGCGTAGAACTTGCCGGTTGCGCCCTGGTAGTTGTCCGTCGCCGTCAGCACATAGGAAATCAGGAAGCCGGAAATCACATAAAACAGCTGCACGGCCAGCCGGCCGCCAACCAGGTGGTCGGCGTAGCCGCCGCCCAGATGGTCCAGCACCACTGACAGCGCCAGCAAGGTTCGTAGAAAGCCCATCGCCGTGTCTCCCGGTCGTCTTATTGTTTGGCCCCTCGGGCCGGACACCTGCGTCTGCGGTACCGCTATGACCGGTGGCGTCTGCCCGTGCTGCACGGGTGGGCCGGCAAGATGGTCTGCAATGATTCTGCGCGCCACCCGGGGGCGCCGCCATGCGGCATTCGATGCAGCCCTCTGCGTCATCGGCGTGAGTGCGGGGGCGGGTCTTGCTGCTTTTGGATACGGCTGTAGGGGGGAGAGAAAGGGCGTTGCGCCCCGGCCCCGGTTACAGTCGAGGGTGTGAATTTCTTAGGAGTCCCATCCATGCTTACTCATCTGTCTTCGCGTTGCCGGTTGCTTTGCCTGAGCCTTCTGACCGTGGCATTGGCGGGTTGCGCGGGGTCCACGGGGGGCGCGCGCGCCGAGGGCGCCGCGGCGGCCAACGCCGCCAGCAGCGCGGATTCGCTGGCGCAGACCAGTTGGGAGCTGGTGCGATGGACGCAAGCCGGCGGCGCGCTGCGCGACATCCCGCACGGCGACAACGGCGAACCCGTGCGGCTGACGTTCCTGGCGCAAGGCAAGCAGTACCAGGTGAACGGTTTTTCGGGCTGCAACCGCTACATGGGCTCCTACAAGCTGGAAAGCGGCAAGCTCTTCATCAACGCGCCCGCCTCGACCCGCATGGCCTGCGCGGCGCCTGAGCGCGCCAAGCTGGAAGCCGATTACCTGCGTGGCCTGACCATCATCGACACGTTCACGCTGGATAGCGGCGGCGCGCCGCGGCATCTGACGTTCAATCTGCGCGGCGGCGACGTCCTGGAGTTCGAGCGCCGGCAGGATCCCCCCACGCCGTAACGCGTGGCGCAGCGGATATCCGTTTCAGGATGTTTTCCCGCTGAAAAACAGGGCCGGGGCACGCCTACAATGGCGCTGCCCGGCCCTGGCGCGTCGCCCGGGGCCTGGATTCCTTGCATTCCGGGAGACCCCATGTCCTTTACCGCTACCCTGCGCTGGCTTGCCCCGTGCGTCCTGTCCGTTGGCCTGGCCGCCTGCGCGTCGCCTCCCCAGCGGGCCGCAGACGGGCAGGATCCTCGTTACCAGCCGGCCTCGGCGTCGGACATTCTGGCGCAGACCAGTTGGGACCTCGCGCGCTGGACACAGCCGGGCGGCGGTTTGCGCACCATTCCGCATCCGTCCACGAATTCCCGCCCGCTGACGGTCACCTTCATCCATGACCGGGGTGCGCCGCGCCTGTCCGGCTTCTCGGGCTGCAACCAGTACAACGCGCCCTATACCGTCGCCAACGGCCAGTTGATCGTGCAGGCAAACCCCGTGGCGACGATGATGGCCTGCGCTGCGCAGAACATGGCGCTGGAGCAGGACTTCCTGGCTGGCCTGACCCGCATCACCGCCACGTCGCTGGACAACACCAACAACCCGCAGCGCATGACGTGGGTGCTCAGCACCGGCGATACGCTGGACTTCGGCCGCCGCGTCGATCCGGTGGCGGGCGGGCAGGCGGGGCCGACCAAGCTGGTCTACGTGAACTCTGAACGCGTGCCGTGCAACGCCGGCGCGGGCCGCACCCAGTGCTACCAGGTGCGCGACAGCGCTTCCCAGCCTTGGCAGTTCTGGTATGGCGACATCACCGGCTTCAACTTCCAGCCGGGCATCCGTTATCGCCTGCGCGTGGTCGAAGTCCCCGACCCGAATCCGCCGGCGGGCGGCTCGTCCATGCGCTGGGTGCTGGACGCCGTGATCGAGCAGGAAATCGTCAATCGTTGAGCCGGATCAAGGCGGGCGGGCGGCGGGGCAACCCGCCCAGCGATTACTATTACGGGCTTCGCCGTCCGTTTTCCTTCGCTTTGCCATGACTTCCGTCGTCAATATCGCCGCCTACAAATTCGTTTCGCTGGATGCCCTGCCCGACCTGCGCGCCCATCTGCTGGCCCAGGCCGGCACCGCGTCGCTTAAGGGCACCATCCTGCTGGCCGAAGAGGGCATCAACCTGTTCCTGGCCGGCTCGGCCGAGGGCATCGACGCCTTCCTGCAGGCGCTGCGCGGGGACGCCCGCTTTGCCGACCTGGAAGTCAAGTTCAGCCATAGCGAAGGCGTGCCGTTTCGCAAGCTGCTGGTGAAGATCAAGCGCGAGATCATCCGCATGGATCACCCCACCATCCGCCCCGAAGCCGGACGCGCTCCTGGCGTGGACGCCCAGACGCTGGCTCGCTGGCTGGCCCAGGGCAAGGACGACGCCGGACGGCCCGTCGTGATGCTCGACACCCGCAACGCGTTCGAGGTGGACGAAGGCACGTTCCAGAACGCCATCGACTGGCGCATCGACCGCTTCACGCAGTTCCCCGCCGCCGTGCAGGCGCACCGCGCCGAACTCGAAGGCAAGACCGTCGTCAGTTTCTGCACGGGCGGTATCCGCTGCGAGAAAGCCGCCATCTACATGAACGAGGCCGGCATCCAGAATGTGTATCAACTGGATGGCGGCATCTTGAAGTACTTCGAGGAAACCGGCGGCCCGGGCTACGAAGGCAAATGCTTCGTGTTCGACGAACGGCATTCGCTGGATCCGGGGTTGGCGCCTAGCAAGGCCTGATTCCGGTCATGCAAAAAAAAGCCCGCCAGTTTTTTTGGCGGGCTTTTTACATGTTGCGCGATCAGCGCACACGCATGCCGGGCTTGGCGCCGGGGAACGGTTCCAGCACGTAGATGCCGGCGTCCACGGCTTCGTCCGCGTGGCTGGCGGCCAGCACCATGCCTTCGGATACGCCGAATTTCATCTTGCGCGGCGCCAGATTGGCCACCATGACGGTCAGCTTGCCGATCAGGTCTTCCGGCTGGTAGGCCGATTTGATGCCCGAGAACACGTTGCGGTGGCGGCCTTCGCCCACGTCAAGCGTCAGGCGCAGCAGTTTGGTCGAGCCTTCGACGTGTTCGCAATTGACGATCTGCGCGATGCGCAGGTCGACGCGGGCGAAGTCGTCGATCGAGATGGTTTCGGCCAGCGGCTCGCCGCCAGGCACCACCACCGGCGCGGCGGGCGGTTCGAACAGGTCTTCCAGCATTTGCGGTTCGACGCGCTGCATCAGGTGCTTGAACGGCGCCACACGCTGCGGCAGGACGGCGGCGTCGGCCCACGTGAACGGCGCCTGGGCGCCGAACAGTTCCAGCGCAACGCGTTCGGCCAGCGACGGCAGCACGGGGGCCAGCATCACGGACAGGGCCTTGAAGCCTGCCAGCGAACGCGAGCAGATGTCCTGCAGCGCGGCCTTTTGCGCGTCGTCCGCGGTGGCGATGCCCTTGGCCAGCACCCACGGCTGGGCCGTGTCGAACGCCTGGTTGATGCCGTCGGCGTAAGCCATGATCTCGCGGATGGCGCGGTTGTATTCGCGGGCTTCGAACGCGGCGCGGATGGATTCGGCCTGTTGGGCGTATTCCGCCGACAGGGCGGCGGTGTCGCCGGAATAGCCCAGGGCCCCGTCGAAGTGCTTCGTGATGAAGCTGGCGGCGCGGCTGGCGATGTTGACGTACTTGCCGACCAGGTCGCTGTTCACGCGGGCGATGAAGTCTTCGGGGTTGAAGTCCATGTCTTCGACCCGGGCGTTCAGCTTGGCGGCGATGTAGTAGCGCATCCACTCGGCGTTCATGCCGATTTCCAGGTAGCGCAGCGGCGAGATGCCCGTGCCGCGGCTCTTGGACATCTTTTCACCGCTGACGGTGATGAAACCGTGCACATTCACCGCGTCCGGCGTCTTGCGGCCGGCGAACTTCAGCATGGCCGGCCAGAACAGCGCGTGGAAATACACGATGTCCTTGCCGATGAAGTGGACTTGTTCGGTCGTGCCGTTGGGATCGAGCAGGGCGTCGAAATCCAGGCCCTTGACTTCGCAATACGACTTCAAGGACGCCAGATAGCCGACCGGCGCGTCCAGCCACACGTAGAAGTACTTGCCCGGCGCATCGGGGATCTCGATGCCGAAGTAGGGCGCATCGCGCGAAATGTCCCAGTCGCCCAGCTTGGCTTCGCCGTCTTCGGCGCCCAGCCATTCGCGGGTCTTGGCCAGCATTTCCGGTTGCAGGTGCTTGCCGCCATTGGCGTTCGAGCCCGTGGTCCATTGCTGCAGGAATTCCACGCAGCGCGGGTCGGACAGCTTGAAGAAGAAGTGGTCCGACGACTTCAGCACAGGCGTGGCGCCGGTCAGCGCCGAGTACGGGTTGATCAGCTCGGTGGGCGCATAGACCGCGCCACAGACCTCGCAGGAATCGCCGTACTGGTCCTTGGCGTGGCACTTGGGGCATTCGCCCTTGATGTAGCGGTCGGCCAGGAACATGCCCTTGACCGGATCGTAGAACTGCTCGATCGAGCGCGTTTCGATCAGGTCCTGGGCCTTCAGCGCGCGATAGATGTCGTGCGACAGCGCGACGTTTTCGGCGGAGTCCGTGGAATGCCAGTGGTCGAAACGGATGTGGAAGCCGTTCAGGTATTGCGGGCGCTCAGCAGCGTAGCGGGCGACCAGCGCCTGCGGCGTGATGCCTTCCTTTTCAGCCTTCAACATGATGGGCGCGCCGTGCGCGTCATCCGCCCCTACGAAGTGCACCGTGTGGCCCGCCATTCGCATCGAACGAACCCAGATATCGGCCTGGATGTACTCCATGATGTGGCCGATGTGGAAAGATCCGTTGGCGTAGGGCAGCGCAGTGGTGACAAATAGGGTGCGAGACATGGTTGTCAGTAGAGGTTGAGGGGAAAAAGGGGATTGGCCGGCCATTTTAGGGCAACGGCGCAGACTTGGCCGCCGCAGGGCGCCCGTGTCCGAAAATGACGCAACCCGCCTATCGCAATGCAGCGAAGGAGGCGGGTTGAAGGAATGCGGCCATACGCCGGGTGTGGCCATCGGGGCGAAGGCGCCCGGATGGCGTGCCCAGGCATCGGCCGGCTTGCGCCGCAGGGCGGCGCAAGCGCTCACGCAAAGCCGCCGTCAGCGGATTTCGCGGGCTTCGACGTCGATCACATCGCCGCGCGGCTGCGTGGCGAAGGGGGCGGTGGCGGACTGGAACGGACCCGGGCGGGCGCCTTGGCGCTGGCTCCAATAGGCGCGAACGCCGAAAGGTTTGCCGCGCACCTTGGCGACCACGTACAGGATCGCCACGGCGATCGCCGTGGACAGCATGAAGACCAGCGCCATCGCCATGCCGATCAAGGCCAGGGCGGCGAATAGGACGGCACGGAAGAAGCGGAGAAGTGTGTTGGTCATGAAGGTCGGATGCAAAACGCAGCGAAAGGTTCCCGTGTATCCGCTATCCTTTAGGGGATGGCGGCCCGCAGAAGCCGCGCTGCCTACGGAACCATAGTGACATGAGTATAACGATAGAACACATTCGCGCCGCTTTGCGCGCCGCGCACGACCCGAACACCGGATTGGACCTAGGCGTTTCTGTAAAAGATCGTGACATTCAATTAACGGGGCCGCGTGCCACCCTGACGCTGGAACTCGGCTATCCCGCCGACGGCGTCCGCGACCAGATCCGCGATATTGCCGTGGCGGCCCTGGCGGCAGCCGGCGCGCCGGACGCGCAAGTCACCGTGACCTGGAAAGTCGCCGCCCACGCCGTGCAGAAGGGTCTGAAGCCCCTGCCGAACGTGCGCAACATTATTGCAGTGGCCTCGGGCAAGGGCGGCGTGGGTAAAAGCACCACCGCCGTGAACCTGGCCCTGGCCCTGTCCGCCGAAGGCGCCAAGGTCGGCCTGCTGGACGCCGATATCTACGGCCCCAGCGTGCCGACGATGCTGGGCATTTCCGGCCGTCCCGAGAGCCTGGACAATAAAAGCATGGAACCGCTGACGGGCCACGGCCTGCAAGCCAATTCCATCGGATTCCTGATCGACGCCGATTCGCCCGCCATCTGGCGCGGCCCCATGGTCACGCAGGCGCTGGAGCAACTGCTGCGCCAGACCAATTGGCGCGACCTGGACTACCTGATCGTCGACATGCCCCCGGGCACGGGCGACGTGGCCCTGACCCTGGCGCAGAAAGTGCCGGTGGTGGGCGCCGTCATCGTCACCACGCCGCAAGACGTGGCGCTGCTGGACGCCCGCAAGGGCTTGCGCATGTTCCAGAAGGTGGAAGTGCCGATCCTGGGCGTGGTCGAGAACATGGCCATCCATATCTGCTCGCAATGCGGGCACGCCGAACACATCTTCGGCGAAGGCGGCGGCCAGCGCATGGCCGAGCAATACCTGACGCCCTGGCTGGGCAGCCTGCCATTGACGCTGGCGATCCGGGAACAGACGGACGCCGGTACGCCGACCGTGGTGTCGGACGCCGGCAGCGAAGCCGCTTCGCTGTATCGGGGCATCGCCCGGAAGCTGGCAGCGGGCGTCGCGGCGCTACCGCGCGACATGGCCGGAAAATTCCCGTCCATCGTCGTGCAGCAGCCGACCTGACGCATGCGGTGGGCAGCCCGAGCCTTCTTGGCTGGACTTTGCGTGGTATCGGGCGAGGTGCTGGCCAAACGCCCGGAGATCATCGTGGACCCCGGCGGCGTGCCGCCGGCCGCGCTGCAGGCGATCACCGAGGCGGTGGACGCGATTGCGCGGCTGGCCGAGGACCAGGACGGCGGTGAAATCAATCGGTTGCGCCGGCGCGCGCGCGACGCGACGCTGGCCGCCCTGGCCACCCAGGGCTATTTCTCGCCCACGGTGACGCTCGAGGCGGGCACCGACATCGGCGGGGAAACCTGGGATATCGGCATCGTGTCCGGCAAGCGCACCACCGTGTCGGAAGTGGATCTGAAATTCACGGGCCGCATCACGCGCCCGGAATATGCGCAACGCGTGCAGAAGCTGCGCGACGACTGGCAATTGAAGGCGGGGCAGCCGTTCATCAACAGCGATTGGAACAAGGCCAAATCGAGCCTGCTGGACCAGGTCTCCACGCGCGATTTCATGTTGGCGCGCATGACGGCCTCGCAGGCCGATATCCAGGCGGACACGGCGTCTGCCGTGCTGCGCGTCACCATCGACAGCGGGCCTCAGGTCCGGATGGGTGAACTGAATACCGAAGGCCTGAAGCGGGTGCCGGACAAGCTGGTGCAGCGCTATGTGCGCTATTCCGTGGGCTCGGCCTATGACCAGAACCGGCTGGACACCTGGCAACAGGACCTGCAATCCACCGCGTTCTTCCGGGGCGCCTTCGTCTCGCTGGAGCAGCCGGGCGCCACGCAGCAGCAGCAACAGGCCCAGGAGGCGAAATCGGACCGCGCCCGCGCGCCCGGCTCGACCGACCTGGCCGCGGCCACGCCGGCGGGCGACCCGTCCGTCTCTGGCGCGGTGCCGCCGCCGCCGGCCGCCTATGACTCGGATGGCGAAGTGACGCTGCCCGTGCAGGTGCGGGTGGTCGAAGCGCCGCCCAAGCGTTTCACGGCCTCGCTGGGCGTGGACGACGAAGCCGGCCTGCGGGTGGAGTCGCTGTACCGGCAGAACGTGGTGTTCGGCCAGCCGCTCACCATGGAGACGGGCTTCAGCGTCGACCGGCTGCGCCAGCGCGCCTATGCGGACTTCCTGCTGCCGCCGACCGAGCGCGGCTACAAGGATTCCTTCGGCGTCCTGGCGGACCATTCCGATATCCAGGGCCTGGACGTCACCCGCTACGCCTTGGGCGCGACGCGCCTGCAGGAACGCAAAGGCGCGGGCGACAGCCGCGTGGAATACGAAACTCGCTGGGGCCTGTTGCTGGCCCAGGATCACGTGAAGATCGATGGCGGCGACGAATACACCTTGCCGACGCTGACCGCGACGGCCGAGTGGCTGCGCCGCGATGTGGACAACAAGTACGACCCGCGCGAAGGCAACCTGATCGCCGTGGGCGGCGGCGTCGGCGTCACGCTGGATACGGGCGAACCCTACACGCGCGCCCGGCTGCGCGCCCAGAAATGGTGGCCGATCGGCAAGCTGGACGTGCTGACGGTGCGCGGCGAAGTCGGCCGCGTATGGTCCAGCAGCAAGGTGCAGGTGCCGGACGATTTCGGTTTCCGCACGGGCGGCGCGCGGTCGATCCGCGGCTACAAGTACCAGAGCATCGGATTGCAGCGCGACAACGCCGTCGTGGGCGCGCCCACCCTGGTGGTCGGCAGCATCGAATACGACCACTATTTCAATGAGCGTTGGGGCATGGGCGTGTTCGTGGACGCGGGCGACGCGGCCGAATCGTTCGGCGACATGTCGATGGCGGTGGGCTATGGCGTGGGCGCCCGGGTGCGCACGCCGGCGGGCCCGCTGTTCCTGGACCTGGCCTACGGTCAGCGTGAACGCGACTTGCGCCTGCACTTTTCGTTGGGGATCGCGTTTTGACGGTGTTGCGCAAAATCCTGCGCCAGATCCTGGTTTGGTGGTTGCCGGGCCTGGCGATGCTGGCCTTGCTGGCCAGCGGATTCCTGTTTTGGCTGGTGGGCTCGCAGAACGGCACGCGGCTGCTGTTGACCACGGCCGCCCAGCAATTGAACGGGCAGGCGCTGGAGGTGAACGGTTCGCTCTTGCGCGGTGTGTCGGTGGGCAAGCTGGACCTGGACGTGGGCGGCGCCCGGATCGACATCAGCGACCTGCACCTGGACGTGCATTGGCGCGCCCTGGGCGACCGCCTGCTGCATGTGCGCGACGTGTCGGCGGGATCGGTGCGCGTGGACTTGACCTCGTCGCCCGAGGCGGCGCCCGAGGAAGACGACGGCGCCCCGTTCACGCTGCCGTCGCTGCCGGTGGACATCGCGGTGGACCGCGTGGCGCTGGGCGATTTCCAGCTGGATCAGGATGGCCAGCCGCTGCCCGTGACGCTGGGCGATCTGAACGCCACCTTCGCGGCGGGCAAGCAGGGCGCGCAGTTGCGCATCGCGAGCCTGCGCGTGGGCCATGCGGTGGGGCAAGCGGACGTGTCGGGCCAGGCCGAACTGCAGGGCATGGCCGACCCCTGGCCATTCGCGGCGCGGCTGGACGTGACCGCGCGCGGCTCAGGTCCGGATTCCCCGCTGTGCCAGGCGGACAAGCTGAGCGGCGTGTTCGATACGCGTCCGGCCAAGGCCGATGCCGAAGCCAAGTCCGATCCCAAGGCCAAGGCCGACCCCAAGCCTAAAGCCGACCCCAAGTCCAAAGTCGACCCCAAGGCCAAGCCGGCGCCTAAAGCCGCGGCCGATGCCAAACCCGCTGAACTGGCCGGCCCGCCGGCGCCCGCCTGCCAGGTGGTGTTGCGCGCGGATGCCGCGGGGTCGATGGATGGCATCCAGGCCAAGCTGGACGGCGCGGGTTCCGGGCTGTTGCTGGACGTGGTCGCCGATCTGGCGCCGCGCACGGCGCTGGTGTTGCGCAGCGCCCGCGCGAATGCGCAATTGCCCGATAAATCAACGCTTTCCGCGCAATTCGATTTGCAGTCCGACACCACGCAAGGCGCGGGCCGGGACCGTATCGTGGGCACCGTCAGCGCCCAGCGCCTGGATCTGGCGCCGTGGCTGGGCGAGGCCATCCCGCCCGCCGTGCTGACCGTGCGCGGCGACGTGCAGGCCGATATCGAGAACCTGAGCCAGCTGCGGCATGCGGGCGTCGATCTGCGCTTCGAAGACGGCACGCGCTGGAACAAGCAGCCCCTGACGGGGGCGCTGAAGGCGCAGGTGGACATCGCCGCGCCGGAGGCCGTGACAACGGGTGCCGCGGCAACGTCCGCCGACCCGTCACTGGATCCGCTGGCCGGGCTGCGCATCCACGGCCTGGACGTGGACCTGAAGCTGGGACGCAACCGGGTTCAGGCCAAGGGCGAACTGGACGCCAAGGACGGCTCGCTGACGCTTGACGCCCAGGCGCCCCAGCTGGACGCGTTCTGGCCTGGCATTCCCGGCGGCGCAGAATTGAAGGGCAAGTTCGCGGGGACCGTGGCGGCGCATCGCGGCGAGGTCACGGCCGGCTACACGCCCGCCAAACCGCGTCCTGGCGTGCTGGGGCAAGCGCCCGCCAAGGCCAATATCGTGTTCACCGGCGCCTGGGGCAAGGGCGCCGCGGGCCAGCCCGATGGCGCATTGCTGGGATGGCGCGGCGCGTTTTCCAAGCTGACGGCCGACACGGCCGGGTTCACCGTGACGGCGGACCGGCCGGTCACGCTGGCCTATCTGCCGTCCGCGGTGGCGCCGCAGTGGCAATGGCAGGTCGGACAGACCGCCTTGAGCCTGACGCTGCCCGGCAAGGAACGCCTGACCCTGGCGCACCAGGGCTCGCGCGGCGGCGGCAAGCGCTGGGAAACCGCCGGCCAGGCCGATAACCTGGTCATCACGGCTGCCATGGCCCGCCAGGTGATCGGCGCCGTCGATCCCGAGGCGGCTTCCAAATTGGGCAAAGGCCCCAGCCGCGTGAATGCGATGGTCCCCGAGGGCCAGCGCCGCATCGCGCTGGACCTGCTGTGGGACCTGAAATTCGACGGGCGGCTGGGCGGCAAGGCCCGCATCGCGCGTCGCGACGGCGATCTGTTGATTCCGGGCGATCCGCCCATTCCACTGGGGGTAAAGGCGCTGGTGCTGGATGTGACCGCCACCCCCACGTCCGGGAACGCCAGCCGGCTGGATGCCAAGATCAACCTGGCGACTGCCAAGATGGGTACGGTCATCGGCACCGGTTCGGCCGTGCTGGTCGTCGACGCCAAGGGCGGCATGGCGCTGGACGAGCGCCAGCCCCTGCGCGCCAAGCTGGACGCCGACATCGCCGATCTGGCCTGGATCGGTCTGTTCGTCGGCGATTCGATGGAAGTCGGCGGCGCGGTCAAGGCCAACCTGGAAGCCCAGGGCACCCTGGCCGGCAAATGGTCCGCCACCGGCACGATCCGCGGCGAGAAGCTGCGCGTGGTGCGGATCGACGACGGCGTGCGCCTGATCGACGGCACCTTGTCGGCACGCCTGGACGGAGACCGGCTGGTGCTGGACAGCCTGCGTTTCCCGGCGTCGCTGCGGGTGATGCCTGCGGAATGGCGCACCAAGGAATGGATCACGACCAACCCCGAGGCCAAGGGCGGCTATGCCGAGGCCCGCGGCCAGTGGAACATCATGGACGGCGGCGGCGACATCAAGCTGACCCTGTACCGGTTCCCGGCGCTGCAGCGCTCGGACCGCTACGCCATGGTGTCCGGCGTCATCGACCTGAAGGCGGCCATGCCCCGGATCGAGATCGTGGGCGACCTGAAGGCGGACGCAGGCTGGTTCAGCCTGGAGATCCTGCAAGGCGTGCCCTCGCTGGACGATGACGTGAAAGTGGTCCGGGCCGGGCAGGACCCGACCGCGGTGTCGACGCCGCTGCAAACCAGCATGAACCTGAAGTTCGACATGGGGCCGCGCTTCTACATCACGGGGATGGGCCTGGACGCCGGCCTGCTGGGTTCCATCCAGATCCTGCTGAACGACGGCCGGCTGTCCGGCGTGGGGCAGTTGCGCACGCGCGGCGGCGGCATCGAGGCCTACGGCCAGAAGCTGCGGCTAAGCCGGGGCACGCTGACCTTCCAGGGCCGGTTGGACAATCCTCTGCTGGATATCGAGGCCCTGCGCACCGGCGAACAGGTCGAGGCGGGCGTCAAGGTCGTCGGCACGGCGCAACGTCCCCGGATCGACCTGGTGTCGTATCCGGACGTCAGCGACGTGGAAAAACTCTCCTGGCTGCTGCTGGGGCGGGGTCCGGACGAAAGCGGCAGCGACGCGGCCTTGCTGGTGTCGGTCGGTACGGCGTTGCTGGGGGGCGGGCAGCCGTTCTACAAGCAATTCGGCCTGGACGACGTCAGCGTGCGCACGGGCAACATCGGTAGTTCCGGCAGCATCCTGCCGGACCGCACCGTGGCCGGGGACGTCAACCGGGACAGCGACAGCCAGTTGGCGACCCAGTTCCTGGTGGCCAGCAAGTCGTTCGCCAACGGCATCACCCTGAGCGTCGAGCAGGCGCTGGCGGGCAGCGACACGGTCGGCCGGGCCAGTTACCGCCTGGCACGCGGCCTGTCCGTGGACCTGAAGGGCGGCTCCGTCAACGGCATCGCGCTGGTCTACCGGACCTTCTGGGGCAATTGAACGGCGGCGGGCGGGGCGGGATCAAGGCGTCCCGTCCCGCCCGCGGGCAGGCCGGGCGCGCTCGGGATAAAATGAGGCCCATTCCTTCCCCTTAGCACCATTCCCACCATGAGCATCAAAAGCGACCGCTGGATCCGCCGCCAGGCCGAAGCCGGCATGATCGAACCCTTTGAAGCGGGTCAGGTCCGCACGGCCAATGGCGGGCGCATCGTCAGTTACGGCACCAGCAGCTACGGCTACGACGTGCGCTGCGCCGACGAATTCAAGATCTTCACGAACATCAATTCCACCATCGTCGATCCGAAGAATTTCGACGAAGGCTCGTTCGTCGACTTCAAGGGCGATGTCTGCATCATTCCGCCCAACTCGTTCGCGCTGGCCCGCACGGTCGAATACTTCCGCATCCCGCGCAGCGTCCTGACGATCTGCCTGGGCAAGAGCACCTACGCGCGCTGCGGCATTATCGTCAACGTGACGCCGCTGGAACCCGAATGGGAAGGCCACGTCACGCTGGAATTCTCGAACACCACTCCGTTGCCCGCCAAGATCTACGCCGGCGAAGGCTGCGCGCAGATGCTGTTCCTGGAAAGCGACGAAGTCTGCGAGACCTCTTACGCAGACCGTGGCGGCAAGTATCAGGGCCAGCGCGGCGTCACGCTGCCGCGCACCTGATCCATCAGCCGTCCTGGCCGGGCACGGGGCGCAGGTAGTCGATATCCCATTCGCTTTCACCGGTCTGGACGAATCCATGCCGGCGGTAGAAGCGGTTGGAATCGCTGCCGCGCAACGCGCCCACGGCGACCGGCAGCCCGCGGCTGTCGGCTTCCTGCAGTATCCGGCGCATGACCTGGCTGCCCAGGCCTTGCCCCTGCGCGGCGGGCACCACATACAGGTGGTCCAGCCGCAAGCCCGCGCCTTCCGGGCGCAGGGTGTAGAACCCGACCCGTTGCCCGTTGTGCTGGATCGCCCAGGTGTGGTCCGGCTGGAAGGTATTGCGCAGCCGCCGGCGCGCCCGCTCCGGGTCGAAGCGGCCCAACTGCTCAAGGCTGTCGCGCATGGCCTCGATTCGCAAGGTCGCCAGTGCGTCGAAATCCGCTTCCGATACCGGGCGGTACTGCACGTCGTTGTCTGAGAGTTCGTCATAGCCCCGGCCCAGGAACTGCAGAATGCAGATGCCGTGGCCGTAAGGGTCGCTCAGGTGCGCGATGCGGCCCCAGGCGTGCGAGGCGGCCGGGTCTTCCAGGCGGGCGCCCGCGGCGACCGCCTGGTCAACGGCGCGGTCCACGTCTTCGACCACCACGTCCAGATGCACGGGGGTCCAGTGCCGCGCGTAGTCGCGTGCCTGGCGCGCCGCGCTTGCCGCCGGCGTTCCGGCCGCCTTTTCCAACAGGTAGATGGGCGCATTGGCGCCCAGCATTTCCGCCGCCTTCGGGCCCAGTCGTCGATGCACGGTCAATCCGAAGGCGCGCCGGTAGAAGTCGATGGCGTGTTCCAGATCGGGGACATCGATATTGACCAGGATATGCATAGGGCTTTTCCGTTGTGGGGGCCCGGAAACCATATCACGGGTCCGGTGCGGCGTGCGCGCTGCCGCGTACGTGCCGCACGCTAAAGAAAAGGGCTGGCGTGGCCGTAAAAAGGATATATGTGTTTGCCGATTTGGCGACGTCATCTCTGCAAGCTGAGCAAGGCCCCGACCCGTGCGTTACCCCCATATCCCCTGGCTGCCCCTGTTGTTCTATCCCGCGCTGCCAGTGGCCGCCGCGGTCGGCTTGATGCTGTGGCGCGAATGGCCGCCAGCCCTCACGCTGATCGTGCCGTTCGTGCCGTGGGTGATGGCGCTGATCGGCGCGGCGATCTGCCTGATGTACCAACGCTCGCAGACCATGGCGCTGATGCTGTGCGTGCTGGCCGCCACCGCCGTCTGGCCGACGCTCGCCCGCGACGCGCCGTGGGCGCTGGGGCCCGCGTTGGCCTGGTGGTCGATGGCCTATACGATCAACGCGCTGTGGTCGGAACGGTCGAGCATGCTGTTGGACATGGCGGCGCGCATCGGGCTGATGGCCGTCGGCGTGGCGGCGATCGCGCTGGTCGGCAAGGACGGCCTGGCCGATGTCTTCGGCACGTTGGCGGTGCAAGGCAAGCTGGCGCGCCTGGGGGTGCCCGTCGAGGCGCTGGCGGGGCTGCTGCTGACGGGCCTGACGCTGACCTTGCTGCTGCTGCGCTACGGGCGTCCGCAGCAGGCGGGGCAATGGCTGGGCTTCGTGTGCATGGCGTGGGCCTTGCCGCGCGGCGCGCAGCATCCCATCGAGCTGGCCCTGATGTCGGCCGCGGCGCTCACGGCGCTCTCGATTTCGCTGGCGCACGAAGGCTTCCATATGGCGTTTCGCGACGAGCTGACCGGCTTGCCGGGCCGGCGCGCGTTGAACGAACGCCTGCAGCGCATGGGCCGCGTCTACACGCTTGCGATGGCCGACGTGGACCACTTCAAGATATTCAACGATACGCACGGGCACGACGTGGGTGACCAGGTGCTGCGCATGGTGGCGTCGCAACTGCGGCGCGTGCCCGGCGGCGGCCAGGCGTACCGGTACGGCGGCGAGGAGTTCACGCTGGTGTTTCCGGGCAAGACTGCGGCGGAAAGCATGCCCCACCTGGAATCCGTCCGGCGCGCGATCGAGGCCTATCAGATGCGCCTGCGCGACAAGCCGGCCCGCCCCAAGGCGGACCAGGTCGGCCAGCGCCGGCGGGGCGGCCGAGGCGGACGCGGCTCGCGTCCGTTGCGGGTGACGGTCAGCATCGGCGTGGCCGAGCGCGGCGACGTCTTGCGGGCGCCGGACGCGGTGATCAAGGCGGCGGATCAGGCGCTGTACAAGGCCAAGGACGGGGGCCGCAACCAGGTGTGCGCGTACGGTGTCCGGCGCAAGGCGAGTGCCTGAGCCGCCGGCCTACTTGCCGGTCAGCGCCAACGCCATCAGGGTTTCGTCGTAGAGTTCGCCGTTCACGCACAGCGCTTCGCGCTCCCTGCCGTATTCGGCGAAGCCCAGGCTGGCGTACAGCGTCGCCGCGGCGGTGTTGTTGGCGGTCACGCTCAACTGCACCTGCCGGATGCCGCGCATGGTCTGGGCGTGCGCAATCGCCGCATGCATCAGCAGCCGGCCCAGGCCCCGCCCGCGCTGCGCAGGGGCGACGTACATGCTCCAGATGTGCGCCTTGTGACGCATCTTCAGCTTGCGCTGGCGGCCCACGCCGACCATGCCGGCCAGCGCGTCGTCCGAGAACACGCCGAACATCGCGCCGTCATCCAGCGGCGTGATCCACCCCCGGATGTCTTCCAGTGTCAGCGTGTGTTCCTCTTCGTAACTCGATCCGAACGATTCCGGGGTTTCCACCAGGGCGTCCAGGCGCAATTGACGCAGGGACGGGGCATCGGGGGCGGTCAGACGTCTGACAAGCGGTGAGGGCATGGCGGGCGAAGTGTTGGGAATACGGAACGGTTGGGGGCGTTGGGGCAGTATAGGCGGGCCGCTTGCCTATAATGGGTTCATTGCCGCTTGCGGTTTTCACAAAGGAGCCAATGATGGTCGGTTTCCTCAAGATAAACCAGGACGCCAAGCGCGACGAAGTGCAGGAAGAATTCGTCGCCCGTGTGGCGGATGCTGCGCAAGACTTTGTACAAGCCGCCAGTTCCACGGGCGCAGTGCTGGACTACTCCCTGTCCAGCGTGCATGCACTGGATGACGCGCTGGAGGCCGCCCACGTCGGGACTTTGCCTCTCACCCCCATGCAGACTGTCGGTGCCGCCGCCTACCTCTACGAGATCGGGCGCCGGGCCCATGGCGGCCTCTACGAGGTCTGCGACGACGAAGACCCCGTCGTGCTGGTCTGCGGCGACCCCGGCGCTGAAGTCTGTTTTGGCGCCATTGCCAAGGTCGAACGGCGCATCCGTTACGGTGCCGCGGAGGCGATCCCCGCCTACTTCGAGCTGTTCACGGCCGCCTTGCAGACGGGCGAAGCCCACACGATCCGCTAAGCCGCCGCCGTCGTCGACGTGCCGAAAGCGCCCGCTTTTGGCGCGATGACAACGGCCGCGCGGGCCTTCTGGGGATTTCCCTTAGGACTGTAAGAAAAACAGCCCTACAATTCCGCCATTCCCGCCTCCCCGGCGGGTGCTCGCGCCGTCTGTCATCAGGCGGATTTTTACTAGAAGTACACTCGCGCCGCGATAAGCGTCCGATCCCGCCTTGCCCCAGGAGCGCCTGCATGAAATTCCGCTTCCCCATCTTCATCATCGACGAGGACTACCGTTCCGAGAACGCGTCCGGTTTGGGTATCCGTGCCTTATCTGAAGCGATCGAGGCCGAGGGCGTCGAGGTGATCGGGGTGACCAGTTATGGCGACCTGAGTTCGTTTGCGCAACAGCAAAGCCGCGCCAGCGCCTTCATCCTGTCGATCGACGATGAAGAGTTCGACGTGGATTCGCCCGAGGACGTGGCCAGCGCGATCAAGAACCTGCGCATGTTCATCGGCGAACTGCGCTTTCGCAACGCCGATATCCCCATCTACCTGTATGGCGAGACGCGCACGTCGGAACACATTCCGAACGACATCCTGCGCGAACTGCACGGCTTCATCCACATGTTCGAGGACACCCCCGAATTCGTGGCGCGCCACATCATCCGCGAGGCCCGCAGCTACGTGGATTCGCTGCCGCCGCCGTTCTTTCGCGAGCTGGTCAAGTACGCGCAGGACGGTTCGTATTCCTGGCATTGTCCCGGCCACTCGGGCGGCGTGGCGTTCCTGAAGAGCCCGGTCGGACGCATGTTCCACCAGTTCTTCGGCGAGAACATGCTGCGCGCCGACGTCTGCAACGCCGTGGACGAACTGGGCCAACTGCTGGACCACACCGGTCCCGTCGCCGAATCGGAACTGAACGCCGCGCGCATCTTCCATGCGGACCATTGCTTCTTCGTCACCAACGGCACCTCGACCTCGAACAAGGTCGTGTGGCATGCCAACGTCGCCGCGGGCGACGTGGTGGTGGTGGACCGAAACTGCCACAAGTCGATCCTGCACGCCATCACGATGACGGGCGCGATCCCGGTGTTCCTGCGCCCCACGCGCAACCACCTGGGCATCATCGGCCCGATCCCGCTCGAAGAGTTCCACCCGGACAATATCCGCAAGAAGATCGAAGCCAACCCCTTCGCGCGCGAAGCGGTGAACAAGAACCCGCGCATCTTGACCTTGACGCAAAGCACGTACGACGGCGTCATCTACAACGTGGAAATGATCAAAGAGCAGCTCGGCAGCTATGTCGATACGCTGCACTTCGACGAGGCCTGGCTGCCGCACGCCTCGTTCCACGAGTTCTACAAGGACATGCACGCCATCGGCCAGGACCGTCCGCGCAGCCATGACGCGATGGTCTTCGCCACGCACTCCACGCACAAGCTCTTGGCCGGCATCTCGCAGGCCTCGCAGATCATCGTGCAGGAGTCCGAGACCCGCAAGCTGGACCGCAACGTCTTCAACGAGGCGTACCTGATGCACACGTCGACCTCGCCGCAGTACGCGATCATCGCGTCGTGCGACGTGGCCGCCGCCATGATGGAGCCGCCGGGAGGCACCGCGCTGGTCGAGGAAAGCATCCGCGAAGCGCTGGACTTCCGCCGCGCCATGCGCAAGGTGGAATCCGAGTTCGGCAAGAACGACTGGTGGTTCAAGGTCTGGGGCCCGAACCGCCTGGTCTCCGAAGGCATCGGCAACCGTGACGAATGGATCCTGGAAGCCAACGACCATTGGCACGGCTTCGGTGAAATGGCCGAAGGCTTCAACATGCTGGACCCGATCAAGGCCACGGTCATCACCCCGGGCCTGGACATGTCGGGCAGCTTCGGCGAAACGGGTATCCCCGCCGCCCTGGTCTCCAAGTACCTGACCGAGCACGGCGTGGTGGTCGAGAAGACGGGCCTGTACTCGTTCTTCATCCTGTTCACCATCGGCATCACCAAGGGCCGCTGGAACACGCTGCTGACCGCCTTGCAGCAGTTCAAGGACGACTACGACCGCAATCAGCCGCTGTGGCGCATCCTGCCGGACTTCTGCAAGGTCCATCGCCGCTACGAGCGCATGGGCCTGCGCGATCTCTGCCAGGAGATCCACGAGGCCTACCGCGCGCGCGACGTCGCCCGCTTGACCACCGAGATGTACCTGAGCGACATGGTGCCGGCGCTGAAGCCTTCGGACGCCTTTGCCCGCATGGCGCACCGCGAGGTCGAACGCGTCGACATCGACAAGCTGGAGGGCCGCGTGACCGGCGTGCTGCTGACGCCGTATCCGCCGGGCATCCCGCTGCTGATCCCGGGCGAACGCTTCAACCGCACGATCGTGCAGTACCTGCAATTCGCGCGCGAGTTCAATGAGCGCTTCCCCGGCTTCGAAACCTACATCCACGGCCTGGCTGATGAAGTGGGTCCGAATGGCGAAAAGCGCTACTACGTCGATTGCCTGATCGAAGAGTAAGGCCTGCGGGTCTGGAGTCCTGATGTTTGATGTAGCCGTACTCGGCGCCGGCGCCGCTGGCATGATGTGTGCAGCGGTGGCCGGCCAGCGCGGCTTGCGCGTGGTGCTGGTCGACCATGCCGAACGCCTGGCGGAGAAGATCCGCATTTCCGGCGGCGGTCGCTGCAATTTCACCAACATCGGGGCCGGACCCGCCAATTTCCTGTCCGACAACCCGCATTTTTGCCGCTCGGCGTTGTCGGCCTACACGCCGCAGGATTTTCTGGCGCTGATGAAGCGCCACCATATCGCCTGGCACGAGAAGCACCGCGGCCAGCTGTTCTGCGACGACTCCAGCGAATCCATCATCGACATGCTGCGCGCCGAGTGCGACGCCGGCAACGTGCAATGGCGCATGGGTTGCGCGGTGTCCGAGATCGGCCACGGCGAAGCGGGCTTCGAGCTGCACACCGCCCAAGGCGTGATCCGCGCGGCCAAGCTGGTCGTGGCGACCGGCGGCATGGCGATCCCGCAACTGGGCGCCACCGACTTCGGCTTGAAGATCGCGCGGCAGTTCGGCCTGAAAGTCGTCGAGCCCCGGCCGGCGTTGGTGCCGCTGACGTTCGACCCCGCGCAATGGCAGGCGTTGTCCGAACTGTCGGGTGTGGCGCTGGAAGTCGGCCTGCACACGGGGCAGGGCAAGGCCCGCGGCGAATTCCTGGAAGACCTGCTGTTCACCCACCGGGGCCTGTCCGGCCCGGCGATCCTGCAGATCTCCAGCTATTGGAAACCCGGCGAACCCATCGTGATCGACCTGGCGCCGGGCCGCGACCTGGCCCAGGAACTGCTGGCCGCCAAATCCGGCAACCGGCAGCAGCTGCATACGGTGCTGGCGGGGCTCTGGCCCAAGCGGCTGGCCGACCGCTGGCTGCATCTGGCGGAGCAGGGCGGCAAACCCGGCCTGGCGGCGCTGCGTCTCGCCGATGCGCCGGACAAGACGCTGCGCGCGCTGGCGCAGGACATCCATCAATGGTCGCTGGTGCCCAGCGGCACCGCCGGCTACAAGAAGGCCGAAGTGATGCGCGGCGGCGTGGACACGCGCGGGCTGGACCAGAAGTCCATGCAGGCCAAGACCACGCCGGGGCTGTATTTCATCGGCGAAGCCGTGGACGTCACCGGCTGGCTGGGCGGCTACAACTTCCAGTGGGCCTGGGCGTCGGGCGTGGCCTGCGGCAAGGCACTGTAAGCCGGGTGCCCGGCGCATAGCCGGGCGCTATGGCATGAATTGCAACAATACCATTGTGATATCAAATAAAAATACATATCATTTATGTTTTCGATATTGACTTGCGCCTTCCATCGGGAAGGCGGGTCCACCGGAGACATGCATGGCCTACACCCTTCCGACCCTGCCGTACGCCTATGACGCCCTGGAGCCTCACATCGACGCGATGACGATGGAGATCCACTACAGCAAGCATCATCAAACCTATGTCACCAGCCTGAACGCGGCGCTGGACGGGGCCGGGATCAGCACCGATGAACCCGTCGAAGCCCTGGTGGCCCGTCTGGACCAGTTGCCCGAAGCCATCCGCGGCGCCGTGCGCAACCATGGCGGCGGCCACGCCAACCACAGCCTGTTCTGGTCGGTGATGTCCCCCGAAGGCGGCGGCGAACCCGACGGCGCGCTGGCGGCCGCCATCGAATCCGAACTGGGCGGCCTGGCCGCTTTCCGCGAGGCCTTCACCAAGGCGGCGCTGACCCGCTTCGGCAGCGGCTGGGCCTGGCTGTCGGTGACGCCGGCCGGCAAGCTGGTGGTGGAAAGCAGCGCCAACCAGGACAGCCCGCTGATGCAGGGCAATACGCCGATCCTGGGCCTGGATGTCTGGGAACACGCCTACTATCTGAAGTATCAGAACCGCCGTCCCGAATATATCGGCGCCTTCTACAATGTCGTGAACTGGCCCGAAGTGGCTCGCCGCTACGCGGCCGCGAAGGGCTGAGCGCATCTCTCTCAAGGAGGGGAGCGGCCCTATGAACACCTTCAGCCGTCATCGCGTGCGGCCTGCGGCCACCAGCATCAGCGTGTGGACGCTTGCCGTGATGGTGTCCTGCCTGGCGCTGCATCAGCTCTGGGCCTACCTGGACGTGCGTGCGCCGCACGTGGCCGACGCGCTGCTGGGCGGCTTGGTGGCGGCCGCCGCCACCGCGCTGGGCACGCTCCCCATCCTGTTCGCCCGCACCATCCCGCAGAAGGTCCAGGACAGCATGTTCGGCTTCGGCGCCGGGGTGATGCTGGCCGCCAGCGCCTTTTCGCTGGTAGCGCCGGGCATCGAAGCCGCCAAGACCCAGGGCATGGGACCGTGGGGCGCAGGCTTGACCGTCGGCGCGGCCATCCTGCTGGGGGCGGCGGTCCTGCTGGTGATGGACCGCACCTTGCCGCACGAGCACTTCATCAAGGGCCGCGAGGGCATCGAGGCGCACCGCCTGCGCCGCACCTGGCTGTTCGTGTTCGCCATCACCCTGCACAACTTGCCCGAAGGCCTGGCCATCGGCGTGGGCTATGCGGGCAGCGACCCCGTGCGCGGCACGGCATTGGCGACAGGCATCGCCATCCAGGACATCCCGGAAGGGCTGGTGGTGGCCGTCGCGCTGCTGGCCGCCGGCTACAAGCGCGCCTTCGCCGTGGCGCTGGGCATGCTGTCCGGGCTGGTCGAACCGCTGGGCGCGGTGATCGGCGCGGCCATCGTCGGATTCTCGGCGCCGATGCTGCCGTGGGGGCTGGGTTTTGCGGCGGGCGCCATGCTGTTCGTCATCAGCCACGAGATCATCCCCGAGTCGCACCGCAAGGGCCACGAGGTCTACGCCACCTGCGGCTTGATGATCGGGTTCGTGTTGATGATGTTGCTGGATACGGCGTTGGGGTAGGCTTTGCGGGCCTCTCGGGGCGTTCCGCCCCGAGAAATCCCGCTTTTCCGTCCCCCCGTTTCGTTGTATGCTTGGCGCCGCTGTCACGCATGTTTGCGGGAGAGAGCGGCCTTACTTTCAGGGCCGCCGCCGAAGGCGCAATTCGCCCAGAATCGCTCAGGTAACCGATACCGCACATGCTTGCCCTGTCCCGGTTTTCACCGTGCGGACGCGGCAAAACAGTACTCTGGAGAGACCTGGCGCCGGCCCTGAACAAGGGACATAACGAGCAGCCCAGGCGCCGAAGGTGCAAACCCGCCGTGCGCGGGGCAACTCTCAGGCAAAAGGACAGAGGGGCGGAAGATTCAGCCGTAGCCGCGCGGGCGCAGTCCGCCTGTCGCGATCGGCATTCCGTAACCCTGGCAGAGCCCTGCCGTCCCGGAGTTTCCGCGCATGTCCGCAACCCTCAAACGCACCCCGCTGGCCGAAGAACATATCGCCTCCGGCGCCCGAATGGTCGACTTCGGCGGATGGGACATGCCCTTGGCCTACGGCTCGCAGCTGGAAGAACACCACGCGGTGCGCCAGGACGCCGGCATGTTCGACGTGTCGCACATGCTGAACGCCGACGTCGTGGGCCCGGACGCCTTCGCCTTCCTGCAGCGCCTGGTCGCCAATGACGTGGCCAAGCTGACGGTGCCCGGCAAGGCGCTGTACACCTGCATGCTGAACCCGCAAGGCGGCGTCATCGACGACCTGATCGTCTACTTCTTCGCCACCGACGAATGGCGCGTCGTGGTCAACGCCGGCACGGCCGACAAAGACATGGCGTGGATGCAGCGCGTGAAGCAGGCTGGCAATTTCGACGTCACCATCACCCCGCGCCGCGATCTGGCCATGGTGGCCGTGCAGGGCCCGAACGCCCGCGCCAAGGTGTGGGCCGCCCGTCCGGCCTGGCAGGCCGCGAGCGAACCGCTGACCCCCTTCGTCGCCGCCATCGTGGGCGACGACACGCTCGTCGCCCGTACCGGCTACACCGGCGAGGACGGTTTTGAAATCGTCCTGCCTGCCAGCGAGGTCGTTCAGCTGTGGCGCGATCTCGTCGCCCAGGGCGTGCGCCCGGCGGGCCTGGGCGCGCGCGATACGCTGCGCCTGGAAGCCGGCATGAACCTGTATGGCCAGGACATGGACGAGCTGACCCACCCCGACCAGGCCGGCCTGACCTGGACGGTCTCCCTGAAGAACGCCGAGCGCCGTTTTATCGGCCGCGACGCGCTGGAGCAGTTCGCTACCCCCGCCACCTTCATCGGCCTGAAGCTGCAAGAGCGCGGCGTGATGCGCGCCCACATGGCCGTGCGTACGCCGGCCGGCACGGGCGAACTCACCAGCGGCACGATGTCGCCCACGCTGGGCGTGTCGATCGGCTTTGCCCGCCTGCCGCAAGGCGTGCGTCCGGGCGACACGGTCGAGGTCGACATCCGCGGTAAATGGGTGCCCGCCCTGGTCTGCAAACTGCCGTTTGTCCGTAACGGCAAAGCCGTCGAACACTCGTAAACTCGAAGCTTCGCGCGAGCGCCGGCCCGGCCAGGGCACGCGTCGCCCGCGCGAGGCGCGCAACACCATTCATCTACCCGCATTCCCTCAGGAGTTCCCATGAGTCTGCCCACCGATCGCAAGTACACCCAGTCCCACGAATGGGTCAAAGCTGAAGGCGACGTGTTCGTCGTCGGCATCACCGACACCGCCCAGGATCAATTGGGCGATCTGGTTTTCGTTGGCGACGTGAAGGTCGGCGCCAAGCTGAACGCGGGTGAAACCGCCGGCGTGGTCGAGTCGGTCAAGGCCGCCTCCGACATCTACGCGCCTGTGGCCGGCGAAATCGTCGCGTTCAACGACGAGCTGGAAAACAACCCCAACCTGATCAACGAATCGGCCTTCACCGCCTGGATCTTCAAGATCAAGCCGGTCAATGCCGCCGATGCCGACAAGCTGCTGGACGCTGCCGGCTACGAAGCCGTCGCCAACGGCTAACCGCTGGTTCGAGTCGGGCGCGGCCCCCTGTGCCGCGCCCGCCCTGACGCACTACCACCCCGAGATTCCCCCATGTCGCGCGCCCTAGACACCCATACCGACTTCATTCCCCGCCACATCGGCCCCTCCGATGCCGACCAGGCCACCATGCTGAGCGTGATTGGCAGCCCCAGCCTGGACGCCTTGATCGAAGAAGTCGTGCCCACCAAGATCCGCAGCCAGGCCCCGTTGGCGCTGCCGCCCTCGCGCAGCGAAACCGACGTGCTGGCCGAACTGAAGCAGATCGCGGGCCGCAACAAGGTCTACCGCAACTACATCGGCCAGGGTTACTACGGCACGCAGACGCCCAACGTCGTGCTGCGCAACATTCTTGAGAATCCCGCCTGGTACACGGCCTACACGCCTTACCAGCCGGAAATCTCGCAGGGCCGTCTTGAAGCCCTGCTGAACTACCAGACCATGGTCGCCGACCTGACCGGGCTGGATATTTCCAACGCCTCGCTGCTGGATGAAAGCACCGCTGCCGCCGAGGCCATGACGCTGGCCCGCCGCGGCGCCAAGTCGCAGAGCCCGGTTTTCTTCATTTCGCGCCATGTGCATCCCCAGACGATTGAAGTCGTGCGCACGCGCGCCGAAGGCCTGGGACTGGAAATCGCGGTGGGCGACGAGGCCGAAGGCCTGCCCGAGTGCTTCGGCGTACTGCTGCAATACCCGCACAGCACCGGTTCCGTCGCCGACTACCGCAAGCTGACTGAAACCGCCCACGCGCAAGGCGCCGTGGTGGCGTGCGCCACCGACCTGTTGGCGCTGGCCGTGCTGGCCGCCCCGGGCGAGTGGGGCGCGGACATCGCCATTGGATCGGCGCAGCGCTTCGGCGTGCCGTTCGGCTTCGGCGGCCCGCACGCCGGCTTCATGGCTTGCAAGGATTCGTTCAAGCGCAACATGGCCGGCCGCCTGGTCGGCGTGTCCAAGGACTCGCAAGGCAACCCGGCGATGCGCCTGGCGCTGCAAACGCGCGAACAGCACATCCGCCGCGAAAAGGCCACGTCCAATATCTGCACCGCGCAGGTGCTGCTGGCCGTGATGGCCGGCATGTACGCCGTGTGGCACGGCCCGGCCGGCATCCGTCGTATCGCCGAACGCGTGCAACGCAGCACAGCCATCCTGCGCGCCGAACTCATCAAGCTGGGCGTGAAGGTCGTGAACGACACGTTCTTCGACACGCTGCTGCTGGAAACCGGCCCCGCCACCCCGGCCATCCTGACGGCCGCCGAGTGCGAGCACATCAACCTGCGCCGCGTCGACGGCGCCCGGCTTGCGGTGTCGCTGGACGAAACCGTCACCACGGCCGACCTGCAAGCGCTGGTCAACGTGTTCGCCGCCGGCCTGGAGCGCGATGATGTCGAGCTGGACATCGACGCGCTGGACGCCGCGGCCGCGGGCGGCATCCCCGCTTCGGTGGCCCGCGAAAGCGCCATCCTGACGCACCCGGTCTTCTCCAGCGTGCAGTCCGAAACCGACATGCTGCGCTACCTGCGCCGCCTGGCCGACAAGGACCTGGCCCTGGACCGCACGATGATCCCGCTGGGTTCGTGCACCATGAAGCTGAACGCCACCGCCGAGATGATCCCGATCACCTGGCCCGAGTTCGCGCTGATCCACCCGTTCGCGCCCGCTTCGCAAAGCCAGGGCTACAACGAGTTGATCGATCGCCTGTCGGCCGCGTTGTGCGAGATCACCGGTTACGACAACATCAGCCTGCAGCCCAACTCGGGCGCGCAGGGCGAATACGCCGGCCTGCTGGCGATCCGCGGCTACCACCAGGCCAACGGCCAGCATCAGCGCAATGTCTGCCTGATCCCGTCGTCGGCGCACGGCACCAACCCCGCCTCGGCCCAGTTGGCCGGCATGGACGTGGTGGTGGTGGCTTCCGATTCCAACGGCAACGTCGACTTGGGCGACCTGCGCGCCAAGATCGAACAGGTCGGCGACAAGCTGGCCGCGCTGATGATCACCTACCCGTCCACGCACGGCGTGTTCGAAGAAGCCGTGACCGAGATCTGCGATCTGGTCCACCAGGCTGGCGGCCAGGTCTACCTGGACGGCGCCAACATGAACGCGATGGTCGGCGTGGCCCAGCCGGGCAAGTTCGGCTCGGACGTGTCCCACCTGAACCTGCACAAGACGTTCTGCATCCCGCACGGCGGCGGCGGCCCCGGCGTGGGTCCCGTGGCGGTGCGCGCCCACCTGGCGCCTTACCTGCCGGGCGTGGTGAACGAGCAGGGCAAGCTGCCCGGCGATGCAAAGGTCGGTCCCGTGTCGGCCGCACCGTTCGGTTCCGCCGGCATCCTGCCGATCCCGTTCGTGTACATCTCGCTGATGGGCGCCGACGGCCTGCGCCGCGCCACCGAAGTGGCCATCTTGAACGCCAACTACATCGCTACCCGCTTGCGCGACCACTACCCGGTCCTGTACGCGGGCCGCAACGGCCGCGTGGCGCACGAATGCATCCTGGACGTGCGTCCGCTGAAGGAAGTCAGCGGCATCAGCGCCGAAGACATCGCCAAGCGCCTGATGGACTACGGTTTCCATGCACCGACCATGAGCTTCCCGGTGGCCGGCACGCTGATGGTCGAGCCGACGGAATCCGAAGGCGTGGCCGAACTGGACCGCTTCATCGACGCGATGATCTCGATCCGCGAGGAAATCGCCCAGGTCGAGCGCGGCGAACGCGACCGCGAAGACAACGTCCTGAAGAACGCGCCGCATACCGCGCAGATGCTGCTGGCCGAAGAATGGCTGCACGACTACCCGCGCCAGCAGGCCGCCTATCCGGTGGCGTCGCTGCGCGAGGCCAAGTACTGGCCGCCGGTGGGCCGTGTGGACAACGCCTACGGCGACCGCAACCTGGTGTGCGCGTGCCTGCCGATCGAAGCCTACGCCTGATGGCGTGAGCAACGTGCCCGGCGCGAGCCGGGCACGAGATCGGGTTGACCCCGATCCGGCAATAAAAAAACCCCCATCTTTTGAACTGACCCCCGAAAGTTGGATGTTGATCCAACCTTCGGGGGTTTTTACAT
>CAUSDE010000002.1:0-308813 GCA_963530045.1 uncultured Achromobacter sp.
CCTGAACAACGCCTTCGGCGACATGCTGCTGAACTTCGTCATGGCGACGATGTTCTTGATTCTTCCTGCTTTCTGGGTTACTGCGCTTGCGTGGACAGGTATCAGGGCTGGCAACTTCCTCCAAGGCCTTGCAAGCGGCACAAGGGATGCCGGACAAGCCGGTGGCAAAGGTGCCGGCGCCCTCATCAGTGCAGCCAAGAAATAGTGCCTAGCGATTCAATCGTCCTCAAACCGAGGGTCAGGGTCATCGTTGTAAGAGGCGGGATGGTAAAACAAGCCATCCCGGTGATCGCGGAGCTCAGCCGTGCTTCCGAGGAAGTCTGCACTTTCATCGTCGCCAATGGCTGTGGTGGAGACGCTCCGTACCACAACCAGGGCGACGACCAGCAGCAACGCCACCCAAAACGCGGCATATAGCAACATGCCCAGGCAAGCCAGCTTCACCGTCCACAGCAACACCGCGGTGAACGCCTTGGGAACGCCTTGGCCCATCAGCCATATCGACACGCGCCGTTCGATGCGCACGCCACCACGCCAGCCTTGGCCGAGCGAGCGGCCAACGCGTTCGGGGATGCTGCGATGGGTCCTTGCGTTCATAGCGGTCACCTGTCGTGTGCGGTACGTTTGCTCCAGTTTGCCCTGTTCGCTATTTAGCGCAGAGCATCAATGCGGTACGGGCACCACGCGGTTCAGGCGCCAAGGCTGTGCAGGCAGCAGAGACCACCCACGATTAGATTTATACGCCAATTTCAATCAAGAGGATACTTTTGCGGCATCTTTCTGTCTCGACGTGGCATTTGATTGGATCTTTACGTATATTTATCTGATGAATGGATTTTCCAGACATCAGGTAATCAAGCGTCTGCAAGCGGATCTTCCCCGGGGAGCACCGTTCGATCTGCAGGTACTCGAAACCTTCGGGGTCTCGCCCCAGCTTGCCGCCCGCTACGTGGAGAGTGGCTGGCTGGTGCGCATCGGCCATGGAATCTATGCATTTCCCAATGACAACTTCGATGTCACCGGTGCGCTGCGGTTCCTTCAACAGCGTGTTGCTGGCTTGCACGTGGGCGGTAAGAGTGCTCTAGCGACGCAAGGTGTGCGGCACAACCTGAGCACATGCGAGCCCCTGGTGCTGTGGGGAGAGGCGCGCTTTAGCTTGCAGCCATGGTTCAGCGAACGCTTTCCTGCCAGGTACGTCAACGCGCGGCTTTTCGATTGGCCTGACACAGGCCTGGCCGACACAACGCTGCACACGCCTCCGGGACAGCCGAGGGGCCTGCAGGTGGCGGTGCCCGAGCGCGCCGTCCTAGAGATGTTGTACGAAGCCGGAACTCGCCAGAGCCTTGAGGAGGTTCGCAATCTCTTCGACGGCCTGCGTTCGCCCCACAAGGATCTGCTGGGCCAACTCCTGGCCTGCTGCACCAGCGTCAAAACCGTACGCCTGTTCCTGACCTGGGCTCGCGAGACCGGCGTCATTGATGTCGATGCACTGGTGCAGCAGTTCCCGGTGCGCGCTGGCAGCACCAAACGCTGGATGAGTCGCATGCTCGACGGTACCTTGCTTAGCCTCAAGACCTACGGATAGACAGTACGCGAACACTGTTCACCTGCTACTGCTACTGAACGTCACACCGGCATGTTCGCAATTGACCTGGGTACGCTTGCAAGCTGCCATACAACTCAAGAACGGGCCGACACAGGCCGAGAAGCCGCAGTCCAGCGCACCGAATCGGCGAACCGGAGCGACTGGGTGCATCAGCACACCGCAAAGCGCATTGCGCAGGTCGTCCTTAGCGCGACCAAAATAAACGCCCCGGACAGCGAACGCTGCAATTAACAGCGTGCAAGCCCGCGCCGCTGACCATATCAAAGGGGGAAAAGGGCGCAGCGCATTGACACTAGCCGCGTGCCTTAATTCTGGATGAAATTGACTGAGAAATGGCCTTCAAATGGCCAATGGAAGGGCGCGAAGGGGAATGGGCCTACCCAAAAAAGGAAAAGGCCTACCCTTAGATTGATACACAGGAACTACTATGCTCCGACTGTTCCGACGCAAGATCGCAGCGGCTGCGTCTCCACCACCGGCGACCACCCCTGAAACGGTAAAAGGGTTCACGCCACCCCAGACTGCAGAAGTACTCCTGGCGACAACGCGACGCCAGAGGCTGATGGAGCATATCTGGCAGCGCACCTCACTCTCGCGCGAGCAGTTTGCCACCCTGTACCGCGCGCCGCTGGAACGTTATGCAGAGTTGACCCAGCAGCTTCCCGCGTCGGAAAGCCACCATCACGCTTACCCCGGCGGTATGCTCGACCATGGCCTGGAAATCGTCGCCTACAGCCTGAAGCTGCGGCAGTCTCATCTGCTGCCCAGCGGAGCCAGTCCCGAGGACCAAGCGGCCCAGTCGGAGGCCTGGACAGCCGCAGTTGCCTATGCCGCGTTGCTGCACGACATCGGCAAGATCGCGGTCGATCTGCACGTCGAGTTGGCTGATGGCAGCACTTGGCACCCATGGCATGGCCCGCTGAACCAGCCGTACCGCTTCCGCTACCGTGAGGATCGGGAATATCGCCTGCATAGCGCCGCTACAGGCTTGCTATACCGACAATTGCTTGATCGAGAGCTCCTGGACTGGCTGTGCTGCTACCCGGCGCTTTGGGCGCCGTTACTTTACGTCTTGGCCGGTCAATACGAGCATGCAGGCGTGCTGGGCGAGCTCGTCGTGCAAGCGGACCGTGCCTCAGTGGCTCAGGAGTTGGGTGGTGACCCCTCTCGCGCTATGGCCGCGCCCAAGCACGCTCTACAACGCAAACTGCTCGAGGGGCTGCGCTTTCTACTCAAAGAAGAACTAAAACTGAATCGGGCGGAAGCTTCGGATGGATGGCTCACAGAGGACACATTGTGGCTTGTGAGCAAGACGGTCTCCGACAAGCTGCGCGCGCACCTACTGTCGCAGGGCATCGATGGCATCCCGGCAAGCAATACAGCCGTGTTCAACGTATTGCAGGAGCACGGCATGTTGCAGCCCACACCTGAGGGTAAGGCGATCTGGCGCGCGACCGTAATCAGTGCCACCGGGTGGTCTTACTCGTTCACCCTATTGCGACTGGCACCCGCATTGATCTGGGAGGCTGGCGCCCGGCCAGAACCCTTTGCTGGCACAGTGACTATAGAGACAGCAACAACCGAGAATGACCACGATGCGCCCGCCAGCCAACCTGCGGTCATCAACAAATCATCCCCGGAAGGCTGGGAGCCACTACCACAAGCCGCCGACAGCATAGCGGTCTTTGCTCCGTCGGCCGCGGCACGGGCTGAGCCTGATGTCATGGAGGACATGTTGGCAATGGTGGCCCTGGCCGGCTTGGCCGTACCCCAGCAGGGCGTGGATACCGTAGTGAGCCATTCGCCTGCTGAAGGCCACCAAGCACAGCACCAGACGTCATCAGCGGAGTCACGTCCGTTGCCTGTGCACCTAGCTGTGTCAATGGTTCCGAAAGCACAACCGTCCGGCGAACACTTCATGGAGTGGTTGCGGCAGGGCGTAACGTCTCGACGGCTCCTTATCAACGATGCGAAAGCACTCGTGCATACCGTGAGCGACACCGTCTATCTTGTCAGCCCGGGCGTGTTTCAGCGCTACGCGCAAGAGCATCCACAATTGGATGCCCTCGCCAAGCAGGAAAAGCAGCAGGATTGGCAGTGGATACAAAAACGATTCGAGAAACTGCAGCAGCATCGCAAACAAGCGAATGGCCTGAATATCTGGAACTGTGTAGTAACCGGACCACGCAAGTCGAGAAGGCTGCACGGCTATCTACTCGTTGACCCCAGGACCCTATTCGCAGATATTCGCCCCAACAATCCGTACCTGAGACTAGTTGATGAATAGGACAAGCGTCCCGAGTTAACATCCACATCTAAAAATCTCAGAACGAGCTTCCGTTTACCCAACCAAGCGCCCACATTCTTTATACATTTTAGTCACTTAAGAATCTTTTCTCTTGGTGCCTTTTGACGCCCAGAGTGCCGACAAAGAAAGAATTATTATCGCACAGCTGTAAATATACGTAGTGGACGCAAGCCCAATGTGTTTAGCCAATTGGCCTGCTGCAATGGCAGGCAAGCTAAAAGCGATATAATTCATTACATAGATGGCCGACAACAAACCGCCGCGTTCATGAGGAGCCGAGAGCGACATCACGCTACGCAGTGATCCAATGAAACCCGCACCAAAGCCAATGCCGCCCGCAATCGACGCAGCAAGTATCAGCGTCGCACTAGAGAAATAGACTGCTGAAATCAACGCCAGCATACCAAGGATCAGTGCGAGTCCAGCCATACGCTCCATCGCACTAGGCTGCCATCGGCGGATAAACCAAATGACCACGGCGGAACTAAGCATATTCAAGCACACCGCACGACCGCCGAGACTCGGCAGGCCAGTGGCCATGATGATGACCGACGGTCCTAGCGACAGGTAAAACGCTCCAAGTGCCCATACCGCTACGTTCATCGGGGCCATGCGTGCGTATGCCCCGCGAATGTGAGCTGCAACGCGCACCTTTGGTTTCAACGATTCCAAAACTCCAGGTCGGCGGTGGCCGCTCTCCCTGATCGCCGCCACGCCACAGGCCAAGGCGATAAATACTATCAGCAGAGCCCAGAAAACATTTTGAATCGCCAACGGGTATCGCGTGGCATATTCACCGGCCCCAAAAATACCGGCAGCCATGCCGAGCAATGGAGATAGCGTATTGATCAAAGTTCCATTTTCTCGATCAAGATCCAGCATGGCGGCGCCCACTGCACTAGTTGCGGTGCCAGTTGCAATGCCTTGCAAACTGCGAGCCCACAATAAGTCAGCTAGACCCTGCGCTTGTGCAAAGATCACCATGGACACACCTACAAGAACCAGGCTCAGCAGAATAGCTGGCTTTCGCCCGACGTGGTCCGAGAGCGCGCCCATGGTCAACAGTGCTACCAGCAAGCTGAAAGAATACACCGCAAAAACCAGTGTCAGCATCACAGGCGAGAAGCTCCACTCGTGCTGATAGATACCGTACAACGGTGTGGGAGCAGTTGAGGCTGCAAAGAAAACTGCTAGCGTCAGCGCAAGCACAACCATTCCGCGATTTGAATTCGGGACCGGTTTTATCAGTGAAGTTGTAGTGGGCATCGTTAACTGAAATCCTTGTCTTTTAGCAGAATTTATTTCTTTATCAATTTACGCATCTGGATATGTGGACCCCAAAGCATTCGAGTCTATGGCTTTTGAATTAATTGCTGCCGAAGAAAAAGCCCAATCAATTCGTGCGCATCTTGTGCGACTTGCAGGGCAGCTGGCATCTCGAGGAAACCATGAATTGCACCAGGATAGTTTCTAATTAAAACCGAGGCACCCGCATCGAGCAATTCGCAACCATAGCGCAATCCTTCATCCCTCAACACGTCAGCTCCCGCGGTCAGTATTAAGGCAGGCACCGATGTCCGGCTTTGCACACCAAGAATAGGCGACAGGCGAATATCTTCGTTTAATGCTTTCTCATGCGCTAGATATGCGGCAACGTTGCGCATTGCCTGCACCGTAAGAGGAGGCACTTCTGCATTCGTTTTTCGTGATGCATATCGCTCGTGTGCCGATTCCCGGTTATCAACGCTAGGATAGATTAGGACCTGAGCGCGGACGGGCAATTGTTCGTCACGAGCAGCGAGCGCAGCATACGCAGCCAACCCTCCACCTGCACTGTCACCGCCAACGGCTAGGGCGCCCGAGATTCGCAGGAAATCAGCTTTGTCCACAACCCAACGCACCGCAGCGATCGCATCGTCTGCAGCCGCTGGCAGCGGGTGCTCAGGCGCAAGCCTGTAACCGATAGAGATAACTACGCAAGAGGATCTCATTGCGATTTGTCGACAGAGTCTGTCATGAGTCTCTATGCCCCCCAGAATCCACCCGCCACCATGAAAATAAATTAAAGCTCCATTTTGACCAGAGTTTTCAAGGGGGCGATAGATCCGCATCGGCAAAGTACTACCCGGCCCAGCCATCGAAAGATCCTCAACAGAGGCCATCTCGATAACCTCCCCGCCCAACTTTGAGCCAAGGCCTGCATAGACCTGGCGCGCGACCGATAGCGGCGGAGCTCCGAATTCTGGCGCGCCGCTTTCACTCATGAGAGCGAGTATTTTTTTTGCTTCGGTGGAAATATATGGCATCACTACCTCACAGTTCTCACGACAGTTATTTCGATTTCTGCGCAGTAATAGGTTCTACACCTTCAGGTCCCAAACTTTTGCTTGCAGGCTTTTGGTAGCCGCGACAAAGGACTCCGGAACCACATTTCTAAAGTTGCCCCCCTTGCTCTCTATGATCTCGATCATTGGACCAATAGCCGTCTGGGGATCAAATTGTTTAAAGTCCACTGCCAACGGTCGGTGGTCAATAACCGCGCCGGCCGGATCAAACCAACTCTTATAGCTCTCCATCATTCTGTCATTAAAGCCCGTCGCATGCGGCCCGGGATTTATACACTGCACTTGAATCCCATGAGATTTCAATTCCTGCTGGAGTGCTTGGGCCAACGCTTCAATGGCGTGCTTTGATCCGCTGTAGGCGCCAGCGTATTGTTGGGAAAATATTCCAACAACCGAAGAAATAAAGATGATTTTTCCGCGCCTCTTTTCGGAAATCAATTTCTTAGCGAATTTTTGGGTTAAATCAAATGCCGAGAACACGTTTGTTTCGAACTGAGATCTTATGACATCGACGGGGATATCGACCACTGCCCCAGACTCACCGATGCCGGCATTATTGATAAGGACGTCGACCTCAAAAGAAGCAATGCGATGCCTATCTCGCTCATTCAAGATATCTATCTTTTCGACCTGCAACTCGATTCCGAGTGTCTGCGCCGCCTGCCGCAACTGAGTCACTTGTGCCGGAAGCTCAACTGTCGCGATGACCCGATGACCACGAGCCGCAAGCTTGAGTGACAAATCGCGACCAAAACCACTACCAGCGCCAGTGATTAATAGCGACAAAGGATCTATTGCCATATCTCTTCTTTCGTTAATACCATCTGCGGCTTTCAATTGCGCCGCAGGGACAGCCCCTGAAACAGTACTCATCGCCAACGCGGAGCCTGCACCAATTATGAAATCGCGCCTATCAATATTCACGCTCACCCCTTTATCTAATGGACCCATGGAATGCGGCTCTCGCGGAGGGTCAACTATGATTGCTCACCTCTGCTAAAGAGGGAGCAATCGGCACTCCAGGAGTTAGTTAGATTTTGAGGTAGCGGTTTGCGGGCTTGGATAGCGAGAGTTTCCCGCGCAATGCCTTAAGCGAGTTATCCACGGCTTGCCAATCCTGGACATCAGGCAGCGACGGGATAGTGATGAGTTCATTCATCCCCAGCCCAGTCAGCGCTGCATCAACCATATCTTCAGCAGACATCACCATAGACGCTGGCAGATTCTCGACCGGCTGACCGGCGATATCCCAGAAATCAGTTCGCGTTGCACCCGGCAATACGGCCTGGACTCTGATTCCCTTATCGGACAATTCGTGGTGGAGGGACCGCGTAAATGTAAGAACAAATGCCTTCGTCCCGCCATAGACTCCATTTAATGTTTCGGGCGCAACGGCGGCAATGGATGCTATGTTAATAATCACACCATTCTTGCGCTCCACGAGGCGCGGAACGAGGGCATATGTCAGCCGCGTCGGGGCGGTTACATTAAGGTCGATCATGTGCTCCATCCGATCCACATCAGATGTGAGCAACGAAGAGGCTCCGCCGAAGCCAGCATTGTTGATTAGCGTCGATATCTGATCGTCATTTTTCAGAATATCCTCCACTCGTCTGAGGTCGACTTTGCTCGTCAGGTCCGCAGAAATAATCTCGATGTTTCTTTGCGTTCTACCGCGCAGCTTTTCCGCCAACGCCTCAAGTCGCTCCGTGTTTCTAGCAACCAAGATTAGATCGTGACCTAGCGCCGCCAACCGATCGGCGTAGACCGCCCCAATCCCGGACGATGCCCCAGTGATAACGACCTTTCCTTCTGGGATAAATTCAGACATAAGATTTCAACCTTTCTAAGTTAGATCACCTAAAATCCAGCCGAATCAGCTCGGCCAGAACCATAGTTTTGAACACGACCTTCCGCTACCTTTCTCAAAATCTCAAAGCTCATAAAGCAATGCGAATTCAGGTTACGGGCGCAATAACTCACTTCGGGTGGCTGCGAGTATCTTGTCAGACAGAATGGGATCATCCACCGCTCGGGCGAGCACCATTGCGCCGACGATCGCTGACATGAAGCAAATCGCCTGGTCTTCCTCGGAGCGGCCTTGCCGCCACGGCAAGTTCGTAACGAATGAACGAATCATTCCTGCAACACGCTTACTGAAGGTCTGGCGCATACCGGGTTCGCGCGCTATTTCAATGGCCAATGCAGGCATCGCACAACCGCCTTCGGGGTTATCGCGATGGCGCTGGCTTAGGTAATAAGAGAGAAATGTTGCTTTAGGTGTCTCGCCGGCGGACACCCGCTCCGAGAGCTCGCGAGCCAACTGGTCCATAGCGTGCTCGACGCTTGCACAGGCCAACGCCTCCTTGGAATCAAAATGAGCATAGAAGGCTCCGTGAGTCAGACCCGATGCCTTCATGACCTCCGCGATGCTTGCACCGGCGATACCCTTGCTGCGGAACAAACGTGATGCTTCGTGCAGGATCTTTTCGTGGCGCTCTGCCGTTTGGCTAGCTGGGTATCTCACCAATGAATCTCCAATAGTTGAACATGACGCATTACATGATGATCGTCATACTTGGTCGATAGTATGACGACCATCATGTTTGATGTCAAACCTTCCCAACTGGATGGAGCCACGAATGAGTGCACTGCATCAGAGCCTGCGAGAGCGTGAGGAGCAGGCCTCATGACCACAGCCGTAGCCACTGCGCATACACGAACGGCAGACACGAGCCCAGCGGCCGATGCCGCTGAAGCACCTAGCAGATCGGCACCTCTACGGAGAAGCGACCAGTACGCCTGCCACACAACCAGATGGCTTACCGAGCGCGGCATTCCGAGCCCCAAGATCCGCTCGACTGATACCGCAGGCAAGGAGACTCAGGCATGGAAATTGAAGGCGCAGCACGAGCGAGCCAATTGGGGCGACAAACGCCTAGCCAACTTCTAACCGGAAAAATTGTGGCGCTCTTGGCTGGATTGGCTGCCATTGGCATGCTGTCCACGAACATCATTCTTCCCGCCTTCCCCGAAATCAGCCAGGACCTGGGCGTGAGCGCACGAGAGCTTGGCTTTACGCTATCAAGCTTCTTTATTGCGTTCGCACTGGGACAGTTGGTAGTGGGTCCTCTGGCTGATCGCTACGGGCGCCAGAAATTAGTGCTTGGAGGGCTCTCTGTCTTTGTGGGGGGCACTGCGCTGGGCGGTTTGGCCACCACGTTGGAGATACTGATCGTCGCACGAGTAATCCAAGCTCTGGGGGTGTGCGCGGTATCCGTGTTGTCACGAGCAATAGCACGTGATTTGTTCGAGGGAGAAACGCTGGCACGTGCGCTGTCGTTGACCATGATTGCTACCGCTACGGCGCCGGGGTTCTCACCTTTGGCAGGCAGTATTCTGTCCGCCACGCTCGGTTGGCGAGCGATTTTCATCCTGGTCGGCTTAGCGGCGGTCTTCCTCGCGGTCTTCTACGTTCGGGAGCTTGGCGAAACCCATCCCGCTGATCGCCGAGCATCTCATTCTGCCGGCCAGGTCGTACTTGCCTACGGCAAGCTGGTGTTAGACAAGCGGTTCATCCTGCCTGCGCTCTCGATGAGCCTACTGATGAGCGGACTATTCGCATCTTTCGGCGCGGCGCCAATCATCCTCATGGAAGGGTTCAGCCTTTCAGCCGTACAAGCTGGTCTCTACTTTGCTGCCACCGTATTTGTCGTGTTCGCGGCCGGAATGGCCGCCCCACGCTTGGCCCATCACTACGGCCCAGCCAACATCACTGTACTGGGCATTGCCTGCGCCATGATCGGCGGCATCCTTCTGTTCGCAGGACCGGCGAATCCGAGCATGTGGTCGTATGTGCGTGTGCGTCCGGTGAAGTCATCTTGACCCCAAGCGTCGCGAGTCAGGCGGGCTGTCCCTCGGGCCTCCAGCGGTAGGGCAGCAGCTCGGTGATGCGGCTAGCTGGCGTCGTGGGCAGTCGTTCCAGAACGTCCTTGAGATACTGGAATGGCTCAAGCCCGTTGAGCCTGGCCGTGTGCAGCAAGCTCATGATCGCCGCGGCCCTCTGCCCGGCGCGCAGGCTCCCGGCGAACAACCAGTTCTTCCTGCCTAACGCGATCGGCCGGATCAGATTCTCGACCCGGTTGTTGTCGATGCTCAGTCCGGCGTTGTCGACGAACAGGGTCAGCGCTGCCCAGCGCTTGAGGCTGTAGTCCATGGCCTTGGCCGTGGCAGTGCCGTCTGGAACCTTCTGCCGATGAGCCATCAACCACGCGTACAACAAGTCCGCGGCCGGGCGGGATCTGAGCTGCCGTATTCGATGCCTCTCGTCGGCAGGCAAGTCCTTGATGTCGCGCTCAACGTCGTAGAGCACGCCAACTAGCTTCAACGCATGCTCCGCCAGCGTGCTGCTGTGGTTGGCCCACAGTTCGTGGAACTTGCGCCGAGCATGCGCCATGCAACCGGCCTCGGTCACGCCGGCAGCCATGGTCTGCTTGTAGCCCGAGTAGTCGTCGCAGATGAGCGTGCCGCGCCAACCGCCGCTGCCATCTTCCTCGGTACCCAGGAAGCGCCGAGCATGTCGTCCGGCGCGGCTCTCTGCGAAGTCGAAGACGACGGCGTTGATGTCGTCCCAGGCCGTCGTGCAGTAGCTCCACAGGTAAGCGCGGTGCGTCTTGCCCAGGCCCGGCTTGAGCATCGCCACCGGTGTCTCATCGGCGTGCAACACGCGCCGGCTCAGCAAGTCGTCGCGCATGGCCTGGACCAGCGGCGCCAACTGCACGCCGATGGCGCCGATCCACTCGGCCTGTGTGGAGCGTGGGATCGCGTAGCCGGCGCGCGCGAGGATGCTCTCCTGACGGTACAGCGGCTGATGGTCGACGTACTTGGCCACCGTCACGTGAGCCATCAGCCCGGCGGTGGCCAGGCCCTTGTCGATGATCTGCGGGGCGACGGGAGCCTGGACCAGCGTCTGGCACTTCGAGCAGACCCATTTGCCGCGCACATAGCGCTCTACGCTGAAGGCGCCGGGCGTGTAATCGAGCTTCTCGGCCACGTCCTCGCCGATGCGCTTGAGCTCGCACCCGCAGCTGCATGTCGTGTTCTCGGGCTCGTGCACGAACTCGCGTCGCGGCAAGCTCGCAGGTAGCGCGCGTCGCTTGGCTTGGCCCTTGTCGTGGCGGTCTCTGCTCTCAGGGACCAGTTGTTCGACTTCCCGAGTGACGGCCTCGATGTCTTCATCGATGGCCTCTTCCAGCAGGCTCGCTTGCTCAGGACTGAAGCGCTCGCTGGTGGCCGCGAACTTGAGTCGTTTGAGCACCGCCATCTCATGCGTGAGCTTGTCGATGACGAACTGCTTGAACGTCACCTCACGCTCTGTCCGAGCGACCCGCTCCGAGGTGACAACGAGTCGGGCCTGTGCAGCGCGCAGTGCCTCCCGCAGTGCCTGCGGGTCCAGCGAGTCGATGTCGTTGTCGGCGATCACGGAGGGTGATCATGCCCGAACACAAGGCCGGCGGGTATTGGCAGATCCAGCGATTGCGCTGCGTCGCCTTACACGACGGTGATCACACCAGCCTGACCAATGCGCTGCCATGGAAGGCCCAGCACCAGGGTGTCGAACTGTGCTCGGGTCAACGTCGTGTTGGTCAGCGTGGCCCGAATGAAGCCTCCTTGATGAAGCTGCCTGGCGCACAGCCAGATGCCGATCCCGTCGTGTACGAGCACCTTGAGTCGATCACCACGGCGGTTGGTAAAGATGTAGGCGTGGTGTGGCTTGGCAGCGCCGAAGACTGCCACCACGCGGCCCAGCGCCGTGTTGGTCCCGGCACGCATGTCCATAGGTTGCACGGACAACCATAGCGCATCGACCCGTATCACTTCAACAACTCACGCAGCCACGTGGCGCAATCGGCCGCAACGGCCGTCGGCCAGACGACGCTGATCTTCGTCGGGCCGCGTTGGACCTCGATACGAATATCCGCAAGCCTGGCCTCTGGTGGCGCAAGTTGCAAAGCGACGAAGCCGGGCGCGTCAGACAGTCGAACATCGCCTTGCGACGAGATCTCAGGCGCCTTCCCCGGCCCGTCGCCTTGTTCGTGGGCGATCAGCCAACGCCTGACCAGATTGGCGTTCAAGCCATTACTCAGCGCCACTGACGCTATCGATACCCCAGGCTGCTCGCACGCTGCAACTACCCGCGCCTTGAACTCTGGCTCGTGTTTGCGCCGGCGGCGGCGTCCGCCCCCGTTCAATCCCTGACCGATAGTGTCCACGTGTCCACCAAAAATTAAGTGGACACGAAGCTACCAAGCCGCCACTAGCGATTCAAGACGGGATTGCCGGACGCATACGTATGTGCCGGCTGTGATCATGTACCTCTGGGGCATGGGGTTGGCTAACCCTCTGGGTACTGCCATCGCAATGGGGCCGTTTGGTCGGGAAGCAGGGCTGGCCTCCGCATTGCTGGGCTTTCTAACCATGAGTGCGGCAGCACTGACGACCTGGCTGGGATCCACTCTCAATGCCACACCAGTCACCACGCTAGGCGGCATTCAGTCTGTCGTTTGCCTGATTGCAGTGATGCTGTTCCTTCTTGGGAGACGACCGGTGAAGCTATAGAGGCGGAATACAGCAGGGACACTAAAGAACGCACTACTGACACGTCCCGTGCATGTCCAAGCCCATGCCGCTCCGATAGGGGAACATCAGGTTTGCCTGTTGACTCCGCTCCCCACATCACAATGAAGCTCCCGCCTCGTTGCTGATCGTTGGCGCGCCCAGAGCCTTGTTCACGCGATAGAAAAGCCGCTCCCCGAATACGTCTCTGGCCTTGGAAGCTGCGTCCGATGCTTTGGAGATAACCGCTAGCCAATAGGCCACGTTAGGTGGCTTGGCTTGTCATACGCGGCTGAGCATCACGCTGCTTATCGTCAAACGCTGCTTGGGCCGCCTCGATGCTATCGATGTGTCGCTGCGCCCACAGCCCCAAGGCCAGGACTGGCTCCCCAAGTGATTGCCCGAGCGCGGTCAAAGCGTACTCGACCTGGGGGGGGACTGTCGGGTAAACGGTTCGGGTCAGCATCCCGTCGCGCTCCAGGCCACGCAAGACCCTCGTTAGCATCTGTTGTGATATCCCTGAAACGTTGCGTTTGATGTCATTGAAACGGCGAGGTCCCGTACGTAGCAAGATCACGATCAGCACGCTCCATTTGTCACCCACGCGTGCCAAAACACGGCTAACCCGCCCGCAATCTTCAGGACTATGTGTGCCGAGCACGGTCAAATCCATGTGACTAGGTCCTATTCATTTGCGTTCTTGCGAGACTAACAGTAGTCACATAAATTGGCTAGGTCACTTTATGGGACCTACAAAATGAAACTACTACGAATCGATTCGAGCATACAAGGGGAGTCCTCGGCGAGCCGGATCTTGACAACGGCGATTGTCGAGCAGCTACGCTCTGCAGTACCTGATCTAGAGGTCCTTGCGCGAGACCTGGCTGGGTCGCCTTTGCCGCACCTTACGCTGGCACATCTACCGCAGGCACATCCTCTCTCCATAAAAGAGCGGACCCATGAGGTGGACGACGAAGAGCGGATCGCGAGCCAGGAAGCGCTAGAAGAGTTCCTGCAGAGTGATGTAATCGTCATCGGAGCTCCGATGTACAACTTCACGATCCCGAGCCAGCTCAAGGCCTGGATCGATCGGATTGTCATACCCGGCCAGACTTTCCACTATAAGGATGGTCGAGCGCAAGGACTGATGGGCGACAAACGAGTGATCATCGCCTTGACCCGCGGCGGTGTTTTTGAGCCCTCAGCGCCAAGTGCTGCCTTTGAATACGCGAGCCGCTATCTATTAGCCATTCTCTCTTTCATCGGTATCCATGCGCCGGATGTGATCGTCGCCGAAGGCCTACAACTGGGTACCGATCAGCGCGCCATTGGCCTCGAACAGGCACACGCTCATATTGACGCCGCCGTCAGCAAACTGGCCGCAGCTTAATCCATGGCAAGTTACGTCAAGCAGCTGAAAATCCTGATTCAAGGGGCGGGCATCGCCGGAACGACGTTGGCCGTCCTGCTCGCTCGGATGGGCATGAAAGTAACTCTAGTTGAGCGGTCGCCGTGCATGCGCACTAGCGGGAATCCTGTAGATGTGCGCGGCGAAGCATTCGCCACGGCAGAACGGCTAGGAATCGTTCCAAGCTTGCGCGCAGTCGCTACTCGCGTGGAGCGATTTGCCTTTATTGATGCGCGAGGACGAACGCGCGCCGAAATCAACAGTCGAGCCCCAGGCAGCAGCCGTGAAGTAGAAGTGCCGCGCGCCGATCTAGCAACAGCTCTACTGAACGCATTGCCAGACGACGTGGAGGTCCGATTTGCCGACACAATAGTCCGAATCGACCAAGATGAAACCGGCGTAAACGTAACGTCTGCCAGAGGCATAGACCAGCACGTCGATCTATTGATTGGCTGCGATGGTCTTCATTCTTCCGTGCGCGCGCTCGCACTTGATGGCAACGAGCGTCATATTCAAGCGTTGGGCCTCTATGTCGCCAGCGTCCACACAACCGAAATAGCCAACGATCCCACCCGCGTACTCATCTATAACGAGCCAGATCGTGCACTCGTCGTACACCCTGCCCTAGGGTCTGCATTAGCGATGTTCCTGTTCCGCAGTGGAGCAAGGGTAGGACACACCGATGTCGATGCGCAGCGCATGCTGCTGCAGGACTGCTATGCCGGTGGACGGTGGAGAACCGAGGAGCTGCTCAAAGCTTATGCAGATACCGAGGATGTCTACTTCGACGCAGTATGTCGCGTGAGCCTGCCCCGTTGGCGAGACCGAAGAGTCGCACTCCTGGGCGATGCCGCGTCATGCGCTTCGCTATTCGGCAACGGGTCTAGCCTGGCGATGCTGGGCGCGGAGACGCTGGCCGACGCACTGGATAGAAATCGCGGCGCCCCCACTACAGCCCTGGCACTGTATGAGGCCCAACATCGTTCACGTGTAGATCCCTATATCCGCCGCATGGGAATGACAGGGCGGTTCATGGTCCCCAGAACCAGAGCTGGCATCCAACTGCGCAACTTCGCGCTGCAGCTGGTAGGACGGTAGGTGGAAATAAAAATATGGATGCCACGCTGAGCACGACCTTGCTTTGGGCTACTCGTTTCACATTTTTAGGGACCTCGCTGGCATTGTTTTTCATGTATCGACTCGCAGCCGCAGCGCTGCAGTAGAACATCAACACCTCACCCGTAATCCGTTGATCACCAACTCAAGGTGGGCTTCGATGAACTTTCTTGGGTCAATGGGCCTACGCCCTGCAAAACGCAACTGCCCAAAGGTCAACACCAGGATAGGGCTCATCACTAACTGCGGAAAGTCAGCCAACGCCGAATCAGTGAACTCACCTGCAGCGATGCCATTGGTGACAATTCGTTTGATAGCGGCCACGCCCGGGCCAATGAAATGATCGTGATGCTTTTCAGTCAACTCCGGGAAGCGGGGCGCCTCAGCAATGAGAAGTCGAACCATTTCGCGACCTTCCGGGTGCTTGGCCAACATGCCATAGACGGAAAGAATGAAATTCTTCAACTGGTCGACATAGGTTCCCCGCGTATCGAGCGGAATGGATGCAATATCGCTCGCTATGGCTGCCGAAACGCTTGCCATGACCTCCTCGAACAACCGCTCTTTGGTCTCGAAATAGAAGTACACCGTACCCTTGGTGACACCAATGCGCTTGGCGATGTCCTCGACTCGTGCGGCGATGAAACCCTTGTCGACGAATTCGGCGAACGCCTCCCGCAGGATCTCGCCTGGACGCTCTGCCTTCTTCTGGGCCCGAATTCCTTGTGGTTTTTCTGTCGGCATGAAGGAGTCCCGTGTGTCTATGAGTGATGTTACAGTCTAGCGCATTCGTTCATTGACTGTCCAGTAAGTCAATGGCACAATGAGGCTGTCCTCTCGATGCAACGGAACCGCCGCTGCGTCTGCGGGAGACGCCCCAACCACTTGGAACATGGAGAAATTTCGATGCGCACACTGATCACTATTGGACTGCTGGTTGTCTCCGGCATGGCCGCCGCCCAACCTCAGATGGGCGGCGGCGCCATGCGTGGCCGCATGGCAAACGTACTGGAAAGCAGGTTCCAGCAGGCCGACGCCAACCACGACGGAAAGTTGACAAAGGAAGAGGCCACTAAGGGCATGCCTCGCGTGGCCCAGCATTTCGCTGAGATAGATACAGATGGAAAAGGTTACGTGACGCTGGATCAACTCAAGACGTTCATGGCGCAATCTCAAGGCCAGTGATCCTCAGATCCCCGCAACATCTTCTCCAATCAAGAGCCTGAAGATCATGAGCCTCATAACATGGAATGGACTAAAGCCGCCGCCATCGGAAAATGTCAGCAACTCCTATTCCGGGGTGCGGTACCTTTTCCGTGAGATATGGAACCACCTTCCCGTTTGGTTGGGTGTATTCAATCTATTGAGCATGGCATTCATGGCGATGGCATTTTTTACGCCATCTCGTACCGTTTATGTACTTGCCGCTGGATTCCCGCTCTTCTGGACAACGCTGTACTTCTACGCTCGCTTCTCGACTGATGCAGTACGTACGAAAACAGCGGGAATTCGCACGCTGAAGATCATATTGGCCTGTCTTGCGTTGTTGCTCGTCATCGCTGGATTCGTTCGGCCGATGGTGGGCAACAACGTAGTGACCCCCATTGCCGATTTCTATCCAGGCGCCCAGGTTCAACTCGATGCAGCCCATTCAATCGTGGGTAGTGACGGAAACCCGATCTTGGATGCAACGGGCATTGCGTTGCAGCAAAGCCGGCCGATGATCGCACCCGACGGTAGGCAGTACAAAGTTGAAGGCAAGCTACTCATCGATGTGCCCAAGAAGCGTGCGCTTGCGACCTACTGAATCGCCCAGGATTTTGTAGACAGTCGTCAGCCGTTTAGTGCGTACTGCTTCTCGAACTCTACCGGGGACAGCCCGTCGTTGGAACTGTGCCGCCGTTTTGGGTTGTAGAACATCTCGATGTACTGGAAGACGTCGGCCCGTGCCTCGTCGTGATTGCTGTAGATCCTCCGCTTAATACGCTCCCGCTTCAGTAGCTGGAAGAAGCTCTCCATCGCTGCGTTGTCATGGCAGTTTCCTCGTCGACTCATGCTGCACACGATGTCGTGCTCGCGCAGGAAGCTCTGCCAGTCTTCGCTGGTGAACTGGGTTCCCTGGTCGGAGTGAAGCAGAAGCCCGGGGCTTGGCTTGCGCCGCCACACTGCGGCCAATAGCGCCTGCAAAACCAGGTCCGTATGTTGAGTTGGTCGGGTTGCCCATCCAACGACCTGACGCGAAAACAGATCAAGCACTACCGCCAAGTACAGGAAGCCGTCGTACGTGCGGATGTAGGTGATGTCCGTGACCCACGCGCGATTTGGCTCACTGACTTTGAAGCCGCGAGCCAGAACGTTCTTGGCGACTGATCCAACAGGGCCGCTCAATGGGCGTGGTCGCCGACCGTAGCCGACCATTGCCCGCAGCCCCTCCGTAAGCTCCCCCTTCAGGTAGACACCGCCCGGTAGAATTTCGGAGCCTCGCTGAGTTGGAGATTCCCTTGAAGAAAAGCAGATTTACCGAGAGCCAGATCGTTGCTGTTCTGAAGGAAGGCGAAGCCGGCATGCCGGTCGCCGAGCTGTGCCGCAAACACGGCATCAGCAACGCCACGTATTACCTTTGGAAGAGCAAGTTCTCCGGCGTTCAAGTTTCCGAGTTGCAGAGGCTGCGCGAACTGGAAGCTGAAAACGCCAAGCTCAAACGCATGTTTGCCGACTTGGCGCTGGAGAATGCAGCGATCAAGGATGTCTTGAATCGAAAATCCTGACGCCGTCGGCCAGGCGCGAAGTGGTGGGACAGCTGGTGCAAGCCAAGCTCTCAATCACGCGCGCTTGTCAGATTGCCGGCCTATCGCGGGCGGCGTACTACAAGAAGCCAATGCCGGCATCTGAGCGGGATTCCCAAGTCATTGATGCTCTCAATGCCATTGTGACCCGGCATGGGCGTTGGGGATTCTGGAAGTGTTTCACCCGGCTGCGCCTCGACGGTCGCGGCTGGAACAAAAAGCGCGTTCATCGGGTGTACTGCGACATGGGTCTGAATTTGCCTCGGCGCCGCAAAAAGCGGCTTCCCGACCGACCGCGACAGCCGCTGGATCTGGCCACAGAGCCTAATCGTTGTTGGGCGCTCGACTTCATGCATGACGCTCTCTACTGCGGCCGGCGGTTTCGCACTCTGAACGTGATCGACGAGGCGAACCGGGAGTGCTTGGCCATCGAGGTAGGCGTGTCCATCCCGTCTGCACGCCTCATTCGGATATTGAGCCGTTTGATCGACTGCTATGGGCCGCCTGACGCAATACGCCTGGATAACGGTCCGGAGATGATCTCAGAGGCGTTCACCCAATGGGCTAGCGCAAAGGGCATCGCGATCCGCTATATCCAGCCGGGCAAGCCAAATCAGAACGCTTTCATTGAGCGCTTCAATCGAACTTATCGAACCGAGGTGCTCGACGCGCACCTGTTCGCCAACCTTGAGCAGGTCCAGGCGATTACCGATCAATGGCTGGTCGATTACAACCAGTACCGCCCGCATGAATCGCTGGGTGGCCTCCCGCCGGTGCAATTCATGCCCCGGCTAACCCTTGCTCCGATCGTCTATCAACCGATGTCTACTTGACAGGGGTGCTTACGCCTCGCTCTTCATCAAGCGTGCCACGCGATGACGACTACACGTCTCGCCAAGCTCGCGCAGATCTGTGGTCACTTTGCGGTGGCCATACACAGAGCCGCTTTCCAGCCAGCTGTGCTTGATTAGGCCGAGCAACCGCTGATCGTCCTTGTCGCGAGCGCTTGCCGGCTCTTTTAGCCAGGCGTAGTAGCCACTGCGATGGACGCCAAGCATCCGACACATCGCCGCGAGGCCGAACTCATCTGCGTGTTGCTTCATGAAGGCGTACTTTGCTCTTACCCCTTTGCAAAGTACGCGGCGGCTTTTTTTAGGATGTCTCGCTCTTCAGTGACTCTGCGTAGCTCAGCCTTGAGGCGGCGCACTTCCGCGTTCTGGTCCTGCTCGACACGCCGGCCAACATCGCCTTTGCCTTGTTGCCGCTTCCAGCCGTAAAGACTATGGATCGACACGCCCAGTCGCTCGGCAACCTCCGCTACCGGACGGCCGTACTCAACGATCTGTCGGACCGCCTCGATCTTGAACTCATCGGTGTACCGCTTCGTGCTCATAACCACCTCCGCCTAAGCCATAGTTTATGGCTGCGAGGTGTCTACGGAACCCTGGGCGATTCATGCTGACGAAGCAAACAACCATCACAACAAGCAGCGCGACGAAAAATTTGACCATGAATTCATCGACAGCCGATGCGATGTTCACAGACTGATCGGTAACCTTCACAAGAGCCATACCCAACGGCATGTTCTCGTTGATCTTGGCCGTCTCGGCGTCGAGTGCCTTGCCTAGATCCAGTCCATTCCACCCTTCGCGCATCACGACGTCGAGCAGAAGGGCCTCTTCACCGTTGTTACGAATCAGGAAAGTCGCCGGGTCTTCATAGCCGCGTTCTACCGTTGCAATATCTGATAGCTTGAGCGTACGCCCCTGCACCACAATCGGCGTATTTCGGATCTTCTCCAGCTTGTCGAATGCACCGTCCAGACGCAGGAAAACCTGCGGCCCCTTCGTCTCAATCGATCCAGCAGACGTAAGGACGTTCTGGTTGTTCAGGGCGGAGAAGATGTCTTGCGGAGATACCCCGAGCGTTGCGAGGCGATCGTGAGAGAAGGACACAAAGATCCGTTCAGCCTGCTCACCGATGATGTTGACCTTCTTCACTCCCGGCACATGCAATAGGCGCTGGCGCAACGCCTCTGCATCTCGCACCAGCAACCGCTGCGGCTCACCTTTGGCTTTGAGCGCAAAGAGCGCGAAAGTGACATCCGAAAATTCGTCGTTCACCATCGGCCCGATTACACCCGCTGGCAATTTTCGCGATTCATCATCGAGCTTCTTGCGCGCCTGGTAGAACTCTTCCTGGACTTCCGATGGCGGCGTTCTATCGGCCAGCGACACTACGGTAAAAGCCATACCCGGCCGGGTATAGGTTTCCGTTCGGTCATACCACTTCAGTTCCTGCATGCGCTTTTCGAGCGGCTCAGCCACCTGATCCTGCATTTCCTGCGCTGTAGCACCAGGCCAAGCAGTAATGACCGTCATTTGCTTGACTGTGAACGGCGGATCCTCCGCACGACCCAGCCCGAAGAACGCCAGGATGCCGGCTGCGCCGATGAGGAAGATCAGGAATAGGGTGATAGAGCGCTCGCGCACAGCGAGCGCCGAGAAGTTGAAACGCCCCTCGCTCATGGACGACTCCCGGCCGCACTGACGTCACTCTGCGAGGCCAGTCGAACCTGCTCACCGTCCTGCAGCAAGTGCGCTCCCAACGCCACAATCTGCTCGCCAACCTTGAGATCACCGGACACGCGTGCGGAATCATCGGCGAGACTCAGAACTTCAACCGGACGCCAAGTCACTTTCGTGGGTGTGCCCGCAATGACCCAAACGCCTGTTCCTTTTCCTGGGTCGTAGACAGCAGCGATTGGCACCTGCAGCACCTGTTTGTTCGCCGCTCCCTCCGCGATCTGTAGGGCAACGGTTGCACCGAGCGGCGCGCTAGCCAACGCACCATCAAGAACATACCGCGCCTCAAAGGTACGCGTCAGAGGATCGGCAGAGTTCGAAAGCTGCCTCAACTTGGCGGGTACAGCGCTTGTGCCACTGCCATAAAGCGTCGCCTGTGCTGTCGATCCTGAGGCCGGCCGCAGCGTCTCAGGCAGATGAACGACAACCTCTCGCTGGCCTGCCCGCGCCAGCCGAACAACCGGCTGCCCGGGACTGACGACCTGCCCGGGCTCAGCCAGCGTATCCATCACCACTCCGTCAGCATCTGCCAACAGAACGGCATAGCCGGAGGCATTGCGGGCAACATCGCCTTGCGCTATCGCAGCGCTTAGCTGAGCCTTGGCCGAGTCGGCAGCCGCCTTGATCTGGTCATAGGCAGAAGCTGAAACAGCGCCTGCGGCGACCAAATCGCGATAGCGCGCCTCGTCGTCCGTGGTCTGCTTGGCTCGTGCCCGAGCCGCCGTCACTGCCTCTTGCTGCGCGCGCGCCTGCAACTCAAGGTCGATCGGGTCAAGGCGCATTAATGGCTGACCGCGCTTAACGGCCTGACCAGTATCGACCAGGCGCTCAAGCACTTTTCCCGAGACTCGAAAGCCTAAGTCGCTCTGAACGCGAGCGGCGACGGTGCCAGTGAAGGAACGGGTGGACCCTGAAGAACTGGAGACCGGCGCTGATCTCACCAGCGGAGAGTGAGTGCGGGGATCATCGGCCGTGGAGGACTTGCCACACGCCGTCAGGACGAGAGGCAGCAAGCAAACGGCAATGGAGGCAGGTCGTAGCCGAAGCATGGGTTCCCTTACTTGGATTAACAGAACAGGAACCACATCTTCCGACTAGTGACCAATATTGTCAATAGTCACGCACAGTCTATGGCGACAGACTCCTCAAGATGAGCGCTGATAGCTGGACGGCCGACACTGGCGCCATTTCAAGGTTGTACTGGAGTTGCACAGGATTGACGTAAGGCCGCATCACTAGATAGATGGCATTTGCCGCCTCATCCAGCGGAGTTTTACGCTCAAACTCGCCGGACTCGCGCCCCTCCAAAAGGATGTTCTGGATCACCTGGCGCATGTGCGCTTCGAGCTCGTATACCGCAGGCCACTGATCCCGCGCAGCAACAGCAGCGATGTCGTAGAGCTTGCGATCACGAAAGAACAGATCGCTACCCGTTTCGATCAACGCCACAAAAAGCCGCCTTAGCCGCTCTGAGGCCGTAGGAGAGTCGGCAATCACCGAGTCGACGACCTGCATGATGGTAGCGAGCCGATTCGAGCAGATCACCTCTCCGATCGCCTGCTTGGAATCGAAAAATTTATAGATGTACGCCTTGGAGAAGCCAATGGCCTTGGCCAAATCAGACACGGTGGTTTTCTCGTAACCATAGTGACCGAAATGCTCTGTCGCAGCGTCCACGATCTGATCGCGGACGCTGTGCTCCGAAGGCCCACGCGAGTGGGATGTATTGCTGTTTTCAGTCATTTTTCTAGCTTAGCTCCATGAGCCCGGATTGACAACTAGTGACCTTTCTGTAATATAGTCACCTTGACACTTGAATCTAGGACTCTTCATGTTCTCCCCACGCTCTCTTGCCCTAGTTATGAGCGCCAGCCTCATGACAGGTTGTGCGGTTGGTCCGGACTACCACCGCCCAGACGCTCCGCTCTCGGCGGGATACGTGGCTCAGCCGGCAGTTGAGCGGCGCGCTGCGGCGACACCCGCCGACCTTGCCGTTTGGTGGGAAAGCTTTGGAGATCCCATGCTGAGTCATTTCGTCGCCCGGGCGCTTGCGCAGAACCTTGATCTTGCACAAGCGTCGGCCAGAGTCAGCCAGGCGCGCGCCGGACTCGGCGCCGCCACAGCCGCATTATTGCCTTCAGCCAGTATCAATGGCCAGGCTGGACGTGCTTATCAATCCATTGAAACCCCGCTCGGGCAGGTGCTCAACACTACCCCGGACTTTGACCGATACGGGAACTCGTACGAGGCCAACCTAGGCGCAAGCTGGGAACTGGACATATTCGGGGGACTGCGCCGCGGTCGCCAAGCCGCTCTCGCCGAGTACCAGGCCTCGGAGGCCGGAGCAGCCGCTACGCGACTGGCGGTCGCCGCACAAACCGCCGACATCTACGTCACCATCCGCGGACTGCAGACCCGGCTGGACATTGCGAACCGACAGGTCAAGACTCAACAGGATCTCCTGGAAAAAGTCCAGCTCTTGCACAGCAAAGGATTGGCTGCGGAGTATCAGGTTCGACAGACCGACGGTTCGCTCGCACAAGTCCAGGCGACTATCCCCGTACTCCAGACCGGCCTGGATGCCGCAATGAACGCCCTGGATGTGATGCTGGGCACACCTCCGGGTACTCATCGCACAGAACTGGCAGCTATTGGTGAAATTCCGAGGGCTCCGCAGATCAGCTCCGCTGGAACGCCCGCTGATCTGCTACGCCGCAGACCGGACCTCATCGTGGCCGAACGCCGCCTTGCTGCGTCCAACGCGCGCATCGGTGTTGCGATCTCCGAGTATTACCCAAAGTTCTCCCTCAACGCCCTGCTGGGTAGTGCAACATCTATTTCTAGCGGCAACCTGCTCTCCAATGGCGCCAGCCAGTCGTCAGCCGTGCTGGGCTTGCGCTGGAGGCTCTTTGACTTCGGTCGTATTAACGCACAGATTGATCAAGCCAAAGGCCAGGAAGCTGAAGCCTTGGCGGCTTACCGCCAATCAGTATTACGTGCGACCGAAGATGTTGAGAATGCATTCTCGTCCCTCGTCAACCGAGAAATTCAGACGGCCACACTTGCTCGCGGCGAAGCTTCTCTGACCCAAGCACGCCAATCTTCGTTCATCGCTTACCAGAAGGGCACAGCCAGTCTGATCGATGTCCTCCAGGCTGACGGCACTCTTCTACAGACTTCTGACGCCAGGGCGCAGGCGCAGACGGAGTCTGCTCAGGCAGTGATCGCGGCCTTTAAATCACTCGGCGGTGGTTGGCAGGCACCTGGCTCCGAGTCTGTGGCGATTCAATGAGGAAAGGCCGGGAAAGTACAGCCACTTCCATTGCGCCCGATGAATCGACTCCATATTGGAGTACCGACCATGCTGAGCCTCCTGCAAGCCATGCTCCAAGCACATTGCGCTGCATTGCCTTCGGGGTTGACACAGCGTCGACATATCCGTCGCGCCATGGCGTACGACAGGTGCGGCCAGGGGCGCAGGAACGCCCGGCTGAATTTTCTACGCCAGTCTCCGGAACATAAGGAAATGGACCTTCGCCACCTGCGCTACTTTATCGCCGTTGCCGAAGAACTCAATTTCTCTCGGGCTGCCTATCGTTTGCATATCGAACAATCGCCCTTGTCGCGAGCAATCCAGGAATTAGAGCTCGAATTAGGGGTGCAACTCTTCGAACGAAATCGCAGAGGGACACGCCTGCTGCCTGCAGGTACAGCTTTATTGCAAGATGCCCGAAGGCTTTTCGCCAATCTCGAAGTTGCACGTGAAAACGTCAGAGCGGTCGCAAGCGGGCATAGCAGCACACTCCGTATCGCTATTTCAGATGGAGCAATCGACCTATGGCTGCCCACGCTTCTCGCGCGATGCCGCGAGGAAGAACCCGAGGTGGGTATCCTGCTGACTGAGATGCCGCTGTCCGAGCTATTGCATAGCTTGCGAGTGGGTGATTGTGATGTAGGTCTCGCGCGTTCCGACGAGGTCGGCGACGACATCGTTCCTGAACTACTCGGGAAGGATGCGTTAATGGTGGCCGTCCCATCTCGACATCCAGTGTTGATTCACAAAAAGATCCCGTTGACCGAGGTTGGTCGTTATCCCCTCATAGCATGCCATCCGAAGATCTTCGAGGGTAAGACGAGACAGATTGATCGTTTATTAAGGACGCTGGACAAAGATCCCGTGATCGCTCAGCGCGTTAGCTCTCTGGATCTCTTTCTGACACTGGTGGCCGCAGGATATGGGCTAGGACTCGTACCGGCCGCTCAGGGCGTAATGTGTCGTCATCCCGACGTTGTGCTTCGACCTCTAGACTGGCCTGATGCGACCCTCGCTACATACTTACTGCGTCGGGATTCACCTATATCAGAACCCTTAGATCGCTTCATTGCTCGCGCACGCGATTTGGCGTCTAGAAGTTGCGGCGAAGAACTCTGATCTCCGAGGTTGAATATTTATAGTTCAACAATTAACCAGCCAAAGGAAGCAGCGTGCACTTACAAGCGAATTCAAGAATGATTGGAGAGCTACCACATGACATCAGAAAGTAAATCTTGGGTACTTGTGACCGGGGCATCAAGTGGGTTCGGAGCTGAGTTCGCCAAACAATATGCGGCACAGGGTCGGTCGCTCGTTCTGGTAGCACGCACCCTGAGTAAACTCGAATCACTCGCTGAAGAGTTGCGCGAAACCGCGAAGGTTGACGTGATCGTAGAGCAAGTAGATCTATCCTCGATTTACGAGGTCACAGACCTCCATCAGCGTCTTCGTGAGCGTAGCATTGTGGTCGATGTGTTGATCAACAATGCAGGCCATGGATTAAATGGCTCCTTCCTGGATCAGCCTTTGGACTATTCATTAGCAATGATCGATCTTGATATTGCTAGCCTAACAGCGATGACGTACCTCTTCGGAAGAGACATGCGGTCCAGGAAAACAGGAAGCATTTTGATGGTTGCTAGCCTACTTTCCTATCAGGGCGTCAAAAACTTTGCCGTCTACTCCGCTGCCAAAGCCTACGTGCTGAGAATTTCAGAAGCGCTTCATCGCGAACTAAAGAGCGACGGGGTGATCGTAACGGCGCTTTGCCCGGGCATGTCGGACACTGGGTTTGCTGAGCGCGCGAAGCAAACACTTACCCCGGCACTAAAGATGATCATGATGGATCCCCAGCCCGTTGTTCGTGCCGGGATCCGAGCATTACAAGCAGGCCGCATGAGTGTGGTTCCGGGATTTAGCAACAAGGCTATCACGGCTTTGACCTGGGCTACTCCGCGCTGGCTGCACCAGTCCATCATGTCTGCAGTAATGGGGAGATAACCTGCAAAGATCGAATACGACTTAGCTGGAGGCGCATGCAAGCTAAGCCCAACCAGATCTACCGATGCAAACTGAAGTTCGACCTCGGGACATCCCCTCATCCGTCCTTGACCACGTTGTCGCTGCTGCGTCTTTTGTGCCGGGGCATGGTTGGTCCCCTCGCGCGTTCCGGCAATCCGGCGGGCTCGGACACTACTCTGCCGAACTCGCGCCGCGCACCGTTTAGAAATGTTCACAAGTACAGAGGTGACAGACGCGCGAGCGACGCGGCGTGCACAGGTTTGGCCCGCGTGCGCGAACGCGCGCACCGTGACGAGAAAGCACGAGGAAGGGACCTGAGTTTCCGCCGCCCGCGCGGCCGTTGGCTAAGCTAACCGTCCGCTGTGCCGGGCGATCCTTTCCTTCTGGGCAATCCTCTTCCGATGACGGCTTCCGATAGTGCTACGCGTCTTGACAGCGATGGCCATGGCTACAGCTATGACTTGCAGGACATGGCCGCGTTCTTGCGCGACTACGACCGCTTGAGGCGCTTCTGGAATGCGTGCTACCCGCATCACATGCACGATTTCAGCTACGAGGCGCTGCTGGGCGTTGTTGTTGGCCGCCGGACAGTTGGTGCGGATAGCGATGCGCGTAGTCGGGCAGCTTGATCAGCGCCAGCAGTTCCGTCACCCGCGCGGCGATGCGGTCGCGGCTTTCGCCACGTATGCGCAGGCCGTAGCCGACGTTTTCGGCCACCGTCATGTTGGGAAATAGCGAATACGACTGGAACACGATGCCGAAACCACGTTTACGCGCCGGCAATGCGGACAAGTCGCGGCCGCCCGGCGCTCCCACGAAGCCGTTCGGAGCGTGCGCACGGCGAGCGCGAACCAAGTGCGCGAGCCCATGCGGCGCAATACGGCGCGCTGCGCGCTCTATGGCGATCTGCTTGATCCGTTGCGCAAAGCGTTGGCACAGCCGAGCTGGACGAGCGGTTAGCTCATGGTCGAGCGACCGTAACCGCAGAGCGTGCCGCGTCGCCGATGGAGCACTTTGCGCCAAGATCGGGCGCCGGTCCCGTCCGCGATATACCGCGTTTCCGCCCTTGGCAGCGCCGTTTGTTTCGGTATCACACCCCTGTGAACAACGTGCAGTTTGACGCGTGAACATTCCCTTCCTGAAAAGTTATTTCCACTGCGTTGCGACGGTTGCTATGTTCCGCGGGCGCTCGTGCGCCAGCCTCCCCATGGGGATCACATGATCGAAAGCAGGATCTACAGCAAGCTCTCTTTACTCTCCGCCGCAGTTCTGATGGCACTCGCTGCCTCAGACTCGAACGCCAACAACGCCAATGCGGCCAAGACTCACTATGGACCACAGACCGGCGGCTCTAAAGCAAAAATCGCACAGATTCACCGACACCCACAATCGGAAAAAACCGCAAGCAACTATTCGCAGATGCGCCACTCGGCGGGAGGCCGCATCTCGCTCGCCAACCACGGCATCGCTCACAGCAATCGCGGCACAGGCACCGTACTCTACGATCAGACAGCTTCGCTGACTTCGAACGGAACTCCGGCAATCAACTGCACGACCAACCGCTGCGGTTGCGCGTCCAGCAGCTGCAGTGAACTCACGACTCCCAGCGCGGATGCCGCAGACGATTTCGTCGTCGGTGTCGGCGGCTGGACCGTCACCGGTTTCGGTATCCTGTCGTTCAACTTCTACTCGACGGAAGTCACCGAATCTGCAGACGTCTACGTCTACCCGGATGACGGCGGACTGCCTGGCGCGACGCCGGTCTGTACGTCGCTCGCGTCGACGAACAACCCGAGCATGTACGACTCCCACACGACGCTGGCCGGCCTCACGCTGAACACGCCGTGCGATCTCGACGCCGGCACCTACTGGGTCTCCGTCGCCTTCATCAACGGCGTCGGCGACACAAACTGGCCGTTCTACTGGCTGCAGACCACGACCGCGACCGGGGCCGAAGGCGCCTGGCGCAATCCCGGCGGCTTCTACCCCACGGATACGGCCTGCCCCGATTGGACCTCGCTCGGAACCTGCGTCACCGCCTTTGCCGGCCGTGATTTCGGATTCCAGGTTCTCGGCACCACGGGCGGCGGCGGTTCGGACCTCGAACTCTCTCTGACGCTCGCGCTCGACAACGGCGATCCTGCGCAGTGCGGCACCTCGACGAACCTCAGCGTCGTCGTCGGTGACCAGGTCAACTTCTGCTACACAGTCACCAACCATACCGGTGTCGACCTCAGCTACCAGATGCTCACCGACACGCTCGGCGGCACGCTGTTCTCGCTGACGCGTGAAGACCTGTCCGATGGCGGCAGCATCCAGTTCAACCGCAACGTCACCGCGGGACCGTCCAACAACGGCACCGTGACGACGACCTGGACGTCGCAGGACGGCACGCTGGGCTACGGCTACGACGACACCGGCGCGTCCAACTTCGTCGACATCTCGGCAACGGGCACGCCGCTGAACCTGTCCGACGACGGCCACACCGACGTCACCATGCCGTTCTCGTTCCCGTTCTACGGCACGACATCGAACGTGCTGACGATCGGCAACAACGGCGCGGTCAACGTGGGTTCGCCGGGGTCTAGGATCACGTACTTCAACACCGCGTTGCCGGGCGCAATGGACGACTTGAACGCGCTGCCGTCGCTGATTCCGCTGTGGGACGACTTCTACACGTCCAACCCGGGACAGGTCTACTACGCCACGCTCGGCACCGCGCCGAACCGCCAGTTCGTCATCGAGTACGACGCGCAGTTGCATTACGATGGCGCACCGGACAACACCGACAGCGCGACGTTCGAAGTCATCATCAACGAAGCGACGGGCAACTTCTCGTTCGAATACAACGACGTGGAGTACACCGCGAACGGCGCGTTCAATGGTACCGACCCGGCCGTCTGCGACGGGGGCCTCTGCGCCACCGTCGGCGTCCAGCAGAACGCGTCGATCGCCAACCAGTATTCGTTCATGACCGCTTCGCTGCATGACGGCCAGTCGATCGCATGGTCGCCGAGCGTCATCAACAACCTGTTCACCGCAACGGCGAGCGCAACGCTCGATGTCGGCGCACCGGTCATCTCGGTCAATCCGGGCACGCTCAGCGCGATCGTCGACGCTGGCGGCACCTCAACCGCCTCGCTGACGATCGGCAACACCGGCAACCGCGACCTGAACTGGACCATCGACGAAGTCCCGAGCACCGGCAACGTGCGCGCGCACTTCCCGACCACGCCCTACCACGCACGGGCATTGACTGAGGAACAGCACCAGAAGCTGTCCGGCAAGCGGGCACCGGTTCTGCGCGGCAAGGACGGCAAGCCGCTGTTCACGCACATCGGTCCGCATCCGGCGGGTATCGCCCAGGTTCCGTCCTACGGCGACGGCGGCGGCAACTACGACTCGTTCGATGCGGCGGCTCCCGATCCGTTCACCACCATCGGCCCGATTGGCGGCGACTACTACGGCGGCTCGTTCGCGAACAACGATTTCAGCAAGGAATACCTGATCGGCTACAGCACCGGCGGCTTCGCGTCGATCGACACGACCACCGGCGCGGTTACCGTCATCAATCCGGATCCAGGCACCGGCTTTGGTTGTAGCGCGCTGCGCTGGGATGCGTCGACCAGCACGATGTACGGCCTCTGCACGGATCGCTCCGGCCCGACGACGTACCTGTACACGGTCGATCTCACCACCGGCGCGTTCACGCAGGTCGGCGAGTCGGACGGCGTCTTCCTGGTCAGTGCGGCATTCGACCAGGCGGGCAACATGTACGGCCTCGACATCACGGGCGATCAGTTGCTCGCGATCGACAAGACCAGCGGCGCCTTCCAGGCGATCGGCCCGATCGGGTTCAACGCGAACTACGCGCAGGACATCGACTTCGATCCGTCCACCGGCGTGCTGTGGTACGCGGGCTACGACGGGAACGCCCTGGGCGTCATGTACACGCTGGATACGTCGACCGGCCTCGCCACTGAAGTCGCTCCGTTCCCGAACGGCACCGAAATCTCGGCATTCTCGATCGCCGTTCCGTCCCGTGGCTGCGCCGCTCCGGAAGATGTGCCGTGGTTGTCGGTGGCTCCGGCCAGCGGCACGACCGCAGGTGGTGCCTCGACCGCGACGACCGTCACGTTCAACGCGACCAGCCTGACGCACGGCGTCTACGATGCCCACCTCTGCGTCCACAGCAACGATGCGAGCAATCGCCTCATTGCGGTTCCTGTGGAGCTGACGGTCGGTGGCGGCGATACGATCTTCAAGGACGGCTTCGACGGTTCGGGCGGCGGCACCAATCCGAACGTCGCGTCAGCGGCGTCGTCAATCTGGATCTCACCGACTAGTTCGATGGCCTCTATGTCAACAGGGTGAAGGGCACGGCCTGACCGGAATTCAACTTCAATCCGTACGACAACAACGCTGGCCTGACGTTCTTCTGGCCGGATTGACCCAACCACCGAGCCAATCGCATGAAGGTGCCGTGCACGACGGCATCGCCGTGTAGCCGGCAGTGCGCCGGCTACACGGCGGCAAGTTCGCCTGGCCCAACGACGTCAGTGGCACTCTGGCGCTCACATGACCGCAACCTGATGCGCTCGGACTGCAACGGCAGCGCATCGGTGAGGCCGAAGTCATCAGAGTGCTGTAGGTCGCATCAGCTGCGGCATACGCCGATGGCACGGGCCCACGAACTTGTAGAGCACTAAAGCAGACCTCAGCAGAGGGGGGCTTGACGCCACGACCTCGCGCTCGGATCAGTCATCATCCATTCATTGACTTACTCGTCAGTCAATGATCTAATGCGATAGCCATCTTGGCGCAGATGCCATGGGCTTTTCCGGGCGTGACGCCCGACATCGAGGATGATTCATGAACATTCGCTTCCGCTCAATTTCCTTCACTGCAATCGCAGGCTTTGCCCTGCTGCTATCCGCCAACGCTTCGGCCCAATGGGCTGGAAGGGGCCGCATAGTTCAGCAAAATTCTTCTGGAGGGATTACTACTCATGCGGCCCAGGCCGGGGCTGGATACAACCGAGGCTACGACCGGCGCCATGAGACCATCACCGATGGAACGGGCAATGCCACCAGAAATGGCAGTTCCTATGCAGGCAACGCATTCGGTGGCTATAGCCAGAGCTCGGGCAGCAGCTATATCAATGGCAATGACGCGGGCTACTCACGCCAGCGAAATGGGCAAACTGCACAGGGCGGGACATTCAATGGAAACAGCACCTGGCAGAACGGACAGGGCTTCACGCATCAGGGAACCGCGACCGCCGCCGACGGAAAGACGTATAGCGGACAGACATCTATTACGAAAGATGGTGTCACTCGCAGTGGGACTTGTCACGACGCTAGCGGTTCCGTGGTGTCTTGCTAGCTCAAGCTGTTTAGTTATAGCCACCCTACTTACCCCCGAATCGCGGTGATAGATGCCTTTCCCCTTCGATTCGGGGTCAATAATTTCCGTGGATTCGCCCATGCCACTAACACCCACTAATTTCAAGAAAAGTCGCACGCGCTATGCAAAATGCTCAGGACTGGGACTGTTCCTTGGCATAGCCCTGCTCATACAGTGTGGCGGCGCGTGCGCTCAGGGGACATTGACTAGAGGTGATCAGCAATCGAGCCATGTGACAAAGAGTGAAGTAGAAGATCATCTTAAAACGCCAACACAGAATAAAACGCCTACGCGAAAGGATGTGAATCTCGACCTTGCTCGTTGTAGCGACGAAATCTATGCGTACTTGCGCGTCCTCGACGTTTCGAGAGACACCCCGGGCTTGGATTATCTATTCATGGATGCGCTTGATGACCTGGAGCAGCAAGTCGAAGCATGTCTAATTGACCGAGCTGATGAGACAAAAATCTCTCAGGCTATTATGGTGTCCAATCCTTCTATGCATGCAAATCCGACGCACTTCTGACGCGGGGCCGAGAACCCCTTGCGCGACGACAGGGCGCTCTAAAGCGATGCGCTAGCGGCATCCAAAGGCAGAAAGTTCCCCCATCATTGCTACTGCAATGGAAATGTTGATGATTTGGAATGAGATATGTCGAGCAACCGGACTACAACGACAGAGACAGAAGCCGATCTGGAAGCTCGCGTCCGAGCAGCGATCAAAATGGCGTTTCCTTGGCTGCCGGACGGTGCTATCAAACACCAAATCAAGTTCAGCTTTAAATTCGGACGGCAGACCCTGTTGGTCGAGAATGGGAAATCTCGCGCCGATGCTCGACTTGACATCCTGCTTGAGAAAGATGGCAAGCCCCTGGCCGTCATGGAGCTGAAGAGACCCCGCATCAAGCTGACCGCTGATGATGGAGCGCAAGGTCTTTCGTATGCGCGGCTAGTGCAGCCTCCGGCGCCGATAGTAGTGGTCACGAACGGTACTGATGTCAGGATCCTAGAAACCTCCACAGGGAATCCATGGAAGCCGGCGACTGCGACAGAAGACGCATTCAAAGACCTCATTACGCAAGCAAGCCGCGTCGCCGGTGTAGACATTCGGCATGCTATCGATACCCTTATGGGTACCGCACCGAATGTTTGGATGCAAGCCGTTCGCCTCGTGTCAACCGAGACGATCGAAGAGCTCACTGCGTCCTGGGATGAGCCTGCGTTGCCGTTCGCCGCTGACTTCCTCACCCCACGCGCTGCCACCCACCAGTTGTGGCGAAACCTGGTTGCGGGGGAAAAGCTACTGGTGCTGCAAGGCCCTCCTCTCGCCGGCAAGAGCAATGTGCTACGCGAACTATGCGCTCGGACGGAGCAGAGCGACACCCTCGCCACCCTGTACGTCGAGGCGGGCGTTGGCGGTGGCGTGCTACAAACCTTGGCCGACTCAATCTCGCGATCGCTGAGCTGGCCCGTATCGCCTCAAGAGGCGCGAGACTGGCTCATCCGCATCTCAAATCACGATGGCGTGCGGCTCGTCCTGGCATTTGACGGTCTGCGTGCAGCAGACGCTGCATCCGTGCGGGAAATCGAAGATCTCTCATCCAATGCGTTTGGCTCCTCCCTGGCAGTGGTGGTCGCTATGGACGACGGTGTAGCGCAGAGCGTACTCAAAACTCCAAACCAGCTTTCGCTCTCACCGTTGGGACGCCGATCCAAGGTCGTGAGTGTTGGACACTTGCGCGACGGCGAATTCAAACTTGCTCGAGCTCTTTTGGGGCAGCGCCGTCTGTACTTGATGAATGGAGCCGACATGGCGCCCGAGTACCGGGAGCCGTGGGTGCTGCGAGCGATCAGTGCCTCTGGTCATGCTGCGCTCAAGGGCAAGCCCGAAACGCAGGCGCTTTCACTGCCATCATTGCTCGGGCCGCGGCTGTTGACGCTCGTTCGCGAGCGCTTCGCACACGACCACGAACTGCGGCGCAGGTTCAGGGGCCTGGCGCGCTCGATGATTGCGGATGCGCAGGACACAACACGGCCGCCAGAAATCGTGCTCCAGCAATTGGAGATGGGCCTCATCCGACGCTCTGCGGTCAAAGGGGAACTTGAGCCCGATGATCTGCAATGGCTGATCGGTCATGGTTTCGTTCGTCCTGGCATGCACGATATAGCAGGTGCGACGGTTCTGGTTCGGCTGCCGGAGCTGCTGGCCAGCGAGATGGCGCACGCGCTGGCCGATGAAGTCGTGAAACGCTCGAAAGAAGATCTGCATGAGACCGCTGCCTGGATCGCCGGCGCCGCAAGTAATCTTCCGCTTGGCGAGGTGGTGGCAGCGCAAGCCATTGTGGATGCCTCCAAACGTCCGAACGGCCTGCCTGTCGGCCTTATCAACACCCTGGTGAAGATGCCTCCCGAGCGCGAAGTGCTCGACGCGGGCGGCCACTACGCGATGGTGCTACCCGATGGCGCCATGGTGGACATTGAGTTCCAGTCCGATGGCAAAGGCGTGGTCATCATCGATGGGGAGCAGCACGAAATCGACCTCGGCGATGAGGAACAGGTCACCTACAAGAACATCCACCCATGGCTGATCCTGTCTCACGTTGCGTCAACGCCGTTCGAGGTGGTCGGGGAACATGGGGCCACTAGAGAAGACCCGAACCTGCTGCTGCAGATTGGGACGTGCCCTGTGCCTCTACGTGGAAATCGGGGGCCGCAATCGCTGCGCATGCTTCCGACGCTGGACATGCCCGATGGCACATCAATCGTGCATTCGGACGCCGGGGTCATAGAGCCCGTCACGCTCGGCATACTCGACTATCTTTCCGCGACCGAGGATCAGGCAGACAGTTGGGTCGCGACTGCGGCCAGTTCCGGCTCAGTTGCTTTGCTCTCCCGGGTCCATGTCGCGCTGTGGGTTCTGGCCAGCTTCGAGACTCACGCGAGAAGCGAATGGGCGAAGGCTCAACTCAAAGGCGTGATTCGTCCAAAACTGCGGGAGGCCATAGGTGATGCGGAAGAACCGCCATCACAAGGCTAACCCAGTGTGGTGCTCCTTCTGAGCGGCGCATAGCCGAGCAAGTTGAACTGGGTGTTGACGACTCTTGGCGAAGGGCGGCGCTGCGTTGCCGCCCTTCGCACAACGCTAGACAGCCTCCAGCGCGACAGCACTATCGACCAGGCGCCTCACGCTTTCACGAATGGGCTCGGAGAACCCAGATGATTCGGTAGCAGTCGCCGGTGCCGGCCGTTGAGGGCCCAGCAGCGCCTGCACGACCTTATCCAAGTTGGTCGGCGTCACAACATCCACGGCAGCCCGATCATCCAGCCCCTGGTGAGGCTTCGTCAGCAGGTGATACAGCTCCCACGCTTCTACGTGAGGGAGCCGCTTCAGCATTACCTGCGTAAGCTTGAGCTTGAGCGGCACCAATTGCCAGTCGGGCACGCGCTGTCCGCGATTGCCAATACTGATGGACAGCAGCTTACCGGCCTTCACTTCGCGGTTGACCTGATCCTTGGACTTGCCCGCCAGCTTGGCGAACAGTGGCACGGGCAAGCTGCTCTGCGCCTCGTAGACCGCCAGCATTTCCTCGCGCTCGCGCTGGATCTCCGACACCTCCGGCTCCTGCGGCACCGGGGCCTGCACGACCGGCACTGGAGATAGGCGCTGGAATGCAAATCCCTGACTCCCTGGGCTGACAACAATAGGCACGCTACCCGCGGACGGCACACCGCTGACGGCCGACGCGATCGCAGCCTCGGCAATCTTCTCGTCGTCAGCCATCGCCGGCACACCTTCAATGTGAATCGTCAGATGCGCGCTCGCAGCCTCCACGTGTCCCTGCTCCAAGAGATCCAGCCGGTCGGCCCAGTCCTGCATCATCCGGCGCCGTGGCTCAACGTACTTGGCATGGTTGTACGCAGAGCTGACCTTGTTGGGATCGGAATGGGACAGCTGGGCATCCACCCAGATCTTGGGATAGCCAACCTCGTTGAGCGCAGTCGACAACGTGCCACGGATGCCATGGCCGGTCAGTTGGTCTTCGTAGCCCATCCGGCGCAGAGCACTGTTGAGCGTGTTTTCGCTGATGCGCTTCTTGAGCTCGCTGCGGTGCGCCAGAAGATAGCGCTGGGCCGGCTTCATTTCACCGAAAAGGTACCGCACGACCTCAATGGCCTGCAGGGACAGAGGAACCACATAGGGCGGGACATCCTGCGGGCGCTTGCCCGCCTTGCGCATCTCATCCTGCAATTGCTTGACGAACTCTGGAGGGATGATCCACAGACCACGGTCCAGGTCGAACTGATCGGGGGTCGCCAAGCGCAGTTCTCCAGTGCGTACGCCGGTGAGGAACAGCAGGCGGATGCCGAGCTGCGTCTGCAGCCCCCGCCGACGGTATTCGCGCAGCTTGAGAAGCATGTCGGGCAATTCATGCAGGCGCAAATAGGGGTTGTGAGCAGTCGGCGGCTTGGGGGCCGCGACGACATCAAGATCCGAAGCCGGATTGACTTCCATCCCCTCGGCGATTACCAGGGCGTAGCGGAACATCTGCCGGAACCAGGTGCGAACCTTTTCCGCGGTGGTGAAGGCCTTTCGTTCTTCGATCTTTGCCAGCACGCCCAAGAGTTGGGGGCGGCGGATGTCGAAAATCGACATCTTGCCCAGGCTGGGCAGCACATCACGGTCAAATATCCGCAGGATCTGCGAGAGCGTGCTTTGGCGACCTTCCTTGAGCTCCTTGCGGCGATGCTCCACCCAGGCATCGAAGACCGCCTTGAAGGTGTGCTCGGCCGCAAGCTGGATAGCGTGCCGCTTCTGCTTGCGATCGGTGTGAGGGTTGATGCCCTTGGCCAGCAGGGCTCTGGCTTCGTCTCGCAGGATGCGGGCATCGCGCAAGCCGATCTCTGGGTAATTACCCAGAGAGATGCGCTTTTGCTTGCCGAGCCAGTAGTAACGGAAGTGCCACGACTTGCCGCCGACCGGTGAGACCACCAGGCCGAGGCCATCAAGATCGGGGAGGTTGTAGAGTTTGCCAGTGGTCTTGGCCTGGCGAACGATCAGATCAGAGAGTGCCATCATCGAGCTCCTAAGTTGAGACTTAGGCTCAATGCTCGTCACGGCTCCACTCCTGGCCCAGCAACAATCCGATCCTGGATCCACCCGCATTCTTTGGCCTCAATTCTGGCCTTAAAAACGCTGGCTGTCGGTGGATTTCAGTGGACGGCCCTGGAATGAAAAAAGGGGCCGAAGCCCCTGTTTTCAACGACTTACAGACGTCAGTGGAAGTCTGTAGATCATAAATTGGAGCGGGAGACGAGTCTCGAACTCGCGACCTCAACCTTGGCAAGGTTGCGCTCTACCAACTGAGCTACTCCCGCATTTTCCCACGCTGAAAACATCTGGATTTGTGCAACCCGAAACGTTGTTCTTTGCAAGAGAGGCGGAAGTATACAGAAATTTTAAAAGTTTGCACACGGGTGATGGGGGCGGGCCCGGATTCCATGATTGGGACCGTGCCCTCAATCGCTTATTTCACCGATGACGCGGTGCGCGCGCAGTTGCTTTTGCGTGTCCAGATAGCACAGCATCACGCTGTTTTCCAGGCACGCGATCGTGGCCGCGCTGGCCAGTTCGGGCGACAGGCTGCTCAGATCGAATGCAATGCTCGCGGCAGGGCCCGCCTTGCGGCGTATCTGCGAGAGGATCCGGTCAAGCCGCAGGGTCAGCTGGCGGATGTCCCCGGTATTGGGCAGGGGGCGCGCATGCAGCGTGATGCCGGCGGCGACGCACGCGGCTTCCAGCGGCGTCAGGTCGTCGGCTTGCCGGTACAGCGCGTGCAGCGTGGGGCCTCGCGCGCCATACGGGAGGTCGCGCAACGTCTGGTCGCCGGCCGCAAGCGTGATCAGGTGGTCCGGTTTCGGAGAAGCGACCGGTGGGCTCATGCGGTAAAGGACGCGCCGTTTGAAGTGATGCACGGTCATCATCGATGATACGAACATCAGCAGCAACGCCAACAGCAAGGGCATCAGCCAGATCATCAGGCTAGGGCGGTCCGTGAACGGGTGCAGGTAGTTTTCAACCGCGGCCGGATAGAAGTAGCGCAGCACGGGCTTGAACATGAGCCCTTCGTTCAGCGCATCGGTGACCCAGCTGATCAGTACGACGGAACCGATCGCGTAGCTGGCGGTTTTCAAGCGGTGCAGCAACACCGCGCGGCTGATTCCCATCATGGCGCAGGCCTCCTTGGGGGATTGGCCGAGGGTGCGTCACGCGCGGCCGGGAAGACCATCGATTATGCCCAGCGGCGCGAGGGTTGTGCCCCGGCTCGCGCCCGAGTCTGCCGAAGGTTTGATATCCGGCAACTCAGGGAGGAACGCAATCGGTCCGGCGCTTGGGAAACACTGGCTCGTCCGGGCCGGCCAGCAGCTCGGCCAGGCGCGTTCGCGCCGCAGGCGGCAAGCGGGCTGGGTCCGCGCCCGCGTCGATCAGTTGGGCCGCGACCGGCTTTCTGCCAATGCGCACGGCCTCCTCAAGCGCGGAGGCGCCGTTGCGAGGCCGGGCGTCCAGATCCGCGCCATGCGCGCGCAGCAGGCGCAGGAACTCGGCTGCGCGCGGCGATTGCGTATCGCGCATGAAATCGGACAACGCGGCGATGGGGGCCGTGCCGGGGTAGGGATCGGGGCCGTGGACGATGGCGTCTACCGGCAAGCCCTGCGTGTCGATGAGCCATCGGCCGACTGTCGTCGCGGCGCCGCTTGCGGCCGCCACGAGCAGGGTGTCGTTCTGGTCCAGGGTCTTGCCGCGCAAGGTCAGCGGCACGCCGTTGGCGGCAAGCGTCTGCACGGTGTCCAGGCGGTCGAGCGTCGCCGCCGTCCACATGGCCTCGCGCCGCGCCGCCATGTCGCTTGCGGGCAGCAGCAGTGCCACGAGCGCGTCGTCGCGCTGCGCGACCGCGACGCTCAAGGCGGAAAGCGCCGGCAGGTACCGGCCTTCGCAGGTGTGCAGGTCCATGGAGGGCGCGGTCAGGCTGGCGCTGACGGTCGCGCCTTGCGCGATCAGATGGCCGGCCACTTGATGGGCGCGTGCCATTGTCGCGTGCATCAGCAGGCCCTGGTCGGTGATTCCTTCGCGGCATGCCGTGCCGCAGGATTGCCGCGCCAAGGTCAGGGCGGCGACGTCGTCGCTACGCACCGCGTTCCAGACGGCGCCGCGTTGCTGGAGGCTGCGGCGGTCCTGCCAGTTGTCCCAGACGGCCTTGCATGCGATGGCGGCAAAGGCGATGGTGGGCAGGACTTGGATGATCAGCGCGATCCGCAGCCACCGCAAGCGCGCGCCCAGCCGCCAGGCCAGCAAATTGCAGAGGAACGAAACGGCGTTGCCCAGGCCCAGCCCCATCAACCCCAGCGCCAAAGCCAGGTTAGGGAACAGGCCGCCCGAGGAGTTCGTGGCGAGGCCGGCAATGCCCGCGATAACGCCCGCGGCCAGGGATAGGCCGGACAACACGGCAAGCAATGGATTGAAGGCGGGGGTACGGGAGTGCGGCATGCCCGGCAATGTACCGCGATGCGCCGCGATGCGCGGCATGTTTGCGGATCGAGCGGGCATGAAAAAAGGGCCCGCAGGCCCTTTTTAATGATTCGCAGAATTTTCAGAAAACGCTGCGAATCTGAATTTGGAGCGGGAGACGAGTCTCGAACTCGCGACCTCAACCTTGGCAAGGTTGCGCTCTACCAACTGAGCTACTCCCGCATGGGTTCCGACCGGTACTGCTCAGAACCTGTTTTTTTATTCACCCTGATCAACTTGGTTATCGATCAGAAGGCGCGCATTCTACATGATTTTTTTGAGTTTGTCATGAGCCTGACGTTTTTTGCTTTTTTCGCCGGAATCCCTTTGCAGAGCGGCTTTTGAAGAAAGCGGCAATGGCCACCGGGTTTTACCCCTGGGGTTTTACCCCTCCGGGTTTTACCCCTGGATGTCACTGCTGAACATCAAACCCAAACACTCAATCAAGTAATATGAGCGAAGACAGAAACTATAGCATAGCCAGTAGCACCCATGTCAAATCCTGCCGCCATCAACCTTGCGCCTGTCGCGTTGACCCCCGTTACCCAAGACCTGACCCGGCTGAATACGCTGGGCCTGGCGTCCCAAGCCGAGGCGTTTGTCACCGTGGACGATGCTGCGCAATTGCCGGCATTGTCTGACCTGGCGCGGCAGGCCGATTCCCTGCTCGTGCTGGGCGGCGGCAGCAATGTGGTGCTGCCCCGGCAGGTCCCCGGCCTGGTGGCTCGCGTGGCGTTCAAGGGCATGCGTTTGCTGGAGGCGCGCTCTGACGCCTGGCTGGTCGAGGCGGCGGGCGGCGAGAACTGGCACGGCTTTGTTGCCGCCTGCGTGGACCATGGCTGGGACGGCCTGGAGAACCTGGCGCTGATTCCGGGTACGGTGGGGGCCGCGCCGGTGCAGAATATCGGTGCCTACGGCGTGGAGTTCGAAGAGCGCTTCCATAGCCTGACCGCGTGGGATGTGCCGGCGGGGCGGCTGGTTGAAATGCGCGCGGCTGATTGCCGCTTTGCCTATCGCGACAGCGCTTTCAAGCACGACGCGCCGGGCCGCTGGATCATCGTCAGCGTGCGTTTCGCGTTGCCCCGGCCCTGGCGGCCCGTGCTGGGCTATCCCGACCTGCAGCGCCATGCGCGGCTGGCGCAAGGGGAGCCGACGGCGCGCGACATTTTCGAGGCGGTGTGCGAGATCCGCCGCGCCAAGCTGCCTGACCCCGCCGTGACCGGCAATGCAGGCAGTTTCTTCAAGAATCCCATCGTGGCGGCCAGCGTGCGCGACAGCCTGGTGACGCAATTTCCCGGACTCGTGTCGTATGCCCAGCCGGATGGCCGCTACAAGCTGGCGGCAGGCTGGCTGATCGACCAATGCGGCTGGAAGGGGCGGGCGTTAGGCGCGGCCGGCGTGCACGACCGGCAGGCGCTGGTGCTGGTGAACCGTGGCGGGGCCACCGCGGCGGACATCATGGGGCTGGCGCAAGCGATCCAGCAGGCCGTCGCCGAACGCTATGGCGTCAGGCTGGAGCCGGAGCCCGTGGTGGTGTGATCGGCCGGCGCGCCATGCCAAACCGCCTTACGCAGGCGAAAAAAAAAGGATCCCGAGGGATCCTTTTTGCATTGGCGCGGCCTTAGAGGCCCAGCACCGATTGCATGTCGTACAGGCCGTTGCGCTTGTCTTTCAGGAAGCGCGCGGCGCGCAACGCGCCTTCCGCGTAGGTGGCGCGGCTGGCCGAGCGGTGCGTGATCTCGATGCGTTCGCCGATGCCGCAGAACGACACCGTGTGGTCACCGACAATATCGCCGCCGCGCAGGACCGAGAAGCCGATGGTGCCGGGCTTGCGCACGCCGGTGTCGCCGTGGCGGCTCCAGGTGGCCACGTCCGGCAGGGCGACGTCCCAGGCGGATGCGATGGTCTCGCCCATCTTCAAGGCGGTGCCCGAAGGCGCGTCGACCTTGTTGCGGTGGTGCGCTTCGAACACTTCGACGTCGTAGCCGGAATTCAGGATGCGGGCAGCCATGTCCAGCAGCTTGAGCGTAGCGTTGACGCCGACGCTCATGTTGGGCGCGAACACGATGGCGATCTTCTGCGCGGCCACGTCGATCGCGGCGCGGCCGTTGTCGTCGAAACCGGTGGTGCCGATCACGGCGCGCGTGCCGTGCTTGACGCAGGCCTGCAAGTGCTCGAGCGTGCCTTCGGGACGGGTGAAGTCGATCAGGCAGTCGGCCTGGGCCAGCGCGTCGAGGTCGTCGGTGATGGAGACGCCCGTCTGTTGGCCGAGCGGTGCGCCGGCATCCTGGCCCAGGGCGGCGGAGCCCTTGCGGTCCAGCGCAACCGTCAGTTGCAGGCCGGTGGACTTGAGGACGGCATCGATCAGCATCTGGCCCATACGGCCGCTGGCGCCGGCAATTGCAATACGCATGTAAAAGAATCCTTGGGGGTTAGCGAAGCGGCTCGGGCGAGTTGCCGGGTTGGCCGGGGTACTGGTTCAGCGGGCTGACCGGGGCGGCCGAGTCGCGCTTCTTCTGATCCGCCTCTTCCTTCAGCCGGGCTTCGTCCTGGTCCAGGCGCTTGTCGGCCTTTTCGTCGGCCGTGGAGCTGGGGGTGTTCAGCTGATAGGGTTGCAGGTCAGGCTGCTTGTCGCCTTCCCAGCGGGTCAGCCGGTCGTTTTCGAACCAGACGGTGAACTTGCGTTCGCGGGCTTCGCCGTAACCGGGCTTGTAGTAGTAGGGGTAGTCCCAGCGATTGGCGTGCAGCACGCTGGTCAGCGTGGGGCTGCCGAGCGCGAAGCGCACTTGTTCGCGCGTCATGCCGGGTTGCAGCAGGGCGACCTGTTCCTGGGTGATCCAGTTACCTTGCTGGACGCCAGCCTTGTAGGGGAAGCCCCACTTGTCTCCCGTGCAACCGGCAAGGGCGACGGCCAGGGCGGCAACGGCCAATCCGGTCTTCAGCGAGCGGGAGGGAATTCGTGCAATCATGGACACTACGCGCCCCTATTATTTGGAAGCAGACAAAACCGTTATCATAAAGGTTTCATAAGGATAGTTCCGCGGGGCGGCATGAATTCAGGGGAGCCGGCTCGCGGCGCGCCCCACATCCTTGCCCATGCCAACGCGGACGGAGAGCGATTACACCATGAGCGACCAAAGCGAACTGAAGAACATGGGTTTGAAGGCGACTTTTCCCCGCCTGAAAATTCTTGATATTTTCCGTAAATCCGACCAGCGGCACCTCAGCGCCGAAGACGTCTATCGCGCCTTGATTGGCGAAAACGTCGAAATCGGCCTGGCGACCGTCTACCGCGTGCTGACGCAGTTCGAACAGGCCGGCATTCTTGCCCGCAGCCAGTTCGACAGCGGCAAGGCCGTGTTCGAGCTCAATGACGGCGATCACCACGATCACCTGATCTGCACGAATTGCGGCAAGGTGGTCGAGTTTTCGGACCCGGACATCGAAAAGCGCCAGCAAAAGATCGCCAAGGACAACGGCTTCGCGTTGGAAAGCCACGCGATGGTGCTGTACGGCATCTGCGGCAGCTGCCTGAAAGGCCGCTAAGCCGCCTGCGTTCGTCCCACGGCCTACGGCCGCGCTCGCCGCGGGTTCGTGAGATCCAAAGCCCCTTCTAACTGAAGGGGCTTTTTGTTGGGCGGGAAATAAATAAACCCGAAAACCCCCCGGGGCATTGCCGCGGGGCTTGTCCGGAGGCGGGCAGCCGTCAGGCGGCGGGTTGGCCGAAGCCTTCCAGCATTTCGCGGGCGTGTTCGCGGGTCGTGGCGGTGAGCTTGATCCCGCCCAGCATCCGGGCGATCTCTTCGACACGGGCGGGGGCGTCCAGCTCTTCGATGCTGAAGCGCGTGGTGCCGCGCGATTCGGTTTTGCTGACTAGGAACTGGTTATTGCCGCAGGCGGCGACCTGCGGCAGGTGGGTGACGCACAGCACTTGATGGCGTTCGCCCAGTTCGCGCAGCAATTTGCCGACGGATTCCGCTACCGCGCCGCCGACGCCGCTGTCGACTTCGTCGAAAATCAGCGTAGGCACGCGGGCCGCGCGGCTGGCGATGACGGACAACGCCAGCGAGATGCGCGACAGTTCACCGCCCGAGGCCACCTTGGCCAGCGGCCGGGGCGTGGTGCCGGCGTGGCCGGCCACCAGGAATTCAACTTGTTCATTACCGTGCGCGGACGGCGCGGACGCTGCCAGCGTGGGCTCGAACTTGCCGCCTTGCATGGCCAGCGTCTGCATCGCCTGTGTGACCTGCTTGCCCAGGTCTTTCGCGATCTTGCGGCGGGCAGTGGTGAGTTTGGCGGCCGCCGCATCGTATTGCGCCTGGGCGGCTGCGGACTGGGCGCGCAGGGCATCGATGTCGCCCGCGGCCTGTAAGGCTGCCAGCTCGGCGTGCAGCGAGTCGCGCAGTTCGCACAGCGCATCGGGCTCGACGCGGAACTTGCGGGCGGTCTCGAACACCAGGCCCAGCCGCGATTCCACCTCGGCCAGGCGCTTGGGGTCCAGGTCGACGCGGCTGACGTAGTTGTTCAGGTCCGATACGGCTTCGCTGATCGCGATGCGGGCGGATTCCAGTTCGTCATGCACGCCTTGCAGGCCGGGGTCGTGCCGCAGCATCTGCTGAATGCGGTGATTGGCCGCCGTGATGCGGTGGTGTGCGGAATCGCCTTCACCGTCCAGCGCTTCCAGGATCTGCGAGGCGCCGTCCAGAAGCGATTGGGAGTGCGATAGCCGGGTGTGCTCGGATTGCAGCGAATCCCATTCGTCCGCGCCCAGCGCCAGTTGATCCAGTTCTTGAACCTGCCATTGGATGCGGTCGCGCTCGGTAGCCAGGCTGGCGGCGTCTTTCTCGGCGGCTTCCAGCTGCCGCGCCAGCGCGCGCCATTGCTTCCAGGCCTGGCCGACGGCCTGGCGCAGATCGCCGTGGCCGCCGTGGGCGTCCAGCAGGTCGCGCTGGGCGTCGGGGCGCATCAGGCTTTGATGGGCGTGCTGGCCGTGGATGTCCACCAGGCTGTCGCCCAGTTCGCGCAACTGGGCCACGGTGGCGGGCGTGCCGTTGATATAGGCGCGGCTGCGGCCCTGCGCATCGATGACGCGGCGCAGCGAGAGCTCGTCGTCCGCGTCGATCTCGCGTTCGGCCAGCCAGGCGTGCAGCGACTTGGGCGTGTCGAAGACGGCGGTGATGTCGGCGCGGGGCGCGCCTTCGCGCAGCATGCTGGCGTCGCCGCGTTCCCCCAGGGCCAGCGCCAGCGCATCCACCAGGATGGATTTGCCTGCGCCGGTCTCGCCGGAGAAAACGGTGAAGCCGGCGCCGAAATGGATCTCGGTCTGCTCGACGATGACGAAGTCGCGGATATGCAGGGTGCGCAGCATGTCGGGGCGCTTACTACTCTACGTTGTCGGTGGCTTGGGGCATCAGGTTCCAATGCAGCTTGCGGCGCAGGGTGGAAAAGAAGCTGTAGCCCTCGGGGTGCACGAAGCGGATGGTATAGGGCGCGCGCTGCACGACGATGCGGTCGCCCGGTTGCAGGTCCGACCAGGTCTGCATGTCGAAATGGACGCTGGCGCCTACTTCGACCCGGCCCATGGCAGTAAGGGTCATGTTCAGCACGCCGGTGTCGGGGATCACGATAGGGCGGTTCGACAGTGTTTGCGGCGCGACGGGCACCAGCACCATGGCGTTCATGCCGGGATGCAGGATGGGGCCGTTAGCGGACAGGGCGTACGCGGTGGAGCCGGTGGGCGTGGCGATGATCAGGCCGTCGGCGCGCTGCGTGTACATGAAGGCGCCGTCCAGTTCCACGCGCACTTCGATCATGCCGCCGCGTCCGGCGCGGTTCAGCACGACGTCGTTCAAGGCCGACGCGGAATACATCTTCTGGTCGCCCCGCCACACGCTGCCTTCCAGCAGCATGCGTTCCTCGATCTGGAAGCTGCCTTCGAGCACCCGCGCCAGCGCGCCATGCGCGTCCTGCAGCGGGATGTCGGTGATGAAGCCCAGCCGGCCATGGTTGATGCCGACCAGCGGCACGCCGAAGGGCGCCAGGTGGCGGCCCGCGCCCAGCACGGTGCCGTCGCCGCCCATGACGACGGCCAGCGACGCGTGCTGGCCGATTTCCTCGAGGGTGGCGACCGGGTATTCGGTCAGGCCGGTATTGCGCGCGGTATCGGCATCGATGAGCACGTGCCTGCCCGCTTGCGTCAGCGCGTGCGCAAGGGCTCTCAGCGGTGTGTCCAGGCCGGTGTCCTGGTATCTGCCGATCAGGGCGACGGTAGGAAAGTGCATGGATGCGTGCGTATCGAAAAAGGTAAAGCCAGAAAGCCGAAACCCGCCCGGAGGGGGCTGATTAGCCGATTATATGGGGCCGCATATCCGCTTGCGGGACAAAAATCGCCTTAATTGGAAAAGATTCCCTAAAATACCTGTTATGGATGACCGCGCACGCGCACTACTGAAAGCGTTGATAGAACGCTACATCGCCGATGGGCAGCCAGTCGGCTCGCGGACGCTATCGAAAGTCTTCGACTTGTCCCCGGCCACGATCCGCAATGTGATGGCGGACCTGGAAGAGCTGGGGCTGATCCATAGCCCGCATACGTCCGCCGGCCGTGTTCCCACGCCGCGGGGCTACCGCATGTTCGTCGATTCCTTGCTGGCCGTGCAGTCCTATCAGCTGCAACCGCACAATATGGGCGAAATGCTGTCGGCCGCCGAACCCACCCGCGCCGTCAATGCCGCGGCCGCGCTGCTGTCGAACCTGACGCAGTTCGCCGGCGTGGTGCTCACGCCCAAGCGCGCCCAGGTGTTCCGCCAGATCGAATTCATCCGGCTGTCCGACAAGCGGGTGCTGCTGATCATCGTCACGCCCGACGGCGACGTCCAGAACCGCATCTTGTTCGTGCAGCGCGATTACGTCGAAGCCGAATTGCTGGAAGCCGGCAATTTCTTCAACATGCATTTCGCCGGCAAGTCCTTCAATGCGGTGCGTCAGACCTTGTCCACCGAACTTGCCCAGCTGCGCGAAGACATCTCGCGCCTGATGCAGGCGGCGGTGGAAGCCAGCGCCGAAGCCGCCGAAGACGGCGATGCCATGATCATATCGGGCGAACGCAAGCTGCTGGACGTGACGGACATCGCGTCCGACATGGACCGGTTGCGCAAGATGTTCTCGCTGTTCGAAAAGAAGACGGACCTGCTGCAGCTGCTGGACGTGTCCAGCCGCGCGCAGGGGGTGCAGATCTACATCGGCGGCGACTCGCAACTGGTGCCGATGGAAGAAGTGTCGGTCATTACCGCGCCTTATGGCGTGGACGGCAAGGTGGTCGGCACGCTGGGCGTGATCGGTCCCACCCGCATGGCGTACGAACGCGTCATTCCCATCGTGGATATCACGGCGCGTTTGCTGTCCAACGCCCTCAGCCACAACCAGTAGGTCCATTCAAAGCTACATCCTCCTTGCGGAGGAAGGGGAGTTTTTGTGTTTCTTCGCCTGTTCAAGTACCTGTGGCCTGAACGCTACCTGCCGGAAACCGAGCAGGACGACCCCTTCAACGAAGATCCGCCGCCGCGCGGGCCGGGCAAGGTCGGCGTGCTGCTGGTGAACCTGGGCACCCCCGACACCCCGGACAAGGCCGGCATCAAGAAATACCTGGGCGAATTCCTGTCCGACCCGCGCGTCATCGAAATCCCCCGCTACCTGTGGAAGCCCATCCTGCACGGGCTGGTGCTGACGATGCGCCCCAAGAAGCTGGCGCCGCGCTATGCCGGGGTGTGGCTCAAGGAAGGGTCGCCCCTCATGGTCTACAGCCAGCGCCAGGCGGACGGCGTGCGCGCGGCCCTGCACGCGGCGGGCATCGATGCCGTGGTGGAATTGGGCATGCGCTACGGCAACCCGTCGATCCCCGACGCGATCACGCGCCTGCGGGCCGCGGGCTGCGAGCGCATCCTGACCGTGCCGCTGTATCCGCAGTACGCCGCCAGCACCACGGCCACCGTGGTCGACGCAGTGACCCGCCACGCCGCGCGCCTGCGCGACCAGCCCGAGCTGCGCTTCACCAAGCGTTTCCATGAAGATCCGGCCTGGCTGGACCCGCTGGCCGCGCGCATCGAATCCTTTTGGCGCGAACAGGGCAAGCCGCAGAAGCTGGTGATGAGCTTTCACGGCCTGCCGCGCTATTCGATCGAACTGGGTGACCCCTACTATCGCGATTGCATGGAATCGGCGCGCCTGTTGTCGCAGCGCCTGTCCTTGCCCCGCGAACAGATCGAAGTGACTTTCCAGAGCCGCTTCGGCACTGCCCGCTGGCTGGAGCCCTATACCGAGCCCACGCTCAAGGCGCTGGCGGCCTCGGGGGTGACGGAGGTGGATGTGGTGTGTCCGGGATTTGTGGCAGACTGTCTGGAAACCCTGGAAGAGATCAGCCTGGAATGCCGCGACGCGTTTGTCGGGGCAGGCGGCAAGCAATTCCGGTACATCCCCGCCCTGAACGACGATCCCGCATGGATCGCCGGCTTGGCCGGCATGGTGGAACGGAACTTGCAGGGCTGGCCGCTGACATCCCGGGCCACCACGGACTTGAAGGAGAAGGCGCATGCACCATGATCCCAAGAGCGGCAAGGTAGTAAAAAAAGGGACGGTTTCCACCCCCGTCGATGAGGATCAGGTCGAGCACGATCTGGACGAAGCGTTGGCCGAGACCTTTCCGGCCAGCGACCCCATCGCGATCCGGTCCGAGCCGGATGACGACGACGCGCACGTCGACCGTGCGCTGAAGGAAAGCTTCCCGGCCAGCGACCCGGTCGCGCCGGCGCAGCCCCACAAGAAGTAAGCGGCCGCTCCGCCCGGGACCCGGGCGGGCGCCGTCAGGGAATATTTCGCTTTCCCGGGCTTGAAATAGGGGTATTGGCCCCCATTCATGTCTGCGAAAGCCATTCTTTTTGGAGGATTCCCCATGACGGCACCCCACGAGCCTGTAGATCAGACGCCCGAAGTCGGCCAGAACGCCGACGCGGCCCCCGCCGCCCAGGACGCCGCACAGGCCGAGCTGAACGAGTTGCGCGCCCAACTGGACGCCGCCCAGGCTACCGTCAATGAGCAGCACGACCAGCTTCTGCGTGTGCACGCCGAAGCCGAGAACGTGCGCCGCCGCGCTCAGGAAGAAGTGTCCAAGGCGCGCAAGTTCGGCATCGAGTCGTTCGCCGAAAGCCTGGTTCCGGTCAAGGACAGCCTGGAAGCCGCATTGGCCCAGCCCGACCAGACCGTTGACACGTTGCGGGAAGGCGTTGAAGTCACCCTGAAGCAGCTGGCCGCAGCCTTCGAGCGCAATCTGCTCAAGGAAATCGCACCGGCCCAGGGCGACAAGTTCGATCCGCACCTGCATCAAGCCATTTCGTCGATTCCCAACGCGCAGCCCGCCAACACCGTGTTGCAGCTGCTGCAAAAGGGCTACGCCATCGCCGACCGGACCCTGCGTCCGGCGCTGGTGGTGGTGTCCGCGGGCCAAGGCTGATCGCGGCTCGGCACGCAATGACCGATCCCCGTTTCGATCCGGCTCAGGTCTTCCAGGTGTTCGGCATGCGTCATGTCGACACCGCGGGATTCGATGCCGCCGTGGTCCAGGCGCCGGGGTCGGATTTGCGCTGCGTGTTCCTGTGGGGCCAGGATTGCTATAACTGCAATCTGTTCAAGCAGGCGGCGTTGCTGCATCAGGAGACCTTGTTGGGCCTGGGCCTGACGTGGTTCGAAGCCGATGTCTATGCCGACGAGCCCTTGGGCCGCCGCTTTTCCCTGCATGGTGTCCCCACTTTTGTGCTGTACCGGGCTGGAAAGCGGCTTGGACGCATCACCGGCTGGCCCGGATTGCCCCAGTTCACGGCGGCAATCCAGCGGTTGCAGGACCCGGGTGCGGAAAATTCCGGCCAGGCGTCTTGAAAAACCCTGCGAGTAGCCCCAGTTATGTGGGGACAAGAAGTTTCCCTCTATTTTCATAGATTTAATTCAAGGTACCCACCATGAGCAAGATTATTGGCATTGACCTGGGCACGACCAACAGCTGCGTGGCTGTCATGGACGGCGGGCAGGTCAAAATCATTGAAAACGCGGAAGGCGCTCGCACCACCCCCTCGATCGTCGCCTACATGGACGACGGCGAGACCCTGGTCGGCGCACCCGCCAAGCGCCAGGCCGTGACCAACCCGCGCAACACCCTGTACGCGGTGAAGCGCCTGATCGGCCGCAAGTTCGAAGAAAAGGCGGTGCAGAAGGACATCAATCTGATGCCCTACACCATTGCCCGCGCCGACAACGGCGACGCCTGGGTGGAAGTGCGCGGCAAGAAGATGGCGCCTCCCCAAGTGTCGGCCGACGTGCTGCGCAAGATGAAGAAGACCGCCGAGGACTACCTGGGCGAAGAAGTGACCGAGGCCGTCATCACCGTGCCCGCCTACTTCAACGACAGCCAGCGCCAGGCCACCAAGGACGCCGGCCGCATCGCCGGCCTGGAAGTCAAGCGCATCATCAACGAACCCACCGCTGCCGCGCTGGCGTTCGGCCTGGACAAGACCGAAAAGGGCGACCGCAAGATCGCCGTGTATGACTTGGGTGGCGGCACGTTCGACGTGTCCATCATCGAAATTGCCGACGTGGACGGCGAAAAGCAGTTCGAAGTGCTGTCGACCAACGGCGACACCTTCCTGGGCGGCGAAGACTTCGACCAGCGCATCATCGACTACATCATTGCCGAGTTCAAGAAGGAACAAGGCGTTGACCTGTCCAAGGACGTGCTGGCGCTGCAACGCCTGAAGGAAGCCGCTGAAAAGGCCAAGATCGAACTGTCGTCCGCTCAGCAGACCGAAATCAACCTGCCGTACATCACGGCGGATGCCTCGGGTCCGAAGCACTTGAACCTGAAGATCACGCGCGCCAAGCTGGAAGCGCTGGTCGAAGAACTGATCGAACGCACGATCGAGCCCTGCCGCGTCGCCATCAAGGACGCCGGCGTGAAGGTTTCCGACATCGACGACGTGATCCTGGTCGGCGGCATGACCCGCATGCCCAAGGTCCAGGAAAAGGTGAAGGAATTCTTCGGCAAGGATCCGCGCAAGGACGTGAACCCCGATGAAGCCGTCGCCGCTGGCGCCGCCATCCAAGGTTCCGTGCTGTCGGGCGACCGCAAGGACGTGCTGCTGCTGGACGTGACGCCTCTGTCGCTGGGTATCGAAACCCTGGGCGGCGTGATGACGAAGATGATCCAGAAGAACACGACGATCCCGACCCGGTTCTCGCAGACCTTCTCGACCGCTGACGACAACCAGCCGGCCGTGACGATCAAGGTGTTCCAGGGCGAGCGCGAAATCGCCGCGGGCAACAAGGCCCTGGGCGAGTTCAACCTTGAAGGGATCCCGCCGTCGCCGCGCGGCATGCCGCAGATCGAAGTCACGTTCGACATCGACGCCAACGGCATCCTGCACGTGTCCGCCAAGGACAAGGGCACCGGCAAGGAAAACAAGATCACCATCAAGGCCAACTCGGGTCTGTCGGAAGACGAGATCCAGCGCATGGTCAAGGATGCCGAGGCCAACGCCGAGGAAGATCACCGCGTTGCCGAACTGGCCCAGTCGCGCAACCAGGCCGACGCGCTGGTGCATGCCACCCGCAAGTCGTTGACCGAGTACGGCGACAAGCTCGAAGCTTCCGAAAAGGAAAGCATCGAAGCCGCCATCAAGGACCTGGAAGACACGCTGAAGGAAGGCGACAAGGCCGCGATCGACGCCAAGGTGGAAGCCCTGTCGACCGCATCGCAGAAGCTGGGCGAGAAGATGTACGCCGACATGCAGGCGCAACAAGCCGCCGGCCAGCAACAAGCGGCCGACAACGCGAAGCCGGTGGACGACAACGTCGTCGACGCCGACTTCAAGGAAGTCAAGCGCGACCAATAATGGCCGGGCGCTGACCAGCCTCTGCCGCCCGGTAGCCGGAGAAATCCGCCTACCGGGCGAACTCATTCTGTAGCACTGAAAAGACGGCTCGTTTTTGAGCCCACGGATCATGGCAAAACGCGACTATTACGAAGTCCTGGGCGTAGCGAAAAACGCCTCGGACGACGAACTCAAGAAGGCCTATCGAAAGCTGGCCATGAAGTACCACCCGGACCGCAATCCGGACAGCAAAGAAGCCGAAGAGAAGTTCAAGGAAGCCAAGGAAGCCTACGAGGTCCTGGGCGATGAACAGAAGCGCGCGGCGTATGACCGCTACGGCCATGCGGGCGTCGACCCCAACTCCGCCGGCATGGGCGGGGCGGGCATGGGCGGCGGTTTTGCCGACGCCTTCGGCGATATCTTCGGCGAAATCTTCGGCGGCGGGGGCGGTGGCGGCCGTCGCGGCGGCGGCCCGCAGGTGTATCGCGGCGCCGACCTGAAGTACGCGCTGGAAATCACGCTGGAGCAGGCCGCGGCCGGTTTCGATACCGAAATCCGCGTCCCCAGCTGGGAAAATTGCGACACCTGCCACGGCTCCGGCGCCAAGGTCGGCACCTCGCCCAAGACCTGCCGCACCTGCGGCGGTTCGGGCGCCGTGCGCATGCAGCAAGGCTTTTTCAGCGTGCAGCAGACCTGCCCGACCTGCCACGGCAACGGCAAGGAAATCACCGATCCGTGCCCGGCCTGCGACGGCGTGGGCCGTATCCGCCGCAACAAGACCCTGCAGGTCAAGATTCCGGCCGGCATCGACGACGGCATGCGCATCCGCTCCAGCGGCAATGGCGAGCCGGGCATCAACGGCGGCCCTCCGGGCGACCTGTATGTGGAAATCCACATCAAGCAGCACAAGATCTTCCAGCGCGACGGCGACGATCTGCACTGCGAGCTGACCATCCCGTTCACCACGGCGGCGTTGGGCGGCGAGCTTCAGGTGCCCACGCTGGGCGGTAAAGCCGAGATCTCGATTCCCGAAGGCACCCAGTCCGGCAAGACCTTCCGCCTGCGCGGCAAGGGCATCCGCGGCGTGCGGGGCAGCTATCCGGGCGACCTGTACTGCCACGTCGTGGTGGAAACGCCGGTGCGCCTGAGCGAAGACCAGAAGAGCATCCTGCGCCAGTTCGAGACGTCGCTGAACGACGGGGGCGACCGCCACTCGCCGCAAAGCAAGTCCTGGACGGACCGCGTGAAGGAATTCTTCAGCTGAATCGCTTGACGCATGAAAAAGCCGCGAACTTCTGTCGCGGCTTTTTTTTGGCTGTCGATCGAGGAGAGAGATGGGGAGTGCGACCCGTGGCGGTTTTCCTTGGACAGGATGCGCGCTCCAGTCCTCCCTCGCAATAAAAAGGCCGCGGCTGTGACGCCGCGGCCGTACTGCAGGTGCTGCTACTGCTAGGTGTTGCTACCAGGACTTGTGTTGCGACTGCTAGGTGCTGCGACTGCTGAGTACTGCTTTTGCTACATCTACTGCGGGGTACTGCTCAGGCACTGCTACGACGGTTGCCGCTGTACCGGAAAAAACCGGCCCCAAGCCATGATGCCGCCTGAGGCCGGCCGGGCTACAGCAAGCAGCTCACCGGGTGATCGGCGGGTATTCGAGTTCGCCGAACGTGTATTGGCCGCTGGCCTTGGCTTGCGCCAGTTCCTGCTGGACTTCAGCGCGCGTCTTGACGGCGGCAGGCGCTGCGGCGACGGGCGGGTATTGCAGTTCGCCGAACGTGTACTGGCCGCTGACCTTGGCTTGCTGCAGCTGGGCTTGCACTTCTTGCGAGCTCAGGCTGGCGCCTTGGGGCAGGGCAGGCGGGTAGTCCAGTTCGCCGAAGGTGTATTGGCCGCTGGCCTTGGCTTGTTGCAGCTCGGTCGCGACTTGGGCGCTGGTCTTGCCTTGTTCAACGCCGGCGGCTTGGGCGCCAACGCCAACCAGGGCCAGGGATAGCAGCAGGGTGGTGGTTAGGGATTTCATGGTAGACCTCCAATCTTGTCAGTGGGGACCGAATCCGGCGGCCCTCCGTCGTGGTTCGTTGTTTGTTCCCGATGACTGAATTCTGCGCGTTATCCCACCTGGGATAAACCCGTATTCCCTGAAAACATCTTTCCAAATAACCGAGTAATAGATCGTTTATGTGAAAATCTCCCCGCCAATGGCATGGTTTTGTAGATTCCAAGGCCGGAGCGCTATATAGCCAGCATTCCATCATGCAAAAAAAAGCCCCTGCCAAGGCAGGGGCTGGTCGTGAGGGCGCAGCGTGTCAGGGGGCGGCTTTCTTCTTGAAGTCGCCGGCGACCGCCGTGCTGAAGCCATCCGGGCGCAGGTACTTGCGCAGGGCGGCGTTGACCGCGTCGGGCGTCAGCGCCGAGATCTTCTTATCCATCTCGGCCGACCATTCGAACGTGCGGCCGCGCTGCAGGTAGTCCAGCCACGTGCCGGCCAGCACATCGTCTTGCGCGCGGGCCAGGTTGCGGTAGTTCAGCAGGGCGTTGATGCCGTCAGAGATTTCCTTTTCCGAAAAGCCATCCTTCAAGACGCGGGCCAGTTCCTCGTTGATGGCCTTCTCCAGGCGTTCGCGGTTCTGCGGCGCATAGATGGCGTACATGGTCCAGCTGGCGCTGGGCTCGAACGAGGAGACCGACAGCGAACTGCGGACGTTGTAGGACAGGCCTTCGGTCTCGCGCACGCGGTTCCACAGGCGCGAAGTTTCGGAGGCGCCGAACAGGTAGTTGGCCAGGTACAGCGAGGCGTAGTCGGCATCCGTGTCTTGCAGTTTCAGCGGCATGCGCGAGACGTAGAAGGCGTTGGCCTTGTCGGGCGTGTCGATGTCGAACTGCTTGGCGGGGATGTCGCGGTACGGGTTGCCGACGCGCGCGTAGGCGGGGGCCTTCTTCCAACCGGCCAGACCGGACTTGATCGCCTTTTCCACGGCTTCCGGCTCAAAGTCGCCAACCGCCGAGTATTCAATCTTGCCCGCGCCGTAGAACTTGGCGTGGAACTTGGCCAGTGCGTCGCGGTTCAGGCCGCGCACGCTGGCTAGCGATTCTTCGAACGTGGGCACGTAGCGCAGGTCGTCGGCAGGCCACGGATTGTCCTGGCGGGCCAGCGCGCGTCCGGCCAGGGCCGAGGGCTCGGTCATGGCGTTCTGGATCGAGGTTTCAAGCTGACGTTGGTATTCCTCGAGCTGTTCCTTCGGGAAGTTGGCGTTGCGGACAATATCAAGCGCCAGCGCGGTCAGTTCGGGCAGGTTCTCGCCCTTGGTCGACATGGCGATCTTGAGGGTGGTGCCGCCGCCGCTGAAGCCGAGTTCGGCTTGCAGCTTGTCCAGGCGGTCCTGGATGTCCTGGCGCGACAGCTTGGCCGTGCCGCGGGTCAGGAGGTCGGCCACGGCGCTGGAATTCACGCGCTGTCCCAGCAGGTCTTTCTCGTTGCCGAACTGGATCAGCATCTGGGCCTGCACGCGGTTGCCGCGCGTGGCCTTGGGCAGAAGCGCCAGTTGCACCGGGCCATTGGGCAGGTCCAGCTTCTTGCGCTGGGTCAGCTTGTCGATGTTGGCAGGGGTGGGATCGAAGGCGGACGCGGCCTTGAAGTCCGGATCGCCCTTGTAGTCCTTGAACACGGCGGTCAGGTCTTCACGCTGCAACTGCGGCGCGCGCAGGGGCTTTTCCGTGGGGATGTAGCGGCCTTCGATGCGGTTGCTTTGCACCAGATAGGTGACGGCGGCTTGCTGGACGTCGGCCAGCGAGGCCTTGCGGGCGCGGTCGCGCTGCAGGAAGAACAGGCGCCAGTCGCCCGCGGCAATGGCTTCGGACAGCGCCACGCCGACTTGTTCGGGGTCGCTGTAGGTCTGTTCCCATGCCGTCAGCCATTTGCTGCGCGCGCGGTCCAGTTCCTGTTGGGTGAAGGGCTTCTTGCCCAACGTTTCCAGCGTGCTGGTCAGGGCCTGCACGGCGGTGTCCAGATTCTTGCCGGGGGGCAGTTGCGCGCCGAACATCGCCAGGCCCGGGTCGCGGTTTTCCATGGTGAAACCGAACACGCCCGAGGCCAGTTTGGTGGCGACGAGGGCATGGTACAGGCGGCCCGACGGCGTGTCGGACAGGATGACGGTGGCCAGGTCCAGCGGCACGAAGTCGGGGCTGCCGGCGGCGGGGATGTGGTACATCGCCGCGACCAGCGGGGTGCCGCCGGTGCGGCGCAGCGTGACCGAGCGTTCGCCGTCCTGCACGGGTTCCACGGTGTATTCGGGCGGCAGCTTGCGGTCGGGCCTGGGCAGCTTGCCCAGCGTTTCCTCGATGTCCGCCAGCGTGGCTTGCGGGTCGAACTTGCCGGCCACGATCAGCACGGCGTTATCCGGCTGGTAGTACTCGTGATAGAAGGCGCGCAGTTGCCCGATGTCCACGTTTTCCACATCGGACCGGGCGCCGATGGTGTTCTTGCCGTAGCTGTGCCATTGGAAGGCTGCGGCCTGCATCTTCTGCATCAGGATGCGGGAGGGGCTGTTTTCGCCGCTTTCCATTTCATTGCGGACCACGGTCATTTCCGAATCCAGGTCTTCCTTGGCGATCAGGGAATTGACCATGGCGTCGGCTTGCCAGCCCAGGTACCACTTGAGGGTCTCGGGGTTGGCGGCGAAGCTGGCGAAATAGTTGGTGCGGTCGCTGGAGGTCGACCCGTTGGCCTGCAGGCCGCGGCGCGAAAACTCGCCCATGGCGTTGCGGGTGGTGGACGTGCCCTTGAACAGCATGTGCTCAAGCAGGTGCGCCATGCCGGTCTGGCCGTAGTTCTCGTTGCGCGAGCCGACCAGATAGGTCATGTTGACCGTGGTAGAGGGCTTGGATTCATCGGGAACCAGCAACACTCTCAGGCCATTGGCCAGGCGGTATTCGGTGATGCCTTCAATCGAGGCGGCCTCCGAGACGCCGGCCGGAAGGCTGGCGGCCCCGGCCTGGAAGGCCAGGAAGGAGGAAAACAGCAGCACACCCAGCGGGCGCGGCAGCTTCGATAGGGACAGGCGCATGGCAGACAATTCCTTTGGCATGGCAGAATCCGTTGGAGTGTATACGTTGGCAATGGTTCAAGGGCCGATCCCGGCAGCGCCCCCGCCAACCGCAAGGAAATCCGCCATGTCTTTATCCCTGGAAGTTGAAACGCCGCGCCTGGTGCTGCGGCAGTGGCGCGCTGACGACCGCAAGCCGTTCGCCGAGATGAATGCGGACCCGCGCGTGACGGAGTTCCTGCTGCCGCTGTCCGCGCCGGAAAGCGACGCGTTGGCCGACCGGCTGGCCGCCGGTATTGACGAGCATGGCTGGGGCTTCTGGGCGGTCGAGGCGCCCGGCGTGGCGCCTTTCGTGGGCTTCGTGGGCATCAAGCCGATGCCGCCGGCGCTGCCGTTTGCGCCCGGGGTGGAAATCGGTTGGCGCCTGGCTCAGCCGTTCTGGGGGCGCGGCTACGCCAGCGAGGCTGCGCTTGCCGCGCTGCGCGTGGGGTTCGAGCAGGTGGGACTGGGCGAGATCGTGGCATTCACCGCCGTGGGCAATCAGCGTTCACGCGCGGTGATGGCGCGCCTGGGCATGCAGGAGGACGCCGATCCGTTCGATCATCCGGCCGTTCCCGAAGGCCATCCGCTGCGCCGGCATGTGCTGTACCGCATGGGCCAGGCGCAATGGCGCCAGCAAGAAAATGGTGACATAGAGCCAGGCGGGATGCCGGTTGCGGCCGCTTAAGGGCTGGAAAGCCGCAAGCGCATAGGGTGCTGCAATGCAACATCCTTAGTGCACAAGGCAAATTTGAGGTCGGTCCGCGTGCGGGTGTAAGCTCTGAACAACGTAGTAGCTGTTGCCGACGGGATGCGCGACAGCCGTCTACCGGCTTCCCGTCCAACGCCAGACGCCGCCGCAAGCGCGGCGCCGGTGCTTGTCGTTCGCGCCTTCGCTGCCGGCATCCTGCCGGCGCATTTTTCGGAGGAACGACCCATGCTGACCGAGATCGTCACGCGTGCCTTGTCCCAATTGACCGGCAGCGCCCTGAGCGGCGACGGGATCAAAGGGCAATTCCAATACGCCTATGCCAGTGATGACGGCCAATTCGTGGCCATATTGACGCATGACATGACCACCTATGTCGTGGACCTGAGCACGCAACGGTATTTCGCCGAGTGCGGCGGTTCGCCCCGCGGGTTTGCCGGACATGTGCTGGAAATGGAAGGCGCCGCAGCGCGCAGTCATCCCTGGCCGGCTGCCAATGACCTGTTCGACCTGGACATGGACGCCGATGAGCTTTCCTGGCGGCAGTGCCCAGGCCTGCGCCAGGCCTCCGCCGCCCACCGATCTGTGGAGAGCCGCGCCGCCTGAGAGTGGCCAGAAGCGGCAGCAACTCACTGAACCGGCGGATTCGCCGGTTTTTTTTATGGCGGACGCGTGTCGTGGCGCAGGAGCGCCCGGTACAATTTTTCAATGAAATCGCCCGCTGAAACCTTCGCGCCCGATGGCGCCATCCTTGTCGACTGCACGCATGAACGCCATGCGGACCAGATACTGGCCATCTTCAACGACGCCATCGCCACCTCTACGGCCCTCTACGACTACAAGCCGCGGCCGCGCGAGGCGATGCAAGGCTGGTTCCAGGCCAAGCAGCAGGGCGGCTTTCCGGTGGTGGGGTTCGAGAATGCGGCGGGCGAGTTGATGGCGTTTGCCAGCTACGGCACGTTTCGCGCGTGGCCCGCATTCAAGTATTCGGTCGAGCATTCGGTGTACGTCGACGGGCGGTTCCGCGGCATGGGCCTGGGCGAGGCCATGATGCGAGTGCTGATCGCGCGGGCGCGCGCCAATCAGGTGCACGTGCTGGTCGGCGGCATCGACGCGTCGAATGAGGGCAGCATCCGCTTGCACGAGAAGCTGGGCTTCACGCATTCGGGCACCATCAAGGAAGCGGGCTTCAAGTTCGGCCGATGGCTGGATCTGGCGTTCTATCAGCTGACCCTGGATACGCCTGACGCGCCAGTGGATGGCTGACGGCCGCAGGATGGGTGGCGCGTGTCCAAGCGTCGCGGTCCTTGCGGAGTTTCCACTCGCGCATCACCCATCTACTTGGATAGCACGCGCATGGCCTGTTCCAGGCCCGCGACGGTGACCGGGTACATGCGGTCCTGCATGATGTCGCGCATCAGCGCGATGGATTGGCGGTATTGCCACGACGCGGTGGGTTCGGGATTCAACCAGACCGATTTGGGCCAGGCGTCCAGCAAGCGCCGCATCCACTCGGCGCCGGGTTCCTTGTTGTAGTGCTCGACCGAGCCGCCGGGCTGCAGGATCTCGTAGGGGCTCATGGTGGCGTCGCCGACGATGATCAGCCGCCAGTCGGGGTTGTACTTGCGCAGCACGTCCCAGGTGTCGAATCGTTCGTTCTGGCGCCGGCGGTTGCTCTGCCACAGGCTTTCGTAGGGGCAGTTGTGGAAGTAATAGACTTCCAGGTTGCGGAATTCGCTGCGGGCCGCTGAAAACAATTCTTCCACGCGCCCGATGTGGTCGTCCATGCTGCCGCCCACGTCCAGCAGCATCAGTACCTTCACGGTGTTGTGGCGCTCAGGGACCATGCGCAGGTCCAGGTGGCCGGCGTTGCGGGCGGTGCTGGCGATGGTGTCGTCCAGGTCCAGCTCCAGCTCGGCGCCCTGGCGCGCAAAGCGCCGCAGCCGGCGCAGCGCCACCTTGAAGTTGCGCGTGCCCAGTTCTACCTGGTCGTCGTAGTCCTTGAACTGGCGCATGTCCCAGACTTTGACCGCCGTGCGGTTGCCGGCCGATGCGCCGCCCACGCGTATGCCTTCAGGGTGGTAGCCGCCGTTGCCGAACGGCGAGGTGCCGCCGGTGCCGATCCATTTGCTGCCGCCCGCGTGGCGTTCTTTCTGCTCTTGCATGCGTTCCTTGAAGAGCTCCATCAGCTTGTCCCAGCCGTGCTTCTCGATGGCGGCCTTTTCTTCGGGCGACAGGCTTTTCTCGAACTGCTTGATCAGCCAGTCCAGCGGGATTTCCTTGCCTGCCGGCAAGGCGGCTTCGATGCCCTTGTAATAGGCACCGAAGGCCTTGTCGAAACGGTCGTAGAGCGACTCGTCCTTGACCAGGGTGGCGCGCGCCAGGAAGTAGAACTCGTCCAGCGTGGGCGCCATCAGGTCCTGGCGCAGCGCGTCCACCAGGGTCAGGTATTCCTTGACCGAGACGGGCAGCTTGTGCGCCCGGAGGTGGTAGAAAAAGTCGATCAGCATGTGCGGGTCGCCGGTGGCTGCAAGATCAACGGCGCTGGCCGCCGCGCGTCATGGCCGCGAGGCGCTCCAGCAGGTGCACGTCTTGTTCGTTCTTCAACAGCGCGCCGGCCATCATCGGCACGGCGGTAGCCGTGTGCGCGTCGATCTCGGCGGCCGTGGCGTCTTCGGCCAGCAGCAGGCGCAGCCAGTCCAGCAGTTCGGACGTGGACGGCTTTTTCTTCAGGCCCGGCGCGTCGCGCAGCGCGAAGAAGGTGTCCAGCGCGGCGCGCAGCACGTCCTGCTTCAGGTGAGGATAGTGCACGGCGACGATGTCGCGCATGGTCTCGCGGTCGGGGAAGCGGATGTAGTGGAAGAAGCAGCGGCGCAGGAACGCGTCGGGCAGGTCCTTCTCGTTGTTGGACGTGATGATGACCAGCGGGCGGTGCCGCGCGGCGATCGTTTCGCGCGTTTCGTACACATGGAATTCCATGCGGTCCAGTTCGCGCAGCAGGTCGTTGGGGAATTCGATGTCGGCCTTGTCGATCTCGTCGATCAGGAGCACCACCGGCTCGTCCGCCTGGAAGGCCTGCCACAAGGTGCCTTGCACGATGTAGTTGCGGATGTCGCGGACTTTCTCGTCGCCCAACTGCGAGTCGCGCAGGCGCGACACGGCGTCGTATTCGTACAGGCCCTGGTGCGCCTTGGTCGTGGACTTGATGTGCCACTGCAGCAGGGGACGGCCCAGCGCGCGCGCCACTTCTTCGGCCAGCATGGTCTTGCCCGTGCCGGGCTCCCCCTTGATCAGCAGCGGCCGCTGCAAGGTCAGGGCGGCGTTCACAGCCAGCTTCAGGTCGTCGGTGGCGACGTAGCTGTCGGTTCCGTTGAAGCGGGCAGGCGAGGTGGAGGGGGCGGACTGGGCTGCGGACATTGTCTGATGGCTTCCGAGGATTGACGGGGATCAATACCATCGTAAGGTATTAATCCTGAGCAATTATCGTACAATCAGGCGGTTTTGCAGTTGGGTTCGACCCGCAACGTGTTTGCAGGGGGCCTTTTCGTGTGATGCAGGCCCTAGTCCTTAAGCCATACCAAGAAGAGCCATTCCAATGAAGTTGCGAACCTCTCTGAAGTGCACGGTTTCCGTGTTGGCCGCGATGGCATCCTGTGCGATCGCCGGCCAGGCTGTTGCTGCTGACGCAGCGCCTGTCGGCAACATCCAAAACGCCCGAGACAAGGTCTCCATGTGCATCGGTTGCCACGGCATCGAAGGCTACAAGGCGACGTTTCCCGAGCTCTATCACGTGCCGATGATTGCTGGCCAGAACGCCAAGTACATCGAAACTGCCCTTAACGAGTACAAGAAAGGCGCGCGCAGCCATCCCACGATGGACGCCATTGCCGGCAGCCTGTCCGACCAGGACATCGCCGATCTGGCCGCGTACTACTCGAATCTCAAATAAGGGGCAAACACATGAACCGCACCATGCTTGCCCTTGCGGGCGCGACCTTGGCCTTCGCAGGCACCGCCGCCCAGGCGCAGGATCTGGCGGCCGGCAAGGCCGTCTTCGACAAGTTCAATTGCGCATCGTGCCACGGCGCCGATGCCAAGACGGCGGTGGACCCCGCCTACCCGACGCTGGCAGGCCAGCACGCGGATTACCTCGTCCACGCCCTGAAGGCCTACAAGCGCGGCGCCTCCGGCAGCGCGGCCACGGCCAATGTGCGCAAGAACCCCATCATGGGCGCTTTCGCGACCCAGCTGTCCGACCAGGACATCTCCAACGTATCCGCCTGGCTGGCGTCCTTGCCCAGCGATCTGGGCGTGCGCAAGTAAGCCCTGGCGGCTTCACGCAATAAAAAACCCTCGGGGAGACCCGAGGGTTTTTTCATTCGACGGGGCGCGCGTCTACAGGCTGGCGCGGCGGCGGATCAGATCGATGTAGGTGTCGCTGTCCATGGGCGTGCCCAGGCGCTGCGCTTCCCAGACGACCTGGCCCAGGCATTCCATGATCTCGTGCGCCGCCTGGTGCGCGTCGGAGCGCGCCGTCAGTTGCTGGTAAGCGCGGCGGATGCCGGGCGGATGATCGATGGACAACTGCTCGGCGATCGCCAGGTGCATCGACAGGTGCAGGAAGGGGTTGGTGCGCCCCTTTTCCACGGCGTATTCCATGGTCATGGCATCGGGGCTTTCCAGGTCGCCGTGGTACTCGGGATGCTCGATGATCCAGTCCAGCGCCATGGCCTCGAGCGGGGTCAGCACCTCGTTGGCGCGGTGTTTGCGCCAGGTGTCGATGAAGAATTCGCGGACTTGGTCGCGGGAAGGATTGAACATCTGCGGGGGAGGGAATACGGGCTGTGGAAACGTTATTTTACCGCCCGGCCGATTCCTGGGGAAAACGCCCGTTTGGAAGCAGCAAGCGCCGGCAAACCGCAGCTTGTGGACTTTTTTATGCCGCCCCCCGGCGGGCCGTCAGGTCCACCGGCCGCTTTGCGATATAGAATTGATCGGTATCCGCCATCCGGTGTGCGGTTCGCGAGGGTGGTTTCCCCGCGGAATCGGACGCTTTCCGATGCGGCGCTTGCAGAAAAACCACCCGGAGCAAATGGAGCATTCATGTCCTACCAACATATCAAGGTTCCCGCTGGCGGCCAGAAGATCACGGTCAACGCTGATTTCTCGCTGAATGTGCCTGAACAGCCCATCGTTCCCTTCATCGAAGGCGACGGCACGGGCGCCGACATCACCCCCGTGATGATCAAGGTCGTCGACGCGGCGGTGCAGAAAGCCTACGGCGGCAAGCGCAAGATCCACTGGATGGAAGTCTATGCCGGCGAAAAGGCCACCAAGGTCTACGGCCCGGACGTCTGGCTGCCCGACGAGACCCTGGAAGTCGTCAAAGACTACGTGGTGTCCATCAAGGGCCCGCTGACCACGCCGGTGGGCGGCGGCATCCGTTCGCTGAACGTGGCGTTGCGCCAGCAATTGGACCTGTACGTCTGCCTGCGCCCGGTGGCGTACTTCAAGGGCGTGCCGTCCCCGGTGCGCGAGCCCGAGAAGACCAACATGGTGATCTTCCGCGAGAACTCGGAAGATATCTATGCGGGCATCGAATACATGGCCGAAAGCGAGCAGGCCAAGGAACTGATCCAGTTCCTGCAGACCAAGCTTGGCGTGAAGAAGATCCGCTTCCCGAACACGTCCTCCATCGGCATCAAGCCCGTGTCGCGCGAAGGCACCGAGCGCCTGGTGCGCAAGGCCGCGCAATACGTCATCGACAACGACCGCACGTCGCTGACCTTGGTGCACAAGGGCAACATCATGAAGTTCACGGAAGGCGGCTTCCGGGATTGGGGCTACGAATTGCTGCAAAAGGAATTCGGCGCCCAATTGATCGACGGCGGCCCGTGGTGCAAGTTCAAGAATCCGAAGACGGGCCGCGAGATCATCGTCAAGGACGTGATCGCCGACGCCTTCCTGCAGCAGATCCTGCTGCGCCCGGCCGAGTACGACGTGATCGCCACCCTGAACCTGAACGGCGACTACATTTCCGACGCGCTGGCCGCGCAAGTGGGCGGCATCGGCATCGCGCCGGGCGCCAACCTGTCGGATTCGGTCGCCATGTTTGAAGCCACCCACGGCACGGCGCCCAAGTATGCGGGCAAGGATTACGTGAACCCGGGTTCCGAAATCCTGTCGGCTGAAATGATGCTGCGCCACATGGGTTGGACCGAAGCCGCTGACCTGATCATCTCCAGCATGGAGAAATCCATCCTGTCCAAGAAGGTCACGTATGACTTCGCCCGGCTGCTCGAAGGCGCGACCCAGGTGTCGTGCTCGGGCTTTGGCCAGGTCATGATCGAAAACATGTAGTTTCGGTTTTCCCCGCGAGTCATGCAGAACCCGCCCGCCGTCATGGCGGGCGGGTTTTGTCTACCTGACCCGCAGGATGCGCGCTGCGCCCCCGTTTCCCCTATTAGGTTGATTGCTGTGCCCCGAATGTATGTATCCCTGGCCACATGGCTTGTATTGCTGGTTCCCGCGCTGGCATTGACCAGTCCCGTGGGAGGGCCCGCCGTCGTCTACCTGAGCGGGGGGATTGCGCTGGCTGCCTTGGCTGCCAACGCGGTCAAGCACTACGAACCCATGGATTTCAAGGCCTTGTGGCCCATGGCGCTGGCGCTGTTGCTGCCCCTGGCCTGTATGTTCGCCACATCCCTGGTCCGGGGGGTGTGGAGCAATTCCGAATTGGAGAAGCTGCTGCGGTTTGCGTTGGCGATACCGGTGCTATGGCTGCTGCTGCGCGCCCCGCAGCGTTGGTTGAAGCTGGTGCAATGGAGCATCGTCGCCGGCGCGTTGGCCGGAGCGGGGCTGCTGATCGTCACGATGGAGACGCATGGGCGCGGGGCCGTGGTCGACGTGGGCGGACGCTACAACGCGGTGGCATTCGCGAACATGACCTTGCTGTTCGGCGCCATGACGCTGCTGTCCCTGGGCTGGGGCCCCAGCACGCGTTGGCCGCGCATCGAAATGGGGGTGAAGCTGTTGGCGGTGGCGCTGACGGTGGCTGCCACCTGGGTATCCGAGACGCGCAGCAGCTGGATGCTGCTGCCGATCCTGGGACTGGTGTCCCTGTTGGGCCTGCGCAATTGGAAGAGCCGTCACAAGGTTTATTGCGCGCTGGCCGTCTGTGTGGCGCTGGCGGCCAGTGCCGCCGCCATTTGGACGTTCAGCAGCCGCATGCAGGAGATCTCGCACGACGTCGAAGGCTTCGCGACGTCCGCCAACCGCGATACGTCCTTCGGCATCCGGCTTCAGCTGTGGCACGCGTCGATCCTGATGTTCGAGAAAAGCCCGATCGTGGGCGTCGGCCCCAGCAAGTTCCGCGATGAATTGCTGGCACTGCAGAAGCAGGACATCGTGACGGAGGAAGTCGTCGAGGGCTTCGGCGAACCGCACAACGACATGTTGGCGGCCCTGTCCGGGTACGGCCTGCTGGGGTTGCTGAGCATCCTGACGCTGTATCTGCTGCCGGCGGCCATCTTCCTGCGGCGGCTGGCCAGCGATGACCGGGTGATCCGCGTGGGCGCCCAGCTGGGGCTGCTGTTCTGTCTGGGCTATTGCGCCTTCAGCCTGACCGAAATGATGTTCCGCAACATGCGCAGCGTGCCCAATTATTCGCTGATCGTCGTGACGTTGATCGCGTTGACGACCCCCCGTGCGGCCCGCGCCGCGCCCGCCGTGGCGCCGCGCTGACAACCCGCGGGGGCGTCCCCCCCCAGCCAGTCCTCCCTGAACGCAAGGCGCATCCGCCTTGCGTTTTTCTTATGGGGGTTGCGTTAGATCAAGCTTGATGCTTCGACTTGGTGAAAACCCTGCTGTGTCCCCGTATCCTGATGGAACGCAATACATAAACCGTCACATTCTGCCGCTAATGGTTTCAGGCGCGGGAGTGGGCATTACGAGGAGAGCCTGTGAAAAATTCCAGCCTGCGCAGGGAACTGCTGTGGTTCGTGTTCGCCATCGGCGCCGCCGTCCTGGTATTAGGCGCTTGGGACGCGTGGCAGCGCCGCACGGAAATGGTGGCCGAGCGCAAGACGGAACTGCGCCACGTCCTGGACTTGGCTGCCGGCATCCTGCGCAACGGCAAGCAGAGCGTCAGCGAGGGCATGCCCCTGGCCGACGCCAAGCGCAACGTGGCGCGGCGGTTGGCGCAACTGCGCTACGGCGCCGACGGCTATGTGGGCGTCTTCGGCGACGACTACGCATTGCTGGTCCACCCCGACGCCAAGCTCGTGGGGACGAACGTGCGCGCCATCAAGGACGTCGACGGCTTGCCGATCTTTGAGAATCTGTACGCCGGGGGCAAGGCAGGCGGGGGCTATGTGCAATACCGCTTCCCGCGGCCGGGCGAGGTCGAGGCCCTGCCGAAGATCAGTTATGCGACTTACGACGCCGACTGGGGGTGGCTGATCTTCACCGGCCTGTATGTGGACGATGTGGACGCCGCGTTCTACGGCACGCTGTGGCGCCAGGGCGCCGTGACGCTGGGCTTGCTGGCCTTGGTGCTGATCGCCGCGCTGCGCTTTTTCCGTACGCACGTCATCGGTCCGCTGGACGAGGCCGTGGCGCTGTGCGAACGCGTGGCCAATGGCGATCTGTCCAGCATCGTGTCGCGCCACCATCGCGGCGAGATCGGGCGCTTGTTCGACGCCATGGCGCGAATGCAGGAACGCCTGGACGCCGCCGTGCGCACCATCGTGCAGTCCACGGGATCGATCGCGGCGGCGTCGCGCCAGATCGCGGCGGGCAGCATGGACCTGTCGGACCGCACCGAGAAGCAGGCCGCTGCCCTGGAACAGACCGCGGCCAGCGTGGAAGAGATCACCGCCACGGCCAAGCAAAGCGCGGACCATGTGCGTGAAGTCAGCTCGCTGGCCGGAGAGGCGGCGCAACTGGCGCGCCAGGGCAGCGAAGAGACCCAGCACGCCATCGACGCCATGCGCGAGATCTCGCACAGCTCGCAGCGCATCGACGAGATCATCAGCGTGATCGATGGCATTGCGTTCCAGACCAACATCCTGGCGCTGAACGCGGCCGTGGAAGCGGCGCGGGCGGGCGAGCAGGGACGCGGGTTCGCGGTCGTGGCGGGCGAAGTCCGGGCGCTGGCGCAGCGGTCGGCCACCGCGGCCAAGGAAATCAAGGGCTTGATCGAAACCTCGTCCGAGTCCGTCGCGCGCGGCAGCCAGCGCGTCGAGCAGGCCAGCGCCACGATGGGCAGCGTGCTGGAATCGGCCGCCACCAGCGCACCGCTGATGGGCGAGATCGCCACGGCGTCGGTCGAGCAGAGCGTGGGCATCGAGCAGATCAATCAGGCCGTGACGCATCTGGACAGCGTGACGCAACAGAACGCCGCGCTGGTCGAGGAATTCGCCGCGTCGGCGGCCACCCTGCACGAGCAGGCCGACGACCTGGCCCGCGCCGTGTCCATCTTCAAGCTGTCTGCAGCCGGCTAGGGGAACCCTGGACCGCGCTCATGGCGCGTTGCAGCCGGGGGCTGAGTTCCCGGCTGGCGGGCATCATGGGCATGCGCAGCTCGTCGGCGATCAAGCCTTGCATGGACAGGGCGCGCTTCACTGGCGCCGGGTTCGGTTCGGCGAACAGCAGCCGGATCAGCCCGCGCAAGGGTTCGAAGAGCTCGCGCGCCGCCTCGGCGTGGCCGTCGCGCGCCAGTTGCATGACTTCCACAAAGCGCTCGGGGAACAGGTGCGCCGTGGCCGGAATGGCGCCGCGGCCGCCGGCCAGCCAGTGGTCCAGCAGCGCCAGATCTTCGCCGCACAGCGCATCCAGCTTGCCGCGCGCGTTCAAGGTGGCCAGCACGGACGGGTTGCACTCCTTGACCGCCGTGAAGTTGGGCAGCAGCGCCAGGGTCTCCATGGTTTCGACGGTCATGGTGACGCCCGCCCGCTTGGGGATGTTGTACAGGATGATGGGCCGTTCGGTCGCCCAGGCGATCTGCCGGTAGTGCCACAGGATGCCCGGCTGCGAGGGGCCCAGGTAGTAGGGGGGCGGCACCAGATAGCCCACGGGCGCATATTTGTCCAGGCGGCGGATGGCGGTGGCCACCCCCCGCGTATCGACGCCGCCCGCGCCGAACACCATCGGGAGCGCGTGCGGATCGCTGGCGATGGCTTCGATCATGTCGGCCTTCTCCGACAGGCTCAGCAGATTGCCCTCGCCCGTGGACCCGAACAGGACCAGGCCCGCGATGCCGGCGTTGCGGTAGTAGCGGGCCAGCGCCTGCGCGGCGTCCAGGTCCACGTAGCCGCCGCGCAGCGGCGTGACCATCGGCAACCAGATGCCGTCGAAAACCGTTTTGGCTGGCATGTCCATGGCTTATTGCACCGTGATCGCGGTTGCCGGGCGGACCGGGCCGAATTCGGCTTGGGGCAGGCCGCACATGACGGCGTGCATCAAGGCGTCGAGTTCACCGCGTGCGCATTGCAGTTGCAGGATGCTTTGCGCATGGGCGTGGTCCACCGACAGCAGGTATACGCCGATGCGGTCGCCCAGTTCGCGGTGCAGCGCCAGGCGCACCTTCAGGGCGTCCAGCGTGTCGATCCTGACCGTCAGTGCCACCATCTGGGATTGCGGCACAGGCGGCAGGGAAGGAGCCAGGGAACGGTCGGGGAAAGCGTGGCTGCGGCGGTCCAGTCGGGGAATCATGGCGGTGGGGCGGGACGGAGGCGCTGTCTGGCGCGGTCCGCGGTTCCGGTTGGTTGATGACGATTCCACTATAGGAACGGCGCCGTAAATCCTGCCGATAAAAGCGGGCGGGCCGCGTAAAAAACGCGTCAACGCCCCGCGCTTCAGAACGTCTTGGTCACCGACAGCAGACCGGTCGCGCGACCCATGTCGCGCCCGCGCGTGTTGGTGTAGACGGCGCGGTCCGCATTGGTGTCCAGGTAGGCCAGCGACACCGAGAGGCCCTGGCCGAAGTCCTTGGTCAGGCCCAGCTTCCAGTCGGTATAGGACCCGTTGTCGACGTTGCGCACGATTTGGCGGCCGACGTGGGCGTTGACGGTCAGGCCCCAGATGCCGGTGTCGACATTGCCCGACAGGTCGAAATACTGGCTGTACTTGCTGTCGGCGAAGCCGAACAGGTTGGTCAGGGCGATCGAGTACTTGAACATCACGGGGCCGTAGCCGATGCCCGCATACAGCTCGGTGGTGTCGGGGCTGGTGTAGCCGGACGGGTAGTCGCCGGGGTAGTAGTACTGCAAGACGCCCAGGTCGACGGGCACGTTGTCCGTCAGACTGCCCTTGTAGCCGCCGTAGAAGTCCATCTCGACGGGGGCGGAGACCTCGCTGTTGGTGTCGCCGAGCCAGCTGATGCTGGAGTTCCAGTTGCCCAGGTAGAAGCCGCTGGCGTGGGTCAGGTCGAAGCCGCCCTGGATGGCGGGCTTGTTGTTGGACTGCATCAGGCCGCGGTAGCGGTACTGGCTGGCCAGCGTGACGTTGGCCGTCAGGCTGAAATCGGCGGCGGCGGGGGCTTCTGCGGCGGCGGGTGCGTCGCTGGCGTGCGCGGTGGCGCCGAGCGTCAGCAGGACAAGCGCGGCCAGGGTGTTGCGGGACATGGGATGCTCCAGATGTTGTACGGGACCGCAACAATAGGAGGATCGGCATAAAGCGCGAGACAAGACTCGCGCCGTCCGCATAAAGGCCGCATCAATGCGGGAGGATGGCGCGGGCGCTCAGCCCGCGAAGCGGTAGCCCACGCCGATTTCGGTCAGCAGGTAGACGGGCTGGGCGGGGTCGGCTTCCAGCTTCTGGCGCAGATGGCCCATGTAGATCCGCAGGTAGTGGTTGCTTTCCACATGCGACGGCCCCCAGACCTCGCGCAGCAATTCGCGGTGGGTCATGACCTTGCCGCGGTGCGCCAGCAACGCGGCAAGCAGGCGGTATTCCATGGCGGTCAGATGCACGTGCTGGCCGGCGCGCTCGACGACGCGCTTGGAGAAGTCGACGCGCACATCGCCGAAGGCGATCTCGGCCGCGTTGCCCGCGCCGCCGCGCGCATGCCGGCGCAGCAGCACGCGCAGGCGGGCCAGCAGTTCGCTGACCCCGAAAGGCTTGGTCAGGTAATCGTCGGCGCCGGCATCCAGCGCGGCCACCTTGTCGGCTTCGGCGCTACGGGCGGACAGCACCAGCACGGGTACTTCAGTCCAGCCGCGCAATTCGCGGATCAGGGTCATGCCGTCTTCGTCGGGCAGGCCCAGGTCCAGCACGATGGCGTCGGGCTGGCGGGTGCCGGCCTCGATCAGGCCGCGGCGCACGGTGTCGGCCTCGTGCACCGCGCATCCCTCGCTTTCCAACGCCTGGCGCACGAAGCGCCGGATGTTGGCGTCGTCTTCAATGATCAGGACAGTAGGCTGGTAGTCGAACATGCGGATGGCCGGTCAAAGGGTTTCGGGTTGGATCGCGGGCGGCGTGCCCAGCGGCAGGCTGAAGACGAATTGGGCGCCAGAAGCCAGCCCTGGCGTGTGTTCGACCCAGATGCGGCCATGGTGGGCCGAGATGATGGCTTCGCACACGGCCAGGCCGAGGCCGACGCCGGGCGTGGCCGATTCGCGTTCGCCGCGCGTGAATTTCTCGAAGATGCGGCGTTCTGCGCCGGGGGCGACACCGGGGCCGTTGTCGCTGACCGCCACGCGCAGTTCCGATTCATGCACGGCGGCGTGGATGCGCAGCGTGCTGCCCGCCGGCGTGTATTTGGCCGCGTTCTCAAGCAGGTTGCACAGCACGCGTTCGATCAGCACGCCATCGCATTCCACCAGCGGCAATTGCGAGAGGCTGGCCACGGCGACGCGGTGGCCGGCCAGCGGCTCGCGCATGGCGGCCAGCGACGCGCCCACCAGTTCTTCGATGGATTGCCATTCCAGGCGCAGCGGCGTGTCGCGGCTTTGCAGCCGCGCCATGTCCAGCAGATTGACGACCAGCGCGTGCATGCGTTGCGCCTGGTCGCGCATGGCGCGGACGGTGTCCTGCACGTCGGGGGGCAGCGCCGCCTGCTGCCGCGTCAAGGTGTCGGTCATGCCGACGAGGCTGGTCAGCGGCGTGCGCAGGTCGTGCGACACGGCGGCCAGCAGCGAGTTGCGCAGCCGCTCCGATTCCATGCTGACCAGCGCCTGCTGCGCCACTTCCACGTAGTGCAGGCGTTCCAGCGCGATGGCGATCAACGTCGCGTAGGCCTCGATCTGGCGCCGCGAATCGGGATGGGTGAACAGGCTGCGGCGAGGCGCGGCCAGTGCCAGCACGCCGCGCGTGCGCATGGGCGCTTTCAGCGGCAGGTACAGCAGATCACTGTTGGACAGCGTTGCGGTGCCCGCGCCGGCGGGCTGGCCGTGGTCATAGACCCATTGGGCAAGCGCGGATTCCAGGGGCGGCATGTCGGCGGCGGCGGGGGACGCCAGCTTCAGCCGGTCGTCCAGGCCCAGGATGTACAGCGCGCAGCGCGAACCGAAGGTGGCGTGCACGAAGGCGCCGGCCGAGGCCACGATCTGTTCGGGCAGCAATGCCGACGACAGTTCGCGCGCGAACTCGTACAGGCTGCGCGCATCTGCCTCGCGCTTGACGGAGACCTGGGCCTGCAGGCGAAGCCCCGCCGTCAACTGGCCGATCAGCAGGCCCACGGACAGCAGGACGCCGAACGTCAGCAGGTATTGCACATCCGAGACGGCGAACGAGGCCAGCGGCTGCACGAAGAAAAAGTCGAACAACCCCACGCTGACGACCGAGGCCAGCGCCGCGGGCCCGCGGCCATGGCGCAGCGCCACCCCCACGACGGCCAGCAGGAACAGCATGACGATGTTGGTCTGGTGCAGCACGGGAAAGGCCAGCATCGACAGCCCTGTGGCCGCCGCGCAATAGCACAGCGCCCAGGCGTAGCCGGCCAGCGGGCGGGCATTGCGTTCGTCGGCGCTTTGGCCTGCGCGGCGCCCCAGCGTGAGCGGGTCGCGGCCGGGGGCGGCGCTGGCGGGCAGGGGCGGGGCGCCCAGCCGGATGATGTCGATCTCGGGGCAGCCGGCGGCCAGCATGTCGGCGAAGCTGTGCCGGCGCCATAGCCAGCCCGGCGTGATCGCCGCGGTCAGCAGGGCCGACACCGACAGGCGCAGGCGCTGCAGGCCGGTGGCCCGCGTGCGGCCGACGATGGCCTTGGTGATGTTGTGCCGGCGCACATAGCGCACCACGGCGTCGACCATGTCGCCGCCCGCCAGGGTTTCGGTGCGCGCGCCCAGCGAATCGGCCAAGGCCAGGCTGCGCTGCATGCGGTCTTGCTCGGCCTGCGGCGTGGGTGCCGCGCGGGGCGTGTCGATGGTGACGACGTGCAGGTCGCATTCCAGCTGCTGGCTTAGCCGGTGCGCGCTGCGGATCACGTATTCGGCTTCGATGTCCGGGCCGATGCAGGCGACCACGGCTTCGCGGGTGCGCCAGACGGGCTCTATGGCGCGGTCGCGCCGATAGGCCTGGACGTCGTCGTCGACGTGGTCCGCGGTGCGGCGCAGCGCCAGTTCGCGCAGGGCGATCAGGTTGCCCTTGCGGAAGAAATTGCGGGTGGCGTGGCGGGCCTGTTCGGGCAGGTAGACCTTGCCTTCCTTCAGCCGCCGCAACAGTTCATCGGCCGACAGGTCCACCAGGATGACTTCGTCGGCCGCGTCGAAGACCTCGTCGGGCACCGTTTCCCAGACGCGCACGCCGGTGATGCTGCCCACCGCTTCGTTCAGGCTGTCCAGATGCTGCACATTCAGCGTGGTCCAGACGTCGATGCCGGCCGCCAGCAATTCCTGGATGTCCTGCCAGCGCTTGGCGTGGCGGGAACCGGGCGCGTTCGAGTGCGCCAGCTCATCCACCAGCACCAGGCCGGGCCGGGCGGCCAGGGCGCCGTCCAGGTCGAATTCCTTCAAGACGTGGCCGCGGTATGCCACTTCCTTCAGCGGCAGGACCGCCAGGCCCTCCAGCAGGCTGGCGGTTTCGCGGCGGCCATGGGTTTCGACGATGCCGGCCAGCACGCTGATGCCCTGCGCGGCCTGCGCCCGGGCCGCGACCAGCATGGCGTAGGTCTTGCCCACGCCGGCGGACGATCCGAAGTACACGCGCAGCTTGCCGCGCACCGCCTGGCGCGCGGCGTCGTCCAAGGTCTTCAAGAGCGCGTCGGGGTCGGGACGCTCGCCAGCAATGTCAGCCATGAACGCGCAAGGGTCGGGTGGGGAAGGCTGGCAATACTATACGCTGCGCCATCAGCGCGCCGTGCCCAGTTGGTCCAGCGCCAGGTTCAGCATCAGCACATTGACGACCGGGTCGCCCAGCACGCCCAGCCAGGGCTTTTCGGTATTGGCCTGGATCAGGGCGTCGACCTGTTCGCGGGGCAGGTGCCGGGCGCGGGCCACCCGTGCCGCCTGGTAGCTCGCCGCGGCGGGGCTGATGTGCGGGTCCAGCCCGCTGCCGGACGCCGTGATCAGGTCCACCGGCACGGGCGTGGGATTTTCGGGGTCGGCCGCCTTCAGGGCCGCGATGCGGGCCTGGATGGCTTCGGCCAGCGCGGGGTTGCGCGGGCCCAGGTTCGACCCGCCCGAGGCCGCCGCGTTATACGGCATCGGCGCGGTGGCCGATGAGCGGCTCCAGAAATACTGCGGCGACGTGAAGGACTGGCCGATCAGTTCCGAGCCGACGACCTTGTCGCCTTGCTTGATCAGGGAACCCGCTGCTTCGTGCGGGAACACCGCGGCGGCCACGCCGCTCGTCAGGAAGGGGTAGGCCAGGCCCGTCACCAGGGACAGGGCGGCGAAGACGACCAGCGCCGGCCGCAGGATGCCGCCCGAGTGCGGCAGGACGGGGGCGGATTGGGTTGCGTGTTTCATGATGGATTCCTTTCTTGAGTTGGGCTGGGTGCGGCGGACGGGGTCAGACCCAGCCCAGCGCGGTCAGCACCATGTCGACCAGCTTGATGCCCACGAACGGCACCAGCAGGCCGCCCAGGCCATAGATCAGCAGGTTGCGGCGCAGCAGCACGGAAGCGCCCAGCGGCCGGTAACGCACGCCTTTGAGCGCCAACGGGATCAGCACCACGATGATCAGCGCGTTGAAGATCACGGCCGACAGGATGGCCGAGGCCGGCGTGGCCAGGCCCATGATGTTCAGCACGTTGAGCTGCGGATAGACCGTGGCGAACGCGGCGGGAATGATGGCGAAGTATTTGGCCACGTCGTTGGCCACGCTGAAGGTGGTCAGCGCGCCGCGGGTCATCAGCATCTGCTTGCCGATTTCGACGATCTCGATGAGCTTGGTGGGGTTGGAGTCCAGGTCCACCATGTTGCCGGCTTCTTTTGCGGCCTGGGTGCCCGAGTTCATCGCCACCGCCACGTCGGCCTGCGCCAGCGCGGGGGCGTCATTGGTGCCGTCGCCCGTCATCGCCACCAGCCGGCCTTCGGACTGGTAGGCGCGGATCAGCTTCAGCTTGGCCTCGGGCGTGGCTTCCGCCAGGAAGTCGTCCACGCCGGCTTCGGCCGCGATGGAAGCCGCCGTCAGCTTGTTGTCGCCCGTGATCATCACTGTCTTGATGCCCATGCGGCGCAGTTCGGCGAAGCGCGACTGGATGTCGGGCTTGACGATGTCCTTCAGTTCGACCACGCCAAGCGCGCGGTTGCCGTCGCTGACCATCAGCGGCGTGCTGCCGCGGCGGGCCACGTCTTCGGCCAGGCGCAATACCTGGTCCGGCACGGTCGTCTCCTGCGCGGCCAGCCAGGCCTGGATCGCATCGACCGCGCCTTTGCGGATCATGCGCTCGCCCAGGTTCACGCCGCTCATGCGCGACTGCGCGGTGAAGGGCACGAATTCGACCTCCGCCATATGGGGAGCGGGCGCGTGGATGGCCTTGTCGGCCAGCGCCACGATGCTGCGGCCTTCCGGTGTTTCGTCGGCAAGCGACGCCAGGCGGGCCGCATCCGCCAGTTCGCGCGGGGACACGCCCGGCGCGGGCAGGAAGGTGGAGGCCTGGCGGTTGCCGAAGGTGATGGTGCCGGTCTTGTCCAGCAGCAGCACGTCGACGTCGCCCGCGGCTTCCACCGCGCGGCCCGACGTGGCGATGACGTTGGCGCTCATCATGCGGCTCATGCCCGCCACGCCGATGGCCGACAGCAGGCCGCCGATGGTGGTGGGGATCAGGCAGACCAGCAACGCCACCAGCACGGTCACGGTGACCGCCGAGCCGCCGCCGGCCGCGCTGACCGCGTAGATCGAGAACGGCATCAGAGTCACGACCACCAGCAGGAACACCACGGTCAGGCCGACCAGCAGGATGGTCAGCGCCAGTTCGTTCGGCGTCTTCTGGCGCTTGGCGCCTTCCACCATGGCGATCATGCGGTCCAGGAAGCTCTCGCCGGGATCGGCCGCGATGCGCACGAAGATCCAGTCGGAGAGCACGCGCGTGCCGCCGGTGACCGACGAGAAGTCGCCGCCCGATTCGCGGATCACGGGCGCGGATTCGCCGGTGATGGCGCTTTCGTCCACCGAGGCGACGCCCGCGATCACCTGCCCGTCGCCGGGGATGGTCTCGCCGGCTTCAACCAGCACCACGTCGTCGCGGCGCAGCAGGCCCGAGGGTTGGCTGACCGCCTGGTCGCGCCATTGCCCGGGCTGCGCGTCGCGGATGTCCGCCTCGCGGAAATTCTTCAGCAGACGGGCGTTGATGGTGGTGCGCAGGCCGCGCAAGGTGGCCGCCTGCTGCTTGCCGCGGCCCTCGGCCAATGCTTCGGCGAAGTTGGCGAACAGCACGGTGAACCACAGCCATACGGAGATGGCCAGGATGAAGCCCGCGGGGGCCTCGGCCTGGCCGCGCAGGGCCATCACCCACAGCACTGTCGTCAGGATGCTGCCGACGTAGACCACGAACATCACTGGGTTCTTCAACTGCGCGGCGGGCGAGAGCTTGCGCAGGCTGTCCAGCACGGCAGGCCCGACCAGCGAGCGCGACCACATGCCGAACGAACGGTCTTGGGAGGCGGCTGCGGGCGCGCGGGCGGCGCCGCCGCCTGCGCTGGTTGTTGGCATTTCAATCTTGGCCATTTTCTTTCCTAGCCTGTTGCATTCAGGGTTGCAGGTGTTCCGCGACCGGGCCCAAGGCCAGCGCGGGCACATATGTCAGGGCGCCCACCAGCAGCACGGCGCCGATCAGCAGCACCACGAAGAGGGGGCCGGTCGTGGGCATGCTGCCGGGGCCGGCGGGCAGCCGGCGTTTGGCCGCCAGCGATCCGGCCATGGCCATCACGGCGATGATCACGGCGAAGCGGCCGAACCACATGGCGATGCCCAGCAGCACGTTGTAGAAGGGCGTATTGGCGGACAGTCCGGCGAACGCGCTGCCGTTGTTGTTGGCGGCGGACGACAGCGCGTAGAGGATTTCCGAGAAGCCGTGGATGCCCGGGTTCAGCACCCCCGCCTGGCCGGCCGACACGGACACGGCCAGCGCGGTGCCGCCCAGCACCAGCAGCGGCGTGGCCAGGATGACGATGGACACCATCTTCATGTCGTAGGCCTCGATCTTCTTGCCCAGGTACTCGGGCGTGCGGCCGATCATCAGGCCGGCGATGAAGACCCCCAGGATCGCGAAGGCCAGCATGCCGTAGAGGCCGGACCCTACGCCGCCGTAGACGACTTCGCCCAGCTGCATCAGCAGCATCGGCGACAGCCCGCCCATCGCGGTGAGGGAGTCATGCATGCCGTTGACCGCGCCGCAGGAGGCGGCCGTGGTGATGACGGCGAACAGCGACGTCGCGGCGATGCCGAAGCGCGTTTCCTTGCCTTCCATGTTGCCGCCCGGCGAGAACGCGGTCATTGCGTTGTCGGCGCCGGCCTGGGCCGCCATGGGGTTGGGCTGCTGCTCGAAGTAGGCGGTGCCCAACGCGAAGACGGCGAACAGCACGGTCATCGCCGCCAGGATCGCGATGCCCTGGCGCCGGCTGCCCACCATTTCGCCGAAGGTAAAGCACAGCGCGGCCGGAATCGCCAGAATCGCCAGCATTTCCAGGAAGTTCGCCAACGGAGTCGAGTTCTCGAACGGATGCGCCGAGTTGGCGTTGAAGAAGCCACCACCGTTGGTGCCCAGCAGCTTGATGGCTTCTTGCGAGGCCACCGGACCCATCGCCAGCGTCTGCGTCGACGTGACGGCGGGATCGGTCACGGGCTGGCCCTTGGCGTCCAGCACCGGCTGGCCTTGGGCGTCCATGCGCGGCTGGTCGTAATGCAGGGCCTCGACTGTCTGCACGTCTTGATACGGGCTGAAGTTCTGGATCACGCCCTGGCTGACGAGCGCCAACGCCAGCACGAAGGACAGGGGCAGCAGCACATACAGCGTGCAGCGGACCATGTCGGTCCAGAAGTTGCCGACGGTGGCCGAGCAGTGCCGTGCCAGCCCGCGGATCAGCGCGAACAGGACGGCGATGCCGGTGGCGGCCGAGACGAAGTTCTGCACCGTCAGCGCCAGCATCTGCGTCAGGTAGCTCATCGTGGATTCGCCGGCATAGCCTTGCCAGTTGGTATTGGCGACGAAGCTGATGGCGGTGTTCAGGGCCGAGTCCGGCGTCACGGCGCCCATGCCGGCCGGGTTCAGCGGCAGCATGCCCTGGAGCCGTTGCAGGCCGTAGACGACCACGATGCCCAGGATGTTCAAGGCCAGCACGGCCAGGGTGTAGCGCTTCCAGCCCATCTCGGCCTGCGGGTCGATGCCCGCCAGCCGGTAGATGCCGCGCTCAAGCGGGCGGCCCCAGGCGGTCAGCCGGGATTGCCCGTTTTCCATGGCGATGCGGATGTAGCGCCCGAGCAGGGGCGCGATCGCAAGCAGGACTGCCAGGTACAGGACCAGCAATCCGACGAATTCGGCGGTCATCAGAATTTCTCCGGTTTGAACAGGGCGACCAGCAGGTAGACGAACAGCAGGGCGGCAGTCAGGCCGCTGACCCAATAGAGCCAGTTCATGACGGCTCTCCGGTAGACAGGGCTTCGCAGAAGCGCAGCAGGGCGACAGTCAGCCCGGCCATGACGGCGAAGACGGCGATATAGATGGCATCCACGTTTTTCCTCCCGGGAGCACGGCTCCCTTCGAACGACGGGCCTGCGCGGCAAAGGCGGATGCGCGCCGGGCAGGCCAGGTGACCAATCAGGACACCGGCAGGTTACGGAGCAGGGGATAAAAACGGGATATACGTTCGGGAGGGGGGTGTAAACAAAAAGTAAAGGGCCCCCACGCTGCGCGCGCTTTGCGCGCTTGCTGCCCCCAAGGGGGCTGCGCCGCCTTGGGGCGGCCCGGCGGCGGAAGGGGAGGACCCCCACGCTGCGCGCGCTTTGCGCGCTTGCTGCCCCCCAAGGGGGCTGCGCCGCCTTGGGGCGGCCCGGCGGCGGCGCGGCTATTCTTGTGGGGGTTGGGGCGATCTTGCGGGCGCTGCACGGTGTCTTTGACGGGCGGTGCTCCCCTTTGGAGCCGCGCCCGATTCCGGGCATGCTGCGGTGGCGATCGTCATATTCCGGGATCGACGGGATTTCTGAACGTGGCTCAATTCGTGCTTTTTCGCCAAAAAATCCCAATATTTAGTACTTTGCGGTCAAATTGCACTACTGTGGTGCATGGAATATGTAAATGAATGCTCCGTCTTAGGGCATTCCCCTAGTGTGGCATTCCCGCACTTGGTGCAGAATCTCTTCCCATGCAGGTGAGGAGACAAAGCCCTGCATGGGCAAATACCGGCGGCACCGGTACATAAAAAAAGTAAAGCAGTACTCAAAAAAAGCAAAACGCACAACGGCTGGCACCAGGCAGTGCCAGCCGTTGTCGCATAAAAAGCCCGAATATCATCCGCCAGGGCTTTTCAGACGCAGCGTTTCGCGCTATCCAGGTAGGGTCTCTACATCCTAGCTATGCCCGAACCCCGCGCTTACCCCTCCAAGCCCGCTTGTCCCCCCTATTGGCGCCGCAACTTGCGGCTGATCCTGTTGCTGCTCGCCGTCTGGGCGGCGCTGACCTTCATTCCCGCCTTTTTCGCCCGTAGCCTGACCTTCGATTTCATCGGCTGGCCGTTCGCTTTCTGGATGGCGGCTTATGGCGCGCCGCTGGCCTACCTGATCATCATCGGCGTGTATGCTCGGATCATGAACCGGGCCGACGAGCGCGCCGAGGCAGACGCCGCGGGCGGGGACCGCTGATGCCGTTTTTCAGCGGAGACACCCCCCAGGAATTCCGGATCCGCCTGCGCCGCATCTACGTGCTGTACACGGCCGGCTTCGCGCTGATGATCCTGCTGATGGCGTTGGCCGAGATCCTGGGCATGCCGCGCAACTGGATCGGCTATGTCTTCCTGCTGGTCACGGTCAGCCTGTATGCGGGCATCGGCATTGTGTGCCGTACCTCGGACCAGGTCGAATACTACGTGGCCGGGCGGCGCGTGCCCGCCATCTACAACGGCATGGCCACGGCGGCGGACTGGATGTCGGTGGCATCCTTCATCGGCGTCGCGGGCACGCTGTACCTGACCGGTTATGGCGGGCTGGCCTACATCATGGGCTGGACGGGCGGCTACGTGCTGGTGGCGATGCTGCTGGCGCCGTATTTGCGGCGCTTCGGGCAATACACCATTCCGGATTTCATGGGCGCGCGCTATGGCGGCAACATGCCGCGCCTGGCGGGCGTGGCCTGCGCCATCCTGTGTTCGTTCACTTACCTGGTGGCGCAGATCTATGGCGTGGGCATCATCACCACGCGCATGACCGGCATTTCGTTCGAGCTGGGCATCTTCGTGGCGCTGGGCGGCATGCTGGTCTGTTCGTTCCTGGGCGGCATGCGCGCCGTGACGTGGACGCAGGTGGGGCAGTACATCATCCTCGTCATCGCCTACCTGGTGCCGGTGGTGTGGCTGTCGATCAAACACACCGACATGCCCGTGCCGCAGTTGTCGGCGGGCGTGGTGCTGCAGCAGGTGACCGAAAAAGAGATCTACCTGCAGAACGACCCTTCCGAAATCGAGGTGCGCCGGCTGTGGCAGCAGCACGCCGACCAGATGGCGCAGCGCGTGCAGGCGCTGCCCGAATCCTGGACGCTGGAAAAGGACAAGCTGCGCAGCCGCCTGGCGCAGTTGAACGCCAGCGATGCGCCCATGGTCGAGATCCGTTCGGCCGAACGGGAATTGGCCGCGTACCCGGCCAGCGTGGAAGATGCGCGCGTGCTCTGGTCGCAAGCCCGCGCGACCTTCGAAGCGCGGGCCGCCCCGCCCACGCCGCATGCGGAGCCCTTTCCCGCCAAAGACCCCGAAGAGCGGCGCAACATGCGCATCAATTTCCTGGCGCTGGTGCTGTGCCTGATGCTGGGAACCGCGGGGATGCCGCACATCCTGATGCGTTCTTACACCACGCCGTCGGTGATCGAGGCGCGCAAGTCGGTGTGCTGGTCGCTGCTGTTCATCCTGCTGCTGTATTTCATGGCGCCCGCGCTGGCTCTGCTGGTCAAGTACGAGGTCTATACGCAGGTCGTGGGGTCGAATTTCCTGAGCCTGCCCAACTGGGTGCACGCCTGGAGCGCGGTGGACAGCAACCTGCTGGACGTCACCGACATCAACCGCGACGGCGTCGTGCAGCTAAGCGAAATCAGCATGGGCGCCGATGTGGTGGTGCTGGCCATGCCCGAGATCGGCGGGCTGCCCTATGTGATTTCTGGCCTGGTGGCCGCCGGCGGGCTGGCGGCCGCGCTGTCCACCGCCGACGGCCTGTTGCTGACCTTGTCCAATTCCCTGTCGCACGACATGTGGTACCGGATGGTGTCGCCGCGCATGTCTGCCGCGCGCCGGGTGATGGTGTCCAAGATCCTGTTGCTGGTGGTGGCGTTCGGGGCGGCCTGGGTGGCGGCGCGCAAGCCCGCCGACATCCTGTTCATGGTGTCCGCCGCGTTTTCGTTTGCAGCGTCGTCCTTCTTTCCCGCGCTGGTCATGGGCGTGTTCTGGCGGCGCGCCAACAAATGGGGCGCCACCTTGGGCATGGCCGCAGGGTTGGCCGTGACCTTCGCCTACATGACGCACACGCACCCGTGGCTGCGCGAATGGGTGCTGGGCATTTCGCGCACGCAGCCGGTAGACCTGTGGTGGGGCATCCAGCCGATCGCGGCCGGCATATTCGGCGCGCCGGTGGCTTTCCTGACGATCGTCGTGGTGTCGCTGCTGACGCCGCCGCCTGACCGCGCGACGCTGGCGCTGGTGGATTATCTGCGCCACCCGGGCGCACCCCGCCCGCCCGCCGAAAACGCCTAAGGCGTGCCGCAGGCGTCGGCCTGCCGGTTGTCCGGATCGGTGCAGGCCGCCCACGCCGCGTCGGGCATGGCTTGCAGCAAGGTATACGTCTGGCCCGGCGCCCATAGCCATTGCACACTGCCTGGCGTCTGGCCGGCGGATTCCCAGACGCGCTGCTTCTGCGCGGCGGTCAGGGCGAATCGGCCGCCGTTGCCGCTGTTGCCGTTGGCCAGCACCTGGGCGGGGTCGCGCTTGGCGGCGTAGATGTCGCGGCCGCCCTTGCCGGGCGCGGGCTGCACGATGGCCCAGTCATAGTGGTACGAATCCAGCGCGGGCGGCTTCCAGGCCGGGCCGGGCAACACCAGCACGGCGTACTCGCTTGGTATCTCGCGATAGGGGAGGCCTAGCGCAGGGCCGTCTTCCGCCCACCCGGTGCGTTGGCGCAGATAGCGTTGCGTGGCGCGGCCCCGGCCGTCATAGGTCACGACCTGGGACGCCTTCCCGGCATTGTCTTGATAGGCGATGACGCGCAGCAGCCGGCCTGCCGCGTCATGCACGTAGCGGGTCATCGGTTGGGAAGGGGAGGCGCAAGCGACGGCGCCCAACTCGGCGAGCCAACCGTGTTCGTCATAGCGCAGGCAGTGGCGTACCGGCGGGTTCGGGCGGCCGTCGGCCGCACGGGAGCGCTCCTCAAAGCCGGTCAAGCGGTCGCCTTCGCCATAGTAATAGCGGGTTTCCGAGTCGGGCCGTGGCAGGTCGGCCTTGCCGGATTCACGGGCCGCCTCCACCGCGTCGGCGCTGTAGCGCGCAATGCCGCACAAGTGCCGGCGGCCGTCGGCGCCGGTTTCGAAGCGCAGCATCGCAAGGCCGATGCGCGCGTCCGGCGCGGCAGCGTACACCGACCAGTCCACGCGTTCGGCCCAGATGACAGGCGTGGCGCGTGCGCCGGTCTCCACCGTGGCGGCGGCCTGCCAGGACGGGATGCGCGAACCGTCCAGCGCCAGCAAGGTGTTGGTGCCGTCCAGCGAGATGTCGGCCACGACGGTCTGTCGCTGCGCGGCCGCCGCCAGCGGTTCACACAGCGCGTTGGCCAGCCCGGGCGCCATCGACAGGCCCGTCAGCGCCAACAGGCGCAGGGCGGATTCAACGCGTGGCATTGTGCAGGTAGACGATCAACCCCCAGAGTTCGCTGCTGACGCCACCCAGGCGCAGCGCGCCGGCATGCGTGTCCATCAGCAGGAACGGGTAGGCATTGCGTTCCAGCTTGCCGGGGGGCGGCAGCCGGTACGGCGTGAAATGCTTGTCCGACAGCAGATAGGTATTGGTCATGTCGCCTACGTCCACATGCAGGTACCAGACGGTCAGGTCCGCGGCGTTGAGCGCCAGGTCCGTTTCCGGGTACAGGCCGCCCTGGCCGGCGGGGATGCCGCTGTCCAGCACGCCCAGGAAGATCGCGCGCGGGCCCATCTGCGGGAAATAGGCGCCGTCGTCGCCGCGCCGCGCAAAGCGCTGGCGGACGAATGCCGCTGCGCGCGATCCGGGCACCACCGAGCGGGCGAACATGGCGTCCAGTTCGGTTTCGGACAACGGGCGCCGCGATGTGGAAAAGCGCTCCAGGTCCTGTTTGAAATCCGTCAGCCAAGCCCGGTAGCGCACGAGTTCCGCGGCGCGGTTGAATTCCTGCGACCAGGCGTTGCCGGCCGGCAGGAAGGTGAGGCAACTCAGGCACAGCCAAGCCGCCAGCCAACGGCGAACGCAAGACGCAGCCGGTGGCGCGACGGGGCGGCTCAATGCGAGACGGATTTCGAAAACACGTTCATCACCACCACGCCGGCGATGATGAGGCCGATGCCGATCAACGCCGGCGTGTCCAGGTGCTGCTTGAACAGCACTGCGCCCACGATCGAGATCAGTACGATGCCTACCCCGGACCAGATGGCGTAGGCGATGCCCACCGGGATCTCGCGCAGCGTCAGCGACAGGAAGTAGAAGGAGACCAGGTAGCCCGTCACGGTGATGAGGGACGGCACCAGGCGGGTGAAGCCCTCGGAGCCCTTCAGGGCGCTGGTGGCGAAGATCTCGGCGATGATCGCCACACCCAGGTAGAGCCATTTCATTTGCGCATTCCTTCGGATTGCCGCAACAGCACCAGCAGCGCGCCGGCGCCGCCTTCGCGTTCGGGCGCCTCGGAAAACGCCAGGACTTCATGCTTTTGCACCAGCCAGGTGCGGGCCTTGTCCTTCAGCACCGGTTCCAGCCCTTGCGAGCCGTAGCCCTTGCCGTGCACGACGCGCACGCAGCGGATGCCGTGTTCCTGGCATTCGTCCAGGAAGGACAGCAGCGCGTGGCGGGCCTGTTCGACGCGCAGGCCGTGCAGGTCCAGTTCCGCGCCCGCGCGCCACTGGCCGCGGCGCAGGTTGCGGGCGGTGTCAGGCGCGGCATCGCTGCGCACAAAAGCAGTGCCGCCTTCGGACAAGAGATGCGTGATTTCGCCGCCGTCGGATACGCCGGCGTCTGCGCGCGACGGGGTTTCGCCCAGCGCATTGGCGCGGCGCAGCGCCGGGGCGGGTTCCGCCACGGGCTTGTGCTCAGCGCGCGCGGCCGCCTTGATCGGCGTGACGGACTTCATCGTGCGCTGGAAAGCGGCCATGTCGTCCAACGGCGCGCTTTCCGGCTTCTTCAGCACCGCGACCCGCTTGGCGAGCGCTTCGCGTTCGCGCTCGGCCTGCAGGTCTTTCTTCAGGCGTTTCAGGTCGGCCAGGCCGACCTTACTGCCCCGCATTCTCCAACCACCGTTGGGCGTCCAGGGCAGCCATGCAGCCCGTGCCGGCGCTGGTGATGGCCTGGCGGTAGACGTGGTCCTGGACGTCGCCCGCGGCGAACACGCCCGGAACGGAGGTCATGGTCGCCATGCCGGACAGGCCGCTCTTGGTGACGATGTAGCCGTCCTTCATTTCCAGCTGGCCCTGGAAGATTTCCGTATTCGGCTGATGGCCGATGGCGATGAAGGCGCCGGTGACCGGCATGTCTTCGGTGACGCCAGTGTCCACGTGGCGTACGCGCACGCCAGTTACACCGCTGTCGTCGCCCAGCACTTCTTCCAGCGTGTGGAACGTCTTCAGCGCCATGTTGCCGTTCTCGACCTTGGCCATCATCTTGTCGACCAGGATCGGTTCGGCGCGGAATTTGTCGCGGCGATGGATCAGGGTGACCTTGCGGCAGATGTTCGACAGGTACAGGGCTTCCTCGACGGCGGTGTTGCCGCCGCCCACCACGACCACGTCCTGGTTACGGTAGAAGAAACCGTCGCAGGTGGCGCAGCCGGACACGCCGCGGCCCATGAAGGACTGCTCGGACGGCAGGCCCAGGTATTTGGCCGAGGCGCCGGTGGCGATGATGAGGGCGTCGCAGGTGTAGATCTTGCCGGTGTCGCCGGTCAGCGTGAACGGGCGCTTGGACAGGTCGACCTTCGCGATGTGGTCGAACAGCATTTCGGTATTGAAGCGTTCAGCATGCTTCTGGAAGCGCTGCATCAGGTCCGGACCCTGCACGCCATCCGCGTCGGCCGGCCAATTGTCGACATCCGTGGTGGTCATGAGCTGGCCGCCTTGGGCCAGACCTGTAACAAGAACAGGGCTCAGATTGGCGCGTGCCGCATAGACGGCCGCCGTGTAACCGGCAGGGCCGGAACCGAGTATCAAAACTTTAGCGTGCGTAGGCGTGGACATGGGCGGGTATCTTTAGGTTAACGCCCAATTATAATGAGCCGCATGCCGCGTATCTCGACTGCTTCTCCGCGCGCCTCGCGCAACACCCGCAACGGGCCTTCGCCGCTACAAACGCGTATTTCCGCGTTGCTGCGCGAAGCCCGCTGGATCCTATTTGCCGCCCTGGCGGCCTGGCTCACCCTGGTGCTGGCCACCTGGAGCGCGTCCGACCCTGGCTGGTCGCACTCCGTGCCCGGCGACGTCGTGCGCAACCACGGGGGACGGCTGGGCGCCTATCTGGCGGACATCCTCCTTTATCTCTTCGGCTTCTCGGCCTGGTGGTGGGTCGTCCTGCTGCTGCACCGGGTGCGCGCGGGCTACCGGCGGCTGGCCAGCCAGCTTAAGGTAACTAATGGTAAACAACCGGAAGTGCTGCCGCGCGTCCACTGGGAAGAGGGCATCGGCTTCTTCCTGCTGCTGCTGGGCTCGCTGGGCATGGAAGCCCTGCGCCTGGCCAGCCGCGGCACGCATCTGCCCGGCGCCTCCGAGACCGCCAGCGGCGCAGGCGGCGTCATCGGCCACACGCTGGCCGACCTGATCAGCCGCAGCATCGGTTTTACCGGCAGCACGCTGGCCTTCCTGGTCATGCTGGCTATCGGCTTGAGCCTGTTCTTCTCGTTCTCGTGGCTGGCCGTGGCCGAACGCGTGGGTTCCTGGATGGAAGGCCTGATCCGCCGCGTCCGCAATTCCTACGCCGCCCGCGAAGACCGCAAGGTCGGCCAGGTGGCCAAGGCCGTGCGTACCGAACAGGTCGAGGCCAAGCAGGAAAAACTGGTGCACGAGCAGCCGGTGCGCATCGAGCCCGCCATTACCGTCGTGCCCAAGTCCGAACGCGTCGAAAAGGAAAAGCAGCAGTCGCTGTTCTTCGCGCCTGCGGGTGGCACCGAAGGCGACCTGCCAGCCATCAGCCTGCTGGACCCGCCACTGACCAATCAGGAAACGGTGTCGGCCGAAACCATCGAATTCACGTCGCGCCTGATCGAGAAGAAGCTGGCCGACTTCGGCGTGTCCGTCACCGTGGTGGCGGCGCAGGCCGGCCCGGTCATCACGCGCTATGAAATCGAGCCGGCCACCGGCGTGAAGGGCAGCCAGATCGTCAACCTGGCCAAGGACCTGGCGCGCGCGCTGAGCCTGGTCAGCATCCGGGTGGTGGAAACCATTCCCGGCAAAAACCTGATGGGCCTGGAACTGCCCAACCCGCGCCGTCAGATGGTGCGCCTGTCCGAAATCCTCGGTTCACAGACCTACCACGCCAGCCATTCGGTGGTGACGATGGCGTTGGGCAAGGACATCGCCGGCAACCCGGTCGTGGCCGATCTGGCCAAGATGCCCCACCTGCTGGTGGCGGGTACGACGGGTTCGGGCAAGTCCGTGGGGATCAACGCCATGATCCTGTCCTTGCTGTATAAGGCCGACGCGTCCCACACCCGCCTGATCCTGATCGACCCGAAGATGCTGGAAATGAGCGTCTACGAGGGCATTCCGCACTTGCTGGCGCCGGTCGTGACCGACATGCGCCAGGCGTCCAACGCGCTGGACTGGTGCGTGGGCGAAATGGAAAAGCGCTACCGCCTCATGAGCAAGATGGGGGTGCGCAACCTGGCGGGCTACAACACCAAGATCCGGGACGCCATCAAGCGCGAAGAGCCCATCCCGAACCCGTTCTCGCTCACGCCCGATGCGCCCGAACCGCTGTCGCCGCTGCCCACCATCGTGGTGGTCATCGACGAGCTGGCCGACCTGATGATGGTGGTGGGCAAGAAGATCGAAGAGCTGATCGCCCGCCTGGCGCAGAAGGCGCGCGCCGCCGGCATCCACCTGATCCTGGCGACGCAGCGTCCCAGCGTGGACGTCATCACGGGCCTGATCAAGGCCAACATCCCCACGCGCATTGCGTTCCAGGTGTCGTCCAAGATCGACTCCCGCACCATTCTTGACCAGATGGGCGCCGAAACCCTGCTGGGCCAGGGCGATATGCTCTACATGCCGCCGGGCACCGGCTTGCCGGTGCGCGTGCACGGCGCGTTCTGCAGCGACGATGAAGTGCACCGCGTGGTGGAAAGCCTGAAGGCGCAGGGCGAACCCAACTACATCGAAGGCCTGCTGGAAGGCGGGGTCGAGGGCGACAACGGCGAGGGCGCCAGCAGCGTCACCGGCATCGGCGGCGACGCCGAGTCCGACCCGATGTACGACCAGGCGTGCGAAGTGGTGCTCAAGCACCGCCGCGCCTCGATTTCGCTGGTGCAGCGTCACCTGCGCATTGGTTACAACCGCGCGGCCCGGTTACTCGAGCAAATGGAGCAATCGGGTATGGTGTCGGCGATGCAATCCAATGGCAACCGGGAAATCCTGGTCCCTGCCGCAGCCGCCGCCCGAGAGGAAGCATGATGAAGACGTTTCGCCGCCTGGCCATCGCCACCGCCTTGAGTCTGGCGCCCGCCCTGGTGTTCGCCGCCAGCGCGCAAGAGCAGTTGAAGGCGTTCGTCTCTTCCGTGACGGCGGCCACCGGTTCGTTCTCGCAATACACGGTGAACAACCAGGGCCGCACGCAACCTGCGCAGACCGGCGTGTTTTCGTTCCAGCGCCCCGGCAAGTTCAAATGGGCGGTGCAAAAGCCGTACGAACAGCTCGTCATCTCCGACGGCCGCACGGTCTTCCAGTTCGATCCGGATCTGGCGCAGGTGACCGAGCGCAAGGTGGATGCCGCCATCGGCACGTCGCCCGCCGCGATCCTGTTTGGCTCGGGGTCGCTCGAGCAATCGTTCGACGTATCGGCGCTGCCGGCCAAGGATGGCGTGGAGTGGCTGCGCGCCAAACCGCGCACGGCGGACGCCGGCTTTTCGCGCGTGGACATCGGCATGAAGGACAACCTGCCGGTGCGCGTCGAACTCCTGGATTCCTTCGGCCAGACGACCCGCGTCGATCTGTCGGCGATCGCGGCCAACCCGTCGCTGTCCGCCAAGGAATTCCAATTCACGGCGCCCAAGGGCGTCGATGTGGTGAAGATGTAAAAAATGGCCCGGTTGATCACCGGGCCATTTTCATTGCGGGCTGCCGATCAAGGACGCGCCATCAAGGCCGCTTGTACGCCACGCAATCGATCTCCACCTTGGCGTCCACCATCAGGCTGGACTGCACGCAGGCGCGGGCGGGCGGGTTTTCGCCGAAGTACTCCTTGAACACCTTGTTGAACGACGGGAAGTCGCGGGCGTCGTCCAGCCACACGCCGCAGCGCACCACGTGTTCCGGGCCATAGCCGGCTTCCTTCAAGATGGCCAGCAGTTGCTGGATGGCCTTGTGGCATTGCGCCACGGTTCCGCCTTCGATCACCTCGCCGTTTTCCATCGGCACCTGGCCGGACACGTGCAGCCAGCCGTCGGCGGCGACCGCACGCGCGAACGGCATGTGCGAACCGCCCTGGCCGGTACCGCCGGCGACGCCGTAGCGGGTGATGCCGTTCTTGTCGGGGGTGGGGACATTGCTCATGGGGAGGCTCCTATTGGGATTGGATTGATGCGGGAGAGCGGGAAGACGCTGCCGCGAAGCTTGCGTGCAGGTCGCCGTTGCGCGGCAGCCAGCGGCCGGCGCGGTCGCCGGTGGGTTGTCCCTGGTGGTACGACAGGACGCCATTGACCCAGACGGCTTCGATGCCGGCCGCGGTCTGCACCGGCGCGGCGAAGGTGGCGCGGTCGATGACCGTGTCCGGATTGAACAGCACCAGGTCCGCGTGATACCCCTCGCGTACCAGGCCGCGGTCGGCCAGGCCGAAGCGGGCGGCGGACAGGCCGGTCATCTTGTGCACGGCCTGGATCAGCGGGAACAGTCCCACATCCCGGCTGTAATGGCCCAGCACGCGCGGGAAGGCGCCCCAGAGGCGGGGATGCGGCATCGGGTCGTTGGGCAGGCCGTCCGATCCCACCATGGTCAGCGGGTGCGACAGCACGCGGCGCACGTCGTCCTCGTGCATGTTGTGATACACGGCGCCGGCCGGCTGCAGGCGGCGCGCGGCCTCAAGCAACGTCACGCCCCAATCGGCGGCAATGGCGGCCAGCTTGCGGCGCGCCTGTTCGGGATGCGGCACGGACCAGGTGATGTCGATGTCGAACTCGTCGGTGACCTGCTTCAAGTCCAGCGTGGACGAGCTGGCCGAATATGGATAGCAGTCGCAGCCCACGTGCTGCAGGCGGCCTGCGTTTTCCAGCTTGAACAGCACTTCCTTCGTGCGGCCCCAGTTGCCGGCGCCGGCGCATTTCAGGTGCGACACCACCACCGGCACGCGGGCGTGCAGGGCGATGTCGAACGCTTCCTGCATGGCCTCGAGGATGGCGGCGAACTCGGACCGCAGGTGCGTGGTGTAGAGCGCGCCGAATTCGTCCAGCGCTTCGGCCAGCAGTTTGACTTCGGCCGTGTCGGCCTCGAAGGCGGAGGCGTAGGCCAGGCCCGTGCTCAGGCCGATCGCTCCGTGCGCCAGCGCCTCGCGCAATTGCTCGCGCATGGCCAGCACCTCGGCCTGCGTGGCGGCGCGGTCCAGGCGGTCCATGTGATTGCTGCGCAGGGCGGTGTGGCCCACTAGCGCGGCCACGTTCACCGCAGGCCGCGCCGCTTCGATGGCGCGCGTGTAGTCGGCGAACGTGGGGTAGTTGAAATCTTCTCGGCCGCCCAGCAGGTTCATCGGGTCCGGGGGCTCGGCGCGCAGCGACACGGGCGAGGCGCTGATGCCGCAATTGCCCACCACCACGGTGGTCACGCCTTGGGACAGCTTGGGCAGCATGCCCGGCGTGCGGATGACGTTGGTGTCGTCATGCGTGTGCACGTCGATGAAGCCGGGGGCCAGCGCCAGGTCCGTGCCGTCGATGAGGTGGCGGGCCTGCGCGCCGGGCAGTGCGCCGATGGCGGCGATGCGGCCATCGGCCAGCGCCACGCTGGCGCGGGTTTCGGCGCCGCCGGTGCCGTCCAGGATTCGGACGTTGCCAATGAGGGTGTCGTACATCTTGGGTTCCAGGTTCAATCGCCCAGCGGCAAACGGTTCGGGCCGCCGCGGTGCTCGTCCAGCGCCAGCTTGATGCGGCGCAGGCGTTCGCGGTTTTCCTCTTGGTTCAGCATGGCCAGTTCGGTCGACAGCAGGTCGATGGCCAGCATCATCGCGTAGCGCGATGCCGAGGGTTTGTAGATGAAGTCGGTTTCGTCCGTGCGGATCGGCAGCACCACGTCGGCCAGCTTCGCCAGTTCGGAGGTGGCGTCGGTGATGGCGACGATGCGGGCGCGGTATTGCTTGACGATGCGGGCGGCGCCGACGATTTCGGGCGTCAGGCCGGAGGCCGACAGGATCAGCACGGCATCGCGCTCGTCCAGGGTGGCGGCCACCATGCGCAGCAGCACCGCGTCGCTGTAGACGGCAATGGGGTAGCCAAGACGCACCAGGCGCGACTGCACTTCCTGCGCCAGCACGGCGGACGCGCCGCCCATGCCGAATACGTAGATCATGCGCGCGCCGTCGACGATGGACGATGCCTGCTCGAACAGCTGCTCGGTGAAGGTGGGCAGATGCGCGCGCAGCGTGCTTTCGATATCGGCGTAGATCCGGGCGTAGAAGGTGCTTTCCTCGGCCGGTGCGCTGGGGTCCAGGAAGCGGCTGCCCACCGTGCTCGCCTGCGCCAGCTTCATCTTCAGGTCGCGGGTGTCTTCGCAGCCCACCGTGCGAGCAAAGCGCGAGATGGTGGCGATGCTGACGCCCGCCTTCGTCGCCAGCTGGTCGACCGTGGCGCTGGCGCCCCACATGATGTCGTCCAGGATGGCGTCGGCGACCTTGCGTTCAGTCACGCTCAATGCGTCCCGCCGACTGCGTATCTGGAAGACGATGTCGCGGATGATGTTCATGTGGGGTTCCTGGATCAGATCGGGGCGGGGCAAAGGCTAGGCCAGCTCGGGGTCGTCGATGCGCGAACAGGCCACGAAGTGGCCCGGGCCCACGCTGACGGCCTGCGCTTCGATTGTTGCGCAGGCGTCGATGGCGTGCGGGCAACGCGTGCGGAACACGCAGCCGGATGGCGGATTGACCGGGCTGGGGATATCGCCTTTAAGCAGAATACGCGAACGCGGCGCGCGCGGATCCGGCACGGGCGCCGCGGACAGCAGCGCACGGGTATAGGGGTGGCGCGGCCGGGCGTAGACCTCACTGGTGGGGCCGCGCTCCATGACGCGGCCCAGGTACATCACGACGACCTCGTCGCACAGGTAGTCGACGACGGCCAGGTCATGGGCGACGAACAGCATGGTCAGGCCCAGGTCGCGTTGCAGGTCCTGCAGCAGGTTCAGCACCTGCGCCTGCACCGACACGTCCAGCGCCGATACGGGTTCGTCCGCCACGATGAAGTCGGGTTCCACCGCCAGCGCCCGGGCGATGCCGATGCGTTGGCGCTGGCCGCCCGAGAACTCGTGCGGGTAACGGCGGCTGTGGTCGGCGTTCAGGCCCACGCGCTCCAGCAGCTCGCCGATCCGGGCCGAACGGCGGTGCTGCGCCAGCCGGTGCGTGTCCAGCGCCTCGCCCAGGATCTCGGCCACCGTCATGCGGGGGTTGAGGCTGGCGTACGGGTCCTGGAACACGATCTGCATGCGGCGGCGCCACGGCAGCATCTGCTTTTCGTTCAGCTTGGTGATGTCGTGGCCGTCGAACAGGATGCGGCCGGCGGTCGGCGCGAACAGGCGCAATAGCGCTCGGCCAGTAGTGGTCTTGCCCGATCCCGATTCGCCCACCAGGCCCACGATGGTGTTTCTGGGCACGTCGAAGCTGACGCCGTCCACGGCCCGCACCACGGGCGCGTGGCGCGCCTGCGAGGTCGGGAAGTGGACTTTCAGGTCTTCAATGCGGACCAGCGGATCTTCGGCGCGCACGCTCACTTGGGGGCTCGTCATATCGGTTTCACCTTGATGCAGCGCGCGCGGTGCTCGGGCTGCACGGCAATCAGTTCGGGCACGGCGGCGCGGCAGTCGTCGGCGGCCAGTTCGCAGCGCGGCGCGAACGTGCAGCCGGCCGGCAGCGACAGCACGCTGGGGACGTTGCCGGGGATCGCGCGCAAGCGTTCGCCCGAGGCCAGCAAGGCGGCGGTGGGCAGACAGGACAACAGGCCGCGGGTATAGGGGTGTGTGGGTTTTTCGAACAGGTCGTAGACCCCCGCGTCTTCCACCACGCGCCCGGCGTACATGACGGCCACGCGGTGCGCGATCTCGGCCACCACGCCCAGGTTGTGGGTGATGAACAGGATGCTCATGTTCATCTCTTTCTGCAGCCGGCGCAGCAGGTCCAGGATCTGGGCCTGCACGGTGACGTCCAGCGCGGTGGTGGGCTCGTCGGCGATCAGCACCGCGGGGTTGCAGGCCAGCGCCAGCGCGATCATCACCCGTTGGCGCATGCCGCCCGACATCTGGTGCGGATACTCGTTCACGCGGCGGTCGGCCGCTGGGATCTCCACGCGTTCCAGCATGTCGCGGGCGCGCCGGATCGCCGAAGCGTAAGAGCCGCCTTCATGCTGCAGCACGGCCTCGGCGATCTGGTCGCCCACCGTGTACAGCGGGTTCAGGCTGGTCATCGGCTCCTGGAAGATCATGGCGATTTCGGCGCCGCGGATCTTTTGCAGGGTGGCGGGCGTGGCGCGGGCCAGGTCGTGCTGCGTGCCCTGGCGGTCGCGGTACAGGATCTTGCCGCCTTCGATGCGGCCGGCCGGTTTGGGCAACAGGCCCATGATGGACAGGCTGGTCACGGATTTTCCGGAACCGGATTCGCCCACGATGGCCAGCGTTTCACCGCGGGCCAGGTCGAAGGTGACGCCGTCCACGGACTTGGCGATGCCGTCGCGGCTGTGGAACCAGGTCTTCAGCCCTTCCACGGACAGCACGACGTCTCGGGTGCTTGCCGTCATGATTACAGCTCCTTGCGCAAGCGCGGGTCGAGGACGTCGCGCAAGCCGTCGCCGACCAGTTGCAGCGACAGCACGGACAGGACAATGGCGATACCCGGGAAGATCATGATCCAGTCGGCCGAGCCCATGTATTGCTGGCCGGCGTTGATCATGGTGCCCCAGGTGGGGATGTCGGGCGATACGCCGACGCCCAGGAACGACAGGCCGGCTTCGGCCAGGATCGCGTAGGCGAAGATGAACGTGCCCTGCACCAGGATGGGCGACACCAGGTTGCGCAGCACGTGCACGGTGACGATGCGCCAGGTCGGCACGCCGAGTGCGCGGGCGGCTTCCACGAAGGGCAGCTCGCGGATCACGAGCGTCGAGGCGCGCACGATGCGGGCCAGGCGCGGCGTGTAGACGATGCCCAGCGCGATCACCACGTTGATCAGCGACGGTCCCAGCGCGGCCACCAGCGAAATGGCCAGCAGGATGTCGGGAAACGCCATCATGGCGTCGATCAGGCGCGAGACGAACTTGTCGGCCGAGCGGAAGAAGCCGGCCACCAGGCCCAGCGCGATGCCCAGCACGCTGGACACGATCACGACGGAAAAGCCCACCATCAACGACAGCCGGCCGCCGTAGATGACGCGGCTGAACACGTCGCGTCCGAAGTCGTCGGTGCCGAACCAGTGCGCGGCGCCCGGCGCCTTCAGCCGGTTCATGATGGACAGCTTGAACGGGTCGTAGGGGCTGACCCACGGCGCCAGCAGCGCCGCGGCCACCAATACGATGATCACGATCAGGCTGATCAGGACCGTCTTGCGCGACACCAGCAGGCGCAGCACCTGCCAGCGGTCGGTTCCGGAATTCACGGTAGTCCCGGTTGTCATGTCAGTTGCTCCACTTGCGGTGCATCGGGCGCCGCCGCGGGCGCTTCGGAGGTAGGACGCATCATCAGTAACGGACCCGAGGATCGACCACCAGGTACAGCAGGTCGATGAGGAGGTTGATCAGCACGTAAATGGCCGCGATGACCAGCAGTGCGCCCTGGATGACGGGATAGTCGCGGCGCAATACCGCCGACACCACCAGGCTGCCTACGCCGGGCAGGCCGAACACCGTTTCCGTCACGACCGCGCCGCTGATCAGCAGTGCCGTCGTCAGTCCCAGCACGGTCAAAATGGGAATCAGCGCGTTGCGCACGGCGTGCTTCAGGATGACCTTGCTTTCCGGCAGGCCCTTGGCCCTTGCGGTGCGCACGTAGTCGTCGCGCAGCACGTCCAGCATGCTGGCGCGGATGAAGCGGGTGATCAGCGCGGAATTCACCAGTCCCAGCACCACGGCAGGCAGGATCAGGTGCGACAGGCGAGTGGCCAACGACGCGTCGGGGCCGCCGTAGCCGGACACGGGCAGCCAGCCCAGTTTCACCGAGAAAATCTGCATCAGCAGCAGACCGAGCCAGAAGCTTGGCACGCTGGAGGTGAACATCGAAAACGACAGCACCGATTGGTCGAGCGTGGTGCCGCGCTTGACCGCGGACAGGATCCCCACCGGCAGCGCGATGGCGCTGGCGATCAGGAGCGACATCAGCGTCAGCAGGATCGTGGGCTCCGCGCGGTCGGCCAGCGCCGATAGCACGGGCTTGTTCATGAAGATGGATTGGCCCAGGTCGCCCTGCGCCAACTTGCCCAGCCACGACAGGTATTGGATCGCCATGGGCTGGTCCAGCCCCAGTTGCGTGCGCAGCGCGGCGATGTCCTGCTGGCTGGCCTGCGGACCCAGCATCACCGCGGCGGGGTCGCCAGGCGTGACGCGGATGATGACGAACACGATGGTCGCGACGATGAACATCACGGCCACCAGCCCGACCAGCCGGTTTAAGAGATAACGCAACACGATGATGTCCTAAAAAGCGTCATTCGGGGCGGTGCGTGGGGGGGCCGTAGGATGGGTGGAGCGCGAGAGGGCTTAAGCAAGAACACTGCCGTCCCGCGCGCGCAACCCATCCTACGTGCCTCATGCCGTCATTTGGGTGCCTTCCAGGCGTTCCAGAAGAACGGCCACGGGGCGGGTTTCGTGCCTTGCAGCGACGGCGAACGCGCGGCCTGGGCATTGAAGTCACCGACCTTCACGAAGGGGATCTCGTCATACACGGCCTGCTGCACGTCGGCCCAGCGCTTGATGCGCTCTTCCTGGGTGCGCGCCTGGTTGAAGGCGTCCATCACCTGCGCGCGGCGCGGCGTGTCCCACCAGCCCGGCGCGTCCTTGGACGGGAAGTCGATCAGCGCGGGTTCCGGCAGGAACACGCTGTGGGTGATGAAGATGTCCCACACGGCGGGGTCCTGGCGGCGTTGCGTCAAGGTGGCCCAATCCACCACCTGCATGTCCACCGTGAAGCCGGCGGCCTTCAGGTATTCCGCGGCCACCAGCGCCATCTTGTAATGGAACTCGTACTGCTGGCTGGTCAGGATGCGGATCTTCTTGTCGGCGACGTTGGCGCCGTCCAGGAGCTTCTTGGCGGCCGCGGAATCGGCCTTGTTGTAGACCTTGCCGCCCAGCGACGAGGCCCACGGGTAGCCTTCCGGATACAGGTCGCCGTTCAGCTTGTAGAACTCCTTGTTGCCGAACGCGGCAAACAGCATGTCCTCTTCGTTCAGCGCCAGCTGCACTGCCTGGCGCACGGCCAGGTTGGACATGATGCCTTGCTTGGTGTTGAGCACCAGGCGCGGCCAGCCGAAGGGCTTGAGCATCACCGGGTCCGAACGGCCGCCCTTGAGCTTGTCCAGCGCTTCCACGGGCAGCGAGTCGACATAGTCGAACTGGCCGGCGGCGGCGGCTTCCGAGCGGGTGTTGGCGTTGCTGACCGGCACGAAGCGGATTTCGTCCAGGTATTGCTTGCGCGCGCCGCCGTAGCCGTCGGGCTCGCCTTCGCGCTGCTTGTAGCCTTCAAAACGCACCAGCTGGATGTACTGGTCCGGCACGCGGGCCTTCAACTGATAAGGGCCCGTGCCGACGATTTCGGTCAGCACCGGCGCGATCTTGCCCTTGGGCATGATGACGGCCGCGGCATTGTTCATGGCCAGCAGCGCGGTCAGCGGCGCATACGGTTCTTTCAGCGTGATGCGGATGGTGTTGGCGTCCGGCGCTTCGATGCTGCTGATGACCTTGGCCGCGCCCTTGCCGCGCGTGGCGGTTTCGGTCCAGCGCTTCAAGGAGGCCAGCACGTCCGACGAATCCATCTTGGAGCCGTCATGGAACGTGATGCCCTGGCGCAGCGGGATCGTGTAGACCAGGCCGTCCGCGGAAACGTCCGGCATCTTGTCGGCCAAGAGCGGGGTCAGGTTCCACTTGGCGTCGAAGGTGTAGAGCGTTTCGAAGAAATGCTGCGTCAGGATGCCCACCAGGTCGGCGGTGCTGGTCATCGGGTCCAGCGTCGGCGGCTCGCCGATGGTGGCGACCGATATCGTGCCTCCCTTGACCGGCGCGGCACAGAGGGCGGGGGACGACAATGCGGTCAAGCCAATTGCGCCGGCCGCGAGCAGGCTGGTCAGCCCACCGCCTCGCCGGGAGGTACGGAAGTTCATGATTCTCTCTCCAGAGGGTCAAAAACAGGTTGTCGCGTGGTATCGGGTAAGCGCCGGGATCCCAGGTCTTTCAGCCCCCTCGGGCCTGGCGCGGTGCGGCAGGCAGGGGGCGTTCAGAAGAAGGTTTCGGCCACGTCGGTGACGCGGTACTGCTCGTCCACCAGCAACACCTGGCGCCACTTGTCGAACGTCAGGCAGGGGTGGGAGATATCGAAGGCGATCATGTCGCCTACCTGGATGTCGTCGCCTTCGCCGATCTGCATGAAGGCGTGCTGATCCATCATGGCGGTCAGCTTCCACGACCGGGGCGCGGCGGCAGGCGCATCCTGGCCGGGACGGAAATGCAGGGCGGGCGTGGGCAGACCGGCGTCGAAGGCGGCGTCGCGCTTGCCCATCGCGATGATGGCGCGGCCGGTTTCGGGCAGCGATTGCACATACGCCCAGACCTGCAAGGCCGGCAGCAGGCCCGGTTCCATTTTCTTGGCCACCGGGTTGTGGGCGTTGATGCGTTCCGCGGCCGAGCGGTAGACGCCCACGTCGTGCGACAGGTAGCAGCCGGGGCGCAGCACCACTTCTAGCGGCGTGCCGATATCCAGCTGCGAGAATTCTTCGGCCACCACGTCGAACCAGGCCGAGCCGGCGCCGGAAATCACCGCAGGGCCGTGCTTGCGCAGGCGGCCGGCAGTGGCCAGGCCGCGCAGGGCATCGGTGGCGCGGCGCAGGAAGGCGCGGATGGCGCCTTCTTCCTGCAGCACGCCCTCATAGACTTCGATGCCCGCCAGCGCCAGGCCGGGCCAGCGGGCGATTTCCTCGACCACCGCCTGGAGCTGCGCGTCATCGCGCACTCCCGTGCGCCCGCCGGCGGGGCCCAGTTCGATCAGCACCGGCAGGGTCAGGCCCTGCTCGCCGAAGAACTGGCCCAGCTGGGCGGCATTGGCGGGGGAATCCACAATGCAGAAATAGGTAAAGGCGGGATCCTGCAGCAGGCGGGCGATGATGGCCATGTTGGCGCGGCCGACCAGCTGGTTGGCCATCAGCACCCGGCGGATGCCGTGCTGATAGGCGGCAAGCACCTGCGGCGCGGTTGCCAGCGTGATGCCCCAGGCGCCGTTGTCGATCTGGCGCTTGAAGAGCGCCGGGCTCATCGTGGTCTTGCCGTGCGGCGCGAGCTTGACGTGGTATGCCTCCATGAACTGCTGCATCCACTGCAGGTTGTGGCGGACGCGGGCTTCGTACAGCACCGCCACGGGCAGGCTGACGTCTTCGGCCAGCAGGTTCCAGTTCAGGGCCGCCACCTCGGCGGTGGTACAGGACTCGGGGAACGCGCCCAGGCCTTTGCCGTTCACGTCCAACAGGGCTGCAGGGGAGGAAGAGTTCGTCATGGTGGGCGCCGTCTATGGAAAATATTTACGTCAAATTCTGTTTTTTTCATTATCGTGAAAGAAATTTACAAGCGGGAGCTAGGAGTTTCCCGTAGTCGGCGCGCAGCGCCCGTTGGCGCGACAATAGAAAAGCCGGGAATTCGCCGGACAAACCGCTCCCACAAGGAAGAGTCATGCTGAAAGTCGCTTTGGGCCAGTTCGCCGTCAGCCGCGTCTGGGAAGAGAACGCCCAGGTCTGCGTCGACCTGATGGAGCGCGCCCGCGCGGGCGGCGCCGACCTGCTGGTGCTGCCCGAAGGCATCCTGGCCCGCGACATCACCGATCCGCAGATCGTGCTGAAGGCCGCGCAGCCCCTGGACGGCCCGTTCATGACGCGCCTGCGCGAAGCCAGCCGCGGGTCCTCCCTGTCGACCATGATGTGCGTGCACATTCCGACCGGCGAAGGCCGGGTCTGGAATACGCTCATTACGCTGCGCGACGGCGAAATCGTGTCGCAGTACCGCAAGCTGCACCTGTACGACGCCTTCAACATGAAGGAGTCCACCAACGTCACGCCCGGCACCGAGATTCCGCCCTTGCTGGAAATCGCCGGCCTGCGCGTGGGCCTGATGACCTGCTACGACGTGCGTTTCCCCGAAATGGCGCGCCGCCTGGCGCTGGACGGCGCGGACCTGCTGGTGCTGCCGGCCGCCTGGGTGCGGGGCCCGTTGAAAGAGATGCACTGGGAGGTCCTGGTCACCGCGCGCGCGCTGGAGAACACCTGCTATGTGGCCGCCACCGGCGAATGCGGTGAACGCAATATCGGCTGCAGCATGGTGGTGGATCCGCTGGGCGTCGTGACGGCGCGCGCGGGCGAGGGGCCCGCGCTGGTGTTCGCGGACATCGATCCCGAACGCCTGGCGCACGCCCGCCGCGTGCTCCCGGTGCTGGCCAACCGCCGTTTCGCGCCGCCGGAATTGTCCTGAGCGCCCGGCCGGCCGCAGGGCCGGGCAGGCCGGCGGGCATGGTGTAATACCCACTTGAACTTCTTGCTGTCTTCCCTCATCTGCTGCCAATGAGCAACGATCTCTTCGCGGCCGATCCCGCGCATCGGCCCTATGTGCCCCTGGCCGAACGCCTGCGCCCGCGCACCCTGTCCGACGTGGTCGGGCAATCGCACCTGCTGGGCCCGGACAAGCCCCTGCGCGTCGCTTTCGAATCCGGCCGCCCCCATTCCATGATCTTCTGGGGGCCGCCGGGGGTGGGCAAGACCACGCTCGCGCGCCTGATGGCCGATGGCTTCGACGCTCAGTTCATCGCCATTTCGGCGGTGCTGGGCGGCGTCAAGGACATCCGCGAAGCCGTCACGGTGGCCCAGGTGGCGCAAGGCCAGGGCCGCCGCACGATCCTGTTCGTCGACGAAGTCCACCGCTTCAACAAGGCGCAGCAGGACGCGTTCCTGCCCTATGTGGAAAGCGGGCTTTTCACCTTCATCGGCGCCACCACCGAAAACCCCTCGTTCGAGGTCAACTCGGCCTTGCTGTCGCGGGCGCGGGTGTACGTGCTGCAATCGCTCTCGCCCGAAGAGCTGCAGCAGCTGGTCGACCGCGCGGTCGACGCGCTGAACGACGGGCTGGAAGCGGGCGAAGCCATCCGGGTCGAGGCGGACGCGCGCGAGCAACTGGCGGCCTGGGCCGATGGCGACGCGCGCCGCCTGATCAGCGCGGTGGAAGTCGTGGCCGAATCCGCGCAGTCGGCGGGCCGGGACTCGGTGGACGCCGCCTGGCTGGAGATCTCGCTGTCGCAGAACCTGCGGCGCTTCGACAAGGGCGGCGACGCCTTCTACGACCAGATCAGCGCGCTGCATAAATCGGTGCGCGGCTCCAACCCCGATGCCGCGCTGTACTGGTTCTGCCGCATGATCGACGGCGGCGCCGATCCCAAATACCTGTCGCGCCGCCTGGTGCGCATGGCGGTCGAGGACATCGGCCTGGCCGATCCGCGCGCCACCGACCTGGCGGTCAACGGCGCCGACATCTATGAACGCCTGGGCTCGCCCGAAGGCGAACTGGCGCTGGCGCAAGCGGTGGTCTACATGGCCTGCGCGGCCAAATCGAACGCCGTCTACAACGCCTACAATCAAGCACGCCAATTTGCCGCCGAGCACGGCAGCGCACCGGTGCCCATCCATCTGCGCAACGCGCCCACCAAGCTGATGAAGCAATTGGGCCACGGCAAGGCCTATCGCTATGCCCACGACGAGCCGCACGGCTACGCCGCGGGCGAACAATATTTCCCTGATGGACTGAAGCCTTCCTTCTATCGGCCGACCGATCGTGGCCTGGAGGCTAAAATCCAGCAGAAGTTGGCATTCCTGCGCGAGTTGGACGCGCAGGAACGCGCCAAGAACCGGTGACGGGCCGCGCCCGTTGCTTTCCGCAACCTCACTGACATCACCATGCTAGACCCGATACTGCTGCGCAAAGACCTGCAAACCGTCGTAGACCGCCTCAAGAGCCGTGGCGTGTCCTTCGACACGGAACGGTTCAATGATCTGGAGTCTCGCCGCAAGGCCGTCCAGACCGAGACCGAGTCCCTGCAAGCCCGCCGCAACGCGCTGGCCAAGCAGATCGGTCAGTTGAAGGCCAAGGGCGAAGACGCCAGCGCCGTCATGGCCGAATCGCAGGCCGTGCCGGTCCGCTTGAAGCAGCTCGAAGAAGAGCTGGCCGCGCTGCAGGCTCCGCTCAACGACCTGCTGATGTCGGTGCCGAACCTGCCCCACGCGAGCGTGCCGCTGGGCGAATCCGCCGACGACAACGTCGAGGTCCGCCGCTGGCTGCCTGGCGCCGCCGGCGCTGACGGCAATCCGCCGGCCCTGGCGTTCGAAGCGCGCGACCACGTCGCCATCGGCGAACCGCTGGGCCTGGATTTCGACATGGCGGCCAAGCTGTCGGGCGCCCGCTTCTCGTTCATGCGCGGCCCGATCGCCCGCCTGCACCGTGCGCTGTCCCAGTTCATGCTGGACCTGCAAACGGGCACGCACGGCTATACCGAGTGCTACACGCCCTATATCGTCAACGCCTCGACCCTGTACGGAACGGGCCAATTGCCGAAGTTCAAGGACGACATGTTTGCCGTGTCCAAGGGCGGCGGTGACGACGATCCCAAGGTGGACGCGGCGGGCAACCCGTATGTGCGCGAAGACCAATACCTGATCTCCACGTCGGAAATCACCCTGACCAGCGTGGCCCGCGACACCATCCAGGCCGCCGCGGACCTGCCGCTGAAGCTGACCGCCCACACGCCTTGCTTCCGTTCCGAAGCCGGCAGCGGCGGCCGCGACACTCGCGGCATGATCCGCCAACACCAGTTCGACAAGGTCGAAATGGTGCAGATCACGCAACCGGACCAGTCTTACGACGCACTGGAAGACATGGTCGGCCATGCCGAGCGCGTGCTGCAGCTGCTGGGCCTGCCATACCGCGTGGTGCTGTTGTGCACGGGCGACATGGGCTTTGGTTCGGCCAAGACCTATGACCTGGAAGTCTGGTTGCCGGCGCAAAACACCTGGCGCGAGATTTCGTCGGTATCCAACTGCGAGACCTTCCAGGCCCGCCGCATGCAGGCGCGTTTCCGCAACGCCCAAGGTAAACCGGAATTCGTGCATACCTTGAACGGTTCCGGGCTGGCTGTCGGCCGCGCGTTGGTGGCCGTGCTGGAAAACCACCAGCAAGCCGACGGCAGCGTGCTGGTTCCGGAAGCGCTGCAGCCTTATATGGGCGGCGTTACGGTGCTGAAACCCTGACGCGTGACGCGCCTATCCTCCATTTGGCGGATAAAAAGACGGAGCCTGCGGGCTCCGTTTTTTTTTATCATGCGACATATTCTTGTCGCTTTTGCTCATTATCGTGAGCGCGTGTGTGCTTGATTTTGATGTGAGCAATTGTGTATTTTCAATAAAAGGGCCGGATAGTTGCGGCACAATACACCCGCGTTCTACACGCTTCATTCACATATAAAACAAGGAGTTGTCCATGACTTCAAGAATGATTGGAGATTTTCGTGTGAGATGCTCTGTCGCTCATGAAGAGGAACAGGGCTACCGCGTGCAGATATGGACCCGCCGAGTCGGCGGTACCGCACCGGAAAAATGCTGGACTGTGCCGGGACAGGCGCCGTTCTCTGACTTGCACGAAGCAGAACAGGAAAGCCGTCAATTGTTCCAAGAAATCAATGGTGTGCGTTTTAACGGTGAACCGGAGTTTGCTCATGCGTCCGCATAATGGCTGGTGGCGGGCGTCGAGTACGCCCCGTAGATGGATCGATCTTGTTCAGGAATCGCCGCAGGGGGCCAACAAGGTCAACGCGGCATTGCAAAAGCCGGCCGCCATGGCCGGCAAACCGGTACCGGCTCCCGCGGCTTGATACCGTTCCAAACGGGGCACCGGACAATGTCCCCAAGGAAAATAGCAGTGCATGTCGCCGCCAGCGCTTCTCACGCGTTGCGGGAGACAAGAAAAAGGCCACTCATCGAGTGGCCTTTGCCTTTTTAACGGCGCCAGTCGCCGTGGCCGTGCCCGTGTCCGCGGTAATAACCCGGGCCCGGGCCGTAATAGCGCGGGGGCGGGCCGCCGCGCCAGTAAGGGCCGCCGCGATAATAGACCGGGGCGGGGTAGACCACCGGGGGCGCCACATACACGGGGGCCGGGCGGTAGTAGACGGGCGGCGGCGGGGCCACGTAGACCGGCGCGGGCGCGACATAGACCGGCGCCGGATAGACCACCCCGGGTACGCCGATGGAAATGCCCACATCCACACGGGCCAATGCGACGCTGGAGATCAGCAGACCTGCGGCACCGGCACCTGCGATAAGCCATTTTTTCATGTTGCACCTGCCTGCTGCACGACACAGCAAAGTTGAGTATTCGACGACCCTATTTTCGGGCTTTCCTGCTCGCTTTTCGTAAGCGGGCCTCCCTCAATAGCGACAATCCGCAACTGCTGTCTTGGCTGCAACCCGGTTCTTGCTGCACTGCGGCGTGGTGCATCCGCTCTGGTAAACCCGCACTTGAAATCGATTGAAATCAGCTGGAATAGGATGAAGTTCAAGCGCGGCGTTACACGTCGTCACCATCCTGGCGGGGCCTGAAGGCCGCGCGCCGGCGGACGACGCCTTATTCGGCCTGCTGACGACGGAATTCCACCACCCAAACCCATGGATTCGCGGCCCAGGCGTGGGCACCGTAGCGCTCGCACCACGTGAGTGCGAACGCCGTTTGCAGCGGCACGCCCGGCAGCAGCGCCGAGGATTGGTACAAGGCTTGGGTGCCTTCGGCGCGCGCGTCGGCTTCGGTCAGGTTCTGTAAACGCTGTATGCGCACGCCCACGATTACGGCCGTCGCGAAAGGCTGCCCCGCTTCATCGGTCAATATGATGCTCTCGCCGGATTTCCCATAGGGGCATCGGACCCAGCTGGAGGTCTTGCGCAGCTCCGAAGGGTTATCGCGGCAGGGGCCCATGGCGACCCATCTGCCGGAATCTTCCGCGTCCGCATACCAGACCGTGGTGGGTTTAGTCGGCTGCGGCTTCAAAATGCGGCGGCTCTGCACTTTAGAACCGTTCAAGACGGCTTGCTTAAGCGGTTCGCTGAATTGAAGTGACTGCCTTTTCATGCGCTCGCTATTCTCCTCTCGATTAACGTCCCGGGCGTTTACCGCCTGCGTCGAAATCGATGTGTGACCAGTGCACCAGCTATTTTTATCCAGGTGAGGCAGTATGACGCGTCGAGTACGCGATGTCAGGCACGGTTTGTATTAGTGTTGTCTTTTTGTACCGCCGTCGTTATTTGTATACTCAAGGCATGACTACAGACCTGCACGACCTCAAGCCTGGCTACTACTGGTACACCATGGCCAACGACCCGCTGGCCGTCATCCACATCCATGAAGACGGCGGCGCGTCGCTGATGGGTACGGACTACCGCATCGGCGCCGAAGGCGTGGCCGACATGGTCCGCCAAGGCGAACGCTTCTTCTGGATCGAACCGCCGCAAGGCTGATGCCTAAGGGGTTTGCGTAGCCGGCCGTTGGGGCCGGCCGCCTGCGCTTGTGCGGAACACACCATGACCGACCTGTTATTGAAGAATGTCCGCGTGTCGCCCGGCGATACCGTGGACGTGCTGGTGCGCGCCGGCCGCATCGCTCGCATCGGCGCGGCCATTGATGGCGCGGCCGATGCCTTGGTGGAAGATGGCGGAGGCGCCTTGCTGCTGCCGGGCCTGGTTGAAGGGCACACCCACCTGGACAAGACCAACTGGGAATCGCCCTGGTATGTGAACGAAGTCGGGTCCGCACTGACGGACCGCATCGACAACGAACGCGCCTGGCGCGCCAGCTCGGGCCATGATGCCGCCAGCCATGCGCGGGCGTTGGCGCTGGCGTTTCTGCGTGAAGGCACGACGCGCATCCGCAGCCACGTCGACGTCGATACCGACGCCGGCTTGCGCCACCTGGACGGCGTGCACGCCGTCCGCGAAGAACTGGCCGGCCGCATCGAAATCCAGACGGTCGCTTTCCCGCAATCGGGCTTGCTGATCCGTCCTGGCACGGCCGAACTGCTGGACCAGGCGCTGGCGCAAGGCGCCGACGTGCTGGGCGGCCTGGACCCGTCCGCGATCGACCGCGACCCCGCAAAATCCCTGGATGTGCTGTTCGGCCTGGCCGACAGGCACGGCAAGCCGGTGGACATCCATCTGCATGAACCGGGCGAACTGGGCGCGTTCACGCTGGACCTGATCCTGGACCGCGTCGCCGCGCTCGGCATGCAGGGCAAGGTGGTCGTGAGCCACGCCTTCTGCCTGGGCGGGATAGACGCCAAGCGGCTGGACGGCCTGCTACGGCGGCTGGCCGCGTTGGACGTGGCGGTGCTGACCACTGCGCCGCCATCGCGGCCCGTGCCCGCCGTGCGCGCCTGCCGCGACGCTGGCGTGACGATCTTTGGCGGCAACGACGGCATCCGCGATACGTGGACGCCTTATGGCAGCCCGGACATGCTGGCGCGCGCCATGATGATCGGCCTGCGCAACGATCTGCGCCGCGACGATGAGGTCGAATGGGCATTCGATTGCGTGACCAGCGCGGCGGCCCGCGCCTGTGGTTTCGCGGATTACGGCCTGATGCCGGGCGCGCGCGCCGACCTGGTCCTGGTGGACGCCAGCTGTGTGGCCGAAGCGGTGGTGACCCGCAAGCCCCGACGCCTGGTCGTGTCCGCCGGCGCGATCGTGGCGCGCAACGGGCAGGACGCGATCGCCTAAGGCTGGGACAGGCCGAGCTGCGACTCGGTCAGTTCCACGAAGGCCCGCATCAGTTCCGACCGCACGCCTGCGCGCATCCAGATCGCGCCCACCGTACGCACCGGACAGGGCGCCGGCAACGGCCAGCGCTTGACCCGTGCCGCCGGCGTGTCGGAGGCGGCCCAGTCCGGCAACAGCGCCACCCCCAATCCTTCCGACACCAGCTTGGCGATGGAATCGATGCCATCGAGCTCGAACCGCACGTGCGGCCGCAGGTTGCGCGCCCGCAGATAGTCGTCCGCCATTTTTCCGCCCACCACGCTGCGGTCGTAGCAGATGTAGGGCTCGCGCGCGATCACCGCCAGCGGGTCGCGCACCTTCATGTCGGCGGGGGTGACCAGCACCAGGGGTTCATGGCGCAGATCGCGCCACGCGCAGGTCTTGGGCAGGGAGAACAACGGGTGCACCAGCAGTGCGCCGTCCAGTTCGCCCGACAGCACCTTGCCGTACAACAGTGTGGTGGGCGCCGGTTCGATATAGATTTCGATGTGCGGGTGGCGGGCGACCCAGGTGCGCAGCACGGGCGGCATGATGCCGGTCAGCGCGGTGGGCGTGGCGCCCAGCCGCAAGGGGCCGGCCGGCAGGTCGGTGTCGCTGGCGGCCGATCGCAGGTCCCGCACGTCGCGCAGGATGTGGCGCGCGCGGTCCAGGATGCGCAGGCCGGCCGGCGTCGGCTTGACGGTGCGCCCGGAGCGGGCGATCAGCGCGCTGCCCACGTCCGCTTCCAGCGCCCGCAGCCGCTGCTGCACAGTAGCGGGCGTCAGGCCCTGGTGCCGGGCGGCCTGGGCGATGGAGCCCAGTTCCACCACATGCACATAGGTTTGCAGAAAGCGCGAGTCCACGGCGGAAAGTCTCTTGGGAAGATGGAATATCCATATTCTAAAGATGCGTGACGATAATTGTTGTTTTCTTTGGCCAAGGGAAGAATACGTCCAGAGCATTCAGCCCGCGCAAGCCGCGTTGGCGTCGCTTGTCGGAATTTTTCCCTTATCAAGGAGCCTGCCGTGCCCATCATTGAATCTATCGACGTATGCGCCGCCGCGGTGCCGTTGGACAAAGTCACGTCGTTTTCGAACCGCACCGTCTCCACGCGGCACTATGGCCTGGTCAAGGTGCGTTCCACCGACGGCGTGGAAGGCATCGGCTTTTGCTACGTGGGCAGCGCCGGCGGCGCCATCTTCGAGGCGGCGGTGCAAAGCCTGCTGGGGCCCGTGCTGCTGGGCAAGGACTCGCATGCCGTGGAAGGCCTGTGGCAAGCCATGTACCAGGAGGCGCTGCTGCAAGGCCGCCAGGGCACCGTGATGCGTGCGTTGAGCGCGCTGGACATCGCGCTGTGGGACTTGAACGCCAAGACGGCCGGCCTGCCGCTGCACAAGTTCCTGGGCGCGGTGGAACTGGAGACCGTGCCCGCCTATGCCAGCGGCGGCTACTACCTGGACGGCAAGACGCCGCAGCATCTGGGCGAGGAAATGGCCAGCTATGTGGACAAGGGTTTCCGTGCCGTCAAGATGAAGACCGGCCGCCTGTCGCCGCGCGAAGAAGAGGCGCGCCTGAAGGCCGCGCGCGAGGCCGTGGGCCCGGACGTCGAACTGATGATGGACTGCAACAACGCCTGGCAGGAAGTGACCCAGGCCATGCAGTACATCCGCCGCTTCGAGCAGTACGAGCCCTATTTCATCGAAGAGCCCTTCAGCCCGGACGATATCGACAGCCATGCCAAGCTGGCGCGCCTGACGCATCTGCCGATCGCCACCGCTGAAATCGGTTATGGCCGCTGGTATCACAAGGAGCTCTTGGACAAGGGGGCCGCCGGCATCCTGCAGACCGACGCGGCGGTGTGCGGCGGCATCACCGAGTGGAAGCGCATTGCGGCAACCGCGGCCAGCTATGGCGTGGTCGTTTGCCCGCACTGGTTCCACGACGTGCATGCGCCGCTGGTCGCGGCCACGCCGAACGCCCGCTACGTCGAATTCTTCTGGGACGATCAGGTGCTGAACTTCCGCAAGCTGGTGGATCGCCAACTGACCCATAAGCAAGGGCGCGTGGTGTTGCACCAGGAGCCCGGCTTGGGCTTCGGGTTCGACGAACGCATGGTCGAGCGGTTCGGGAAGTGGACCCGCGTCGGCCGCTGAGCTTGCATCACCAGCAGCCAGCGCTTCCCTGAAAACAGTCGCCGGCCTACGGGACCGGCGCGAGGAGACAAGAATGCAACGCAGGCAATTCATGACCGGCGCCGCGGCGCTGGGGGTGGGGCTGGTCCTGCCCGCCGCGGCCCGGGCGCAACAGCCGGACTTGCCGTCCGGCCCCGTGAAAATCGTGGTTGGCTTTCCGGCTGGCGGGGGCACCGACGTGCTGGCCCGCTTGCTGGGGCAGAAGCTGGGCGTGATGTGGAACATCCCCGTCATCGTGGAAAACCGCGCGGGCGCGGCCGGCATCATCGCCGCCGAGCAGGTAGCGCGCCAACCCAACGACGGCAACACGCTCCTGATGGCGCATGTGAACAGCCACGGCATCGCGCCGGGCCTGCAGCCCAAGCTGGCCTACTCGGTGGACCGCGACTTTTCGCCCATCGCGCTGGTGGGCAAGACGCCCACCATCCTGATCGGCGGCGCGTCGCAGCCGGCAAAGACCTTGCCCGACCTGGTCAAGCTGTGCCGCGCGCAGCCCGGCAAGATCGTGTTCGGTTCGGCTGGCGCAGGTTCCGCGCAGCACCTGGCGTTGGAGATATTCAAGGCGCGCGCGGGCATCGACGTGCTGCACGTGCCGTACAAGGGTTCCGCGCCGCTCATGAACGACCTGATGGGCGGCCATGTGCAGTATTGCTTCGAAGGCATGACGACCGCGACGCCGCTCTTGCAATCGGGCAAGGTGATCGCGTTGGCGCAGACCTTGCAGCAGCGGTCCAAGAGCCAGCCGGACGTGCCGACGGTGGCCGAGCAGGGCTACCCGGGGTTCGAGGCCAGCATCTGGTTCGGCATGGTGGGGCCGGGCAAGATGCCCGGCGCCATGGTTCAACGCATGAACCGCGACATCGACCGTGTGCTGGCCATGGCGGACGTGCAGGAGAAGCTGGCGCAGGTGGGGGCCGAAGACGGCGGCGGCAGCGTCCAGCGTTTTGCCGACTTCATGACGCAGGAGCAACAGAAATACGCCAAGACGATTCAGGACGCGAAGATCGTCGTCGAAAGCTGACGCGGCAACAGGCCCGCGACGCGGCGGCTTAGCGCGCGTCCGGGTCCACCCAGCCCGCCATCGCCGAGATGGAACGCGCCTTTTCCCGCAAGAGGCGCGCGGTGTCCGATTCCAGTTCATCGTCGATCGCTCCCACCGGCCCCATCAGGGTGATGGCCGCGGTCATCTCGCCCAGCATGTCGAAGATGGGCGCCGACAACGACGTGAAGTGCGGCAGCAGCGCGTGGCGGCAGCGGCTGATGTGGTGCTTGCGCACCTCGTCGCGGATCGCCTGCACGTCTTTCACCGTGTAGGAATTGCCCGGCGTGCCGCCATGGCTCTCCGGCACTGACGACGCCAGTTCCTGCGCCAGCAGGTCGCGCGTCAGGGCGTCCGGCAGATGGGCCAGGAAATTGCGGCCCAGCGCGGACGATAGCAGCGGCATCACGCTGCCCACGCGCAGTTCCAGCAACGGACGGCTGCGACTGCCTTCCACGCGATAGACGATCGTGGGCCCCTTGTTGCCCCACACGCCCAGGAACACGGTGTGCCCGGTGACGGCGGCCACTTCGGCCATGATGGGCCGCGCCGTGGTGAACACGTCAAACTGCTCCAGGGCCGCCAGGCCCAGCCGCAAGGCATAAGGCCCCAGGCCGTAGTGGCCGGTGTCCGCATGCTGCTGCACCACGCCCACCTTCTGGAAACTGACCAGGTAGTAGTGCACGTTGGGCACGGTGAGCTCACAGGCGTCGGCGATTTCCTTCAAGGGCATCGGACGGCCGGTCTTGCGGATCACGTCCAGGATCCGGAACCCCACTTCGATCGATTGGATGCCCCTGCGCGCAGCGGTCGGTGCCTGTTCCGCGTTCTTTTCAACCTTGCCGGCGGGCCTTGCCATCACTGCCTCCACTGTGTCTTTGGCGGCAGTGTAGCAGCGGCCCCGCCGCGTTCCGCCCGGTGGCGGGGACAGGTTTTCCGGGTTTCCCCCAGCTAGGTGCTGCGTCGGTTCAAGTTTGATAATAGTTAATGCGTACAGCAGTATCAATTAAAAACGATCGGGGAATGCAAGCATGGAAGCCAATGTCGCAATGCCGCGGATAGACGCCGCGCCGACGCTCAGCCGGAAAGAGGAACGCCAGGTGGTGGTGGCCTCGACCTTGGGCACGTTGTTCGAGTGGTACGACTTTTTCATCTACGGGACGCTGGCCGTCTTCATGAGCCAGGTGCTGTTCCCGCAGGACAACCCCACCGTGGCGCTGCTAGCCGCACTGGGCGCGCTGGCGGTGGGCTTCATCATCCGCCCGCTGGGCGCGGTGATGTTCGGCTATCTGGGCGACAAGTGGGGCCGCAAGTACACCTTCCTGATCACCGTGGTGATGATGGGCGGGGCGACCGTGTTGATCGGCTGCCTGCCCACGTATGAATCGGCGGGCCACCTGTCGTGGATCCTGCTGCTGACGCTGCGTGTCGTGCAGGGCCTGGCGGTGGGCGGCGAATACGGCGGCGCCGTCATCTACGTGGCCGAGCACTGCGAACCGAGGCGCCGCGGCTTGTTGACGGGCTGGATTCAGATCACCTCGTCGGCTGGACTGATCCTGTCGCTGGTCGTCATCCTGTGCACCCAGGCCGCCATGAGCGCCGAAGACTTCCGCCAGTGGGGCTGGCGCCTGCCGTTCATCCTGTCGATCGTGATGCTGGCCATTTCGATCTATGTGCGCGCCAAGCTGCATGAATCGCCCGTCTTCACGCGGATGAAGCAGCAGAAGCGCCTGTCCAAGAACCCGATCAAGGAGACGTTCGGCCAATGGTCCAGCCTGCGGCTGGTGCTGCTGGCGCTGATCGGCGTGACCGCCGGCCAGGGCGCGACCTATTTCACGGGGCAGTTCTACGTGATGATCTTCTTGCAGCAGGCGGTGCAGATCGACCAGACCAGCGTCTACACGCTGATCCTGATCGGCTTCATCATCGGCGCGCCGACCTTCGTGCTGTTTGGCTGGCTGTCCGACCGCATCGGCCGCAAGTGGATCATGATGGCGGGCCTGTTCATCGCCGCCATCGGCTACCACTCCATGTTCGACGTGCTGCTGAAAGCCGGCAATCCGGCGCTGGCGCAAGCGATGCAAAGCACGCCGGTGCGGGTGCATGCCGACACCAGCGGCGGCGCGTGCGACTTCGGCCTGCAGGCCGCGATGATCGGTAGCCACGCCGACCACAAGAAGGTGTGCGTGCAGGCCAAGAAATTCCTGGTCGGCAAGGGCATCAACTTTGAATACGCGGCCCCGCTGCCGGGGCAGGATATCGCCATGAGCGTGGGCGGCGTTACCGTCAACGGCTTCGACCGCGCCGGCTACGCCCGTGCGCTGACGGCCGCCGGCTACCCGGACCGCGCCGACCCCGCACGCGTCGACCGCGCGACCATCATCCTGATCCTGGTGCTGATGACGGCGGTGGTCGCCATGGTCTACGGGCCCGTCGCGTCCTATCTGGTCGAACTGTTCCCTGCCCGCATCCGCTACACCGCGCTATCCTTCCCGTACCACATCGGCGCCGGCATCTTCGGCGGGATCGTGCCGTTCACCGCGACGTATCTGGCGCAGGCAAGCGGCAATATCTTCGGCGGGTTGATGTATCCGGTGGTCGTGATGGTGGTGGTGGGCATCATCGGCAGCCTGTTCCTGCCGAACACCCGCGCCCAGGCCATCGACGAAGACCCCATCCACTAGAAAAGCGAGGAGAGACATGTCCGTGCAATCGAGTTTCAAGGCTGCCGTCATCCAGGCGGCGTCCATCCCGACCGACAGCCTGGCGTGCGCCAACAAGGCGGCCTCCCTGATCCGCCAGGCGGCGGAGCAGGGGGCGCGCGTGCTGGTGTTCCCCGAAGCCTTCCTGGGCGGCTATCCGAAGGGCAATTCCTTCGGCGCGCCCATCGGCATGCGCAAGCCCGAAGGCCGCGATGCCTTCGCCAGCTATCACCAGCAAGCCATCCGCCTGGATGGCGAGGAAGTCGCGATAGTCGCCCAGGCCGCTGCCGACACCGACAGTTTCGTCGTGATGGGCTGCATCGAGGCCGACGGCGGCACGCTGTACTGCACCGTGCTGTATTTCAATGGCCAGGAAGGCCTTGCCGGCAAGCACCGCAAACTGATGCCCACCGCGGGCGAGCGGCTGATCTGGGGCTTTGGCGACGGCTCGACGATGCCCGTCTTCGATACGCTTTACGGCAAGATCGGCGCCGTCATCTGCTGGGAAAACTACATGCCGATGCTGCGCATGTACATGTACAGCCAGGGCGTGGCGCTGTATTGCGCCCCCACGGCCGACGACCGCGACAGCTGGATCCCCAGCATGCGCCACATTGCGCTGGAAGGCCGCTGCTACGTGCTGACCGCCTGCCAGCACCTGCGCCGCGATGCCTACCCCGAAGACTTCGAATGCGCGCTGGGCGATAGCCCGGACACCGTGCTGATGCGCGGCGGCAGCGCCATCATCGACCCCTTGGGCGAAGTGCTGGCCGGCCCGGACTTCTCTGCGGAAACGATCCTGTACGCCGACATCAACCCGAACCAGATCCTGCGCGGCAAGTACGACTTCGACGTGTCCGGCCACTACGCGCGGCCGGACGTGTTCCAGCTGCACGTCGATACCCGCGAAAAGCGGGCGGTATCGGCCATCAGCGCGACTGGCCCGCAGGAGCCCTGAGCCATGCATTTCGATTTCAGCGCCCTGCCTTCGCAGACGGTCTACAAGCTGTTGACCTCGACCGTCACGCCGCGTCCGATCGCGTGGGTCACCACGGTATCGGACGAGGGCTGCGTCAATGCGGCGCCGTTCAGCTTCTTCAACGTGATGGGCCACCAGCCGCCTACGGTGGCCATCGGCCTGATGCGCCGGGCCAATGGAGAGCTCAAGGACACCAGCGCCAACATCATCGAGAACGGCGAGTTCGTGGTGAATCTGGTGGCCGAGTCGATGATGCAGCAGATGAACCAGACCTGCGCGGATTACCCGCCCGGCGTGGACGAACTGGCCAAGGCCGGCTTGACGGCGCTGCCGGCCGCGCATGTGCGGCCGCCGCTGATCCAGGGCAGTCCCGTATCGTTGGAATGCGTCAGCCAGGCGACCATCGTGACCGGGCCGCACCAGGTGGTGGTCATCGGCCGCGTGCTGGGTGCGCATGTGGATGACGCCTTCGTGCAGGATGCCGAGCGCGGCTACGTGAAGACCGCCGAGATGGGCCTGGTTGCCCGCATGCACGGCAGCGGGTGGTATGCCCGCAGCACGGACCTGTTCCAGTTGGCGAGGCCAACGGTCGCTGACTGACGATCCAGGCGGCCGTGATGGCCGCCTTTTTTTGTCCGCATCGGCCTCGCACCGGTCAGGCAAACGCGGGAGCTTCTGTCAAAAAGTTCTCCATTTCCCCCGATGCCCGCCAAATTCCCGCTGCTAGCATTTGCCGGACCGTCGCGAGAATCCTCGATTCCGACTTCTCCGGCGGCATTTTTTCGACACAACGAACACCAATATTTTGGGGGCGGATCATCCAGGGGCTTGCGGGCGTCTGGCTTGCAGGGGCGGCGGCAGGCAGCCGGCGCCCGGCAACTGCCGAAACCCGCATCCGAGCGCCTGGCTGGATGCTGGAGGCAGTATGAAGAATATGAAGCTTGGAACCCGCCTTGCGGGGGGCTTTTCCGTTTTGCTGGCGATGATCATCCTCATGTGCGTCGTGGGGCTGGTCAGCTTGGCCAACATCAATGAATCGGTCGAAACCGTCACGCAACGTTCGCTGATCAAAGAGCGCCTGATCAACGATTGGGCCCGCAACATCCAGACCGGCGTCACCCGGACCACCGCCATCGCCAAGAGCGCCGACGCCAGCCTGGCGGGCTTCTTCACCGAAGAGGCCGCCACGTCCACCCGCAATTCTTCGGCGCTGCAGCAGCAGATCGAGCCGCTGATCGAAACCAGCGACGAAAAGCTGCTGTGGGAGGGCATCCGCAAATCCCGCGGGGACTATCTGCGTACGCGCGACGCCATCTTCAAGGCCAAGCAGGACGGCGATGTGGAGGCCGCCAACAAGGTCTTCACCCAGGAATTCCTGCCGGCCACGCGCCAGTTCATCGATCAGATCACCAAACTGTCGACCCTGCAGCGCGCCGAGATCGACGCGAGCGCGGCGGATATCCAAAGCGCTTACCGCAGCGCCAACTTCTGGATGATCGCGATCGGTTCCATCGCGGTCATCAGCGGCTTGCTGCTGGCCATCCTGCTGACCCGTGGCATCACCCGGCCCTTGTCCGCCGCCGTGCGCGTGGCGCGCACCGTCGCGGCCAATGACCTGACCAGCGTGATCGCCGTGACGTCGCGAGACGAGATCGGCCAGTTGATGCAGGCGCTGGAATCCATGAACGCCAACCTGGCGGGCACCATCGCAAGCATCCGGACCGGCGTGGACAGCATGGCGTCGGCCTCGGGGGAAATCGCGGCCGGCAATACCGACCTGTCTTCTCGCACCGAGCAGCAGGCCGCATCGCTGGAAGAGACGGCAGCGTCCATGGAGCAGCTGTCTTCCACCGTGAAACAGAACGCCGACAGCGCTCGCCAGGCGAACCAGTTGGCTGCGGCTGCGTCCGACACGGCATCTCGCGGTGGGGCCACCGTGTCCGAAGTGGTCAGTACGATGAACGCGATCTCGGCGAGCTCGGTCAAGATCGCCGACATCGTTTCGGTCATCGACGGCATCGCCTTCCAGACCAACATCCTGGCGCTCAACGCGGCGGTGGAAGCGGCGCGGGCGGGCGAACAGGGCAAGGGCTTCGCCGTGGTTGCCGCCGAGGTCCGCACCCTGGCGCAGCGCAGCGCCCAGGCTGCCAAGGAAATCAAGACGCTGATTGAAGATACCGTGCAGAAGATCAGCCAGGGTTCGGTCAGCGCCGGGCGCGCGGGCTCGACGATGCAGGAAATCGTCAGCTCGGTGCAGCGCGTAACCGGCATCATGGGTGAAATCGCCGCAGCGTCAGCCGAACAGGCCGACGGCATCGAACAGGTCAACCGGGCCGTGTCCCAGATGGACGAGGTCACGCAGCAGAACGCCGCGCTGGTGGAAGAGGCCGCGGCAGCAGCAGGCTCGATGCAGGATCAGGCGGCTGAGCTGACGCGGGCGGTCAGCGCGTTCAAGCTGCCGCGGGCGGGGCATGCGGGCGCAAGCGAGCCGCAGGCGGTGCGGCTCGTGGCGCCTGTCCGGCAGATTGCGGCGTATTGATGCGGGTAAAGGCTCGGGCGGGGTTTCCCGCCTGATCTTTCACCAGAGGCACGAAGAAAAAAGCCCCTGATTTCTCAGGGGCTTCGTTCTTGAATACTGGCGGAGAGGGTGGGATTCGACCCCACTTCTAAAAACTCGCGGTCTGCCTGGGATATTTTGAAGTGCCACACAGCGATGTGGAGCGGCGATGTGTAGCACTCTGTCTTGCAGTTTACCTTAGGCATTGGCTTCCAAACTGCTCAGCGACCCATGGTCTCGGCTTGGCTCAAGTTTGCGCACAATAAGCCGTAGATAAGTACATCTTCGAATAGCTTCGAGCTATCCAACATCTTGCCGGCAAGGACGGTCTCCCATGTTTCGCAACGCCACGCACACGGATTTCAATTTCATCGATCCGCTTATCAAGGCGGAAGCGGCGAAAGGGCACTTCAACCCTAAGATCCTACGTTCGCCCTTCTCGGCAACGTGGGATCTCGAGCTTAAAAATGTCCTTCGATCCAATCGAAGGCTGAATGGCCTCCACGCCCAAGCCTTGATTTGGGAGGAGCGAGGACACCCGATCGGGTTCGTCATCATGTCCGCGGGGCCCGGCAACAAGGGCAATGAACTATGGATGAGCGCGATAGCTTCGAATCACCGAGGCCAAGGTAAAGGCAGGGCAATGCTCGCAGCCCTTCTTGAGAACTTTACAGGAAAGAATCTGGTGCTGCTGGCCCGATGTAACGCTCCGTCCGAGACGATGCTTCACCTCCTCACGGCAAATGGCTTTGAAGTGCAAGAGACCGATTCTGCCGGCTGCTGTGCATTGATGTACATGAAATGACTCGCCGCACCAAATTATCGAACATACGCGTGAATCTCGGTCGCTGACGTTGGCGTTCTGCGACCACACCAAGAAGCTGGAACGGAACGGCGGGGGCGTTGCCGATGTCGTCGACACCAATTAGGCTCACAAATGAAAGCATTCGGCCGTTGGCAACCCAACCAAGCGATACCGAGAAACCATCCGCTTGCGAGTCATTTGGTGTCTTTGTGGATACTCAAACATAGGTAGCGTAGCGACTTCAGCGTTCCTGCGGAGATTCCACCGGATCGCCCACCTGAATCAGAAAAGATACTTTTGGACCTGGTGGATTGCACCGGCATGCCCCTTCAATTCATAGCTCTTCCCTATCGCAATTCACCTTAAAAGCGATAGTCATTCGCCACGCATCAAATAAATCGAAAAGGAGATAAATCCGACTAGTCTGAAATTACCAGATAACACATTTCTTAAAACGGAAGAATAGTCCTTGCGGAATTATTGCCGGCTCGCTTATTCTGAGTATTCGCAAATTTGCGTTCAAGGAGTCCAACATGACTGATCAAACAAAGCAGATCGGCGATTGGAAGCATCCGACCTTCACCGACGGCAGCGCTTGCACCCAAAGTTGCACAAACGGCGACGTCATCTGTTGCAGTCGCGCGGCGTTGCAGGGCTTTCTGTACACGCTACAGAACAGGGACTTGGCAGCAATGATCCCCGAGCTAGTAGCCAAAGGCGAGGCTGGTCTTCCTGCACCGGACACTGAGGTTGCTGCAAAGCGGGTATGACTTATGAGGGACTTATTGATTTCCCGTAAAGGCGATCGGCACTGTCGCGGCGCGACGGTAGCCATCAAGCCGACAGGGAAATCCTTCCACGGAGTTTTTGTAAAGTTTGGTTTAACCGTAGCCACCGAAGCCGAAGTATGGGAATTCCTAACTCGTCTAAAGGATGAGACGTCGATTAGGGATTACCAGCTCCGTGTGCCCGACTTCATGTTTGACTCTCAGTCAAACCTCCTAGCAATGGAGATGATCGACGGGGAAAGTTATAAATATTTAGAAACTTGCAGATTTTCGCTAGAACAGTTGTGGCTATTATTTTCCAATGTCGAGCTTAGCGAATCATTTTCTGAAGAGCTGCTGAGGCTGGTGGCAATTAAGCCAACACATTCATTCAGGTTAGCCAGAAAAGTCTGCGTTGCGCTCAGAAAACACCCGGAATGGAAGCGCCTCGAAGCGGCATTGGCGAAGCACTTCAGTATAGACCTGGATGGTGAAGGATTTCGTGGAATTACAGAAATCGCATTGAGCATAGCTAATTCCGATACTGCGCACGCTTACGGGGCGCGCCTGACTCCTGAAGCGTATGCAAATGGAATTGTTGAAGACTATCTTGGGAACAGTCCGGCATTGGCGTTGGAACACCTGCATAGACAACTGGGGTTTCACAGATTCTTTGCTGAAGCATTAAGCATCTATGACGCTCATCCTGACAATTTTCTGCTCCCACGCGTCTCCGACTCTCAGTCCCCCAGCATAGTTCTTACGGACTTTGAGTGCGTATTGGGAGGCACCTCAAAATCGATGATGCCCACAAGCTTGCCTCTTTTAATATCGTCTGCTCGACACTCATTTGACCTTCCATCGTCCCTGAGCTATCAACGACTAGTAGATGAAACATATGAAGAGCTAAAAAACGACACGCAAACTCTTAGACACATAAAAAATTTTCGTGATCGAATTCTTTCCAAAAGGCCGCGTTTAGAAAAGCGTGTTATCTATACGGCAACCGCCGATTATCTGAGCGCCATTAAAGCATTGAAAGAAGGTTTGTTCGTTGCCGAAGCCATAAACATCTCTGCCCAATTCAATATTAGCAACAAAAGCTACCCGGATCTGCACGGTGCTTTGCCTAAAGTTCTTCATTTTCAGATTTGGAAGCGATACTTTAGAGGTGTAGGAGTGTGGCCGCCCGAAATTCCGGAGTCCATGAAAAATGATTTTGATGAATTGCAGGAATTCTTGGCGGACTATCCGCGCCGCAGATGCACTAACAACATGATCGCTTCAGTCACCGACAGAATTGAGAGACTCACCACCAATCCCATTACCAACCCGGTGGAGCTTTCTTTATTTAGAAAAATCATTCGACCTCTGTGCAGGCTGCCTCATCAATTATTTTTTCCAAATAGTTCAAAAAATGCGTTTGAAATCGCACTAGCTGAATCTTTCTCTTCAGAGGAATTTATACCGAAGCAAATCCTAGAGCATCACGCATTGGAAGTGAGAACTGCAATTGCCGAGTTTTCGGTTCCCCATCACGCGCTACCGATTAATTGGCCAGTACTGGTATCGCCCTCCATTATTGAAGACGCTGAAGCTGCATGGGGAACAGTTGACAGCGAGGAGCTATTTATTCGCGTAAAACTAACTGGTGAATTTATCGACGCAGTCTGGTCAGAATCTTCTGTTAATTCAAGTCACCCCAAGATGTAATTCCCCCGAATATCTCTGCCGCCCCGATCTCCCGCGCGCTCGCAGGACATCCAAACCGCAGCTAACTCGTCTAAATGCAATTTAGGCGTGCACCTGAGAACCTTCGAGCGACTACTTCTAGGCTTCGACTGACTGTCCCGCCGCAAACTGGACGAGTTGGGAACTCGTGAGTGGCAGCCTCGAAAGTTCCCAACACGTCAGATGCATTGAGGCTCCGTATCGAAAGTGTTCCGTTGAACCCCGAGCAACTGAACTGAGACTGGCCGAAAAACCCCGCTTTATCGGCGATCAAGGACGCGTGATCACTGGCTACCGCTTGTCATCGGGCGGCTTTTCAAAGAGCAGCTTTCCAATCCACCAGATGGCCTGCCCGAAGTTCGAAATTAGCTGTTCTCCTTGCCGCAAGAACGATCGTTCTTCGTCAACTCCGGCGAGCACCAGTGCTTCCTTTATTTTGGAGCTGGTAGGGTGTGCATCACCGACCCGAAGATCGTACGTGCCAGCAATCGGTCCGAAGATTTGGCGAGCCCGATCAGCACCGACCTTGTCGCCGAGTATGTGCTGAAGTAGCTTATTGGACCCCAAAGTTCCCTTGTCTGCGTGGTCAGAAACCTTCCGAAGTACACGTACGTCCAGGCGATCCGAGAATACCCGAATGATATCTTTGGCAAGCCTCAGCAGCGAAGCTCCGTCTTGGCTCGCAAAACGGGAAACGGTTTGCATCGCAGTGGCATCTTCTATGTCATGACTGAACAGCGCAGTCTGGTAATGCTCCCGAAAGCCGCCCTCTAGCAGTCGCATGCTCGCGAATAGGAGCTCTTCAACGGCATGTGTGGCCGCAGGCTCGCATTTGACCTGTGCGGCGAGCAACTCACTCGATACTTTACCGTCCGGGACGAGATTATGTGCTGCCCAGAGATGTTGCTCCCACTCAGGAAGACGAGCAACGTCTTCGGCATAGACGGTTATCAGGTCGGACGAATTAATGCCGAAATGAACGGCACGTCCGGACGTTGAGCGCAAGCCACCCGTATCAGCGGTATACCACTCCAGAGCAAAGCCACGGTGGCTCAAAAGCTCGCTGATGATATTTGAGCGAAACCACAGCCACCGGCCGATGCCCTCGTGATTCAAATCGGCAGAGGCCATACGAGTTCCGTCTGTTTCGACAATGAACTGTGGCAGCGTCTTACTGCGATCTCCTCGGACGCGCAAGCTCTGGCCTTGGTGCTCAATCCATTCGTCTCGCCAAAATTCACCCTCTACCCGAACGCCTGTGTATCCTCGGTGATGCCCCTTTGACGTCTCATAGTCGGTGTTGCCATCATTCTCCGGCCCCATCACGGGCGCGTCTTCTTCCTCATCCACGTCGGTGCGCCAAGAACGGAATACGGCCCAGCCCCCTCCGTAAACATCATTCAAACTGCGAACGAGCAATTCGAATCTTCCACCGTCTCGTTCCTCTTTCCGATTTGTCAGGTCGGCGTAAACACTCCCTTCGAGCGCGGCGACGTTTTCCACTCTCTGATGGTAATAGGACAGTCGAAGGGAGAGGTTCCGGGCAGCCATATAATCTATGAGAAACGCTCGCTTAATCTCGATGAGGCAGTGATCGCCTTTTTCGTCAAACGACTCTCGAGCGACCACTGTGAAGTCCTCCTCCGGCCGCACCCAGTTTTTCCCTTCCTTAATTAATCGCAGCGCTACAACGAGGTCGGGGTTGAGTATCCATAGCCTCCCTCCGACTACAGGCTGAGGATGGTCAAAAACGAGATGAACGCCGATAGGTTCTTTGTCGTGATATTCGTATTGGTCTATCGACGAGTAGTGCCCATCTTTATAGGCGGACGGCTCCACATCTCTGCGCAAGCCGATATCGTTCCAACTAGTGGACTCAGCGATGGCTCGATGCTCCGGGGGGAACGCGACGGAGCCGCAACCAATAAATTCATTGACGTGCCCAATGTCTCGGCCGTCACCCCGTTCGGAGTTAACGGATGAACGCAAGGGTACCCAAGTAGCGCCAGCAAACGTTCGACGAGTCTCCTTTGTCTGGAGAATCCAATCTCGATCCATATTCAGCCTTTATAAAAAACTTGGCGCATTAGGGAGTGCGTGCGATTCAAAATACTACGCGCAGACGGGGCGCTCGGAGGGGTGGTCAGGGGCGTTCGCCCGTCGCTACTCCCAGAGTCCGCGTGTTGGATTCAACCAGGGCGAAGGGAAACGCTTGGTCGCTTTGCTCTCCACCTCGTCAACTCCAAATAGCTTTCTTCGCTGCTTCGCTTAGCACATCTACAACAATGTCCCGAACGCCAGATGCGATAGTCGTTCCGACTCTACCCATCACTTTCTTGAAGCGGAAGGATGCAACTTGGACTTTGGGACTGTCTTTGGTTAATTCAACCAAATCGGAATGAAATTGTTGTAATTCTTCCGCTGAAAGTTCTGCGCCGACTTCAACCAACTCAACGGCACTAGCTATCTTTCGTTCGGTCCAAGGGAAGGGGTTCCCACAGTTGTGGCAGAACGCTGGTGGCTCGTAAGTAACTCCTACCATGACGACGCCCGGAGTCTTGTAGCGTCCACGAATGAAGTGATCGCACATGGGGCAATGCGTTATCGTGGCTTCGCCGCATCGTCGGCAGAACTTTTCGCGCCGCTCAGCATTCTCATTCGCTGCACTGGTGGGGACATGCCCATTCGGACAGACTTGCGCGATTCCGTACGTTCCCATATTTACCTGTGTTATTTGTTGAATACGTCAATAGGGACACCGAGTGTTCCAATGAAATGACGTCCATGCGTGGAAAACCCAATGAACTTCAGGGGCGAAGAGGGGCGAGGATTAATCATTCATAGGGCAATTCCCCGAAAAGGCCTCGCATTAGATCTCCACTTAGCGTTTTAAATGGCAGGTCGAGATATTGCGAAGGGTGCCTTGGCTTTGCTGGCCCGTCGTTCGGGGAATTTTTAGTGTGTCCTTTCACAAGTTCGCCATTTTCTTTCACATATGGGAGAACGATAATTCTTCCGTGGTTTCGCGAGTGGATCGTGCCTTCCCGCCATACAGTCTCTTCGGAGCCTTTGCCTTCGCTCGAAATTTCTTTAACGCTCCATCCTATTTCGCCATTTGTTTCATACCAAAATGCATATGATCCCACTACGGCGACCTTAATTCCCTCCCTTTCGAGGTCAGCTAGAATTCGTTTGACGCTCGCCAACTCCAATAACTGATTTGCGCGGGGCAGTAGCATTTGTCGGATTTGGGCTTTCGCCTTGCCCCAGTGATGCGTCGGCGACATGCCAAATGGGACTGCGATATAAGCCCTTTCGGCGTAGTGGAATTTCTTTTGGGTGAGAGATAGAGGCCCTTTCCAAGCGAACTCCTGTTTGGAGTTCTTGTAGAACAGTACTCGCCTATGCTGATCGGATACTATTACTAAGGGGAGAAAGGGCGCTCTGCTTAATTCAACGTGAAGCGAGGATCTGTAATTTTCCCCTTCTGCGGAAAGGACAAGTTGGTTGATGTCAGGAACTGCGAGTCCTTGCGTGCGACGTGCAGCTTCTTGTCTCATCAGTATTTCCTCATCGTGCAGTCGCATTTTGACGTAGATGGCTTTGCGAGCTTTTAGCTGCAAGGATGTTTGTACCTCTTCGTCAATCGCCAAGTTGCGGATGGCTTTGAGGAGGGCCGGGTTGCGCGCTTCGGCTTCAGCGCGAGCGTGCTCGTAGCTGTCATACCAGACAGCTCGCGCATGACCTTCGTGCTCTTCAAAAGCATCCCGCCATAGCAGCGATCCGTCGCGCTTTAACTTGTACTCCTGCAACTTCCACTTTCCGGTTTGAAATTGAATTGCAGGCCAACACGCTAATGTTGGTTCTCCATAGCCTGGCATTTGATGCATAAACATTTAGTTTTTCTCCACAATTGGTCTATCGGCATGTGCTCGCCACAGGCACGGAGCAGTAATTCAAGTTGTATCACGGACGGACGATAGTCGCTTTTTTGTGTCAGTGAAAAGCTCCACTAACGAGCCACGGTCCTGCTGTCGGAGGAGTGGTAATCCCCCCGCAAAAGCGATGAGGTCAGAAGTAGAATTTTCTCGTTGAGGAGTTCTTCCGCATGAAGAAGTCGAGATTTACGGACAGCCAGATCATTGAAGCCATCAAGCGCGTGGAGGCTGGTCTTGCCGTTCCTGAGCTATGCCGGGACCTAGGTATCAGCTCGGCTACGTTCTACAAGTGGCGTTCCAAGTACGGCGGCATGGACGTATCACTGATGGCACGCATGAAGGAATTGGAGGCCGAGAACGCGCGGCTGCGCAAGATGTACGTCGAGGAGAAGCTCAAGGCCGAGATCGTGACGGAGGCGCTAGAAAAAAAGTGGTGAGGCCATCTCGCCGCCGCGAGATGGCCCAACGTGCAGTGCAGGATCGCGGCGTATCGATCCGGATGGCCTGCGAGGCATTCAGGGTCAGCCAGACTTGTTATCGGTACGTCGCCAAGGCAGACGCAGAGAACGAGGAGATCGCCAACTGGCTGCTACGTCTGACCGACAACCACCGCAACTGGGGCTTTGGTCTGTGCTTCCTGTATCTGCGCAATGTTCGAGGCTTCGGCTGGAACCATAAGCGCGTGTACCGGATCTATCGCGAGCTCGAACTGAACCTGCGTATCAAGCCGCGCAAACGGCTGATGCGGCAGACGCCTGAGCCCCTGACCGTGCCCACCAACGTGAACCAGGTATGGTTGATGGACTTCATGCATGACCAGCTTGCCGATGGGCGCAGCATCCGCGTGTTCAACGTGATTGACGACTTCAACCGCGAGGCGCTGGGCATTGAGGTTGACTTCTCGTTGCCGTCCGAGCGCGTGATCCGCACACTCAAGCAGATCATCGGCTGGCGGGGAAAGCCCTTGGCCATTCGGTGCGATAACGGACCCGAATACCTGAGCGCGGCAATTGTCGATTGGACCGGGGCATGGGGCATAAAGCTCGAATATATCCAGCCGGGCAAGCCACAACAGAATGCCTACGTGGAGCGGTTCAACAGGACCGTGCGCTACGAATGGCTGTCCCAATATCACTGGGACGATCTGGACCATGTACAGCGCGTCGCCACGCAGTGGATGTGGTCCTACAATCACGAACGCCCAAATATGGCACTGGGCGGCTTCACCCCCAAACAGCGGCTAGCCATGGCTGCGTAGCGTTCCTACTTCTGCCAATCGCTAAAAATGGGGGGATTACCAAGGCTTCGACGCGGGTTCAGATTTAACGAGCCGATGGCATAAGGGGATTTCTACCCACTGCTCTTAAACAGCGGTGGGTTTTTAGTCCAACTTAAAGTTGCGACTAATACGCTCAAATGCGGCTTCTACGTTACTGCTCCAACCATCAGGCAACTTGAGGACAAGTTCTAGCTTGTGGGTTCCTTCGATAGGGGCGTCGGAGAAGGTTTCAGCTAAGAACAATGGAAGCTTCGCCGCTTCCTCGACAATGCCGCCCGCCGTTCCGATGAAAAGTTCGCGCACTTCCTGAAAAATTTCATCAACATGAACGAAGCGAACTGCTTCTTCCCAAATCAGAGCGTTTTGGCAAGCTTCGCCAAATAAGCGAGAGGCGGCAACAATTTCTATATCGTTGCCAGGCACCCCTGGGACACCCCATGCACGACTAAATTCACCATTCGTTAGGCAGCTAAATGCATGAGCGATAGATTTGATTTCTTCGATTTTTAGAAAAAGCCAGGGCGTGAATTCTTCTTGCGTGACTCTTGAAATTGGCTTGGTGTACAACCTTCGCTTCAACGCATTCCAGCGTCGCAAGATCGGTGCCATTTCAAACCGCAAAACTTCTGCGGTTAATCGGTATTCCCAAAAGTCATCTTTCTCCAAAATAAGACGTTCAGCAAGATAGCTAAGGCGACCGAATTCTTCGAGATGACGAGTTTCGTACTTTTGACGTAGTTTTCCCCCCGCCTTTCCTACAAGCTCGGAAATGCTTCGTTCGTGATTACGTTGCCATTCGTACAGAAGGCCTGCGGGGTAGCGCAATGGATCATCGTCAATCAGCTTGTGGCAGTTGCCGCACAACCAAACCCCATTCGAGATGGCACTTCGTTCGGACGGCGACATATCTGAGTCGTATCGGGCGGAGCCCGGGTTTGCTCCGTAGATGTGGGCAGCTTCGCCAACATTCACGGCATCGTCAGGTGCAATTGACGGACCGCTCGTAATCGCGCCGCAGTCCGGATTCGAACACCGGTTTGCTGCACGCTTAGCCAAGGTAGCGATTATCGCCTGTTTGAACCTATCTTCAGCTGCCATATCGCGCCGTGGGTAAAAAGATGGGTAGACTGACACAGAAAAGAAAAAAGCCCCTGATTTCTCAGGGGCTTCGTTCTTGAATACTGGCGGAGAGGGTGGGATTCGAACCCACGGTACGGGGATACCGTACGCCTGATTTCGAGTCAGGTACATTCGACCACTCTGCCACCTCTCCGTTGCTGGGTTCCGTAACGGTGAAATTCCTGCCTTCGCTCTTGCCGTCTAACCAGACGACTAAAGCAGTAGGGCGGGTTTCTCACTACAAGATCCCTGGTCGGAAGGATCTTCGTTGTCGGAGCAGCGAAGCCCGCAATTCTACAGGATTTTTTTTGTTTGTGTAAAGAGGGCGGGAAAAAATCTTTACAGGGGCTTACCCCGGGCTTCCGGCGGCAGCGATCTTTCCCCAGAATTCCCCCATGCGGGCGTCTTGATCCTTGTCCCGCGCCTACCCGGCCGCATCCCCACCCCATGGATCTGATCCTCATCCTTCTGCTTGCCGCGGTCCTGTGCGTGCCCATCACCCAGCGGCTGGGCCTGGGCGCCATCCCCGGCTACCTGATCGCCGGCGTGCTGATCGGGCCGTCATGCCTAAAGCTCGTGACCAATGTGGACACCATGATCAGCGTGTCCCAGTGGGGCGTGGTGATGATGCTGTTCATCATCGGGCTGGAGTTGTCGCCCAAGCGGCTGTGGGCCATGCGCAGCGAGGTCTTTGTGCTGGGGTCGCTGCAGATGCTGGCCTGCGGCCTGCTGCTGGGGCTGGTGTTCGGGGCGGCGCTGCGGCATCTGGCGGGCATGGAGTGGCAGGCGGCGGTGTTGTGCGGGCTGTCGCTGGCGTTGTCGTCGACGGCGGTGGCGCTGCGGTTGCTGGACGAACGCGTACTCACGCGTACGCCGCTGGGCAGGTCGGCGCTGGGCGTCCTGCTGTTCCAGGACATGGCGGCGATTCCGATGCTGGTCGCGGCCGGGCTGCTGGGCTCGGACGGCACGTCGGCGCCGTCTTTCAAGGAAGCGCTGGTCGCCGTGACCGTCGTGGCGGTGGCCCATCGGCTGCGGCTGCTGGGCTGGGCCGCGAAATCGCAGTTGAACGAATTGTTCACGGCGGCGGCGCTGCTGATGGTGGTGGGCGCGGCGCAGTTGTTCGACTACGCGGGATTGTCGGCAGGCCTGGGCGGCTTCCTCGTCGGGGTGCTGATGGCGGAATCGCGCTACCGGCACGATCTGGAAAAGGCGATCGACCCGTTCAAGGGCCTGCTGCTGGGCCTGTTCTTCCTGGCCATCGGCATGTCCATCAATCTGACGGTGGTGGCGGTCCACTGGAAACTCATCCTGGCGGGCGTGACGGCCTTGCTGGTGGTCAAGGCGCTGGTCCTGTACGGCTTTGCGCGCTTTCTGGGATTGCCGCGCTATCACCGGCTGCTGTTCGCCATGGTGCTGGCGCAGGGCGGGGAATTCAGTTTCGCCATCTTCAACGAAGCCTGGGACAACCATCTGATGAACCTGGAGCAGCGCGACGTGCTGTCGGTGGTGGTGGCGGTATCGATGGGCGTGGTGCCGGTGTTGATCAAGCTGCTTGAACGCGTGCCGGAGAACCACGGCGGCATGGCTGATCTGCCGACTGCGGCGTCCGCCACCGCCCGTCCGGCCGATGCGCCGCCGGCTGGCGAGCCCCCAGACAAGCCGCCGTCCGCTTGACCCCGCGGGCCGTGGGGGCATGGCATCATCGCCGTCACTCGGGGCAGCTACACTTGAACCCCGCTTTTGCATCCCGCGCACCGCCAGATCACAGGAGAATGCTCATGCTTAAAGGAAAAGTCGCCCTTGTCACCGGTTCCACCAGCGGCATCGGTCTGGGTATCGCCACCGCCTTCGCCCAGCAGGGCGCCGATATCGTCCTGAACGGTTTCGGCGACGCCGCCGAGATCGAAAAGGTGCGCGCCGGCCTGGCCGACAAGCATGGCGTGAAGGTGATCTACGACGGCGCCGACCTGTCCAAGGGCGATGCCGTGCGCGGGCTGGTCGAGAGCACGGTGCGCCAGTTGGGCCGTATCGACATCCTGGTCAACAACGCGGGCATCCAGCACACCGCGCTGATCGAAGATTTTCCGGCTGAAAAGTGGGACGCAATCCTTGCGCTGAACCTGTCGGCCGTCTTCCATGGCACCGCTGCCGCCTTGCCGCACATGAAGAAGCAGGGTTTCGGCCGCATCATCAACATCGCGTCGGCGCACGGCCTGGTGGCTTCGGCCAACAAGTCGGCCTATGTGGCCGCCAAGCACGGCGTGGTGGGCTTCACCAAGGTCACGGCGCTGGAAACCGCCGGCCAGGGCATCACGGCCAACTCCATCTGCCCGGGCTGGGTCCGTACCCCGCTCGTGGAAAAGCAGATCACCGCGCTGGCTGAGAAGAACGGCGTCGACCAGGAAACCGCCGCGCGCGAATTGCTCAGCGAAAAGCAACCTTCGCTGCAATTCGTGACGCCGGAACAACTGGGCGGCACCGCCGTGTTCCTGGCGTCGGACGCCGCGGCCCAAATCACTGGAACGTCCGTCTCCGTCGATGGCGGCTGGACGGCGCGTTAATAAAGGAATCCCCGAATGCTGTTTCTGCTTTCCCCCGCCAAGAAGCTGGACTACGACTCGCCGCTGCACATCGAGACGCATACCCAGCCGCTGTTCGTGGACCAGGCCGCCGGCCTGATCAAGGTCCTGAAGACCAAGTCCGCGGATGATATTTCCGAACTGATGAGCCTGAGCCCGGCGCTGTCCGAGCTGAACGCGCAGCGCTACGCCCACTGGAAGCGCACCTTCACGCAGGCCAACTCGCGCCAGGCCGTGCTGGCCTTCAACGGCGACGTGTACGAAGGGCTGGACGCCTCGACCCTGTCGGCCAAGCAGCTGGACTGGGCACAAGAGCATGTGGCCATCTTGAGCGGCCTGTATGGCGTGCTGCGCCCGCTGGACCTGATGCAGCCGTACCGCCTGGAAATGGGCACGCGGCTGGAGACGCCCAAGGGCAAGAACCTGTACGAGTATTGGGGGTCGACCATCGCCGGCTACCTGAGCGAGCGCCAGGAAGGCAAGAAATCGCCGGTGATCGTCAACCTGGCGTCCGAGGAGTATTTCAAATCGGTCGACCTGAAGACGCTGAAAGCCCGCGTGGTGCAGTGCGTGTTCCAGGATTGGAAGAACGGCGCCTGGAAGATCATCAGCTTCCACGCCAAGCGCGCGCGCGGCCTGATGGCCCGCTACGCCATCTTGCACAAGGTCACCAAGCCGGAAGGCCTGCAAGGCTTCGACCTGGAAGGGTACGCGTTTGACGCGTCGGCCTCGTCGGAAGACAAGCTGGTGTTCCGACGCAAGCTGGACTGACCCGGCCTGTCGGCATTGCCCACATGAAAACCGGCCTGGAAACAGGCCGGTTTTTTTTCAGGCGCGCGCCTGGTTTCAGGACGCCACTGCCGCGACCGGCGGCGCGTGCGTCGGGTCAGCCAAGGCCTGCAGTTCCTGCCGGATCATGTGGGAGGCCTTCAGCATCTGCTTGACCGGATAGGCCAGCGCGGCCTGCTCGCCCTCGGTGTCGAACTGCGTGGGCAGGTTGGCGGCGATCTCCGGGCGGCGTTCATCCAGCAGGTCCACCATGCCGTTCATGGCCAATTGCACCGCTTCGGGCGTCTTCGGCAAGGCCGCGAGGATGGGGATCGCTGCGGTGATCTGCGAGGCCAGCACGTGGTTCTGGATCAACAGGTTGTTCAGCTCGGGCACGCTGACCTGGTGCGATTTCGGCTCGCTCATCATGCGGTAGAAGGCCTCGGCGAAATTGCTGAACGCGATGTGCACGTTCTTGCGCGCCAGGCGCCAGGCCAGGTCGGCGTCGATCACCGCCGGCGTTTCGGCGGCGGCGTCGCCCACCGGGGCCCCATGCGCCTGCATCGCGTCGGCGTAGCGCAGGCCGGCGATCAGGTATTCGCGGTTGGCGCGCGTGGCGGCAGCAGCCAGGGGCTTCAGGTAGCGGGCCTCCCACCACGGCAGGATGTAGCTGCACACCAGCGCGAGCGCGCAGCCCAGCAGCGTGTCGAGCGCGCGTTCGCCGATCACGGACATGGACACGGTGCCCGGCGACACGAAGTGGAACACCAGCACCACGAAGAGCGTATTGAAAATGGCGCTTGCCATGTAGTTCAGCTGGACCAGGCTGTTGCCCATGACGCAGGCGCCCAGCAGCACGGCGAACAGGATCTCTGGGCGGTCGGTGACGTTGAACAGCAGCAGCGCGCAGATGCAGCCGATCAGCGTGCCGCCCAGCCGCCAGCCGTTGCGCTGCCGCGTCAGCGCAAAACCCGGCTTCATGATGATGACGATGGTCAGCATGATCCAGTAGTTGTGCGCCGAAAACGCCGGCGACAGCCAGCGACTGGCCAGCGTCATGGCGATGGCCGCGGCCGCCGTCACGCGCAGCGCATAGCGGAAATGCGGCGAATCCAGCCGCAGGTTGCTGGTCAAGAGGCCGAAGCGGAATTCCTGGCGCGAGATGAATCGGGTCAGCGACTTGTTGATGCGCAGCACGTCGGTGGGCTTGGCATCCGGCGAGGCCGCGGTGTGGTCGGCCAGCCGGTCGACGATGCGGGCGGAATTGCGCAGCCGGCGCAGCACCTGGATGATCAGGGCGAGCATCTCGGGTTCGCGCTCGCCCAGGCCCTGTTGCTTCAACTGTTCGATCTCGTATTCGATGGCGCGCAATTCAGCCTTGGCGCTGCTGCGGTACTGGACCTGGCGTCCGCGCGACACGTCCAGCGCGATGCGGTTGAGCTCCAGCGACATCTTCACCAGCGCGTCGCGCATGAACATCAGGCAGTCGTTGCCGGCCAGCGTGCGGCGCAGCGCCGCGTAGTCCGTGTGCGTGGCCACCAGCGTGTCCAGCAGTTGCAGCATGTCGACGAACATGTTCCAGATCATCACGCGCTGGCGGTCGCCCAGGCCTTTGCCGCGGGGGAGGGCGCGCAGCACCATGTCGCGGGCGGCCTGGTGCTTTTCCGTCATGACGGACTGGCGCTGGATCAGCGTGCGGTAGGCCTCGTCCAGGTCGGCGGTCGCATCGTAGAAGGCGGCGCGGGCCGCGACGTAGTCGCCGGTGGCGAACAGCGCGACCGACATCGCCTGCTGTTCCTCGCGCAGCCAGAACAGGCGCGAAAAGCCCAGGCTGAACACCACGTAGAACAGGGCGCCGCCCAGCGTGGCGGCGGCATGCGCCAGGACCTCGTGCGGCTCCAGCGGCGAATGCATGGTCAGCGTCATCAGCAGCAGTCCGGCAAAGCCGATCAGCCCGCCGCGCTTGCCGAACACGGTGAACATCGAATAGACGAAGCACTGGGCGATGACGACCAGCCAGATCAGCACCGGGTGCGTGGACGCCAGCCCGGTGATGATGACGGTCAACGTGCCCAGCGCGGCCCCGCCCAGCATCTCGTTGGTGCGATGGCGTTGCGGGCCCCCCGGCTGGTCGATGATGGCCAGGCACTGCGCGCCGAAGGTCGCGACCAGCCCTGTCGTGTAGTTGCCGAAGATGCCGCCCAGCACCAGCACGGGCAACAGCATGCCGACCCCCTGGCGCACCCCTCCGAAGAAGTAGTGGCTGTAGAGGAAGCGGCGGATGCTGGCAATGCGCAAATCCATGGATCAGGGCTTCGTTTCTCGAGATGCGGCAAGTATATAGATGCGCCCCTTTCTTAGGGTCTTTCCCCGCCGGGCCGCCCCAAGGGGAAAGGGCCCCCTCGGGGGGCAGAGAGCGCACGCAGTGTGCGAAGCGTGGGGGCATTTATTTGGGGTCAGATCGTTACCGGAGTTTCCCTGCATCGCCGTTACGTGGCCGGTGCATCGCCTTTGCAACGGTTGTCAAACCTTGATTTGCTACCTTTGACGCAACGCGGTAAATTCCATCTCTTGCGTCGGTCTGCCTATCCGAAACCGGCGCGTTGAGGCGGATGGTCAGGGTCACCTCCCAGCCATCCTGCCGCAGTGATATTTGCTGTTGGCCGCGCCACAAGCGTGTGTTGCCAAAGCTTCCATTTCGACCTCCAGCGTCCCCAAGGGGCGTTTGCACTGCGTTCTGTCGAGCGTGTGCCGGGTCGGCAGGGTGTCCGGGTGGCGTGGCTCCGTGAGCCGCTAAGCGCCGGATCATGTTGTCGTAGCCGGTATGGGTTCCGTTGCCGCCGTATCCGGGCGAGCAGCAGTCAGGGTTGCAGGGCCGGTACTGAAAGGAAATACAACATGGAAATGAATGGCGCCGATATCGTCGTGCGCTGCCTGGCCGATGAGGGCGTGGAACACGTTTTCGGCTATCCCGGCGGCGCAGTGCTGTACATCTACGACGCGATCTTCAAGCAAGACAAATTTCAGCATATCCTGGTTCGTCACGAGCAAGCCGCCGTGCACGCCGCCGATGCCTATTCGCGCTCGTCGCAAAAGGTCGGCGTCTGCCTCGTGACCAGCGGCCCGGGCGTGACCAATGCCGTCACCGGCATCGCCACCGCCTATATGGATTCCATCCCCATGGTCATCATCAGCGGGCAAGTGCCCACTGCGGCCATCGGCGAGGACGCCTTCCAGGAATGCGACACCGTCGGCATCACGCGTCCCTGCGTCAAGCACAACTTCCTGGTGCGCGACGTCAAGGACCTGGCCGAAACCATGCGCCGCGCGTTCTACATCGCGCGCACGGGCCGTCCCGGCCCGGTGCTGGTGGATATCCCCAAGGACATCACCGTCGCGCAGTGCAAGTACACGCCGCCCAAGGGCGAGATCTCGATGCGTTCCTACGCGCCCGTCAACAAGGGCCACCAGGGGCAGATCAAGAAAGCCGTGCAGATGCTGCTGGCCGCCGAGCGGCCGATGATCTACACGGGCGGCGGGGTCATCCTGTCGAACGCCGCGCCCGAGCTCAACAAGCTCGTGTCGCAGCTGGGCGCGCCCTGCACCAGCACCCTGATGGGTCTGGGCGGCTACCCGGCCAGCAGCGGCCAGTTCGTGGGCATGCCCGGCATGCACGGCACGTACGAAGCCAATATGGCGATGCAGCACTGCGACGTGCTGCTGGCCATCGGGGCCCGTTTCGATGACCGCGTGATCGGCAATCCCAAGCACTTCGCGCAGAACGCCCGCAAGATCATCCATATCGATATCGATCCGTCGTCGATCTCCAAGCGCGTGCGCGTGGACGTCCCGATCGTCGGTAACGTCAAGGACGTGCTGGCCGACCTGTCCGCCCAATACGAAGTGGCGGCCGCCGAGCACAAGCCCGCCTCCATCACCAAGTGGTGGGAGCAGGTCGAGACCTGGCGCGGCAAGGAATGCCTGAAGTTCGCCAACTCGGATGAAGTCATCAAGCCGCAGTACGTGGTGGAAAAGCTCTGGGAAGTGACCGGCGGCGACGCTTTCGTCACCTCCGACGTGGGCCAGCACCAGATGTGGGCGGCCCAGTACTACAAGTTCGACAAGCCGCGCCGCTGGATCAACTCCGGCGGCCTGGGCACCATGGGTGTGGGGCTGCCGTACGCGATGGGCGTGCAGATGGCCAACCCTGGGCACGACGTCGCCGTCATCACCGGCGAAGCGTCGATCCAGATGAACATCCAGGAACTGTCGACCTGCCACCAGTACCGCCTGACGCCGAAGATCGTCTGCCTGAACAACCGCTTCCTGGGCATGGTCCGGCAGTGGCAGCAGATTGATTACGGCTCGCGCTATTCCGAGTCCTACATGGATTCGCTGCCCGACTTCGTCAAGGTGGCCGAGGCCTATGGCCACGTGGGTCTGCGCATCGAGCGTCCGGCGGATGTCGAGCCCGCGCTGCGCGAAGCGTTCGGCAAGCACAAGGAACGCCTGGTCTTCCTGGACTTCATCACCGACCGCACCGAAAACGTGTGGCCGATGGTCAAGGCCGGTCGCGGGCTGACCGAAATGCTGCTTGGCTCTGAAGACCTGTAAGGAGGCCACCATGAAGCACGTGATTTCCGTCCTCCTCGAGAACGAACCCGGCGCGCTGTCGCGCGTGGTGGGGCTGTTTTCCGCGCGGGGCTACAACATCGAGACCCTGACCGTGGCGCCCACCGAGGACGCCACGCTGTCGCGCATGACCATCGTGACGACCGGTTCCGATGAGGTCATCGAACAGATCACCAAGCACCTGAACCGCCTGGTGGATGTCGTTAAAGTGGTGGACCTGACCGAAGGCGCCCACATCGAGCGCGAGCTGATGCTCGTGAAGGTGCGCGCCGTGGGCAAGGAACGCGAAGAGATGAAGCGCATGGCGGACATCTTCCGCGGCCGCATCATCGACGTCACCGACAAGTCCTACACCATCGAATTGACCGGGGTGCAGGAAAAAGTACAGGCCTTCCTGGAGGCCCTGGACCGCAGTGCCATCCTTGAAACCGTACGCACCGGCGTGTCCGGCATCGGACGCGGTGAACGGATTTTGAAGATTTGACCGGCCTTCCAGGCCACGCCGCACCCTACATCTGAACCAATCGAATATCCAAATACTGGAATCTGGAGCACAACCATGAAAGTTTTCTACGACAAAGACTGCGATCTGTCCCTCATCAAAGGCAAGACCGTTGCCATCATCGGCTACGGTTCGCAAGGCCACGCGCACGCGCAGAACCTGCATGAGTCGGGCGTGAAGGTCATCGTCGGCCTGCGCAAGGGCGGCGCTTCGTGGAACAAGGCCGCCAACGCCGGCCTGGAAGTCAAGGAAGTGGCTGATGCCGTCAAGTCCGCGGACATCGTCATGATGTTGCTGCCCGACGAGAACATCGCCTCGGTCTACAACAACGAAGTGCACGCCAACATCAAGGCTGGCGCCGCCCTGGCTTTTGCCCACGGCTTCAACGTCCACTACGGCCAGGTCGTGCCGCGTGAAGACATCGACGTCATCATGATCGCCCCGAAGGCCCCGGGCCACACGGTGCGCAACACGTACAAGCAAGGTGGCGGCGTGCCCCACCTGGTGGCCGTGTACCAGGACAAGTCGGGCGCCGCGCGTGACGTGGCCCTGTCGTACGCCAGCGCGAACGGCGGCGGCCGTGCCGGCATCATCGAAACCAACTTCCGCGAAGAAACCGAAACCGACCTGTTCGGCGAACAAGCCGTCCTGTGCGGCGGTACCGTCGAACTGATCAAGGCCGGTTTCGACACGCTGGTGGAAGCCGGCTACGCGCCTGAAATGGCGTACTTCGAATGCCTGCACGAACTGAAGCTGATCGTCGACCTGATCTATGAAGGCGGCATCGCCAACATGAACTACTCGATTTCGAACAACGCCGAGTTCGGCGAGTACGAAACGGGCCCGAAGATCGTCACCGACGAAACCCGCAAGGCCATGCGCCAGTGCCTGACGGACATCCAGACCGGCGAATACGCCAAGAAGTTCATCCTGGAAAACACCGCCGGCGCCCCGACCCTGACCTCGCGCCGCCGCATCAACGCGGAATCGCAGATCGAGCAAGTGGGCGGCAAGCTGCGCGCCATGATGCCCTGGATCGCCGCCAACAAGCTGGTGGACAAGTCCAAGAACTGATCGACGCCCGTGCGCGGGGGGTTAACCCTCGCGCAACAGCGTTCAAAGCGGCATGCCTGCGAGGGCATGCCGCTTTTTCTTGGCTTATTGCTCAGGCACGCGGCTTGCTCTGTCCCGCAAGCGGGGCCAGATGGGTTAACCTTTCACAGTCCGTTGTAAGTTATTGAGACCATGCCCAATTTTTCCATGCGCGATTCCGAGAACCGCCACCGAAGCATCTACCTGCTGCCCAATGCATTCACCACCGCGGCGTTGTTCGCGGGGTTCTATGCCGTGGTGCAGGCCATGAACGATCGCTTCGAAGTCGCCGCCATCGCCATTTTCGTGGCCATGGTGCTGGACGGCATGGATGGCCGGGTCGCCCGGCTGACCAACACGCAGTCCGCCTTCGGCGAACAATACGATTCGCTGTCGGACATGACGTCCTTCGGCGTGGCGCCCGCGCTGGTCATGTACGAGTGGATCCTGAACGACCTGGGCCGCTGGGGCTGGCTGGCCGCCTTCGTCTACGTGGCCGGTGCGGCCTTGCGCCTGGCGCGGTTCAACACCAATATCGCCGTCGTCGACAAACGCTATTTCCAGGGCTTGCCCAGTCCGGCCGCGGCTGCGCTGGTGGCGGGCTTCGTCTGGCTGGCCGTGGACAACAAGCTGCCCATCCATGACAGCCTGATGGCCTGGGTGGCTTTCACGCTGACCATGTACGCCGGCATCACCATGGTGTCGAACGCGCCGTTCTTCAGCGGCAAAAGCTTCGCCCTGGGCCGCAGCGTGCCGTTCTGGGGCATCCTGCTGGTGGTGGCCGTATTCGTTTTCGTGTCCAGCGATCCCCCAGTCGTGCTGTTTGGCCTTTTCGTGCTGTACGGCCTGTCGGGCTGGATCATGTGGGGCTGGCGCTGGAACAAGGCGCGCCGCCTGACGCAAGAGCGCCGCGGCCATTCTTCCTGATCCGTTCGCGCCATGCAAAACAAAACCCGCCGGTTTGGCGGGTTTTGTTTTTTGCGGGGGCAAGTCAGCGCCACATGAACTTGTCGTCGTCGTACATGGGGTCGGGACCGGGATGGAAGTGCGTCAGCTTGCTGCCGTCGCGGCTCATGTACACGTACATCAGCGAATTCCAGACGCCGTTCTCTTTATAGCGGTACGACCACACGACTTCGCGCTTTTCACCCAGGCCGGCTTCCTCGATGCGGGCGGGCGGGCCGAATTCGCAGCGCACGCGGTCGGGTCCCCAGTCGCCGGTTTCCAGCACCTTGAAGTGGGCGTCGGTCAGCAAAGGCACTACCTGGCCCACGCGGCCGTCGGTGCCGACGTTGGTGCCCCAGGCATATTGGCCCATCGGTTGTTGCGTCCAGATGACGCGGCGCCCGCCGCCAGCCTGCGGGCATTCGAAGTTGGGCTGGCCGAACTGGGTCAGGACCTCGCCGTAGGGCGTGCCGGGAGGCACCTGGGCCAAGTTGGCGCAGGCGGCAAGCCCCGTCAGCGCCAGCGAGGCGAGGGCGGTGCGGGCGGTGTTGTAATATTTAGACATGTTTTTGCTCCTCTGGGGCGCCAGTCGGGCGCCTGCCGGCCTCTGCCGATCGGCCGAAACCGTCTCTGGGGTAATTCTAGCGAATCGGCTATAATCATCGAGCTTTATCAAGTGTATTGATTTTGCAAGATGCTTTGCGCCGGCAGTCCGGCTGGAGAAGGAACCGCCTTCAGAGGGCCCCTTCACAGCTATTGAAGCAGCAGTGAGAAAGCAAAAACGCTTATCGCCGGGATCACGCAAATTTTTTCCAAACCACGTCAGGGCACCTCGGCCCTGTCGCATGTCCGAAGAGGTCATCAATGTCTGTAGCTGACATCAAGAAATCCGATATCGTTGCGCAATTCCAACGCGCTCAAGGCGATACCGGCTCCCCCGAAGTTCAGGTGGCTCTGCTCACCGCCCGTATCAACGAACTGACTGGTCACTTCAAAGAACACATGAAGGACCATCACTCGCGCCGCGGTCTGCTGCGTATGGTCAGCCGTCGCCGCAAGCTGCTCGACTATCTCAAGGGCCGCAATCCCGATTCGTACCGCGCTCTGATCGAAAAACTCGGTCTGCGTAAGTGATCGACGGGGCTGGCTCCCCATGACGCAATAACCGTGGTCGGTGCGACGTATTGTCGCGACGGCCACGGTTTTTCATTTGTAAGGAATAATCGTCATGTTCAACAAAGTGACAAAATCGTTCCAATACGGCCAGCATACGGTCGTACTGGAAACTGGCGAAATCGCTCGCCAGGCCTCCGGCGCCGTTGTGGTGTCGATCGAGGACACCGTCGTCCTGGCCACCGTTGTGGCTTCCAAGAAGGCCAAGCCGGGTCAAACGTTTTTCCCGCTGACCGTCGACTACATCGAGAAGACCTATGCTGCCGGCCGTATTCCGGGTGGGTTCTTCAAGCGTGAAGGCAAGCCGTCCGAAAAGGAAACGCTGACCTCGCGCCTGATCGACCGTCCGCTGCGTCCGCTGTTCCCCGAAGACTTCTACAACGAAGTCCAAGTGGTCATCCATACGCTGTCGGTCAATCCCGAGATCGATCCCGACATCGCCGCCATGATCGGCGCCTCGGCCGCCCTGGCCATTTCGGGCATCCCGTTCAACGGCCCGATCGGCGCCGCGCGCGTGGGTTACATCGACGGCCAATACGCGCTGAACCCCACTGCTTCGCAACTGAAGTCGTCCAAGCTGGACCTGGTGGTTGCCGGTACGGAAAACGCCGTGCTGATGGTGGAATCGGAAGCGCAACAGCTGTCCGAAGAAATCATGCTGGGCGGCGTGGTCTATGGCCACGAGCAAATGCAGGCTGTCATCAACGCCATTCACGAACTGGTGAAGGACGCTGGCAAGCCCGACTGGGACTGGCAAGCGCCGGCCAAGGACGAAGCCCTGATCGCCGCCGTGACCTCGGCTGCCCAGGACGGCCTGAACGCCGCCTACCAGATCCGCGAAAAGCAAGCCCGTACCGCCAAGCTGCGTGAAGTGTCGGCTGACGTGTCGGCCAAGCTGGCTGCCGCCGCCGCTGAAAAGGGCGAATCGCTGCCTGACGCCGTGACCGTCGACAACATCATGTTCTCGCTGGAATCGGCCATCGTCCGCGGCCAGATCCTGAACGGCGAACCGCGTATCGACGGCCGCGACACCCGCACCGTGCGCCCCATCAGCGTGCGTCTGGGCGTGCTGCCCCGCGCACACGGCAGCGCGCTGTTCACCCGTGGTGAAACGCAAGCGCTGGTCGTGGCCACGCTGGGCACCAAGCAAGACGAACAGATCATCGACGCGCTCATGGGCGAGTACCGCGACCGCTTCATGATGCACTACAACATGCCTCCGTTCGCCACCGGCGAAACGGGCCGCATCGGTGTGCCCAAGCGCCGCGAAATCGGCCACGGCCGTCTGGCCAAGCGCTCGCTGATCCCGCTGCTGCCGGCGCCTGAAGACTTCCAGTACACGATCCGCATCGTGTCGGAAATCACCGAGTCCAACGGCTCGTCGTCGATGGCTTCGGTCTGCGGCGGCTCGCTGGCCATGATGGACGCCGGCGTGCCGGTCAAGGATCACGTGGCCGGCGTGGCCATGGGCCTGATCCTGGACGGCGGCAAGTTCGCTGTTCTGACCGACATTCTGGGTGACGAAGATCACCTGGGCGACATGGACTTCAAGGTCGCGGGCACCGAAAACGGCGTCACCGCACTGCAGATGGACATCAAGATCCAGGGCATCACGAAGGAAATCATGCAAGTGGCGCTGGCGCAAGCCCGCGAAGGCCGCCTGCACATCCTGACCAAGATGAAGGAAGCGCTGGACGGTTCGCGCGGCGAGCTCTCGGCTTTCGCCCCGCGCATGCTGACCATCAAGATCAACCCCGAGAAGATCCGCGACGTGATCGGCAAGGGCGGCGCGACCATCCGCGCGCTGACCGAAGAAACCGGCACGCAGATCGACATCTCCGACGACGGCACGATCGTGATCGCCAGCGTCGACGAAGCGCAGGCCAAAGAAGCCCAGCGCCGCATCGTCGAACTGACCGCCGACGTCGAAGTGGGCCAGATCTACGAAGGCTCGGTCCTGCGTCTGCTGGACTTCGGCGCCATCGTGCAAGTGCTGCCGGGCCGTGACGGTCTGCTGCACATCTCGGAAATCGCCAACTACCGCATCGCGAACATCAACGATGTGCTGAAGGTCGGCCAGCAAGTCCGCGTCAAGGTCATCGAGGCCGACGACAAGGGCCGCCTGCGCCTGTCCATCAAGGCGATCGGCGGCATCGAAGCGCAGCAACCCGCTGCCGCTACCGAAGCTGCCCCCCAATCGGAACCGCAAGCTGAATAAGCTGGCAGGCTGATTGAACGAAGAACGGCGCCGCGAGGCGCCGTTTTTTTATTGCTGCGCCACAAAAAGCGGGCTGGGCCGGATGATTCATCTTCTTGCGACTTCACCCTGCCGACGACTCCCAACTTCGCCGACCTTGCTGTAAAGTCTTGCGGCAGAAAAGGGGGAATCGGATGAGCCAGGCATGACCGGATGGCCAGGAAGCGCCACCGCCGCGGTGCTGCTTGCCGCGGTGCTGACCGGCTGCATGAGCAGCCCCGGTCCGGGCCAGCGCGGACCCAATAGCGAAGACATGTCCGCCGACCAGTTCGGCCAGACCGACTTCAACCGCACCGTCACGCTGGAAGTCCGCGACAACCTGGCGAGCCTGTATTCCCTGTTGGACAAGCTCTACCGCCGCAACCCCCGCGAATGGCGCAAGACCGGCGTGGCGGACCAGAAGACGGCCGTGAACCGCGTCAAACACGCCATCGAAGTCCGCATCCCGCCCAGCGACCTGGCCGGCCTGCGCGACATCCAGATCCTGGCCGTGTCGCTGGACCCGAACTATTCGGGCGACCGTGTCGGCGCCTTCATCTACGGCCTGGCCGACACCATCATCGCGGCCCACAACGGCAAGACCCGGCTGTACGCCACCGACGCGCTGGACGGCCAGCGGGTCTACAATGCCGCACGGAATGTCGAGGCCGCCGCCTGGTTGCTGGCGTCGCGGCGCAACAATCAAGGCGAGCTGCTGTTGCTGGCCAACGAAATGTCTCCCAACGCCACGAACTTGAGCTTTGAGCGCGAGTTCGGCGCCATCATCGGCCGGCTGGACCTGATCGCCAACCTGCTGGGTGAAAACTCGCGGCGCATCGGGATCAACTATGCGCAGGGCCTGCTGCTGTTCAATTTTCTGCCAGTCCGCTAACCGGATCTACCCATCGTGATCGATATCGCCTCTATCCAGACCGCCCGCGAAAACCTGCGCGGCCAGGTGCTGAAGACCCCCTTTACCCTGTCGCGCACGCTGTCCGACATATTCGGCGCCGAGATCTGGCTGAAGTTCGAGAACCTGCAGTTCACGGCGTCGTTCAAGGAACGCGGCGCGTTGAACCGCATGCTGACCTTGTCCGACGAAGAGCGTGCCAAGGGGGTGATCGCGGTATCGGCCGGCAACCACGCCCAGGGCGTGGCTTACCACGCGCAGCGCATGGGCGTGCCGGCCGTCATCGTGATGCCGCGCTTCACGCCGACGGTCAAGGTGGCCAATACGCGCCGCTTCGGCGCCGAAGTGGTGCTGGCAGGCGATACCTTCGACGACGCCAAGGCCCATGGCTATGAACTGGCGAAAGCGCGCGGGCTGATCATGATCCACCCTTATGACGACGAAGCCGTCATTTCTGGGCAGGGCACCGTGGCACTGGAAATGCTGGAAGACCAGCCCCAGCTGGACACGCTGGTCATCGCCATCGGCGGTGGCGGGCTGATCTCGGGGATCGCCACGGCTGCCAAGGCCTTGAAGCCCGGCATTGAAATCGTGGGCGTGCAGACCGAGCGCTTCCCGTCGATGTACGCCGCGCTCAAGGGCGTGTCCATGCCGCAGGGCCAGTACACCATCGCCGAAGGCATCGCCGTGAAGTCGCCGGGCGCGCTGACCCAGCCCATCGTCAGCCAGCTGGTCGACCAGATCGAACTGGTCAGCGAAAGCGACATCGAGCACGCCATCGTCGTGCTGCTGGAAATCGAGAAGACCGTGGTGGAAGGCGCCGGCGCCGCTGGTCTTGCCGCGCTGCTGCGCGCACAAGAGGCGGGCAGCGACCGTTTCAAGGGCAAGCGCATCGGGCTGGTGCTGACGGGCGGCAACATCGACCCGCTGATGCTGGGCGAACTGATCGAACGCGGCATGGTGCGCGCCGGGCGTCTGGCCCGCATCCGCGTGGACTTGCGCGACCTGCCGGGCGCGCTGGCGCACGCCACCAAGCTGATCGCGGACGCCCAGGCCAACATCACCGAAGTCCATCACCAGCGCGCGTTCACCTCATTGCCGGTGCGCAATGTTGAAGTGGACTTCGTGCTGCAGACGCGCGGTCCCGACCACATCCTGGAAGTGATCGACATTTTGAATGCTGCCGGGTTTGCGGCCAGCAACCACGATCACTAGGAACGGCGGCCAGTCGGGCGATCAGGCGGCGTCGCGCTGAGCGGCGTCGCGCGCCACCAGGCTTTTCAGACCGTACAGGCGTTCGCGATGCAAGGTCGTGGACAGTGGCTCGGGTTCGCGGCCCAGCGCGACGTAGTCGGCGGGAATCTGGGCGATGGCTTCGCGCATGCGCTCGGCATTGCCTTGCCACCATTGCACCAGCATGCGGTCCGGGTTGTAGACATCCAGCCCTTGGCGGCGCAACTCCGACCGGTTGAAATCCTTCAGATTCCAGGTGGCGATCTGCACGACGGGCGGCTGCTGCAGGCCGCAGCGCGCGCGCCGCGCCAGGCCGGCCGCGATCACGTGGAAGTCTTTCGGGTCGCTGTAGCGCAGCGACGCTTCATAGACCTGCGTGTCCGCCTCGTTGGCCTCGGGAAAGCGCGCGTTCATGTCGGCCCAGAATTCAGCCAGCACTTCCGGCGGGATGTCCCAGATGCGCGAGGCGTTGCGGCGCCATTCCTCGCCGATGCGCTCCGTCCAGACCGGAACGAACACGCCGGCCTCGGCCAGACGCAGCAGCAACCGGCGCAGGATGCCGGACATCAGCACGCAGGCGTCCAGGACGATGAAGGGGGCAGGGGCGGCGGAAGCAGTCAAGATGGGAAGTCGAAAGGCACGGCGCAAAGATAGCGGATTTCTGCCCGATGGCAGGCCGTGGCCTGCGCGCAGCCGCTAGGGAAAGGCCAAGGCCTTCGAACGGCAAAAAATAATGGTGCCCGAGACCGGAATCGAACCGGTACGACCTTGCGGCCGAGGGATTTTCTTACCACTTCGGCTTTCACCGCCAGCGCGCAAGCGCCGTTCGTGGTCTGGAGCACGCCTTCACCATAGCCTTCTGGCCTTAGGTGCCCGCCGTCTGCTCTCTACACCTTCCCCGGCTTTTCAACCGGGGCTTGGCTCGGCGTTGGCTCGGAACAGGTCCAGGGCGTTCGCCGAATTTGACGGGCTACACCTTTGGAGTTTCCCCCAAAGGGCTCAAATTAGTTTAAGTCCCTTGTGTCTACCAATTTCACCACTCGGGCGTTGCGCGGCCCATGCAGGGCCGGCAGCGGGCGTGACTATACCATCTTGGGGGCAGGGATATTGTCGCGTCCACGGAAAGCCGGGGCAACCGCGTGCCTACTTCCGGCCGAATAAACGGCCCAGGAACCCGCGCGGCGCGGCCGCGGCGTCATCCGCGGCCTGGGCGCGGCGCAGCGACAGGTCTTGGTATTCGGCCTTGCCGTTCTGCTGGTAGGAGGCCGCTGCCTGGCGGAAGGCCATGGCCGATTCGGCATGGCGTTTCAGGTGGCCGTAGATTTCTCCGCGCGAAAACAGGGCCCAGCTGCGGTAGTCGGGATCCAGCCCGATCAGGCGGTCGCACGCGGCAAGCGCTTCTTCCTGTTGCTTGGCGGCAATCAGCGCGTTGATGCGTTCGGCGTGCAGGGGGCCGCTGTCCGGCCACTTCGTGAGCGCGCGATCGGCATCGGCCACCGCCTCGGCGCCACGGCCCAGGTTCGTCAATGCGTCGATGCGGACCCGGCGCCATTTCAGCCAGTCGGGGTCCAGCGAAATCGCCACTTCTGACAGCGGCAGGGCTTCGCTGTAGCGTTCCAGGCGGGTCAGCATGTCGGCGGCGTTGCCCGGCAGGAAATCGTTGTCGGGCGCAAGCGCATAGCCGCGCAGGTAGTAGGCAAGCGCCGCTTCCCAGTTGCGTTGGTCGCGCTGCGCGTTGCCGGCGACGAAGAGCAATTGCGCGTCGCCGCTGTCCATCGGATCCAACCCTTGCAAGGCTTGCTCCGCCAGTTCAGGGTCGCCGCTGCGCACGTATTCGCGGGCCTGTTCCTTGCGGCCTTCCCAGCCGGTATCCGACAGCGCGTCCAGATGCCGCCACAGCGGCACGGCCTCGTGGGCGCGGCCCAGGCGGTGCAGCGACCGCGCCTTGCCTTCCAACGGCCAATCCCAATCGGGTTCGCGGCGCAACAGGCTGGTCCATTCTTCCACCGCGTCTTCATGACGCTCCAGCGCCTGCAGGCACGACGCCCGGTTGTGCTGGATGGCGTTTTCCTCGCCCAGGATGGCGCGTGCGCGGTCGAACATCGCGATGGCGTTCTTCAGGTCGCCCAGGCGGCGGTAGTTGTTGCCCGCGTCATACAGGAAGCCGCCGTTGTTGGGCGCAAGCGCCACGGCGCGCTCGTGATGGGGGCGCGCGTCTTGATAGCGCCCCGCGTTGTGCAGGTTCGAGCCGATATAGCAATGGGGCGCGGCGGCAGACGGCCGCATTTGCGCCGCGCGCGTCCAGACGGCGATGGCGTCTTCCAGGCGCCGGTCATTGATCAGCAGATAGGCTTCGGCCATCAGCAGCCCATAGTGCGAGGGCGCGCGCTTCTGGGCTTCGCGCACGAGCGACCACGCTTCCTGCTTGGAATCGGCATCGTAGCGAGCAATGGCCTGGACGCTCAGCGCCTCACTGCATTGCGGGTCCAGCGCCAGGGCGCGGGCCAGATCGGCGTCGCGTGCCGCATGGGCGTGGCGCTTGGCGTGATAACGCGCGCGCAGCGCCCACATGACGGACGCGCCCGGTTGTTCGCGCAGCCCTTGTTCGCACAGGGACAGCATCTGCGGCAAGTCGCTGCCGTCATCGGCGCGAAGGATGGATTCAGTCAACGTGGACATGCGGGTTTCCCAATTCAGCAAAGCGTTCTAGCGCGCGAAGGCGGTGGTGTCGTGGCGGCAGCGGTAGGGGCGATCGTCCGACGCGATGTCGTCGCTGCCGCACTGCCAGCGGCCGATGCCGCCGCCTTTCTTTTCCGAGCGCATCTCGGGCAGGTAGGCCAGGTGCTTGCCCGCCAGGCTGGGCGCGCCATCGGCGCCGGGCGTGCCGGCGATGGTGAAGCGCAGCACGCCATTGACGGGGTTCATGTCCAGCTTGCTGAAACCCGAGCCCTCCAGCGCAGCCTGCGTCACGCCCAGGTCCGCCAGCGTCGCGGCGAATGCGCGGGTGCGTTGGTAATGGTTTTCGGCCAGCCGGCGCACGGGGTCCGACACGCGGTCCAGATGCGTGATCTCGGCATGCAGCGGATTGTCCGGCTTGTTCGAGTCCGTGACGGCAAGGCCGATGATCATGCCGCCCACCACCAAGGTCAGCATGCCGAAGACGATGAAGAAAAATTTTCCGGCGCTAGTGACCGCGCGCGCTTGAGCCACCGCCGGGGCGATGGCGTGGGGGGACGCCAGGCTGGACACCACATGGGTGCCGGCCAGCGAATTGTGCATCGCGCGCTCCCCGAACACCATCTGCTGGATGTGGTGGAAGATGCCGGGCATGACGACATTCAGCGTGTACTTCAATTGATGCCGCCAGATCGAACGCAGCAGGCCGGGCGCCTGACCCTTGCGATTCACCACGCGCATCTTCAGCAGCCGTTTGCCGGGCGAGCCCTTGCCCCAGGCGTCCATGAAGGCGGGCAGCAGCCAGCCCAGCAGCCCTGCGCCAACGGCCAGCAGGACGGGGTGGGGAGACCCGGTAATGCCTTCATAGGTGTACGAGGCAGCGGCGATCAGCACGACGATCGCCAGCGCCATGAATGCGCCGTCGATGGCGGTGGCGCCCAATCTGGACCAGATGCTGGGGAATAGCGGCGCCTGTTGCGCACGGGGGGAATGGGACTTGGAGGGGGGCGCGGCTGGCTTGGCGGCCGGCTTGGCGGGCAAGGGCGTCTGGCAACTGAAGCAACGCGTGTTGGATGCCGGGTTCTGCCAATTGCATTTCGGGCACTGCATGGTTGATATCTTGTTCTGGATGCTGCCGCGTTGCGATCCCGCTGCGGCTGAAGTGCGGCAGTTTATCGAAAACCCTGACGCTTTCCGCGCCGGGCGCGTTCAAGGCTAGAAATTGATGACGCCGCCGTCGGATCGGCCGTTGTGCAGCGGGGGCGGGGCCCGTTCGCCGGCCGGAGCCGGTGCCTTGGGCCTGTCTGCTTCACGCTTGCGCAGGCCGTCTTCCAGGCGTGTCGCGGCGGCTTCGCCCGCCATGTTCTCGACGCGGCCGCGCACGATGGAATACAGGTATTGGCGCGTGAAGTCGCCGCCCGCCAGCGACGCCCAGCGGGCCAGTCGCGTCAACGGTACACCAGCACCGGCAACGTCGAGTGTGCCAGCACTTTCTGCGTCTGGCTGCCCAGCAGCAGGGCCGCCATGCCGCTGCGCCCGTGCGAGGACATGGCGATCAGGTCGCAACCCTGAGTCATCGCAATGTCGATAATGACCTGATAGGGGGTATCGCTTTCGCGCATCTCGGTGTTGCACGGCACGCCCGCCGACTTCGCCTTCGCCTCGGCTTCAGCCAGGTAAGACCGGGCTAATTCGCTGGCCTGATGTTCGTACACGGCGCGCACGCCTTCCAGTTGCACGGTCTCCATGGACGGCGCGTGAAAGGTGGCGTAGGCCGTCACGATGGTCACGCTGGCGCCCAGTGCGCGGGCCAGCGCAAGCCCTTGGGTCAGGCCTGCGTCTGACAGGCTGGATCCGTCGATGGGGATGAGTATGTGCTTGTACATGGCAACCTCCTAAATAAAGGGGGGCGGCCCGCGACATGCGCCTCGCTGCCGCCAGGCTAGGAGCGAAAATAACAAAAGACATACTACGCTTGTGCCATGCTGGCAGCGAGGCTAACGCCTTGTGGGTGTGACGCGTATCCCGAACTATCCTCTTCTCCGGAGTATCACTATTTGGCCAAAGGTCTGCGCCGGCAGGTAATGTTGAAGGATGTATCCATCAAGCATCTTTATTCCGCTACTAAGAGCGCTGTCGTTGGGTTCATTCACTCCGTTCCAGGTCGATTCAAGCCAAATGTAATTCGGTTTTGATTTATCCAAGTCATCGATTATTTCGGATTGGATCTTTTCACTTGATTGCAGGCCTGGATCGAAATGATGCCATTTTGTTATTGGCAGTCTATTGGCCATAAAATACGCGGAAACGTCATTAACGAAAACCTTGTCATGCGTGGTTAGCCCGACATAAATTCGTTCCCCCGGCGCCGTGTTTTCCTGTATGAATCGGACGGCATTCGCGCGGTCGCCCTCAACGTAGAAGGGCGCCATTGATTTGGGGTCGATTGATGCTTCGCTGCTATTGGCGCGTTGTGCATTTCCGGATGCTTTGGAAGCCTTGATAAAACCTTTGAGGTCGTTTGCCACCAGGTTGTGGTTGTGGGCCAGTTTTTTGTATCCGGAAAGTAGTGCGGTGGCGAGGCACGATAAGGCTACTACGGACAGCGCGGCAGCGAAGAGTATTTTATTTTTCTTGATAATTCCAGCTAGGACGGCAAGCAGCATGATTGACGGAAGTAGAGATAGCTGCATATGTTCAATGCTTACTCGAACGATACCCTTCAAATAAAACATTGCGACCAAAAAAGTTAGGAAAACGGCCAAAACAGATTTTTCATTGAAAAATGATTTGGCTCTTTCGCCATCTCCAGTGCTCACCAGGCTAGCGACCTGTTTCCCAAAAAATCCGATTGCCACCATCCCTCCGATAATTATTGGAATGTATATGGCAAGCAAAATAAAACCAAACCCATCAAAGAGGCTGGATACGGACGGGAAAGGCAGGCCTCTTGTGCGAGCGTAGTATTGGCTTGGAAAAGCGACCACATCGTGGAAAAAAGCGTTCAGCGCGCTCTGGCTGAAGTAGAAAAAGAGAACCGCTGCAACAGGCAGTCCTGCGCCGAACGCATAGACCGTGATTTTCTTCAGCGCGCCTTTGGATATTTGCTCTATTTGTGTTCTGGTTGAAGCAAGAATCAGAAGGGCAGCCAGCGTATTTGCTATAAAAGCGAAGAATCCAATGTCGTAACGAAAAAGTGCACCTAAGCCCGTTAACGTGCCAGCGACGAAAGGATGCAAAATAGAAATGTTGCGCGCGAACACCTTTGTCATTATCAAGGTGCTACCAAGCGACAGTAATAGTGCTGGGTAGATCGGATAGCCATGATTGCCAACCGTGCATAGCCATATGACACAAACGGAAGTGGCCGCGAATGCCATCGAGCGACCGCAGTAATACACCAACGAGGAATATATAAGCGTCGCGATTCCGGCGCGCATGGATAGGTCAAATATTCTTTCTGGGAGAATACTTTGACCAAAAGCCTTCAGCAGCCAAGAAACGACATAAAATTCAGCGGGTCCATAGTTCGCATAGAAATCTCTGTGAATGATGTCTCCGGCAGCTACTCGCATTGCTGCGGTTAATATTATTCCTTCGTCGTATATATTAACTGTGCGATCCATTGTCAGGAACATGACGACAAAGGAAACGATAAATACTGCCGAAATCTCAAAAATAGATTTTCGCGTTTTATTCATGGCGGTGAGATTGTTTTCGCCAAAAACAATGTGTGAATTCATTTGCGCGCCAATGTTGTGAATTTATAGTTTTCAAGCATCGAGATCGGAGTGTCGATTGAAGTTCGCCTGCCAACGCATGTGAGGCGCCGGAACGTCGGGGCCGTTTGATTGGCGGCGAGCGCTGCGATCAATGTGAGGGTGAAGTCGGGATGCATAGCGGCATGTTGCGGCGCCTTGGGCCTGCACGGGAGGTGCGAGGGGGCGGGCGTGTTGCAGCGCTTACGGATTCGCGGCACGGCTGTGTGCTCACCAAATGCGTTGGTCTGGCACTGAAGGCCACCGATCTCAGCGGTGCTCGAGGGCAGTAACAGGGCTACTTCTTTTTTGCGCTGCCCTGCGCCGAGTGGCGCTAAGTGCTTGTTTGTATTGGCGGAAGCGGTGAGATTCGAACTCACGAACGGTTACCCGTTGCCGGTTTTCAAGACCGGTGCAATCGACCACTCTGCCACGCTTCCGGGGTGTTGTCGCCGTGGGCCACGCAGGGTGCGCCGCCTTGGCTCGACCGGGGTCTGTGCGATTCGGCCGTCAGGCAAACATTCTGCCCGAACCCAATCGCGATACGCCGTAAAGGGCGCAATAATAATCCATTTGCTGCAAAAGGAGGCACGCGATGCACGCTGTAGAAATCTCCCGCCCCGGCGGCCCCGAGGTTCTGGTCCCCGTAGAACGCCCCACGCCCGAGGCCGGCGCGGGTGAAGTCTTGATCAAAGTCAGCGCCGCGGGCATCAACCGCCCCGACGTGTTCCAGCGCAAGGGCAACTACGCCCCGCCGCGCGGCGCGTCCGACCTGCCGGGCCTGGAAGTGGCCGGCGAAATCGTGGGCGGCGACGTGGCCGGCAGCGGCTTTGCCGTGGGCGACAAGGTCTGCGCGCTGGTGGCGGGCGGTGGTTACGCCGAATACTGCGTGGCGCCCGTCGCCCAGTGCCTGCCCATTCCCAAGGGGCTGTCCGACATCGAAGCGGCCGGCCTGCCGGAAACCTATTTCACCGTCTGGAGCAACGTGTTCGACCGCGGCCGCCTGTCCGAAGGCGAGATCCTGCTGGTGCACGGCGGCGCAAGCGGCATCGGCACCACGGCGATCCAGCTGGCCCGCGCGATGGGCAATCAGGTCTATGCGACGGTCGGCAGCGACGACCGCGCCCGTGCCGTCGAAGCGCTGGGTGCCGAAAAGGGCATCAATTACAAGACGCAGGACTTCGTGAAGGAAGTCATGGACGCCACCAGCGGGCGGGGCGTGGACGTCATCCTGGACATGGTGGCCGGCGACTACATCGCCCGCGACATGCAATGCCTGGCGGACGACGGCCGTATCGTCATCATCGCCCAGCTGGGCGGGGCGCGCGCGGATGTGGATACTTCTCAGGTCATGCGCCGCCGCCTGACCATCACCGGGTCCACGCTGCGTCCCCGTTCGATCGACTTCAAGGGCGCCATCGCGCGCGCCCTGCGCGAACACGCCTGGCCTTTGCTGGAAAATGGGGCCATCAAGCCGATCGTGCACGCGACGTTCCCCTTGGCCGAGGCCTCCAAGGCGCACGCCATGATGGAAGGCGGCGAAAATATCGGCAAAATCATCCTGACAATGTAAGAAACGCGCGGCGTTCGGCGTATCGCCGCGCAACAGGATACAATCTCGGGTTTCGCCTGGAATTTTTTCCAGGCAGGCCCGTGGGCGGTCGCGTCATCCCCCGGGACTCACCCTCTCTGACAATTGCGCCATGACTTCAGTCGAAAACCGCGCCCGCCTCGTGCTGGGCAACTGGAAGATGCACGGCAACCTGGCCGAGAACGCCGCGTTGCTGACCGAGCTGCGCGCCGCGGATGCCGCGAGCCACTGCGACATCGGCATCTGTGTTCCGTTTCCCTACCTGGCGCAAGCCGGTTCGGCCCTGACCGGAAGCAGCGTGTCCTGGGGCGCGCAAGATGTCAGCGCGCACGAAAAGGGTGCCTACACCGGTGAAGTGTCCGGTGCGATGCTGAAAGAATTCGGCTGCCGCTGGGCGCTGGCCGGCCACTCCGAGCGCCGCGTGCTGCACGGTGAAACCGATGAAGTCGTGGCCGCCAAGGCGCAAGCCGCGCTGGCCGCCGGCCTGACCCCCGTGGTCTGCGTGGGCGAGTCGCTGGCCGACCGCGAAGCCGGCAACACCCTGGCCGTCATCGAACGCCAGTTGAAGCCCGTGCTGGCGCTGGGCGCAGACGCCGTGTCCCGCATGGTCCTGGCCTACGAGCCCGTCTGGGCCATCGGCACTGGCCGCACCGCCAGCCCCGAGCAGGCGCAAGAAGTCCACGCCGCCATTCGCGCCGCCTTGCGCGCGCTGGGCGCGGCGCAGGTGCTGGTTTTGTACGGCGGCAGCGTCAAAGCTGCCAACGCCGCCAGTTTGTTCGCCATGACAGATATCGACGGAGCCCTGGTCGGCGGCGCGTCGCTTGTGGCTGAAGAATTTTTGCGTATTGCCGCCATCTAAGTTTCCGTTCCGGAGTCTGTAATGCCCTTGATGCTTAAACTTCTGCTGGCCGTCCAAGTCTTTTCGGCGCTGGCTATCATCGTTCTGGTCCTGCTGCAGCAGGGCAAGGGCGCCGACATGGGTTCCGCTTTCGGTAGCGGTTCGTCCGGCAGCCTGTTCGGTGCCACCGGCGCCGCCAACTTCCTGTCGCGCGCCACCAAGTGGGCCGCCGTGGTCTTCTTCGCGTCCACCGCTGGCCTGGCTTACGTCAGCCACAAGGGCACGAACGGCCCGGCCGTGGACTCCGGCGTGATGCAGAGCTTCCCGTCCGACCGTTCGGTTCCGCAAGTGCCGGGTTCTGTGCCCGCCGCGCCGGGCGCAGGCGCGTCCTCCGTCCCGGGCGCCGCTTCGGTGCCTGCCGCGCCGGCCAAGCCCGACGCTTCGGTGCCCACGGCGCCGGCCGCGCCCGCAGCAGGCGACAAGCCGGCCGAGACGCCCGCAACGCCGGCGAAGTAAGCCCGCGTAGACAAAAAGGCCGGCGTCTGACGCCGGCCTTTTTCATTGGCGCCGTGCCACGGGCTGCAAGGCCGGATATCCTGTCATCGCAGTCCGGCTCGCGCGCCGGACATTTCGGATCGGCCCCATGGAAAAGCGTTTGATGCCGTCAATGATGGCGCTCCAGAGCTTCGATGCGGTTGCGCGGCACATGAGCATCACGCGCGCCGCCGAAGAACTGCACATGACCCAAAGCGCGATCAGCAAGCAAATCGCGCAGCTGGAGGCGCTGTTGCGCAACCCGCTGTTTCTGCGCGTGCGCCGGCGGCTGCAATTGACGCCGGCGGGGGCGCTCTACCAGTCCGAGGTCAGGGCGATCCTGAACCAGGTGGACATGTCGTCCCGCTACATCCTGACCTATGGCGGCGAAACCCAGGTGCTCACCATCGGCACGCAGCCCACGTTCGGCGCCCGATGGCTGATTCCGCGGCTGCAGCGCTTCATGGCCGCGCATCCGGATATCCAGGTGAAGGTGCGCAGTGAAACGCGGCCGTTCGATCTGATGCAGGCCAAGATCGACATTTCCTTCTTCTTCGGCCATGGCACCTTGCCTGGCGCCCAATGCCGCGAGCTGTTTGCCGCCGAGGTGGTGCCGGTGTGCGCACCCGGCTTCCTGCCCGACGATGCGGTGCCCAGCCTGGAGGCGCTCAGCGACCATGCGCTGATCCAGTGCGCGTCGCGCCCGGAAGCGTGGCACGACTATTTCTCGCACCAGCAATTCCAGTCGGACCGCAGCTACCACGGCCCTCGGTTCGACACGTTCTACATGTGCGTGCGCGCGGCCGAAGGCGGCTGCGGCATTGCCCTGACCCCAAGATTGCTGGCCGAAGAAGAACTGCAAGCCGGCAAGCTGGTCATTCCCTGGGGCTACGTGCAGCCCAGCGACGGCGCTTACTTCGTCGCCTATTCCGAACACTCCGCCGAAGTCCCGAAGATCAAGCAATTCGTGGCGTGGGTCGAACAAGAGGCCGCGCAAAAGCGGGACCGCGACGCCCTGCGTGTGCGATCCATGAAAAAACGGACTGATTAAGCCGAATTTTTTCATTTGATTGCGCTTGCCGGGCGTGATTTCATGCGGGCCATCCCTGTTTACCGATGTGCCGAGCCCGCCATGAGTCAGAATTTCGTCAATCCGGATCAAATCCGCGCCTGGTTCTCCCGCGCCATGTCCGACATGTACAAGTCGGAAGTGCCCCTGTACGACACCTTGCTGGCGCTGGTGGCCGACGTCAACGCCAAGACCTTGGCCGAGCAGCCCGACCTTGCAGCACAACTGGCGCGCACGGGCGAAATCGAACGCCTGGACATCGAGCGCCACGGCGCGATTCGCGTCGGCACGCCGGAAGAGCTTGCCAACATGCGGCGCGTGTTCGCCGTGATGGGCATGCAGCCGGTGGGTTACTACGACCTGTCGCCGGCCGGCGTGCCAGTGCACTCGACGGCATTTCGCGCCACGCACGAGGCCTCTCTGCAAGCCAGCCCGTTCCGCGTCTTCACGTCGCTGCTGCGTCTGGAATTGATCGACGACGCGGCGCTGCGCGACAAGGCCGCCCGCATTCTGGCGGCGCGCCAGATCTTTACGGCTCGGACGCTGGAACTGGCCGGCCGCTTTGAAACGCAGGGCGGCTTGCACGACGCCGATGCCCAGGAATTCGTCGCCGAAGCGCTGCATACGTTCCGTTGGCACAGCGAGGCGACGGTCAGCCTGGATGACTACCGGGAATTGCACGGCCAGCATCGCCTGATCGCCGACGTGGTGGCCTTCAAGGGACCGCACATCAACCATCTGACGCCGCGCACGCTGGACATCGACGAGGCCCAAGCCGAGATGCCGCGCCGTGGCGTGTCGGCCAAGGCGGTGATCGAAGGCCCGCCGCCGCGCAAGTGTCCGATCCTGTTGCGTCAGACGAGTTTCAAGGCGCTGGAGGAACCGGTGCTGTTCGCCGGGGCGGATGGTCAGAGCGGGGTGGGCAGCCATACCGCCCGCTTCGGCGAGATCGAGCAGCGCGGCGTCGCCCTGACCCGCAAAGGCCGGGCGCTGTACGACCAGTCGCTGGATCTGGCGCGCAGCCGTATCAACGGCGCGCCCAATGAAAGCAATGCCGCCGCTTACATGCAGAACCTGCAGGACTGTTTTGCCGCGTTTCCGGACGACTACGCGCAATTGCACGATCAGGGCCTGGCCTATTTCCGCTACTTCCTGACCGGCAAGCAAGGCACCGCGCAAGCGGGTGACGCGCAGTCGCTGATCGGCCAGGGCTACATCCGGTTCGAGCCGCTGGTGTACGAGGATTTTCTGCCGGTCAGCGCCGCCGGAATCTTCCAGTCGAATCTGGGCGACAAGGCCCAGGCTGAATACGCGCAGAACGCCAGCCAGGCTGCGTTCGAAGCCGCGCTGGGCGCGCCGGTGCAGGACGAGCTTGCGCTCTACCAAGACACGCAGGATCGCTCCCTGGCCGCCTGCCTGCAGGCGCTGGGCCTGCATACCGGTACGCCGGTGGCGGCATGAGCCGCTTGAACCGCTGCTTGTCGGTGCGCGACTTCGAACTGGAGGCGCGCCGCATCCTGCCGCGCTGCGTCGAAGGGTACGTCTGCGGCGGCACGGAAGACGGCGCGTCGCTCGACGAAAGCGTCCGGGCACTGCGCGACATCGGCTTCCGGCCGCGCGGCCTGCGCGTGGTGGACCAACGCAGCAGCCAGGTTGACCTTTTCGGCCAGACCTATGCCATGCCGGTAGGCTTCGCCCCGACGGGATTTTCGGCCATCGTCATGCACGAGTGCGATCTGGCGCTGGCGCGCGCCGCGCAGGATGCCCAGATTCCGTTCATCATCAGCGGCGCCTCCAGCGTGCCGTTGGAGCGGCTGCAGGAGGCGACCGGCAAGCGCTGTTGGTACCAGGCCTATCTGCCGGGCAACGTCGACCGCATCGCCAAGCTGATTGCGCGTCTGCGCCAGGCCGAGATCCCCGTGCTGGTGGTGACCATCGATACCTGCGTGGGCGCCAATCGCGAAAACCTGCAGAAGCTGGCATTCACCGTGCCATTCAAGATGAGTTCCAGCGTCGTGCTGGACGGCATGCGCCATCCGCGCTGGAGTGTGAACGTCTTCATGCGCACGCTGCTGGGCAGCGGGGTGCCGCGCTTTGCGAACCTGTATGAAGAAATCGGTCCGCCCATCACGCAAGACCCGCCCAACGGTTTTCGGGGCGAGCGCGACAAGCTGTCTTGGGAACATATCCGCTGGATCCGGGAGAACTGGCCGGGCAAGCTGGTGCTCAAGGGCGTGATGCACGCCGAGGACGCGCGGATGGCTGCTGCGGCTGGCGTGGATGGGGTGATTGTCTCCAACCATGGCGGGCGTCAGCTTGACGGTTGCATTTCGCCCTTGCAGGCGCTGCCCGACGTCGTGGCCGCCGTGCCCGCAGGCTTTCCGGTCATGGTCGACGGCGGCTTTCGCCGCGGCTCCGATGTGCTCAAGGCGGTGGCGCTGGGCGCGAGCATGGTCTTCACCGGCCGTCCCCAGCTGTTCGGCGCGGCCGTCGGCGGCAACGCCGGCATCCGCAAAGTCGCCGAGATATTCCGCAGCGAAATTTCGACCAACATGGCCCTGCTGGGTTGCCGGACGCTGGCTGACGTCACGCCGGATTTGATTGCGCCCGTGCGCGCGGCCTGCGCCGCCTAGAACGGCCAGAAGGCCGGTCGGCCATACCGGGGCAGGGTTGCCCCACACCACAAAAAACAGGGGCGCGCCATTTGCCGCGCGCCGATCCGCTTTCAACAGGAGGAGACATGAAGAAGATGAATTTCAAAATGGCCGGCATGGCCGTGTTGCTGGCCTGCGCGGCCACCGGGCAGGTGCAGGCACAGGCCGACACGTATCCGGCCAAGCCAGTCCGGCTGGTGGTGGGATATGCCCCGGGCGGCACGACCGACATCAGCGCCCGCATGATCGCGGACGTGCTGGGCAAGGAACTCGGCCAGACCTTCATTGTGGAAAACAAGCCGGGCGCCAACAGCAACATCGGCGCCGAAGCCGTGGCCCGCGCACCGGCTGACGGCTACACCTTGTTCGTCGGGTCGATTTCCACGGCGATCAACCAGTCGCTGTACTCCAAGATGTCGTACGACGCGCTCAAGGACCTGGACGCCGTCGCGTTGTTGAACGTGGTGCCCAACATCCTGGCCGTCAATGCCAGCGTGCCGGTCAAGTCGGTGCAGGAATACATCGCCTACGCCAAGAAGAACCCCGGCAAACTGACCTGCGCGTCCCCGGGCAACGGCTCGTCCGCGCACTTGGGCTGCGAGCTGTTCAAGATGAAGACCGGCATTGATATCCTGCACGTGCCCTATCGCGGTAGCGGCCCGGCCGTGGCCGATCTGCTGGGCGGCCAGGTGGACTCCATCTTCGACAACCTGCCGCCGCTGCTGCCGCATGTGCGCGCCGGCAAGCTGACCGGCCTGGCGGTGACCACCGCGGCCCGCGTGCCCTTCGCGCCGGAAATCCCCACCATCGCCGAATCCGGCGTGGAAGGCTTCGACGTCGCGGCCTGGTTCGGCCTGTTTGCGCCGGCCGGTACCCCGCCGGAAATCGTTCTGAAGGTGAACACGGCCATCAACAAGGCGCTGACCTCCGACACCGCGCTGGCCGCCAACTATCAGACCAACGGCTTTTTGATGCCCCCGCCGCCCAACACGCCGCAAGCGTTCAAAGCCTTCATGGAAAGCGAAACCCGCAAGTGGGCAGACGTGGTCAAGGCGACGAACCTGCAGATCAACTGAATGCCCTAGGCAGGGCCGGGCGGCGATCCGCCCGGTTCTCCTCCGGACGGCCGGTTGGCGGCGTGGGGCCGGTCGAGCGGCAAAACGGGACGGATTCGCCAGAATGCCGAATTGCGTGATAGAATGCTCGACTTTCCAGGAAGGCATGCTTTTCTGGTTTGGATTTGCCGACGTGGTGAAATTGGTAGACACGCTATCTTGAGGGGGTAGTGGCGAAAGCTGTGCGAGTTCGAGTCTCGCCGTCGGCACCAAGAATTCCTCGTAAAAAGCCCGCTGAAACTTCACGTTTCAGCGGGCTTTTTGCTTTTGCTTTTTGCCTTTCGCTTTTTGGGGCCGGAGCAGACCGTCCTAGGACAGCGGGGCGGTTCCGCATTTCGACTGGCGCGAGGCCGACCACGTCGTCGCGTCCTGGCCGATCCGATCGGCCAACGCCGCGATCACGCGCTGCTGCGCTTGCACCAGCTCGGGGTAACCGGCGGCCGCGGGCGCCTCGAAACGTCCTTGGCAAACCAGCCTGGCGCTGCCCGGCGCGCGGGCATCCCCCAAGGTCCAACCCGCTTCGAGCTGCACCCGCTTTCCCGGCCACGCGTCAAGCCGGCGAATCTGCAATTTCACTTTGATGACTTGCCCTTCGCTTGGCAGGGACAGCCCGGCGACGTCCTGGATGCCCAGGCGATCGGCCAGTTGCGCCGACAGCGCGTTGCGTATCTCTTCGTCCAACGGCCCCAGCCAACGCTCGTCGTCCAGGACGGCGAGCATGCTGCTGTCGTCTTGCCTGACGACCAATTGGGGCTGATTCAGATACTCCGGCAACGTCACCGGCAGCACGTCGACCACGAAGCGGGCAGGCGCCGGCTGAGGCCGGACTTCCCCCTGAGGGGTGAGCAACGTGTAATGGCGGACGGGCGCCGAAGCGCTGCAGGCTGCCAGCCCCAGGGTCAGGAGGAGCAGGCTGGTGCGAATAGGGCGGGTCATCGTTGGGGAGTCTCCATCGTGCGTGCTGGCGGCTCTGAGGAAGCCTCCAAGGTGGCGTTCTTGGGGCGGCCTCGCACCATCGCCTCGGGATATCGGCTCAACAGGTCGGTCAGTGTGCGTACCGAGCGGGCGGCGCGCTGAATTTCCTGAAGGGCCTGGCCCAGGTTCTGCCGCAACGTCGCATCTTCGGCAAGCATGCCCTGCGCGGCGCCGATGGTTTGTTGCGCCTGGCGCAGGGTCTGGGTGGCCTGCGGCAGAACCAGGCCGTTCACCTGCAGCAGCGCTTTATTCAGGTTGGTGAAGGAGGCGTCAAGATTGCGCGCGATGCTGTCCAAGGGCATCTTGTCGATCTTGCCCACGATGCTGGCGACGCGTTCCTGCAATTGGTCAAAGCTGCCGCTGACGGTGGGCAGCGTGATCGGACGGCGTTGCGGATCAAACGCGACCTTGGGCGTATTCGGGATGAAGTCCAGGGCGATGTAAAGCTGGCCGGTCAGCAAGTTTCCCGTCCTTGCCTGGGCCCGCAAGCCGTGCGCCACCATTTCTTGCAGCATGTGCATCAGCCGGTCTTCCTCGGTGCCGTCCACCGCCGGCATTTTCTCCATGATCTCGCCCAACCGCTGCGGATAAACCACAACGCCGACCTTGGACTGGAAGCGACGCCTGACGGGATCGTAGTCCGGCTTGATGGAGATGACCTTGCCCAGGTCCATGCCGTCGAACTGCACGGGCGCCCCGATAGTCAGGCCCCGCAGCGATTGCTCGAACACCAGATAGGCGGTCTGCGACGGCCCGTCGGGCGGGGCAAGGGCGGCCTGCTGATCCTTGGCCAATTCGTACGCCGTGTCTTCCGCCGCAGGCTCGCCGGACACGCCCGGGGACGTTCCGAAGGAAACTCCCCCCGCCAGAATGGTGGCAATCGATTGCGTTTGCAGTTTGAATCCGTCCGCACCCAGCGACACGTCAACCCCGCTGGCGTTCCAGAAGCGCGTTGCCGTGGTGACGAAACGGTCGTAGGGCGCATTGACGAAGAGCCGCAGGGCGACCGCCTTGCCATCCTCGCCCAGCTGGTATGACGCGACACGGCCGACTTGAATGCGCCGGTAATAGACAGGAGATCCGACGTCCAAAGAGCCCAGATCTTCGGTATGCAGCACGAATGACCGGCCAGGCGTATCGCCGATGACGGTGGGTGGGCTTTCCAGGCCCGTGAATTCCTTGCCGGGCTCTGCCGATTGTCCTCGGTCGACGCCGATATAGGCCCCCGACAGCAGCGTATCCACGCCGGAAACCCCATCGATGCCGATGCGCGGGCGCACCACCCAAAACCGCGAGTCCTCGCGCGCCAGGCTGGCCGCATCCTTGTCCAGCGCAACCGTTGCGACCACACGGGAACCGTCTTCGCTCAGGCCGATCGCGGTCACGGTGCCGACGTTCACGTCCTTGTACTTCACCAGGGTCTTACCCTCTTCCAGGCCGGCGGCAGTATGGAACGTGATGCTGATCACCGGGCCTTCGGTCATCCAGGTTTGTACCAGCATGGAAAGGCCGATCAACGCGGCGATGACGGGAACCAGCCAGACGAGCGAGATTCGCCATTTCTTGCGGGGTATCACCGTAGGGCCAGCAAGTCCGTGGAGCTCCCTGGAAGCATCATTCATTCATCACCACCATTGATTTCACCATCCCAAATATGTCGGGGGTCGAACGACATCGCCGCAAGCATGGTGAAAATCACCACCATGCCGAAGAAAAGGATGCCGACGCGCGGCGAGATGTCGGTAAGGCCCTGGAATTGCACTAGCGCGGCCACTACCGCCACCACCAGCACATCCAGCATCGACCAGTACCCGACGAACTCCACCATGCGGTACAACTTGGCGCGCTCTCGCGTCGCCCACCGGCTACGTCGTTGGGAGGTGGCGAGCAATAGCCCAAGAATCAGGAATTTGGCGCAAGGCACTGCTACGCTGGCGATGAAGATCACGAACGCGATGCCATAAGAGCCCGACGTCCAGAATTCCACCGCGCCTTCCATGATCGTGCTGCTGCTGCCCTTGCCCAGCACGCTGGTGTGCATGACAGGCAGCACATTGGCGGGGATGTAGCAGATGATGGCTGTCAGCAGCAGCGCCCAGGCGCGCGCAATGCCGTTGGGACGCCGATGATGGAGCGTCGAGCCGCAGCGAGGACACTGGCAGGCTCGCCCGGTCGTGTGCCGGTCCTCGCAAACCAGGCCGCAGGTGTGGCAGCCCACGATCGACAGATCGCTTGCGAAAGGCTGCCGGGTCATGCCGCGCTCCTGCTTCGCGATGCCGGATCGCCTTCGGTTTGATCCCACAGCGAAGCAAGGTCCCGATGGGCGATCACGGTCAGCAATACCATCAACACGGCGGTCGCCCAGACGCCTGCTCCGAGGGTGACTTCCACCAGACTGATGAGCTTGATGATCGCCACCAGAATGCCCAGGATGCCGACTTCGATCATGCTCCATGGCCGCAAGGCCGCAAGCATCCGCAAGGCCCGGGCAAAGCCCGGGGCGCGATGGCCAACACGCGCATAGAGCAGCACCCAGGCAAGCAGGACGATTTGCGCAAGCGGCACCAGGATGATCACTAGCGCAGCGACCAGTGCAAGGGGCGCCACGCTTCCTTGGGCGAGCGACCATGCGAATTCCCACAGCGTCGCCTCTCTATGCGTTCCATTCAGGCTGATGCGTACGACGGGGCAGACGTTCGCGATCAGGAAGACGATCGCTGTCGTGAGGGTCAATGCCAGCCAGCGATTCACATCCAACGGATTGGCGCGTTGGAGCACGGCCTCACAGCGGCTGCAGCGGGCGACCTCGCCTGCCGCCAATGTGCAGCGTTGGTAAACGCTGTCGCAGTGCTCGCAGGCCACCAGGTGTGGGTAAACGTTCATGTCTTTGGCTGCATAACCGTGCTGTTGCGTTGCGAAGGCCTGCCCAGGGAAACCGGCCGCCGCGGTTGCGCCGCCCGCTAGCGCAGCCCGCGAGGCTACAGAAGATGTCGCGCCTGGGCTTGCCATTCGATGCCAAAGTGCTTAGTCAGCACTGACGTTCGCGCGACGCGGAACGGAAATGGGACGGGGTTCGGCCCGTCCAGCGCTTGAACGCACGGGTGAAATGCGCCGGATCGCTATAGCCGACCATGTAAGCGATTTCGGTCGCCGAATACCTGCCAACCCGGATCAGGCGAAGCGCCTCGCTGCGGCGGGTCTCGTCTTTCAAGTCTTCGAAATCGACACCGCTGCATTTAAGACGGCGCTGAAGGGTCCGGGACGACATGCCGATTTCTTTCGCGACGGACCTGAGGTTGATGTCGTCTTGCTCTGAAATCCGTTCTATGAGCAGTCCTGCGGTATCAACGGTCGACTGCAGCGCCTGCGTGATCTTGCGGGAGTCGTCCTTCAAGGGTTGAAGCGGCGCCGCAAGCAAGCCGCGGTCGAATTCGACCATGTTGTATTCGGCCCCGGTTTCGATGTGGGGGCCCAGGCATTCTTCCAGTGCGTCGTCCCCGCGGCCTCGCGAGGCCTGCAGGTGAACGCGTATGGCCGATGGTTCGCCGGACATCAAAGGCACCTTTCGTAGCACCGCGAGAGTTCCAAGGATGAACTGCCGCGGATCGACGTCGAGCCGGCCGGTGAAACGGTGAATCAGTTTTGTCGTCCTGCCTTCCGTGACGATGCGAACCTCTCCGCCCTGATGCAGCATCTCCGCGTGGATCGCTGCCATGGCACAGGCCTGGGCCACATTCTTCGAACCCAGAACCAGACTCCCCCAATCGCCGAGCGAACCCAAATCCATCAAGCGGCCCACGTACGCACCCGCGAACGCGTCCTGCGCGATGGCCGCCATGTCGTTGGCGATCTGAAAACACTGGGCGCGCGGCAGCCAGATATCAGGCGTCTGGAAAATGTTTGGAGAAACCCCGGCGCGCTGAAAGAACTCAAGCGGGGCGACGCCCCGGCTGGCCAGATAGGGGCTGATGTGCAAGAAACTTCTGAGCTTGATGGACGGTGTGGCGTTCGACATGGATCCAGGTTTTACCGTCAGCCAGATTGCCGGACGCTCCACCTCTTCAGAGAATTGCTTTCCCCAACGCATCGACTTGCAGGAAATCGTGGACGAATTTACATCGCGCTCTTTGGGGAGTAATTGAAATACCTCCAAGGTGAGACAAACCGGCGTGAGAAAGGAGACATCGGAGCAAGCCACCGGGCACCGGGCCCGGCCGTCGATCTCATTCCGCTTGCACAATCCGCATTCGCGACGGGCCCGAGGCAGGTGGACTTGAGGCCGGCGTGAGCAGGTTTTTCGTAAACCGCCTCAGGGCGTGATGGTGGAAATCTTGGAACCTTCCAGCCCCATGCCCGCCATCAAACCCTGCGCACCGAAGGGCACCGCAAAAACGTCCTGCGACAAGGTGGTGCTGGACAGGCTGGAGGCGACGGATTTGTCCCAGGCCACCAGGCTCGGGCCGCTGCCCAACGCCCAGCCGTCGCTTTTCTCGAGATAGTTCAGCGACTTCTGGTTCATGAAGAAAAGCGCATATCCAAACGTCTGGGCGCCTGCCTGTAGACCCAGGGACATAGCAGAGATTTCGTAATAGCCGATAGGCTCCTTGCCCTTGAACAAGGTGCCTTGTCCGTGCTCGCCGCCAACGACAAAGCCCGCCTTGTAGATCTTGGGAAAGACCAGTACGGCCACCGCTTTTTCGCCCAGTTCTTTCGTGCTTGGCTCGGCCGCGTAAAGATGTTGCAGCGCGCTTGCGGAATCATTGCGGATCGCCAGCGCAGAGTCGGCGAAAGCGACACCCGTTGGACCCAGCGCGCAGGCGAACGCCAGCAAAGCCGACTGCAGATAAAGAGAAAAACGACTGCGGACACAATCCAAGTGTTTACGACTTGCCATGAACATGAAAGACCTCGGGTTTTGTTATACGCCGCGTAAGTCGGCGCGCAGGCAGTATTAATACCGAGATAATGCTTGTCAATAGAGTGCAGCGATGGGGTGTTTCATTTAAGATACCCGTTCATCAGCAGTTTGGAATTTGGCATCAAATGGCAAGACGTAGTTGAATTATTGCCTTAACCTAGGGCCGCGCACCGTCATGTCTGCGCCTGGAATCGTCGTCTCATAATCCTGAAATTCGATGCCGCATCCACCAGACTGAAAATAGTCAGGCGTTTTCTGAACGGTAAGGAAAGGCGTTGGTGAATGCTTGGAGAGGGCTCATGAATCAATATGCTTCTACGCAGGCATTCGATTCGCTGCAGGATGCGCTGGCCAATGCGCTAGTGCGCGGCGAGTTATATCTCCACTATCAACCCATAGTCGATCGATTGCAGAAGATCATCGGCATGGAGGCGTTGATGCGTTGGAACTCCGTGGAGTACGGCCCGATTCCTCCCTCGCTATTCGTGCCGATCGCCGAGCGAAGTGGCGACATCCTGAGCATGGGTGCTTGGGCCCTGGAAGAGGGCTGCCAGCAATTGCGGCAGTGGTCTGAGAACCCAGTCACCTCCGAATGGACGTTGAGTGTCAACGTCAGCGCGCACCAGTTCAATAATCCGCGTTTCGTTGGCGAGGTTCTCGAACTGCTGGACCGTTATCAGATAGCGCCGGGTAGACTCATTCTTGAAGTGACCGAGAGCGTGTTTTTCAACGCCAAGGGCAGCAGGCAGCAGGGCGAGTTTCGACGCATTCGCGATGCCGGCGTGGGCATTGCCTTGGACGACTTTGGCACTGGATTTTCATCAATGTTCTACTTGCGATATCTATCAATATCCCGGATCAAGATTGATAAGACATTCATTGATGAAGTGGTGGTGAGCAAGAAGGATCAGGGTATTATCGGCGCCATCGTCATGCTGGCCCAGGCACTGGATGTCGATGTTGTGGCCGAAGGGGTCGAAACGGCTGAGCAATTGAATTATTTGAAAAAAGCCGGCTGTTCGGCGTTTCAAGGTTTTCTTTTTGGAAGGCCGAGCGAAGTGGCGGATTTTTTAAGTGGTCCCTGCGTGGCGAGGTACAGCCGCAACTCGTTGACAGCTTGAATACTGATAATTGTGGCGATATTCGTGTTCACGCCCTGTCAGAACCATTTAATCGGAAGCGTCCGCTTTCCACCGCGCGGCCGATGGCGTCGCAGGTCTGGCCGACGCTCAGGCCGGTAACCGACAGCGCATGATGTTCCAAGGCACCCAAATTCCCGAATTGCCGATGCAGCGCAGAGATGGGAACGGGGTCTGAAAGGGTGTCTCCGCCTCGTTCCTGACAACGTCTGATCGCCTCTGCAAGATCCGGACGAAGCACGATATAGTGCGGCGCCACGTCAAGGCTGCGGAACGCGTCGAGAAACCAGGGGCCAATAATGCCATCCACCAACACGAAGCAGCCGCCGCCCGCGTAGCCGGCTGCTGCGTTGGCCAAGACTTCGATCACAGTCGCATTCTGGGTGTGGGCTTCGCTTTGCCACGGCGGTATGGAACCTGCCTTGATAAAACGCCAAAAATCGTCCGCATGCAAATGGACCTTTGGACAGCCTGGCAATTGCGTAATGAGGTTCCCGGCGGTCGTCTTCCCGGAGCCAGGTGGGCCTGTCAGGATAAGGATTTCTTCGGGTCTGAACATATTGTGCCGTTGGTCCGGGCGGTGTGGCGGTTTCCCCATCGGCATCGGGGCTTAACCTTTCAAATTCAGTATGCGCCCGTCTTCAATATATCTTCAAGGTAAGCAGGCGGGCTGGGATTATCGGTAAGCATATGCCGCACCCACGCATTGCGCTCATGCGCGGTAATTGCCAGTTCCCATACGCAGGCCAGCGCCGGTGTGCTCACCGGCGTGAACAGGGCCGGCTGCGCCAGAGGCGCTGAGAGCATGCGCTGGCACACTATCCCGCCTGAGAGCCACCAATCCACAAGTAGCCATACCGCTTCCTCGCCGAGATGCACGATGCAGAATCCCAGACCATGGCTGCGCTCGCCGCAAGCATGCTCGGCAAGCACGTTTTGCACGGCCGTGCGCACAGAGGCGATTACCGCATCGGGAAGAATAGGTGAGGCCCAATTGGAATCGCGATGAATGCCATAGATCTTGATCGCATGGCCAGCAGCGTGCCAAGTGTCAATGTGGGCGATACGGCGCGGAAAGTAAGGTTCTGGTGGCAAGGCCATGTCGAGTAACCCGTGTTGGCGATTCTTGCATTTTAAGGGCGACACAGGCCTCAAGGGGCCAGGCTGCCCCTATTGTCGTGCCGTCTGCGAGCTGCACAGCCGCGAGCTGGAAGCTGCGGTAGCCACGCCGCTTGTTCTGCCCATCCGCACACTTGCCCCAATGGGAGAAACCGTTGCAATGATCGATTGAATCCGCCGTCGAAAGCGGAAACTCGCGGTCGGCCGTTTTCGGCCAGAAGCGCGCGTCTCCACAAGGTAACCGCGGCTGAACGCTCCCGACACGATAGACTAGGCATTCTCCAATCCTGATGCGTGGCGACGATGCCTCCCCAAACGAACGTCCGGCTAGCCCAGAGCGCAGACATCGAATCGATCATTGCCCTGGATCCGATCGCCAAGCAGGAACTGAGCAGAAGGGCATTTATCGTCAATGCGGTGGCCGCGGGCCAATGCTGGGCCGCTGTAGAGGCGGACGATGCTTCGGCGCTGATCGGTTACGGAGTGCTTAACAGATCCTTCTTCGAGCACGACTTCATCCCGCTGATCGTGGTCAAGGATTCTGCACGGCGTCGTGGCGTCGCCAAGGCAATCATGCGGGCCTTGGAGTTGCGATGCGAAGGAAAAAAATTGTTCACGTCGACGAATACGTCAAACATCGCGATGCGCCATTTGCTTGCGCACCTTGGCTTTATCAAAAGTGGCCAAATTGAAAATCTGGATGACCAGGATCCCGAACTCGTGTTCGTCAAGCTTCGGCCATCCTTATGAGGGCGGTCAAACATCTGCGTTTGGCCGGAAGCCGACGTGTTTTTCGTACCAGCGTCGACGCCGTAGAGGGCGAGACTTGAAATTGTGAGCCGTCCGTTGTCGCCCCAATCAGCGCGTAAAAATAATCCCGCTGAAACCTGACGTCTCAGCGGGATTTTTACTTTGGCGCTGCCTAGGGCAATGCCAGCCATCAAAAATGCGAATCAAGCCCCAGCCAACATATACCGAGCCGAAACGGCCAGAATCCGCTGTGCCGATTCATTCAGCATCCGGGCTTCACGATGGGCTTTTACTGAATACACCGCGTCATAGCGGCGACCACTAAGCGGGCCGGCAAGCAGTGCCGGGCGGCGGGTCAAAATGGGGGAGATCAAGCGTTGCATGTCGGAGCATTCCTGCGGGCACCGGGCCCAGTAGATGCTAGGCATCGTAAGCCAGCTTGACGCGCCGGCCAACGAATTACGATTCATATGAATATCCGGGGCTGTCCCGGTTCAGGCCGGGTTCCCCAAGCATCTCGTCGACAAGTATGGCCGGCAAATATGACAGTCATATGCCAGCGCAAGCCAAAGCGCTCAAATCTCCGAGTCCCAGCCCAGCCCAGCCCAGCTCAACGCCAAGCCTCGATCCCGGGACCCGACCCCCTCATGTCCCCTTCAACCGGGACGGCACATCCTCCATATCGCTGCACACCGCCAGCACTTCCGCGGGTTTCCTGCTCAACGACAGGTATACGTGCCCGATACTGCTATCGAAATACGCCGATTCCAGCTTCCCCAGCACGACGCTATCGCCGTTCTCGAACTGGATCCGGACTTTTCCCGACAGCACCACGACGAATTCCTGGCCCGGGTGCCGGATGTAGTCCTCAAATTCCACCACCTTTCGCGAATCGATCAGGGCCACCATCGGCAGCATCTTCTTGCCGGGGTATTCGCCCATCAGCAGGCGGTAGTGGTAGTTTTCCGTGATGTAGTCGCGGGCGTCGCTGAGCTTGTTCTTGACGTAGGTGGGGGCGACGGCGGCCTGGGAGGCGTCACGCAGCATGAACATGCGCGTCATGTCGATGTCCAGCGCGCGCGCCAGCGCGGCGAATTTCTCGTAGCTCAGGGCGATCTGGCCGAGTTCTGCCTTCGATAGCGTCGATACCGCGATGCCGCTGGCCTGCGATAGCGCCTGCAAGGTCATCTTTCTGGCCTTGCGCTCGGCGCGCAGGCGAGCGCCCATTTCTTCCTTGCCGACGATTTCGGGCGGGGATGTATTGCCGGGTTGGGCCATGTAGCGATCTGGCATCAATGGGTTGAGGGCTGGGGCAGGGCCCGCAAGCCCTGCCGCGTCTACGCCGGATTGTAAGGGGTGGACCTGCGTTCAGGCCGGGGTCCGGTTCAGGACGCGGCCGGCGTGCTGGCCGGTGAAGGCCTGGCCTTCCCAGACGGGCGCGCCATTGACATAGACGGAATGGATGCCGGCGGCGCGTTCCGTCGGGCGTTCGAAGGTGGCGGCGTCGGCGACGGTGGCGGGGTCGAAGACGACCAGGTCAGCGAAATAACCGGGCTGCACCTGGCCGCGTTCGGCCAGGCCGAACTTGGCGGCGGTCAGGCCGGTCATCTTCCAGACGGCGGTCTCCAGGGGGAAGAGCCCCAAGTCGCGGGAGTAGTGGCCCAGCACGCGGGGGAAGGTGCCCCACAGCCGCGGGTGGGGGCGTTCGTCATGCGGCAGGCCGTCAGAGCCGATCATGGTGGGGCCGAATTTCAGGATGCGCTGGACGTCGGGCTCGTCCATCATGAAGTAGATGGCGCCCGCGGGTTGCAGGTCCGGCACGACGTCGTATTTGGATTTGCCGCGTTCGGCGGCGACTTCCTCCAGGTCGCGTCCGCTCAGTTCCGGGAACGGCTTGCACCAGGTGATGATGGTGCGGCCGGCCAGGAGCACGCGGTCTTGCTTGAGCATGGTGGAGCCGGCCACGTAGGGATAGGCGTCAAGCGAGACATCCTGCTTTGCCATGGCGGCTTCGATCAAGGGCAGGGTTTCCGCTGAACGTCCGAAGTTGGGCTGGCCCATGACCTTGTGGTGCGAGATCACGACGGGTACGTCCAGTTCGCGGCCGATGCGGAAGGTTTCTTCCAGCGCCGCGACGATGTGCTCGCCCTCGTCGCGCATGTGGGTGGCATAGATGCCGCCGTGGGTGTTCAGCGGCCGGCAGACTTCGATGATCTCTTCCGTGGTGGCGCGCGCGGCGGGCGGGTAGAAGGTGCCGGTCGAGATGCCGATGGCGCCGCTGGCCAGGGCGTCGTCGGCCAGCATCCGCATGGCCTGCACTTCGTCGGGGGTGGCCTCGCGCTGCAGGTCGGGCATGACGGCGGCGCGCAGCGTGGAGTGGCCGACCATGCAGGCGGCGTTGACGGCGGCGGGCGTGGCGCGCAGCGCATCCAGGTAGTCGGAGAAGCGCGCGTACCGGTACGAGCCGCCTTCGTCCAGCAGGTCCAGCGGGGCGGGCGGGCTGGCGTGGGCCAGCGGCGCCAGGCTGATGCCGCAGTTGCCGGTGACGACCGTGGTGACGCCCTGCGAAATCTTCGGCGTCATGTCGCGGTGCTTGAGCAGGTAGTTGTCGTCGTGCGTGTGCGAGTCGATGAAGCCGGGCGCGACCACCTTGCCGCTGACGTCGATCCGGCGGTGTGCGGCGCTGGCGGAGAGATCACCCACGGCGGCGATCCGGTCGCCGCGCACGCCCACGTCGGCGCGCTGGCCGGGGGTATTGGCGCCGTCGATGACGGTGCCGCCGGCAAGGATGTAGTCGAACGGGGTGGCGTCAGGCTGGGACATGCGGATCTCCGGCTAAGTGGGTTCAGGCAAAGTGGCAGGCGACTTGCTGTTCGGGGGCGACTTCGCGGGGCAAAGGGGTTTCTTCGGCGCAGCGCGGCTGCGCCATCGGGCAGCGGGTACGGAAGGCGCAGCCGGAGGGGGGCGAGAGCGGGCTGGGGATTTCGCCTTTCAGGACTTCGACGGGCGTGCGCTGGCCTTGGCGCGCGGAGGGCACGGCGGCCAGCAGGGCCCGGGTGTAGGGGTGCGCGGGGCGGTCGAAAATGGCGTCGCGGGTGCCGATTTCCACGATCTTGCCCAGATACATCACAGCAACGCGGTGGCTGATGTGGCGCACCACGCTCAGATCGTGCGAGATGAATACGTAGGTCAGGCCCAGGTCGCGCTGCAAGTCCATCAGCAGGTTGATGACCTGCGCCTGGACGGAGACGTCCAGCGCGGATACCGGCTCGTCGCAGACGATCAGGCCGGGGTCCAGCGCCAGGGCGCGCGCGATGACGATGCGCTGGCGTTGCCCGCCCGAGAACTCGTGGGGGTAGCGGTCGGCGGCGTCGGGACGCAGGCTGACGCGCGCCAGCAACTGCGCGACGCGTTCACGGATGGCGGCGCGGTCGTGGCCGAAGTTGCGCAGCGGCTCGCCGATGATGTCGCGCACCCGCATGCGCGGGTTCATGGAAGAGAACGGGTCCTGGAAGATGAACTGCATGCGCTGGCGCATGGCGCGCAACTGGCTGCTGTTCATCGTCGCCAGGTCTTCGCCTTCCAGCAGGATGCGGCCTTCGGTGGGGTCGGTCAGGCGGATCAGGCATTTGCCGGTGGTGGATTTGCCGCAGCCGGACTCGCCTACCAGGCTCAGCGTCTGGCCACGCGGAACGGACAGCGATATGCCGTCCACGGCGCGCAGGACTTTCGCGCCGCGCCCGTTGTCGACGGGGAAATGCTTTTTCAGGCCGATGACTTCCAGCATGGGCACGGCGGCAGGCGCGGTGCGGACAGCGGCCGCGGACGAGAGGGGGATGTCGTGAAGGTTCATGGCGAGTCTCAGGCGGTCATGGCGACAGGCGCCGGCTCGGACAGGCGCGCCCAGCACCACACGCGGTGGCGGCTGCCGGCATCGATGGCGGGCGGCGACTCCTCCGTGCAGCGCGGCAGCGCTTGCGGACAGCGCGCGGCGAAGGCGCAGCCGCGGGATGCCGGCGTCATCACCGGCACGATGCCGGGCAGTTCGGCCAGTCGCGCCGTGTGGTCCTGGCCGTCGACGAAGTCGGGCAGGGAACGGATCAACGCCTGGGTATAGGGATGCTGCGGACGGTCCAGCACGTCGTCCACGCTGCCTTCTTCCACCTTGCGGCCGGCGTACATCACGATGACGCGCTGGCACATCTGCGCGACGACACCCAGGTCGTGCGTGATCAGCACGATGGCCGTGCCCAGGCGGGCCTGGATGTCGCGCAGCAGGTGCAGGATCTGCGCCTGGATGGTGACGTCCAGCGCGGTGGTGGGCTCGTCGGCGATCAACACCTTGGGCTGGCACGCCAGCGCCATGGCGATCATGGCGCGTTGGCGCATGCCGCCGGACAGCTGGTAGGGATATTCGCGCACGCGGCGCGCCGGGTCCGAGATCTGCACCAGTTCCAGCAATTTTTCGGCCTGCGCCAGGGCGTCGCGGCGCGACAGGCCCTGATGCAGCATGAGCGATTCGCTGATCTGCTTGCCCACCGTGATGACGGGGTTCAAGGAGGTCATGGGCTCTTGGAAGATCATCGAGATCTGGTTGCCGCGGATGGCGCGCATGGATTTTTCGGGCAGGGCCAGCAGGTCGCGGCCGTCGAACTCGATGCTGCCGCCCGCGACATGGCCAGGGGCACGCAGCAGGCGCATGATGGACAAGGACGTGACGCTCTTGCCGCAGCCGGATTCGCCGACCAGGCCCAGCGTTTCGCCAGGCAAGAGGTCGAACGACAGCTTGTCGACGGCCACGACGGTGGTGTCGTCGCCGTCGAAACAGGTGGTGAGGTCATGCACGCGCAAGACAGGAGTGGGTTGCATGGGCGCTCCTACAGCTTTTTGGCCAGACGGGGGTCGAGCATGTCGCGCAGCCCGTCGCCCACCAGGTTGACGGCAAGGACCGCCACGCCCAGGAATAGTCCCGGGTACAGAATGATGTGAAACGCCACGGCCACGAAGTTGCGGCCTTCGGCCATGATGTTGCCCCAGCTGGGGATCTGCGGCGGGATCCCCACGCCCAGGAAACTCAGCACGGCCTCGGTCAGGATGGCGGAGGCGGCGATGAAGGTGGCTTGCACCATCAAGGGGGCGAACAGGTTGGGCAGGATGTGGCGCAGCAGGATCGACGGCACGCGGGTGCCGACCGAGACGGCGGCTTCGATGTAGGGCTGCTCGCGGATGGTCAGCACCAGCGCGCGCACCAGGCGGACGACGCGCGGCACCTCGGGGATGACGATGGCGATGATCACGGTGCCCAAACCGCCTTTCAGGGTGGCCATCAGCGCGATCGCCAGCAGCACGCCGGGAATCGCCATCAGGCCGTCCATGATGCGCATGATGAGCGCGTCGACGCGCCGGAAGTAGCCGGCCAGCATGCCCAGCATCACGCCGGCGACGGTCGAGACGACGGCCACCACGATGCCGACCAGCAGCGACACGCGCGCGCCCCAGACGGTGCGCGAATACACGTCGCGGCCCAGCGCGTCGGTGCCGAAGAAGTGTTCGGTCGATGGCGGCTTCATGCGGGCCATCGGGTTGATGTCTTGCGGGTCGACGGTGGCGAGCCAGGGCGCGGCCAGCGCAATGGCCGCCAGCACCAGCAGGATCGCGCCGCCCACATACAGCATGGGATGGCGGCGCAGCGACCGGACGGCACGGCGCAAGCGCGGGCGGGGTACCGGAAGCGGCAGGGTGGTCGTGTTCATGCGTTGCCCTTCTCAGTAGCGGATGCGGGGATCGAAGAGCCGGTAGCTCAGGTCGACCAGCAGGTTGATCAGCACGTAGATGCCCGAGGCCACCAGCAGCACGCCCTGGATCACCGGGTAGTCGTGGCGCAGCACGGCGTCGATGGTCAGGCGCCCCAGCCCGGGGATAGCGAACACGGTCTCGGTGACCACGACGCCGCCGATCAGCAGGGCCACGCCCACGCCGATGGTGGTGACGATGGGGTTGGCGGCGTTCTTCAACGCATGCCATACGATCGGGCCCGACGACAGGCCCTTGGCGCGTGCGGTGCGGATGTAGTCTTCGGACAAGGCCTCCAGCATGGTGGCGCGCGTCATGCGGGTCAGCAGCGCCATGTACACCAGACCCAGCGACAGGCAGGGCAGCACCAGGTGGCGCAGGTACGGCACCAGGCCCTCCGCGAGAGGCTTGTAGCCCTGCACAGGCAGCCACCCCAGCTTGATCGAAAAGCCATAGACGAGGCTGTAGCCGATCAGGAACACGGGCACCGAAAATGCACAGACCGCCCCGATCATCACCAGCCGGTCGAGCCAGCGTCCGGCATTCCAGGCCGCCAGCACGCCCAGCGGCACCGCCACCAGCACGGCGAAGAGCATCGTGAAGAGGGCGATCGACACCGTCGGCCCCATGCGTTGGCCGATCAGCTGCGACACCGGCATCTGCGAGGACATCGAGGTGCCCAGGTCGCCCACCGCGATGTGGCTGATCCAGATGATGAACTGCTGCGGCAGCGGCTTGTCCAGGCCCAGGTTCTGCCGGATTTTCTCGACGTCCTCGGCGGTCGCGTTGTCGCCCGCGATCACCGCAGCCGGATCGCCCGGCGACAGGTGGATCAGCAGGAACACCACGACCGCGACGACGGCCATGACTGGAATGACGGCCGCGATGCGGCGCAGGATGTATTTCACGCTGGATTCCCCTTGGCTTGCGGCCGGGCGCGCACGGCGCCCGGCGTCTGCCTTACGGCTTTTCGATGTTCCACATCACCGGGATGCCGTTCTTGATCAACTCGGTGTGCTTGAGGCCGCGCACGGCGAAGACGGGCTTGAATTCGCCCCACATGACGTAGGGCACGGTCTGATAGGCGCGCGCTTGCAACTGCGCGGCGATCTCCTTGCGCTTTCCGGCATCGGTTTCGCGGATCCAGCTGGTGCGCAGCGTGTCCAGTTCCTTGTCGCAAGGCCAGCCCGGCAGGCTGTTGCCGCAGGCGGCGGACAGCCAGGGGTTGGTCACCGGCGTGCTGGCGTCGTAGTAGCCGCCCCAGGTCAGGAAGATGTTCCAGCCGCCCTGTTCGGGCGGGTCCTTCTTCAGCCGGCGGCCGGCCAGCGACGCCCAGTCCATTGACTGCACGTCCACCTTGATGCCGGCCTTCTTCATGTTCTGCGCCAGCACCATCACGGCGGGCGCGCTCAGGTGGTCGGTCGGATACAGCAGCACCACCTTCTCGCCCTTGTAGCCGGCTTCCTGCAGCAATTGCTTGGCGCGCGCCGGGTCAGGCTTGGCATAGGGCGCGGCGCCGGCGTCGGTGGCCAATGGCGAACCGCAGATGTACAGGGTGGCGCAGTAGTCGACGCGGTATTTCTCCGGGTAGCCCATGGCCGACAGCATTTCCTTCTGGCTTACCAGGTGGTAGAGCGCCTGGCGGGCCAGCGGGTTGTTGAACGGCGGATGCAGCGCGTTGACGATGACCATGCCTTGCGAGGCGACCGACGTGCTCAGGGTGATGTCCGGGTTGCTTTCCACGACGGGCAGGAAGTCGGGCGTGATCTGTTCGATCATGTCGACCTCGCCGTTCATCAGCGCCGCGGTGGCGGTGTTGCCGTCGGGGATGTACAGCCACTCGACGCGGTCCACCTTCACGTTCTTGCCGCCCGCCAGGCCATCGGCCGGTTCGGCGCGGGGCACGTAGGCGGGGTTCTTCACATAGACGACCTTGTTGCCGGGCACCCATTCATCGCGCTTGAACAGGAACGGGCCCGAGCCCACCATTTCGGTGACCTGCGTGTTCGGGTCCGTCATGGCCAGCCGCTTGGGCATGATGAAGGGCGGCATGCCCGAAGGCTTGGACAGCGCGTCCAACACGAGGCCGAAAGGCTCCTTGAGGGTCAGCGTGAAGGTGTTGTCGCCCGTGGCGGCGAATTCGGCGCCGGCCGCCATCATGGCCTGCCCCAGCGTGTCTTTCTTTGCCCAGCGCTGCAGCGACGCGATGCAGTCCTCGGCCGTGACCGGCGTGCCGTCGTTGAACTTCAGGCCGGGACGCAGGGTGAAGGTCCACGTCTTGCCGTCTTCGGACGTGGTCCAGCTGTCCACCATCTGGGGCTTGACCTGCCCCTTGCTGTCTTGCGAGAACAGGGTGTCGAACACCATGTAGCCGTGGTTGCGCGTGATGTAGGCCGTGTTGAACAGCGGGTCCAGCGTCTTCAGGTCCGCGTGCGGCACCATGCGCAAGGTCTTGGTCTGGGCAAGCGCGCCGGTGGCGGCGCTCATGGCCAGGAGCGCCGCGGCCCCCAGCAAGCTGAAACGTCTGATCATTGTTATCCCCTTATTCATTCTGGATGCCCGGTCAGGGCGGCGATGGATGGCGCCTCAGGCCTTGAACGGCCACTTGGGCAATTTGCGCTTGGTGAAAGGCAGCGCGTTGACGTCCTGGGTGATGGCACCCGGCGTCTCGACGTAGATGACGTGGCGGCCCACCTTCGAGTACGAGGCGTAGAAGTGCTGGGACGACTTCACGATGATGAGCTTCATCGCCTGCAGGTCTACGCCGAACTGGGTGAACAGGTCCGTGCCCATGGCCTGGGTGCGCGAGGTGTTCATGACGATCGTCACGCCCTGGGTGCGCACGACGGCGACGTCGCCCAGCAGGGCGGGCGTGCCCGCCAGCCCCGTCATGACGGCGTCGCGCTTGAGTGCCAGGATCTCGCAGTCCAGGTCCAGCGGCTGTCCGGACACGGGCGCGACTTTGCCGCCCACGCGCAGCTTGATCTGCGCGCCTTCGCCCGCTTCAAAGCAAAGCTGCACGGCAACCGGGTCCCAGAAAGGGCCGGTGGCGACGTCGGTGATACCGCGCGCCAGCACGCGTTCCAGAATGAAGGTGGCGTCGCTGGGAGCGCCGCCGCCGGCGTTGTCGGCGGAGTCCGCCAGCACCACGGGGAATTCCTTTTTCGCCAAGGCCTGGTCCAGCGCCTCGTCGGCGCCGGGGTAGGGCGGCGCCAGCTGGTCGCGAAAGCCAATGATCTCTTCGCCCAGCGCACGCGCCAGCGCGTCGGCCTGGCGTTGGTCGCCGTCGGTATAGACCAGGACCTTGGAGCCCATGTCGGGCGTGTCGCCCCAGGGAAAGCCGTGGGCGATGGAGACCGACAGCACGCCTTCCTTGCCTTCCATGGCCAACAGGCGGTCCACGAAGCTGCGCATGGGTTCTCGGCTGGTGTGCATGATGGAAATCATCTCGCAGTCGAAGACCGCGCGCGTGGGGGTGTTGCGCCCTTCGGCGCGGGCCACGCACAGGTCCACCAGGTCGAATGCGCGGTCCAGGATGTCCGTGTGCGGATATTCCTTGAAACAGACCAGGAAGTCGGCGCTGTCGACCATGGCGTCCGTCAAATGGCAGTGCGGATCCAGTTCTGCGCCGATGACGGTGTCGGGGCCGACGATTGCGCGCGCGCGGCTCAGCAGGTCGCCTTCGCAGTCGTCATAGCCGTCGGCCACCATGGCGCCGTGCAGGCCGAACAGGGCGATATCGACCTTGCCCGCGCGGCGCAGGTCTTCAAGCAGTTCGTCGCGCAGCGTCTCGTAGGCGTGGCGGGTGGTGACCCCGGCCGGCGTGGCGCCCGCGGTCATGCCTTCGATCAACGTCCAGTCCTTGCCCACGGCGCGCTGGCGCGCGGCCCACAGCGGGCCCGAGAACATTTGCATGCGGTCCGGATGCTGGCCGGCGGGGTAATAGCCGCGTGCCCGGTAGGCGGACAGGCCGGTCGGGATGGGGGAAAAGGTGTTGGTCTCGGTCGCCAGGGACCCGGAAAAGATCTTCATGGATGACGCTCCGCGCAAAAAAAGGGATTTCGGGGCGCGGGCATCAGGGCGCGCGCATTTTGGGGGGCTGCCCCGCCGGGCACGCGGCCTGGCGGTGTCGTGCGATCAAACGACCGGGTTTCAGGCCTTCGAAGCCGGGGCTTGAACCGCGCCCAGCCACGCCTGCACTTCGATCTCTACGTCCACATCCATCGCCAGCTTGGCCTCGACGGTCGAACGCGACGGAAAGTCCGACGCGAAGTGGCTGCGATAGGCTTCGTTGAACGGCGCGAATAGCGTCAGGTCCGACAACCACACCGTCACCCGCACCACGTCCTTCAGGGTCGCGCCCGTCAGCGCCAGCGTTTCCTTGATGCGTTCGATGGCGGCGTGGGTCTGGGCGGTGATATCGCCGCGCACGACCTGTCCGCTGGCATCCATCGGTATCTGGCCCGACAGGAAGAGGAAGCCGCCCGCCTGAGTGGCGCGCGAGAACGGCAGGGGCAGGGAGCTGGGGTAACGGGTGATGGCGGTCATGGGGGAGTCCGTGGAAGGTGGGGGAAGGTCAGCGCAGGCGCTCGGGACGCACCGCGTCGGCGTTGACGCCATGCGCGTGCAAGTGGTCGGGAAGCGGCTGGTGCGTCAGCAATGCCGCGGCCAGTTCGGAGGTGGCGGCTGCCGTCTGGATGCCATAGCCGCCTTGCGCGGCCAACCAGAAGAAAGCCGGGGCGTCCGCGTCCCATCCCACCACGAAGTCGCCGTCGCGCACGAACGAGCGCAAGCCCGCCCAGGTGTGCTTGGGGCGGCGGATGGTGAGCGACGTGGCCGATTCGATGCGGTAGATGCCGGTCGCCACATCCAGCTCTTCGGGCACGACGTCATGCGCGGCCACCGGGTCGGCGTTGGCGGGCGATCCCAGCAACTGGCCGGCGTCAGGCTTGAAGTAATAGCTTTCATCCACGCCGACCACGGCCGGCCAGTGGGAAAAATCGGTGTCTTGCGGGCCAGAGAACGTGAAAGCCGTGCGGCGGCACGGTTGCAGGCCGATGGGGGCGGCGCCGCACAGGGCCGCGGCGTGGTCCGCCCAGGCGCCGGCGGCATTGACCAGCACCCGCGCCCGGATGGCGCGGCCGTCCGCCAGCGTCAGCGTCCAGGCGTCGTCCGCATAGGCGGCGGATACCAGCTCCGCGTTGTTGTGCAGCACCGCGCCTTGCCGGCTCATGCCGCGCAGGAACCCCTGGTGCAGGGCATGCACGTCGATATCGCGCGCATCCGGTTCTTCGATCGCGCCGCAAAGCTGGTCGGCGCGCAGGCAGGGCACGCGCGCCACGGCCTGGTCGGCGTCGATCAACGTCACGTTGGGCGACTGGCTGTGGAAGTCGTCGAACACCTCTTGCAGCAGGTCCTTCTGTTCCGGCGTGGCGATGTACAGCACGCCGCGGGGGCTAAGCAGCGGATGCTCGCTGAACCCTTGCGGTGGCTGCTCGTAGAAGGCGCGGCTGGCGCGGGTCAGCGCCTTGATCTGCGTGGTGCCGTAGGTCTCCATGAACATGGCCGCGGAACGGCCGGTGGAGTGATAACCCGGTTGGGACTCGCGTTCCAGCACTGCCACAGACGCCGTGGCGCTCAGGCGGTAGGCCACGGACGCGCCGGCGATACCGGCGCCGACCACGGCGAAATCGTATAGGGGTTCAGCAGTCATTTTTGTCGGAAGCGAGAATTCTATTATTTGATAATTCTCGAATACGATAGTTTTTTGACGGCAGACGGGTAATAGGGGAATGCCCTGATGGCAGGCGCCAGGGTTTCAACGCGGCGCAAAAAGACCCGCTGGCAAGGACCACCAGCGGGTTGAATGCAAAGCGCTGGACGTGCGTCTACGTCACGTGGTGGCCAAACGCGACCAGCGAGGCGACGAAGGTGACCGCGCCGATCGCCGCCAGCCAGTACCCGCGTTTCGCCGAATGCGGCGTGCTGCGGTTCAGGCCCACCAGCAGCGTGACCAGCGTCCACACTCCGGTGAATGCCAGCAGGGCCAGCGTGTAGACCCAATTTGACAGGTCGTAGCCGCCGCCGCCGATGGAGGGATGGCCGGCGCTCTTTGGCCACAGCAGGGCGACCAGCGTGCCGGCGATCAACGCGAACACGGCTAGCCAGATCTGGAATCCGCGGTCTTTCAGCATGGGTGTCGATCCTTTCGGGGTGAATTCGCGGATATCCTGCGTTGCTCCGCAATGGGTCCGCAGGTTGAGACGCTTGCCTTCAAGCGTGCAGGCGTCTCAATCCTCCAGGTAGTGCGCACGCAGGACGTCGACATCCACGTCCAGCACGTCGCGCAGATACGCGTCCATTCCGCCGAACGCCTGGTCGATTGCGTGCACTGACGCTTCCAGGTAGGCGGGGGAGACTTCCAGCAGCGGCATCATGACGTCGTCGCGCACGCCGCGTTCCGCGGATCTGGCCAGGATCTCCTGGAAAAAGCGCGCGTTCCAATGGTTCGATTCCAGGTAGTTCGCCACGATGTCGTCTTGCGATACGCCCAAGGCCGACAGCAGCAGCAACGACGCGAAACCCGTGCGGTCCTTGCCGGCGGTGCAGTGGAACAGCAATGTCTTGCCGCTGGCGGCAGTCTTGAGAAAGCCGCCGAAGGGCGCCTGGTAGCGGGACGGGAATTCGCGGTAGATGTCCACCATCATCGCGTTGGCGGCGGCTTGCGTGCTTTGGCGCAGCTTGGGCAACAGCACGGCCATGGCCATGTTGCCATCCAGCACCGGCGACGCGATCCAGGGGAAGCGTTTGCCGAAGTGGGGGTCGTCTTGCGCTTTCTCGGTGTCGGCGCGGAAATCGATGACGGCTTGCAGCCCCAGCGTGCTCAGGAATTCCAGGTCGGCGGCACTGGCCCGGCCGGGGTTGCCGCTGCGAAAGAGCTTGCCGTCACGCAACCGCCGTCCATTCGCGCCGGTCAGACCGCCCAGGTCGCGGGCGTTGTGCACGCTGTCCAGCGCCAGGCGGCGTCGGCCGGTGGCAAGCGGCGTGTCGGCAGGAGTTGGACTGGGCATGGGGCGGGTTCCTTGTTCTTGGAGGCTTGCCGATGATCGTATCACCGTGGCCCGCGTGCGCCCGGTTGCGGGCTACCCCAGTTTTCCCAGCAATCCGATCAACTGGTGCTTCTGCGCCGCGCTCAGTTGCGCGCTGATGCGCGCATCATGCGCCTTCACGGCCCGGGTGATCTCGGCCAGCACCGTTTCGCCGGCCGGGGTCATCGCCAGCGAATAGGCGCGCTTGTCGTGTTCGGCCTCCTGCCGTTCGACATAGCCCAGGTCCTGCAACTGGTTGACGATCTGTACGGCCCCCGAACGCGCGATGCCCAGGATGCGGGCCAGGTCCGTGAGTTTCAAATTGGCGTTGGCGGCGATCAGAGACAGCGAGGAAAAACGCTGCGGCGTGATGTCCCACGGCGCCAACGCATTCAGGAAGTCTTCGTAGATCACGATCTGGGCGCGCCGGATGGCGTAGCCGACCAGGTCGTCCAGCGCGCCGTATTGGATGCCGGGCACATGCGGATCGAAATGCTCGCCCCGCGCGGCGGGGCGCCGGGGGCGTTGGGATGCGGCTCTGGACATGGGGCGATCGTGATCGGGGGGCCTCAACACTAATGCACCTATTGTCGCCGCGCTACCGCATTACGGGAAATCCCCGGGGTGCGGAGCCCACCCGGATTTTGTTATGTTGCATAACAAATAACACCAGGAGCAGACATGCAAATCGTCATCGCCGGCGCAGGCATCGGCGGGCTGACGCTCGCCTTGATGCTGCATCGGCGCGGCATCGAGTGCCGCGTCTTTGAAAGCGCGCAGGAACTCAGGCCTTTGGGCGTCGGCATCAATCTGCTGCCGCACGCGGTTAGCGAACTTGAACCGCTGGGCCTGCTTGCCGGATTGGCCGAGCGCGCCATCGAAACCTCGCAACTGCATTACTACAACAAGTTCGGTCAGCCGATCTGGCGCGAGCCGCGCGGCCTGGAGGCCGGTTACCCGCTGCCGCAGTTTTCCGTGCACCGGGGGGAATTCCAGATGCTGTTGGCGCAGACCGTGCGCGCGCGGCTGGGCCAGGACGCCATCGTGACGGGCAAGGTGCTGGAATCGGTGGAACAGGACGCCTCAGGCGCGACGGCGCATTTCCGGTGCCGGACGGACGGGGCCCTGCACAGCGTGCGTGCCGACATCGTGGTGGGCGCCGACGGCATCCATTCGGCCTTGCGCCGCCAATTGCATCCCACGGGCGACGAACCGCGCTTCTCCGGCCGCATGCTGTGGCGCGCCGTGACCGAAGCGCCGCCGTATCTGGATGGCCGCAGCATGTTCATGGCCGGGCATCAGGACCAGAAGTTCGTCTGCTACCCCATCTCTGAACCTCTGCGCCGCGAGGGGCGGTCGTTGATCAACTGGATCGCCGAGCTGTCGGTGCCGGGCGCGGAGTTGCCCGCAACCGACTGGAACCGGCAGGTGGACAAGTCGGTGTTCGCGGACCGCTACGCCGATTGGCGGTGGGACTGGATCGACATCCCCACCATCATTGGCGGCGCGCAGGCGATATACGAATTCCCGCTGGTGGACCGCGACCCGTTGCCGCGCTGGACGCGGGGGCGCGTGACCTTGCTGGGCGATGCCGCGCATCCCATGTATCCCATCGGGTCGAACGGGTCGGCGCAGGCGATCCTGGACGCGCGCTGCCTGTCCGATTGGCTGGCGCAAGCGATGAGCGGCGCGGTGCGTACGCCGGAGATCGCCTTGCTGGAATACGAAGCCGAGCGGCTGCCCCGCACGGCGGGCATCGTGTTGCGCAACCGCCTGAACGGGCCCGAGCAAGTGATGCAGATGGCCGAAGAGCGCGCGCCGCAAGGCTTTGACGATATCGGCAACGTGATCTCGCCGCAGGAGCTGGCGACGGTATCGTTGCGCTACAAACAACTCGCGGGATTCGATCCCGCCACCGTGCGCAAGAGCCGGGGGGAAGCGCCATGAACGACAAGACCCATGCAACCGCCGCCTTTGCGGACCCGCTGGCGCCGCAGCTTGAGCATGTGGCCACCGTTGTCGTCGAGGTAGGCGTGCCGCAGGAGGTGGGGGATACCCCGCAAGGCTGCCGCCGCGTCATCCCGATCACGGGCGGCACGGTGGACGGCCCGCGCCTGCGCGGCAAGGTGCTGCCCGGCGGCGCGGATTTCCAGGTGATCCGTTCGGCCACCTACACCGACATCCACGCGCGCTACGTCATCGAAACGCCCGACGGCGAACGCATCTATGTCGAGAACACCGGCATCCGCACGGGGCACGCCGACGATATCGCCCGCCTGGCGCGTGGCGTAGCGGTGGACCCCGCCCGCATCTACTTCCGCAGTTACCCGCGCTTTGAAACCGCGTCGCCGGCCTTGGGCTGGATGAACGAAAGCCTGTTCATCGGCACGGGCGCGCGCTACCCCGACCGCGTCGAATTGCGCTTCTACCGCATTTGCTGAACCCGCGGCGGGCCGCCGCGGCATGGATAACAAAACCATTCGGAGACAACCATGACATCGACGTTGCGCCGCTTGTTCGGCGGCTTCCTGCTGTGCCTGCCGTTCGCGGCGATGGCGCAGTTCCCCAATGGCCCCGTGCGCCTGAATGTGGGCTTTCCGCCGGGAACGGGACCGGACATCGTGGCCCGCACGCTATCGCAGCACATGGGGCCGCTGCTGGGCGAAAGCGTGGTGGTGGAAAACAAGGTGGGCGCGGGCGGGCAGATCGCCGCGCAGACGGTGGCGCGCAGCCCGGCGGACGGCCAGACCCTGCTGCTGGGCGAGGTCGGTTCCATCAGCATTTCGCCGGCTACCTATCGCAACTTGAACTATGACCCGCCGCGGGACTTCGCGCCAATCTCGGAAGTCGTGCGCGCCGACTTCGTGCTGGTGGTGCCGGCGGATTCGCCCTATCAGGATCTGGGCGCGTTCATCGACGGGGCCCGTAAGGCATCGGACCGCCTCAATTTCGCGACCTTTGGCGCGGGCACCCCGGGGCATTTCGGCGCCGAGCTATTTGCCCGCGAAGCCGGCATGAAGATTGAGGCCATTCATTACCGCTCCACGGGCGACGCCGTGTCCGGCCTGGTGTCCGGCGCGGTCCAGGCCGCCTTCGTGACGACGGCGCTGGCGGTGCCGCAGGTGCAGGGCGGAAAACTGCGCGCGCTGGCGATTACCGGGGCGCAACGCTCGCCCGCTTTAGCCGCGGTGCCGACGTTTGCCGAACGCGGCTTGCCCGCGATCAATTTCGGCGCCTGGTTCGCGCTGTTCGCGCCTGCTGGCACGCCGGACGTGGTGCTGAACCGATTGCAGCGGGACAGCGCGCAGGCGCTGCGCCAGCCTGCGGCGGTGCGCAGCCTGGGCGAGGCCGGCTTCGTGGTGGTCGGGTCCGACCGTCAAGCGTTGCAAACTTTGCTGGCGTCGGAATCCCGGCGCTGGTCAGACGTGGTGAAAGCGACGGGATTCCGCGCGGATTGAATCGCGAAGGGCAGGCTTCGGCGGATAGACCGCTGCGGTCTGCCGGAAGCCGTGGTCAGGTCAGCCGCGTGCCGTTGGGCACCTGGTCGTCCGGCACGGCCAGCACGATCGCGCCGGCGTCGTCGGCAAAACCCAGCACCAGCACTTCGGAGCGCATCGGCCCGATCTGGCGCGGCGGAAAATTCACCACGGCCATGACGCGCTTGCCTGTCAGTTCTTCCAAGGCGTAGCGCGCCGTGATCTGGGCCGAACTTTTCTTCACGCCCACGCCGGCGCCGAAATCGATGGCCAGTTTGTAGGCGGGCTTGCGCGCTTCGGGAAAGGCTTGCGCGGTAACGATGGTGCCGATGCGGATGTCGACCTTCATGAAGTCGTCGAAGTCGATCGGGTCGGCGGGCGGGGTGCTGGGATCTTGAGTGAAATGCATGGGAACCCTCTGGTCGGGAGGGCCGATTATAGGAAACGGCCTCCGGACGGCGCAGGGGCAGCCGCCAGCGCGTTCAGGGCGATACCGGCGTCTCCGCCTGAAAGGCCGCATGCAAAAGTTCGACGAAGCGGGGCGCGGCGGGCAAGGCGGCCGCGCCAATCCGGTTCACCGCCACGCCGGGCGTCCACGAGTTCATGACGACCGCGCCCCGCAAGTCTTGCACGCTGTCCGGCGTGACGGCCTGCAGCCGTTGCGGCACGCCCATCCGATCCAGTTGGCGCCGTACGATGCCCAGGGTCGTGCCGGTCAGCATCGCCGCATCCGGCCACACGACGGCCTCGCCGTCCCAGAATGCCAGGTTCCAGATGGAGGCCTCGCTCAGCCGGCCTTGCCGGTCCACGAACGCCGCATCATCGAAGCCTTGCGCGGCGGCTTCGCGCAAGAGGTAGGTCTTGGCTACCTCGCCCACATGCTTGACGGAAGGCAGCATCCGCTCATGCGGAATCGCCGCCAGCGCCAGCGGGCCGCTCGGGCCGGTGGCGGGCGGCCCGGTCCGCACCAGCAGTTCGGGCTGCACCTCGGGCCCCGCCACGGTGAACTCACCGGCGGGCGAATACACCGTGGCCACCAGCGAGACATCCGCCGGCCCGGCCTGGATCGCGGCCCGCAGCGCCGTCAGGATCTGCTCGTCAGGCAAAGCTTGCCCGTACATCCTGATCGACGCCGCGCGCAGCCGCGCCAGATGCAGGTCCAGCCCCCACACCTGCCCGTCCCGCACCTGCATGGCGGTGAAGTGGGCGTAGCCGGCAAACGCCAAGGGCGTCAGGTCGTGCGCGGTGGCCGGGCGGCCATTGCGATGCGCGACGAAGGAAGTGGGTGGGTTGGCCGGCATGGGGGAAGCTCCTGGAGGGGGGTGATCATCAAGTGCTTCTACTATCCCCCGTTGAATCTCCCGAGGGAAACGAGTAATTTTCATTCAATCATCAAATTTTGCTTGAAGATCATGAATCGACTGCTGCCTGGCACGCGCGCCCTTCGTACCTTTGAAGCCGCCGCGCGCCACCTGAACTTCACGCGGGCCGCCGATGAGGTCGGGCTGACGCCTGCTGCCGTCAGCTACCAGATCAAAGAGATCGAAGACCAATTGGACATCGTGCTGTTTACCCGCAGCAGCCGCAGCATCCAGTTGACGCCCGCCGGCGCGATCCTGTTCGAAGCGGCCGCCGATGCGCTGCAAACGCTGCAGCGCGCGGCCGCCAAAGCCAGGCGCGTGAGCCGCGGATCCGAACATCTGCGCCTGTCGGTGGGCGCGCGCTTTGCCACCAACTGGCTGCTGCCCCGGCTGCCAACGTTTCGCGCCGCGCATCCCGGACTGGACTTGACGTTCGACATCAGCGACGAGGTGCGGGATTTTGACGCTGACGACGTGGATGTCGCGATCCGTTTCGGGGCAGGGAAATACCCGGGGGCGATCGCGCATCGCCTGTTCCATACCGTGGTGGTCCCGGTATGCAGCCCGGCGTTGCTGCGCGCCGGTCCGCCGTTGAAGACGCCGCGCGACCTGTTCGCGCACACGCTTTGCTACGTGGACTGCAAACCGGGGGGCGTGGTGTGGCCGAACTGGCCGATGTGGATGGCGGCGGCCGGCATCGATGGCTTTGACGACAGCCGCAGCGTCGCCTTCACCGAATCCAGCCACGTGGTGCAGGCCGTGATCGACGGTGGCGCGGTGGGGCTGGTGGAATGGGAGCTCGTGGACCGGGACGTGCAGGCTGGCCGCTTGGTCCGGCTGTTCGACGTGGGCGTGCGGGTGGCGCCGGAGTACGCCTATTACCTGGTGCACCCGGCGGGCGCCGCGGCGGATTCCCGCGTGCAGGCGTTGCGCGAATGGATGCTTGCGGCCATTGGGCAGCAGGCGCGGCAATAGCGTCGTGTGCTCATGCTATCCGCGCAATTGGGTTCATGAATAGAACAGTTTGTTCCGACCCCAATCCCCGGATTTTTGATTGGAATGGGTTTTCCGGTCACGGGCCTGCCGGTAGAATCGCCTCGCATACCACCCCTCTATCTACTGGTCGAAAGGTCATATTCTTATGAGCAACGCTTATCTCGACGCCCTCAAGAAGCGCCGCACCCAATATTCGCTGGGCCGCAACCTGTCGGCCTCCAAAGAGGAACTGGCGACGCTGATCCAAGACGCGATCAAGCACAGCCCCTCGTCGTTCAATTCGCAAAGTTCGCGCGCCGTCATCCTGTTCGGCGCCGAAAGCATCAAGCTGTGGGACCTGGCCATCGAAGCCGTGCGCAAGGTCGCGCCCGCCGAGGGCTTTGACAAGACCGAAGCCAAGCTCAAGAGCTTTGCCGCCGGCGTGGGCACGGTGCTGTTCTTCGAAGACCAGGACGTCGTGCGCAGCCTGCAAGAGAAGTTCGCCCTGTACGCCGACAACTTCCCGGTGTGGTCGGAACAAGCGGGCGGCATGGCCCAGCTGTCGGTCTGGACCGCGTTGGCCAACGCCGGCGTCGGCGCCAGCCTGCAACACTACAACCCGTTGATCGACGGCGTCGTGGCCAACGAATGGAAGATCCCGGCGTCGTGGAAGCTGCGCGCGCAAATGCCGTTCGGTTCGAACGAAAACGGCTTCGGCGACAAGGGCTTCATGGACGACGCCGAGCGCTTCCGCGTGATCGGCTGATCGGATTATTTCGGGCGCTGACCGGCGCCCGGCATCGTCAACCGATTCAAACCCGCATTGCCCGAACAGGGGAATGCGGGTTTTCCATTTTTTACGGAGTGCGACCATGCGGCAGGCGCCGTAATACCCGCCGTAGGCGCAGTGCATAATGGCAGCTGACCGGCCCGGTCCCGTCCCAGGGGCAGGGCTGCAAATACTGCCGCATCTATAAGCGCGCGATTCGAGGAGATTGCTGTTGGATCCGATACTCGCCGGACTGTCGACTTCCCTGCCTCAGGCCAAATCGGTCGAGCAACTGACCCGCCCGTTGCTGGACATGCTGGGCAGCGTGACAGGATTGGAATCCACGTATCTCACCTCGATCGACCTGAAAGCCGATGTGCAGCACGTGCGCTTTGCGCGCAACGTGGGCGATCTGCAAATCCCCGAAGGCTTGTCGGTTCCTTGGTCGGACACCCTGTGCAGGCGTGCGCTGGAAGAAGGCCGCATGTGCACCAGCGATGTCTCCCAGTGCTGGCCTGATTCCGATGCCGCCCGCCAGCTTGGCATCCAGACGTATGTCAGCGCGCCCGTGCGCACCGACGAAGGCATGCTGCTGGGCACGCTGTGCGCCGCCAGCGCGCAGCAGCACCAGATCGCTCCGCAGGCGGAATCCGTATTGAAGCTGTTCTCCAACGTGATCGCCAACTTCCTGGAGCGCGAGCTCTTGATGGAACAACTGCACGCCGCCAATGTCCGCCTGATGTCCTACGCGTTGACCGATACGCTGACCGGGCTGCCCAACCGCCGCGCGCTGTACGAAGAGCTCGAACGCCTGGAAAAGCGCGCCCTGCGCGAAGGCGGCAGCGTGCTGGTTGGCGTGATCGACCTGGATGGCTTCAAGGGCATCAACGACACGTACGGCCACCAGCAGGGCGACGTGTTCCTGCAGGAGGTCTCGCGCCGGCTGGCTGGCACGCTGCGCACGTCGGACATGCTGGGCCGCATCGGCGGCGACGAATTCGTGCTGATCGGCCCCGGCCCCGCCATCGAACGCGGCAATACGGGCCCCGGGGGCGAAGCCCTGCGCGGCGAAGCCGAAGACGCGGCCCGTTCGCTGGAGGAACGCGCGATGGCGGCCACGATCGGCCGCTATCAACTGGGCGACGCGGTGGTGCCCTACGAGGGCGCAAGCGTCGGCGTGGTGGCGGTGGACCCCCGCGGCCTGGACGCCGAGGCGGCGGTTCGGCTGGCCGATGCGCGCATGTACGAGGTCAAGCGGGCGCGCAAAGGGGCGCGGACGATACATTGAATCCGGCGCGGCCGGACGGCGCTATATTGAGGCGGTCCCCCTAAAACCTGGAGCGCTCCATGCAGACCAACGAACTCCACCGCGGCCGCCTGATCGATCACATCCAGTTGGTCGTCCGCGATCTTCCCGCCAGCCAGGCGTTCTATCAGGCCGTGTTTGATGCCCTGAAGGTGCCGATGGGCGGCACGGGCGACGGGTATTTCTGGGCCGATGAACTGTTCGTCTCCACCGCGGACAGCGCGGCGGCGCAAGGGCAGCTGACCGGGCGCCACCATCTGGCCTTCCAGGCGCAAGACCAGGCGATGGTCGACGCTTTTCATCAAGCGGCGCTGGCCCATGGCGGCACGGATAACGGCGCGCCCGGATTCCGCAACTACCACCCCGGGTACTACGGGGCATTCGTGCTGGACCCCGACGGCAACAACATCGAAGCCGTATTCCACGGCGTAGCCCAGCGCAGCGCGCCCTCGGTCAAAGTGACTTTCTGACGGCCAGGTCTTCCGGGCGACATGCGCCGAGCGGCGAAGACTGATAAATTTGCGCCTCTCAGGGATGCAAGGGGACGTCATTGCCTCGCAGCCCAGGCCGGGAAACGCCCGTTTCCCTACTTGCGATAGAACAGAACCGATGCTGAAAAGAAAATTAACGGCTTTTGGAGTGGGCGTGGCGCTGTCGCTGGGCGCCATAGCCGCCGCCTCGGCGCAGGCCCGGGCGCCTGCGCAGCCGCAGCCGGCCGAGGAGGCCGAGCGCTATGGCCCGTTCGTCTATTTCCCCAGCGCGCCCGACTTGCTGATCTATCACACCGGTGTCGGCGCCAACGACATGCTGCACCTGAAAAAGGCGCTGCGCGAGCATCCTACGATCGCCACCCTGATTCTGCAGAACAATGGCGGCGGGCTGGTGCATATCGGCCTGGTCGTGGCTGAGGAAGTCTACGAGCGCGGGTTGAATACGTTCATCCCCAAAGACAGCTATTGCGCGTCCGCGTGCGCATTCGTGTTCTTCGCCGGCCGCGAGCGCCTGGCCGAAGGCCGCCTGGGCGTGCACCAGATCTCCGCGCCGGAAATGACGGGCGAACAGGCCCAGTTCGGCGTGTCCGACATCGTTGCGACGCTGCCGAAATATGGCGTGTCGGCGGACGTGCTGGGCATCATGTTCAGCACGCCGTCCAAAGAGATGTACTTCTTCAAGCCGCAGGAAATCGCCAAGTACGGCATCAACCGCACGGGGCAGACGCAGGTCGCGCAAAATGGCGCGCCGCGCGCGGCCACGGGCGGCAGTCCGAATAATGCATCGGCAACCGCATCGGCGCCGGTGTTGCCGCCGCCCTCGCGGCCTGTGCAAACGCCGGCTCAGACCGCGCACACGGGGCCGGCCCCGGTGGCCAATCCGTATATGGAAAAAGAAACGGCGCCTGCCGCCATTTCCGACGAGCAACGGGCGATCAATGCCGCCGCGCTGATGATCCAGACCGGCGCCGGTCCGAATGAAGACGCGATGAACTTCACGCGCGAGTTCTATGCGGATACGGTCGACTACTTCAAGAAGAAGCGCCCCAAGTCTGAGATTCTGGCGGACAAGAAGGCATATTTCGCCCGCTGGCCGATTCGCCGCTTCGTGGTGGACCAAAGTTCGCTGAAGGCGAACTGCAAGGACCAGATGTGCCTGGTGATGGGCATCTACGACTACACCGTATCCAGCCCGGCACGCGGCAAGACCGCCTCGGGCACGTCGAACTTCACGTATGTGCTGGACTTGCGCAACCGGTACCGCATCGTGATGGAAGACAGCGAAGTCATCAGCCGCTAAGCCGACCCGGCTGGCCTTTGGAATAGAGAACATCATGCAATCTGGATTCCCCGCAGCAAGGGCTTTGCTTCTTGCCGGACTGTTCGTGGCGTCGGCGCCCGCGCTGGCGATCAATTGCGCGAAGGCCGGCACGGCCGCCGAAAAACTGATCTGCTCGGACAAGAAAACGGTAGCGGCCGATGCCGAATTGAACCGGGCCTATCAGGCGATCCTGAAGCAGGCGCCCGACGCCGAGATCCGCACCATGCTGGTGGACAGCCAGAAGCGCTGGATCGAGGCGCGCGACAAGGCGCTGGACCATCTGATCTCCGACCCCGATGCCCTGGCCGACGACAAGACCGTGGGCGAGGTCGCGCGGGAATTGATCAGCAGCCGCACGGCGCAGTTCAAGGAAGCCCGGAAGGGATCGTCCACGCCGGAAATCATCGACCGCGCGGTGCAGCAAAAGCAGTTCCAGGCGCAATTCACCGGCGGCGCGTTCGCGGGCTACTGGACGTCTTGCGACGTACTGCCGCGCGATTACGAGTATTACGGCTGCTTCGCGATTCGCCACTACCAGAACAACGACCGCATTTGCTCGGTGGACGAATCCTGGGCTTCGGGCGCCGTCTATACCAAGCGGTATGTCGCCAACGTGGTGGGCGGCAAGCCGCGCGTCATCGCATCCTGCTCGTTCAGCAGTTCGGACGAGGCTTGCGCCAGCGTCGGAGACACTCAGGCGAAATGGAACCGGCAACCTGAACAGCCGGAATATGTCTATGCGTCCAAGCCGCTGCCAAAAATCGACGGGGAGATCGACGGGTCGGACGATTATGAATGGGCGAAAGCCTGCCTGACGGATCCCGCGTTTCCAGGCGCGCAGTAACCGCCAGGCGGCTGCGCCCGGAGCGCCCTTGAGCGCACCGGGCGCGGCCCGATCAATTCTCGGCCTTCAGGCCCAGCCGTTTGATCGTGTCGCTCCAGCGGGAATATTCCGCGGCCACATACTCCTGGCAAGCCTTCGGGTCCTTGTCCATCAGCTCGGCGCCCTGGAACCGCAGGCTTTTCTGCACCTCGGGGTCTTTCAGGGATTCCTGCAGCACCTGGTCCAGCTTGGCCAGGATGGCGGGGTCGGTGCCCTTGGGCGCGATCAGCACTTGCCAGGTGCCGGCATCGAACCCCTTCAGGCCGGGCACCGCTTCGCTCAGGCTGGGCACGTCCGGCAAGCTTGCTGAGCGCTTTTCCGACGTGACTGCCAGCGCCCGCGCCTGGCCGTTCTGAATGAAGGGCATGGCGCTGTTGAACGAGCCGGAATACATGAAATTCACGTTGCCGCTGACCAGGTCGGTCAGCGCCGGGCCGTTGCCTTTGTAGGGCACGTGCTGGATATCCAGGCCCATGCGGTTCGCGATGTCCATGGACACCAGATGATCGATCGCCCCATTGCCTGACGAACCCTGGAAGTACTTGCCGGGATTCGCCTTGACCGTGTCGTAGAACTGGGTTGCGGACTGTTGGTCCATGGCCTTGTTCGTCAGCAGGATCAGCGGCACGCTGACGGAGCAACTGGCGGTCAGGAACGCCGTCTTGGGGTTCAGGTCATCGCGCCCGAACAGAGGCGGCGCCGTCGTGATCGAGGACGTGCCGTACAGCAGCGTGTAACCATCAGGCTTGGCGCGCATCAATTCCGCCGTGCCGATATTGCCGCCCGCACCCGGCTTGTTTTCGATGATGATGGGCACTTTCAGTTTCTGCGACACGGTCTTGAACAAGACCCGGCCTATCGCGTCGGTGGGACCACCGGGTGCGAAGCCGATGATCAGCGTGATGGGCTTGTTGGGATATCCGTCGGCCGCGTGGGCGCCGCCCGCCATACCCAGGATGGCAGCGGCCGCAAGCGTGCGGGTGACTCGTTGAATGTCCATGATGTCTCCTCTGCTTTTTTTCTAAGGATGTAGCGTCGTAGATCTGCAAGCGGCGGCGCTACAGCCACCGCGCCGGATGCGCGCCGTTTGGCGCCGGCGGCAGAACCCAGGCCGCGCGCGTCCGCGAAAACTGCGCCACGGGCGGAAACTGCTCCAGCACGCCATAGGCGGATTCGCGGCGTTCCAGGAGGGGATTGAGTTCCAGCGCAAAATGGCGTCGCGGCTGCGCGGGGTCGAAGTCGGTCAACAGCCCAAGGTCCTGCACCCACATCGACGTGCGGGCCAGCGACACCTTGACGTGGTAACTGCCGCCTTCTTGCGCGCGGCGTATCAGCGCTTGCATGACGCCGGTGGCGCCCAGATACCCGGTCAGATAATCGTTCAGCAAATAGGGCGGCACGACGCGAGGTTTGCCCTTGCCGCCTTCGCGCACCGAAATGCCGCTGACGGTCTGGCCCAGTTGTTCGAAGCCGCCGCGTTGCCCCCACGGCCCCTCGTCGCCAAACGCGGTGACGGTGACATAGATCACGCCAGGCCGGATCGCGGCGGCGTCTTGCGGACCCAGGCCGCGGTTGCGCATGCTGCCCGGTCGCCACGACTGCACGACCACATCCGCGCCGGCGATCAGGTCGCGCGCCGCCTGCAAGCCGGTCGGCGCATCGAAATCCAGGAACGCGGAGCGTTTGCCGATGTTGGTGTCCACGGTTTGGCGAAACGGGTCCTGCATGGCGGGCGAGGTAATGCGCAGGACGTCGGCGCCGTGCTCGGCCAGCGAGCGCGCCACGACCGGTCCGGCGATGACATGGCCCAGATCCAGCACGCGCAGCCCATCCAGGGGCCGGACGTTTGCGCGGGCGGGTTCCGGTTCGCTGTCGGCGATCTTGACGACTTCAACCGCCGGCAGGTCGGCCAGCAGTCTGCCCTGGGGATGGCTTAGCCACGCGTCTTGCGAACGTGCATAGACGCCCGGCAGCTTGCGTTCGGCAAATGCCGTTTCCAGATCGTCGCCGTTCCAACGTGCAATGGCCTTGGCGAGTGCCGCATTGGTGTTCGCGCAATCCAGTACCTCCAGCACGCCGTCGCGCAAATGCGGGTATGAGCCGATAGGGAAGAACCAGCGGTCGTCGGCGGTTTGATAGAAATCGGCCTTCAGTTCCGTCAGCAGCGATAAGGCCGGCAGCGAAAACCCGCTTTGCGTCTGAAAATGCCCGGGATTCAGCGAGCAGGCTGCCTGCATCCAGTCGATGGCCACGGTCTGGTGCTGGGCGGTCGCCATGTGATGCCAGCGTTCTATGGTCAACGCATACGCGCCGATGGCGCTGGCGGCGGCCACGGTCAATTTATGCGGGGAATCGAATCGCGGGCTGACGCCATGGAAACGCAGGCGGCGTTCGGGGGACTCTTGCTGGGTCCAATCGCGGCCCAGCAGCGCGGCGATGGCGCCATAGGCATCTTGGGCCTGGATGTTTGTCTCGCTCATTGTTCTATCCGGACAGGCGGTAATGGGAAGCCCAGTCTAGAAGCGCCTATTTTTCGTGTCCAACATATAATTCAATACTCTGTAAGACGATAAATATCTTTATGTTGAACAGCCGATTGCTGCGCCAATTCATCGCCGTGGCCGAAGAGTTGCATTACGGCCGCGCGGCCCTGCGTGTCGGGATCGCGCAGTCGCCGTTAAGCCAGGCCATCCAGAAGCTGGAATCGCACGTGGGTACGCCGCTCTTCGTACGCAACAAGCGCAGCGTCGCGCTCACGCCGGCGGGCACGGTATTCCTTGAAGAGGCCTATCAATGGCTGCGCTATGAGCGCGTGGCCGTCGAACGCGCCCAGCATGCGGCCGGCGGCGACATCGGCCAGTTGTCCCTGGGGTACATCGGCAGCGCCGGCTATGGCTTCATGCCCGACCTGATCGGGCAGTTCCGGCGCGACTATCCCCAGGTCAAGCTGCGGGTGTTCGAAATGACCACGCGCGACCAGCTGGAACGCATCAAGGGGCGATACCTGGACGTGGGCATGTTGCGCACGCCGCTTGCAGACGACGAAACGCTGCTGGCGTCGATGCGCTACCAGCACGACCGCTTGATGTGCGCGTTGCCGCACACGCACCGGCTGGCAAAGCGCCGGTCTGTCGCGTTGAAGGAACTGGCGCACGAATCGTTCGTGGCCTTTACGCGCCAGCATGTGCCGGCCGCGCACGCGCAATTGATTTCCGCGTGCGCCACGGCCGGGTTCTATCCGCAGATCGACCAGGAAAGCGCGCAGATCGGCAGTGTGATCTGCCTGGTCGCGGCGGGCTTGTCCGTTGCGCTGATCCCCAGCAATCTACAGTCGTTGATCCACCCGAAAGTCAGCTATGTGCCGCTGTCGGACACGACTGAATTCCTGAAGCAGGAAGTCGGCCTGGCCTGGCGCCGCGACGACGCGAATCCGGCGCTGGCGTCGTTTCTGCACGTGGCGGCGCGGCTGTCGGTCAGTCCGTCTTCCATCCCCACTTCTTGAAGATGGCCTTGCCGTCGGCCGACGCCAGATAATCCACAAAGGCCTGCGCCTGCGGGTGGTTCTTGCCCAGCCGGGTCACCACCGCGCCGGCGTCGCGATAGATGCGGTAGGGCTCTTCGATTTCCACCACGCTGGCAAGCGTGGGGTTCGACACCTGCCAGATGTTCCAGATCAACCACGCGTCGATGCTCTGGTCTTCGGTCCACTGGGTACGCGCCATGGCGCTGTTGGCGGCTTCGGGCAGCACCAGATTGGCGCGGAATGCGCGCACGGTGCCGATATCGCCCAAGCGGCCGGCCACGTCTTCCCACAGGCCGGTCTGCCCGGCGCCGGACACGGCCATGACCTTGATTCCCGGTTTGAGCAGGTCCTTGAAGCCGTTGATGCCCTTGGGGTTGCCGGGGCGCACCAGGATCGCCGACGGGCGCAGGTACAGCGTGCGGGCGTCGCGCAGGTCGAACACGCCGGGCAGGGCAGTGGCGAAGCCGCTCATCATGTTCTCGGCGCCGCTGAACAGCACGTCGGCATCTTGCTTGGCCTTGTCGGCCCATGCCGGCGTGGGGCCGGCGGTGACGTTGACGGTGAGGCCATGGGTCTTGCCGAATGCCGCCGCGGCTTCCTTCATGGCGGGGGCGGGGCCGCCGGGGCCGTACACATTCAGGTCTTGCGCGGCCCATGCGGAAGTGGCGGCCAAAGAGGCCAACACCACCATGCCGCTGGCCAACGTTCTGAACGACTTCATATCCTTTACCCTCATTCAAGTGTCTTCGATCGGCGCCGAAACGCGGCGTGCCAATACGATTGACGCTCACGCACACGCGAATATTCCGCCTGTAATGACTGTTACCCGGCGCCGCCATTCGATACGGCTTTAGAATTCGTCCTTGCAGATTAGAAATGGGGCCAGCGCCCCGTATTCGCAGAGAGATATCGATGGATAAGCGACAAGACCTGGAACCGCCGGCGATCCAGGAAGGCGCGGCGCATGCCGCCGGGTTGAACACGCCCGACGCCATCGCCATCACGATCGAATCGGACCCGACGCTGGGCTACGCGTCCATCCAGAATGCCGTTCCCGTCGTCCGGTCCCTGCGCTTGACCAACCGTACGCCGCAGGCCTTCGAGAACATCGAAGTGCATATCCGCTGCAATCCCGCTTTCGCGCAAAGCGTGAAGCTGCGCTTCGACAAGCTGGCGCCGGGCGAAGTCCGTCGCATCTCGCCCTTGGACCTGACGCCTGACCATGCCTACGTGGCCGACTTGCAAGAGGCCGTGCGCGCCAGCATCGACGTGGCGGTGCTGGCCGGTACGCAGGAACTGGGCCGCGCGTCGCAGCCGATCACCGTCCTGGCCTATGACCAGTGGGCCGGCACGCGGGCCTTGCCTGAACTGCTGGCCGCGTTCTCGATGCCGAACAATCCGGCGGTGGACGTGCTGATCGGCAAGGCGTCCAAACTGCTGCGCGCGCAGCATGCCGATTTGCAGATGAACGGCTACCAGTCCAAGAGCCGCGATGTGGTCTGGAAGCAGTTGTCGGCCATCTACAGCACGCTGGCCGCGGAATCCCTGCATTACGCCGAGCCGCCCGCGTCCTTCGGCGTGGATGGCCAGAAGATCCGCACGCCGGACCGCATCATGGAAGCTCGCGTGGCCACCTGCCTGGACCTGGCCATGCTGTTCTCGTCCTGCCTGGAGCAGGCCGGGCTGCGCCCGGTCATCCTGATGAAGGACGGCCATGCCTGGGTCGGCGTATGGCTGCATCAAGCGTGTTTCGCGGACCCGCTGACCGACGACGTGCAAGCGGTGCGCAAGCGCGTGGACAGCGGCGAATTCCTGGTGTTCGAAACCACCGGCATTGCGCAGCATCCGAACTTCCGCCCGTCCCTGCGCCTGGCGCTGGAACAGGGCGCCGCCCATCTGCGGGAGGAAGACACGTTCCGCTACGCCATCGACGTGCACCGTGCGCGCGAACTGCAGATCAAGCCCTTGCCGTCGCGCGTACTGTCGGTAACACCGGGCGGCGCGGACGACGTCGAACGCCCCGCGGCCATCGAACCCACGCCCGACCTGCCGCCGCTCGACCCCGAGTTCGTCATCAGCCTGGAGCCCGCCGACGATACGCCTGAAGGCCGGCTGGCCAAGTGGAAATCGCGTTTGCTGGACCTGACGCTGCGCAACCGGCTGCTGAACTTCAAGCTGACCAAGTCCACGCTGCCGCTCGTCGTGCCCGACCTGGGCCGGCTGGAAGACGCCATCGTCGACGGCAGCGAATTCCGCATCCGCCCCTTGCCTGCCGCGCTGATGGAAGGCAATGACCCGCGCGTGGCCGACGTGCACCAGAGCCGGGGCGGCCGCGCGCCGTTGGACGACATGGCGCTGGAGGCGCTGGGCAACAAGGAACTGATCGCGCGCGTCACCCAGGAGGCGCTGGACGCCAATCTGCTGGCCATCTTCGGCGCGGCGCGCACCGGCCTGGAAGAGGGCGGCGCCAACACGCTGTACCTGGCGATGGGCATGCTGCGCTGGACGGAAAGCCCGGGTGCAGAAAGCGCGCACCTGGCGCCGCTGATCCTGGTGCCGGTGTCGTTGCAGCGCCAGTCGGTGCGCAGTGGCTTTCGCCTGGTCCGCCACGACGACGAGACCATCATCAACCCCACGTTGCTGCAGATGCTGCGCAACAACTACGAACTGCGCATCCCGGGCCTGGACATCCTGCCCGCCGACGACAAGGGCGTGGACGTGGCCCGCGTGCTGCAAGCCTTCCGTCTGGCCGTGCGCGAGATCGCCGGCTGGGAAGTGCTGGACCAGGTGCACCTGGGCATCTTCTCGTTCACGAAGTACCTGATGTGGAAGGACCTGCAGGACCGCACCGAGCAACTGAAAGCCAACCGCGTCGTCAAACACCTGATCGATCATCCGGGGCAAGCCTTCGCGAAGGAACCCCTGGATGCGCGCTTGGACCGGCTGGACGACAGCTACAAGCCCGAAGACCTGCTGACCCCGCTGCTGTCCGACTCGTCGCAGCTGAAAGCCATTTGCGCCGTCGATGCCGGCCGCGATCTGGTGCTGGAAGGCCCGCCGGGCACCGGCAAGAGCCAGACCATCACCAACCTGATCGCGCACCTGCTGGCGCGCGGCAAGACGGTGCTGTTCGTGTCCGAAAAAATGGCCGCGCTGGAGGTCGTGCACCGTCGCTTGGCCAACATCGGCCTGGGTCCGTTCTGCCTGGAGCTGCATTCGTCCAAGGCGCGCAAAGCCGAAGTGCTGCAACAGCTGGGCAAGGCGCTGGATCACAGCGGCCAGCGCACGACGGACGACTGGGCGCGCGAGGCCGAGCGCCTGTCTGTGCTGCGCCAGGACCTGAACGGACTGGTTGACGCGCTGCATCACGAGCATCCAAACGGCCTGACGGTATACGACGCCATCGGCACCTGCATCCAGAACGCCGGGCGCGAGCCGTCGCCGATGTCCTGGCCGCACGGGCAGGCGCACGAGCGCAGGGAGCTCGCGCAACTGCGCGAGACCGCAAGGCGCATGGCGACCTTGTCTGGCGAACTGGGCACGCTGCTTGGCCACCCGCTGGCGCACATCGGCATGGCCGAGTGGAGCCCCAGTTGGCAGGATGCGCTGCTGGCGGCGGCGCAGACGCTGGATCAGGCGATTGCCGGGTTCCAGCAGCACGTCGCGGCGGCAGGCGAAGACCTGGGCGTGCCGGCTGCCGGCCTGAGCCTGGACGCCTATGCCAGGCTGGACCCGTTGATGGACGTGCTGCTGGCCGCCCCGCAAGTGCCTCTCGGATTGGCTGGGCAAGCGCACGATCCTTCTGCCCGCGTCCAGGTGCAGGACATGGTGCGCCACGGGCTGGCGCGCAACGCGCACTGGGCGCAAGTGGGGGCGCAATGGAACGCGCAGTTGGCGGAAGTGGACGCCAATGCGCTGAAGGCTGAATGGCTGGCCGCGTGTTCGTCGTGGTGGCCGAAGTCCGTGTTCGCCAAGGGCGGCATCCGCAAGCGCCTGGCCGCCTACCGCACGGATTCCCAACGCCCGGACGACGCGGCGATCAGCGCGGTGCTGACGCCGCTGGCGTTGGTCAATCTCGAAGATCGCGAGCTGGCTGTCCTGAAAGCCGACGCTCAGCGTCTGCTGCAGGATGCCTACACGGGTCTGAGTACGGATTGGGATCAGGTCCAACGCCACGAGCAATGGGCGCAGCGCTTTGCCGACGCCGTCACGCGGGTGGCGGGCGATGCTGCCGTGGCCGCCGATTTGCGCACGCGGCTGCAGCCGCTGGTGGGCGAGAACCGCGCCTTGCTGCAACCGGGCGCGGCGTTGGCCAAGCGCCTGGCCGACTGCCGCAACGCGTGGCGCGTCCTGCAAGACAGGATCGCCGACGTGGACACGCTGGCAAAGCCCACCGAGGCGCTGTCGGGAGGCACGGATGCCAATGGCGCACTGGAACGCATCCAGGGCGTCCTCGCCGGCTGGCGCCACAACAGGCAGTTCCTGATGCCCTGGTGCGTGTGGCGCGAAGCCCGCGAACAGGCGATCGGCGCGCAACTGCAAGGCCTGGTTGCATCGCTGGAACAGGGGCGCGTTCCCCTTGCGCAGGTCGAAGCGCATTTTGAATTCAGCTACCGCAATTGGTGGGTGAAGAAGGTCATCGACCATTCGCCGGTGCTGCGGTCATTCTCCAGCGCCGACCACGAACGCAAGATCCGCGAATTCCGCGATGCCGACGACCGATTCCAGAAACTCACGTCGGCCTACATCGCCGCCCTGCTGGCCGGCAAGGTGCCCGCGGGCAACGGCATCCTGGTCAGCCCGGACAGCGAATTGGGATTGCTGCGGCGCGAGCTGCAGAAGAAGGCCCGCCACGTTCCCGTGCGCCAGCTGATGCAACGCCTGCCGTCGCTGTTGCCCAAGCTGAAGCCCTGCCTGCTGATGTCGCCGTTGTCCGTTGCGCAGTACCTGGACGCGGGCCATTCGCAGTTCGATGTCGTGGTCTTCGACGAGGCGTCGCAGATTCCCGTGTGGGATTCCGTCGGCGCCATCGCGCGCGGCCAGCAACTGGTGGTGGTGGGTGATACCAAGCAGCTGCCGCCCACCAGTTTCTTCAGCAAGTCCGCGCCGGAAGAGGACGGCGCCGGCGACGACGGGCAGGTCGAAGACCTGGAGAGCATCCTGGATGAATGCCTGGGCGCCGACATGAACCGTCTGCGCCTGCAGTGGCACTACCGCAGCAAGCATGAAAGCCTGATCACCTTCAGCAACGTGACCTACTACGATTCGCAGCTGATCACCTTCCCGTCGCCTGTCACCGACGACGTGGCCGTGCGCCTGGAAAAGGTGGCGGGCGTCTATGACCGGGGCGGCAGCCGCACCAACCGGCGCGAAGCCGAAGCCATCGTGCAAGGTATCGAACAGCACTATCTGGACAAGTCGCGCCGCCGTCAGACGCTGGGTGTGGTGACCTTCAACCAACCTCAGCAATCGCTGATCGAAACGCTGCTGGACGCGCGCCGCCGCGCCAATGCCGAACTGGACAAGGCCATCTCTGCCCAATCGCGCGAACCGCTTTTCATCAAGAACCTGGAGAACGTGCAGGGCGACGAGCGCGATGTCATCTATTTTTCGATCACCTTTGGCCCGGATGCGGCGGGCAAGATGACGATGAACTTCGGGCCGTTGAATGGCGAGGGCGGCCATCGCCGCTTGAACGTCGCGATTTCGCGCGCGCGGGAAGGCGTGGTGATCTACAGCACGCTGATGCCGGAACAGATCGACCTGTCGCGCGTGCGGGCGACAGGCGTGCGGGACCTGAAGCACTACCTGGAGTTTGCGCTGAAGGGGCCGCGCGCGCTGGTCGAGCAGTCGTTGCCCACGGGGCGCGAGCCGGATAGCCCGTTCGAGACCCAGGTTATCAAGGTGCTGCGCAATCATGGTTGGACCGTGCATCCCCAAGTGGGATGTTCGGGATACCGGATCGACATGGGCGTGGTGGATCCGCGCGCGCCGGGCCGGTACCTGATGGGAATCGAATGCGATGGCCGCGCCTACCATTCCGGCGCCACGGCGCGCGACCGCGACCGTCTGCGGCAGGTCGTGCTGGAAGGGTTGGGATGGCGCCTGCACCGGGTCTGGTCGACCGACTGGTGGATCAACCCCGATCGTGAAGTGGAGAAGATCCTGGCCCGATTGGATGCGGAGCTGCAGCGCAAAGCCGACGAGGCGCCGGAAGAGGACGAGGCGGAGGAAACGGTTCAGGCGAACGTGCCGGACGCAGGCCCCGCCGTGGCGTTCGTGATTACGACGGAAGAGGGCGCTTGGGCGGCCGGGATCGGCGCATCGGCCGACGCCGGCATGGCGGGCGGGTTCGAGGTGTACCCCCTGGCGACGCTGGACGGCGGGGATTCAGACGCGTTCTACAGCCGCGCCAACAACGGCCAGGTGACCGAACAACTGCGTGCGGTGATCGAGACCGAAGGGCCGATTGCCGAAACCGTGCTGCACCGTAAGGTGGCGCGGGCCTGGGGCCTGGAGCGCACGGGCGTCAGGATCGTCGAGCGGCTGCGCGCGCTGACGCCGATGGATGTGGGGCAGACAGAGGAAGGCGAAGCCACCTTCTACTGGCCGGCAGGCGTGAAGCCCGAGGAATGGACGGGCTTTCGCGGGGCAGGCGAAGACGACGCGACGCGCCGTCGCGTCGACGACGTGTGCGTCCAGGAACTGGCCAACGGCGTCTTGCATGTGTTGGCGATGACCGGAAACTCACCGAAGGCCGATGTGATCAAGTCGGTGTGCAGGATGCTGGGAATGGCACGGACCTTGGCGGAGGCGGAAAGCCGGGTCGAGCGGGCGGTGGCCGGTTTGGCGCAGCGCGGCCGGGTGCAGGAAGAGAGGGGGATGCTGCGGGTCGGGTAGGTCGACGGCGTAAGGTGTCAGACTGTAAACGCGCGCAGGCCGTCAGCGGCCTGTCAGGACAAGCCTTCATTCCTGTCCGCGCAGCAGGGCAAACAGCTTGCCGCGGCGCGCAGCCTTCGCCGTCCGGCCGCCTTGCGGCCGGCAAGATTTTGAAACGGACTGGCGGCTTGTCCGCCAAATTCGTCCACGCTGCGAACGTAGAATCCCGTTTTTCATCAGTGCCATCCGGCTTACAGGAACGAACCATGAAAAAAATAATCCTCCTTGCGTCCGCATGCGCCGCGCTGCTTCAAGCTTGCGCCCCGGTTTCCTCCCCCAGCGAAGGATCGTCCTCCATGCCCACTCCTACCGCCACGTCGCCCGCCAGCCAATTGACCCTGCCTGCCTACTACTGGCGCCTGGCTTCCGCTACCGATGCCTCGGGCAAGCCGGTTGCCGCGTTGCAGAAGGGGATCGAGCATCAGCTGCGCCTGACCTTCTCGAATGACGCCCTGAACATCCGCGGCGGCTGCAATGCGCAATTCGGCGGCTACCGCTATCAGAATGGCGTGCTGCATGTGAATAACCTGGCGTCCACGATGAAGGCGTGCGAACAAAGCCTGATGCAGCTGGATGCCGAGATCAACGAGCGGATGAAGGGCGACCTGCGCGCCGCGTTGTCCGGCGATACCGCCGAGCCCGCGTTGGAGCTGGTCGCGCAGGATGGCACCGTCCTGAAGTTCGTTGGCGAGCCCACGCCGGAGACGCTGTACGGCAGCGCCGGCGAAACCATCTTTCTGGAAGTCGCCGCCAAGAAGGCGGAATGCAGCCATCCGATGATCCCCAACTACCAGTGCCTGATGGTGCGCGAGCGCCGCTACAACGACGCGGGCGTGCAGCAGCCGACGCAGGACAAGTGGCATCCGCTGTACCAGTCGATCGAAGGCTTTGAGCACAAGGACGGTGTGCGCACCGTGCTGCGCGTGAAGCGCTACGACTGGAAGAATCCGCCCGCCGACGCGCCGTCGAAGGTGTATGTGCTGGATATGGTGGTGGAGCAGGACGCGTCGAAACGGTAAGCGTCGCTATTCTTGGCGGCGCCGGACAGGAACGTCCGGCAAGCGGTGCCAGCCCGTGGTTTCAGCGATGAAATGACGGCCTGGCACTTTTTTATTTCATTGCCATCTAGTCATCTAGATGTCATTGTGGCTGGATATCGTGTCGAGTATCTGCCGCCCGCGAAGGACTCCCATGCTGACTCTGCCCTACATCGAAAGCCTGTTCGCCCACCATGGCGCCGCCTACTACGGCGGAGAGCGCATCAGCCAGACCGAGCACGCGCTGCAGTGCGCGCAGCTGGCGGAACAGGCCGGCGAGTCCGAAGCGGTGACGGTGGCTGCGTTGCTGCACGATATCGGCCATCTGATGCTTGCCGAGAGCATCACGGCCGACATGCGTCACCAGGAAGTCGGCGCCGATGCCCTGGCTACGCTGTTCGGCGACGACGTCACCGCTCCGGTGCGCCTGCATGTCGCGGCCAAACGCTACCTTGGCGTGATCGACCCCGCCTATCTGGACACCCTGTCGCCCGTTTCCGTGCATAGCCTGGCGCTGCAGGGCGGCGTGTTCACGCCCGAACAGGCCGAGGCCTTCGCCGCGCAGCCGCACGCGCTGGCCGCCGTGCGCTTGCGCCGCTATGACGACCTGGCCAAGGTGGTCGGGCTGTCGACGCCGCCGCTTGAACATTATGTGCGGATGGCCGAGCGCTGTCTGCGGGCAGGCTAGCGGGCCCAGTTCTTGGGGCCGTCCTGCGTCACCGCCGCCTTGCGCGGGCTCGCAGGTCGTCGCGCACTGCGGCGTAGCTGCAGTAGCGGGCGAAATCCCTCTTGGCGAGCGCCAGGTACAGCCCCGTCGCGATCATGAAGGCGCTGAAGATCGATACGTACAGCAGGCGATCGGGGGCGTCCTGCAGCAGCCCTAACCCCAGGTACAGGTTGAGGACCCCGAAGCCCAGCAGCAGCGCCATCAAGATCCAGCGCGCCCACGGGCTGCCGCGGTACAGCCACGCGAGCAAAAGCGCGGGCAGCAACAGTTTCTTCGCCGCCGAGAAATCGCCTTGCAGCACGGCCAGGATTTCGTAGCTTAGGGCGGCCAGCGAGCCGGCCAGGACGATGAACCAGAAGCGCCGTTCGCTGGGCTGCCGGCGCTCGGCGGGTCGGGTGCCGGTAAGGGTTCTTTCGGTCATGCGGTCTCCATTAAAAGATGAAAAATGCCGGGCCGCGACATCGTCCTTGCGTCGCGGCCCGGCGCCGGTCAGTCATGCCGCCTTCTCACTGCCCGGACGGCCGCAGCGTCAGCGTATCCGCGCGCTCGCTGTCCACCTTGGCGCGGCTGAAGGCCATGGGGAAGTACTCCCCGGTGGCCCAGCCCTTCAACAGATCCTGATAATGCGGACTGCGCGGATCCGCGGATTGCCCCGGCACGTTCTGGACGCGCGAGTTGTCCCAGTTGGCCACGTCGATCACCTGGCGGTACGACGAGCCGCTGATCTGGCGGAAGTCGCTCTTGCGGAACGTGCCGCGATGCACCGTATCGTTGTCGCCGCCAACCGGATAGCGCGGGGTGCCATAGGCCTTTGCCGTGTCGGGCGGCAGCAGGCTGGCCAGGCTGTGCTCGAACTGGATGTGATGCAGCTTGCCCCATTGCCATTGCGTCGAATCAGGCCCCAACGCGGTGCGCAGCTTCTGCACGCCGTCGGCCAGCGCCTGCAGCAGCAGCGCGTCCCGGCCTTGCTCCGGCCGGGGGCCGAACGCGGCATCGGGGGTAGCCAGCTTTTCCAGCGTCTTGCGGGTGGAAAGTTCGCCGAAGGCGGCGCGCCCGTTTGCCGGCACGTAAAGATCCGTCACGCGCTTGACGACTTCCGGCAGCCAGAACGCGTAGACCGAGGCGGCCCGCGACTCGGTGTCCATGCGGGCGTCCCAGTCCTTGAGCAGACCCAGGGCGTCATTCAAGGCGGGGTCGGCGGCGTTCAGGGCCTTGGCATAGCCCATCAGCGTGCGGGCGGGTATGGACAGATTGTCGTACTGCAGGTCTTGGGACTGCTGCACCGTCAGGCCTTTGCCGTCGGCCAGCACCTCCCGGATGCGCTGCACGCGATAGGGTTCGGCCCAGGTGCGCGCCGACATTTCCTTGTAGGCGAAATCGGCGGGCAGGTTGTATTCATTGGCGGTCGCCACATAGCCTTCGGGCGGGTTGAAAGCCCTGGGCAGCGCGCTGCCCGGCAGAATGCCGCGCCATTCGAAATCGCCGTTGCCCGGCACCGGCAACATGCCTGACCAGTCGCCGCGCGGACGGATCGGCGCGATGCTGCCGCCAAACCAGCCGATGTTGCCGTCCACGTCGGCATACACCATGTTTTCGCTGGGCGTGTAGTGCTTTTCCATGCCGGCGACGAACTCGTTCCAGTTCTGCGCCTGGTTCAGTCGCAGGCTGGCCAGATAAGCCGCCGTTCCGGGGTACTCCAGATAGGCGGCGCGCAGGGCATAAGCCTTGTGACGCACCAGGTCTTCGTGGATGACCGGACCGTGGCGCGTGAACTTCAGGCTGCGGACGGCGGGCGTCGCTCCGCGCACAGGGATGGACTCGTCGACCAGGCGCATCTTTTCCCAGCCGCCCTGGTAGCGGTATTCGCCGGGATTGGCCGGATTGGTGTCATAGACGTAAAGGTCTTCTTCGTCGCCGAACGCGAAGATCGTCAACCCGAAAGCGATGCGGTCGTTGTGGCCCATGGACACCCCGGGCAGCGCGGGTTCTCCGGCGCCGATCACGTTCCAGCCCGGCGCGTTCAAGTGCACCATGTAGCGCAGCGACGGCATCGTGATGGACCGGTGCGGATCGCCGGCCAGGATGGGCTTGCCGCTGGCGGTGTGCTGGCCGCCAATTGTCCAGTTGTTGCTTTCATAGCGCGTCGCCATCGGATCGAAATCCGTGTCCAGCGATGCCAGGCGGCCTTCCGACAATGCGCTGGCGAGCTTCGCGCGTTGATCCTCCGCCAGCGGACTGCGCGGGAAGTCGGCCGCGACGAATTTCTGGCCGTCGCGCGCCAGGGTGTAATTGGCAAGGACCGACTTGTCGATCTGCCGCACGTCCAGGCCTTGCGGCACCTGCAACGCCAACGGCGGCTCGAACGTGCTCAGCCCCTGCACGTTGTTCAGCCCCAAGCTGGCGACCTGTTGCGCCATCTTGACTTCCTCGTTGAGGTTGCGCGTCAGCGCGTAGATGCGGATCAGCGATGTCTCAGGACTCCAGTACCCCGGTTCGGTGCCGGTCAGCTTGAATTCCGGCGGCAGTTGCTCCGGATTGGCCTTCACCCAGTTCACATAGGCGTTGATGCCGTTGGCGAACGCGGTCAGGATGGCCTTGCCTTCAGGGTGGTAACTGGCGAATTCGGCTTGCATGTCGCCACGGAACAGGAACAGGCGCGCGGCGCGGTCCTGTTCGATGAAGCGCGGACCGAACTGTTCGGCCATCTTGCCTTCGCCCTGCCGACGCCACAGGTCCAGTTGCCACAAACGGTCGCGCGCGGCGCTGAAACCCTGGGCAAAGAACAGGTCGTTCTGGTTCTGCGCATAGATGTGCGACACGCCGTGCTTGTCCCTGACGATCTCCACGGGCTGGGAAAGCCCGGCCATATCGATCGTGTCTTTCTTGCCGCCGGGCGCGGCGCAGCCGGCCAGAACGACAATCAGCCCGCTCGCCAGCAATGCGGCGATCCTGCGATTAAGAAAACGCATGGCTCCTCCTCCGGTTTATTGCTTTTGTATATGCCTGTGGGGGGCCGGAGCGTCGTGCCGCCGGATGTCCCTGCAAGCAAGCCATACAACTAAATCAGGCGAGGCGTCAGAGATGTTTTATTTGATGAATATTGGGAAAGCTTGTAACGCTGAAAAAGGCGGGGCATGACCGCCATCTTGCGCGACCCGGACTCGTGGCGTCGTTGCCGATCAGAAGGGCAAGCCTGAACGCTCGCGTGGGAAATTGCAGTTTGATACGTTTTAAGGCGGGCTGGGCGCGTCCATGCAACACGGCTACGTGGCAGCTGAGTGATGCCCCGGCCGCGCGGAGGGTTGACTGAGCCAGGACAAGGCTTCGGCCAGCGACAGCACCGTCGTGCGCGACGCGAATGCCGTCGCAAAAAGGTGGTCGTGCACTACCGGATCGGGATCGTAGCAACAGTCCTTGACGGTCAGCAGGCGGAAGTCCGCATCGCTGGCGTGTGCCACCGACGACAGCACGACGCCCGTGGACGCGATGCCCACCATCATCAGCGTATCGATGCCTCGCGCAGAAAGCCGGACTTGCAGGTCGGTGCCGAAGAACACGCTGGCGCGATGCGCGATGATGAGGGGTTCGCTGGGCAACCTGCCGAGTTCCGGCGAGAGTTCGTCGCCCATGAAAAGCCCCAGCTGCTTGATCCCTTGTCCGTTCTTGTTCAACGGGCTGACTTCGGGGTAGCCGGGGCTGAACTGGATATTGGCGAAATAGACGCTGACGCCAGTTTGCCTGGCTGCATTACATAGGCTGCGCGTGTTGGCGAGCAATGCCGGAGCGACTGACGGGAACAGGCCGAGGATATCGGTTTGATAGTGCATGACCAGCAGCGCCGTCCTCTCCGGCATCACCGCGTCGTGTTCGAGCGGGCGTTGCGTCGCCGCGGCGGCCTGCGCCCCGGCTATCCGGTCGTCCGGATCGGCTTGCCCGATTTCAGTGGATGGCGGCATGGGAAGTACGCAGTCAAAAAGGACGATTCAATCTACCACGCGGAAAGTCGGCGAAGCACGTCTTTTCCGGGATCGGTCCTTCGGTACACTCCGTACCAAGACGCCTTGCTTTCGGTCTCTTCGTTCGCGCCCCTTCTCCCCATTTCGCCTGCCCACGCCATGTCTAGCCCCATCGCCGATCTCATTGCCGCGCTAAGCTCGCCCGTCCTGACCTTCGACGATCTGGAATCCTTGGAGCAATTCTTCAACCGCCCCGAAGCCCGCGCGTTTTACGTGCACGCGCAAGACGCGTCATACACCGCCGCATCCCTGCAGGCCTGCGCGGATCTGCTGCCCCGGCTTCACCCCAACCGGGCATCGGCCCTGGCGCTGATGTGCGGGTCCCTGGTGGAAGACGACGCCGATCCCACGATCCTCTTCCCGACGTTGCAATCGCTGCTGCGCCAGTGGCTGCAGACCCTGCGGCCCTATTGCGCGCAGGAAGTGGAAGCGGACGATGACGAGGTCGAGGAATCCGACCGCCAGGCCTGGGCCGATGCGCAAGCGACGATTGCGGCCGTCCCGGAAGACGAGCGCTGGCAGGTCGATGCCCTGCACGAATCCGTGGACGTCCTGGTCTTGCCGATGATGACGATGCTGATGCGCGACCAGGGCAACCACCACGCCTTCGTGTCGGACGAAGCCCTGATGGGGTTGCTATACCCCATGGCCACCAGCAACGACAGCTTGCCGTTCGAGCAGCTGCACTACTTGTGGATGGCCGCGCAAGTCAGCTACGTGGACGAATTGGTCGTGGTGATGCCCGCATCCCGGTCCGGCTTCGTCGCGCGAGCCCACGCCGTCAACAATACTTTCCATGCCTTCACGCTGCTGCAGATCATCATCGGCGAGCATGCCGAGGCTCTGGGCGTGAAGCGAGACATCGCACCGCGTCAGCCCGACATGGAGCGCGACACCGCCGACTTCCAATGGCTGCAGATCGACGCCTATGCAGGAGGCGAACTGGTCCAGCCGATGCGGTGGGCCTGGGGCGAAGCGGCGCTGCGCCACAACACGGCGAAACACGGCAAACGCGTGCTGGTGGCGCTTGAGACCGAAGAGGGCACCCAGCGCAATTAGTCGGGATTCAACGGCATCATCCACGACGCGCAGCAGCCGTCGATGACTTTCAAGCGCTTTCTGACGGCCGAAGAGGTGGCCGCTTACCTGGCTTGACCAGGCGTCAGGCCGAAGGCAACTGGTTCGTCACGCAGTGGATGCCGCCGCCTCCCGAGGCGATGGCATCGATATCGATCTGCACGACCTTGTGGCCGGGATATAGCCGCGCCAGCAAGTCCCGCGCCTTCGTGTCCGCGGCCGGGTCGCCGAATTCCGGTGCGATCACTGCGCCATTGATGACGAAGTAATTGATGTAGCCGGCTGCGAAATCGTCATTGCCGTCCAGGAACTTGCTGCGCCGCGGGTGCAGCGGCGGGCTTACGGTGTGGATTTCCAGCGGATTGCCGTCGGCATCGGTCGCGCGGCGCAAGAGATCCAGATGCTTGCGCGTCAAGGCGTAGTCGTACGAGTCCGGATCCATGTCCAGGTTGGCGACGACAATGCCGGGGCGCACGAATCGCGCATAGAAGTCCACGTGAGCGTCGGTGATGTCTCGGCCTTTGATGCCGGGCAGCCAGATGATCTTGCGCAGGCCCAGGCAACGCTTGAGTTCGTCCTCGACCTCTGCCTTGGTCCATTCGGGATTGCGGTTGGGGTTGATCCAGCTGCTTTCGGTCATGATGCCGGTGCCACGGCCGTCGACCTCAATGCCGCCGCCTTCGCCGATCAGGTCGCTTTGCACATATTCCGCGTCGGCCAGCTCCACGGTTTCGGCGGCGATCCTGGCGTCGGAGGCATGGCGCTGCTTGTTGCCCCAGCCGTTGAAGTTGAAGTCCACGCCGGCCACGCCGCCTTGTCCGTTCAGGACGAAGTTCGCGCCGATGTCGCGCATCCAGATATCGTCGAGGCGGGTTTCTACAAACGTGACATTGGCCGTGCCGCAATGGCGCTGGGCCTGCTGCAGCTCGCCCGCGCGGCAAAACACGGTGACGGGCTGAAAGTCAGCAATGGCGCGGGCGATGCGGCCCAACGCGGCCTGGACGTCAGCGGTGATGTCGTCCCAGATGGCGTCCTGGGCGCCAAACGCGATGAAGGCGCGTGCCTGGGGAGCGCTTTCATCGGGCATGCGCCAGCCGGATCCGGGTGCGGCCCGGGCGGCGGGCGTCAGCAGGCCCAGACCTAGCGCGGCGGCGGCGCGAACGCCGAAAAGCAGGGAGGCTTGTTGAATGAGTCGACGGCGGGATGGCACGGGGGCTCCTGGGTTCAGATTTGAATTGATAAATGATTGTTATGAAAAAGAAAGGCGTGCACACCCCTTGAGAAGCAGTGTATTGCTGGGTAAAAGACTCGAACAAGCGATATATTTAGTGGAATTATGATTAGCAGGGCTTATCAATATGCTTAAACACTGGCCTGCACTGAACGTGCTGCGGGGCTTCGAGGCGGCCGCCCGCCTGGGCAGCTTCCATAAAGCCGCCAACGAACTGCACCTGACGCAGTCGGCGATCAGCCAGCAGGTTCGCAGCCTGGAGGACTTGTTGGAGCAGCCGTTGTTCTTCCGCCAAGGGCGCACGGTGGCATTGACCGATGCAGGCTGGGACCTGCTGGCCACGACGCAGGCGATGTTGCAGCAATTGGCCGCCGGCATCCGCAGGCTGGACCAATACCGCAAGCCGGACCAGTTGATTGTGAACACGACGCCGGCGTTTTCGCGGCACTGGCTGCTGCCCAGGCTGAAGGCGTTCCGCGAACGGCATCCCCAGGCGGACTTGTGGCTCTACACCAGCGAGGCCGCGCCGGATATGGCCAAGCAGACGGTGGATGTTGCGATTCGCGATGACCTGGGCCCGCAGACGGATTGCGCGTTCCGGGTGCTGGTGGAAGACCGCCTGTATCCGGCGTGCCACCCCAGCTTGTTGGCGGACAGCGCCGGCCCGCCCGCTACCCTGCATGGCGAACGGGAGATGGACTGGAGCCATTGGGAAACGCTGGGCGGGGCCGATGTGGGCCAGCGCGGACAGGGCATGAATTTTTCGGATCCTGGCCAGTTGCTGGACGCCGCCCGGGAGGGCCTGGGCATGGCGCTGGTCAGTGCGTTGCTGGCTGCACGCTGGCGCGCTGACGGCTCGTTGGCGGCGCTCTCCGAGCAGACGGTGCGAGGGCCGAAGTGGTCCTGGCTGGTGCATCGGGACAGCCAGGACGAGCCGTCGACGCACGCGTTTTGCGAATGGCTGGGCAGGGAACTGGGGGCGACGCCCTAGCGCCTGACGGGCAGGCGTGGGCCGTCGCGCCCGGACGGACCGCCCGCCGGCCTGGCCGTCCGGGCGCCAACGGCAGGCGGGTGCCGCAAAGGGCGCGGCAAAGGCATTACCACTTGCCCGGGCTGCGCGTTTGCGATTGCATTTGCTGCGAGGTGGCCGGTCTGACCGTTTCCACGTATTTCCGATAGCTGGCGACGTACTCGGGGCTGTTGATGTCCGGCGTGTTGTCGCTGTTCCAATTTCTTTCGACGCCGGATTGCTTCCAGGCGGCCAGGTCGCGCATGACATCGTCGCGGCTCAGGGCGACGTTCGGCTCGGGCGTGGCGGTGGTGGGGGCGGCTCCCATTTGTGCAGCGGCGGGGCCGGACAGCAGCGCAAGGGCCGCCAGGGCGACAGGAAGGGCGGCGCGGAGGGTCAGGATGGGCTTCATGAAGTGCTCCTTGATGACAAGCGTGATCGCAGCTTTTCCGGTGTCCTTGACGGGATGCTTGGGGTGCAGCCTTGGGCACGGACCGCTGCGGGACCGGAATGCCCCCTCTCTCATGGCTTCGGACTCATCGTAGGGCCGCATGGGTGCAGGCCGCATACTCAAAATTGAGTACGCCCGCAGTGTCCGGGGCAGCCATCTTCCGGCTTTTGGGGGGGCGTGCGATCTACAGCAAGGAGGCCAAGCGGACCAGTTCCGCCTGGCGGCTGCATTCCATTTTGCTGAGGAGCGATGCGACCTGCTTTCGCACGGTCAGCACGGAGGCCTGGCGCAGGATGGCGACTTCCTCCACGCTATGGCCGGCGGCAAGACCGGCGAGGACGGCGGCTTCGGCATGCGTGATGGCAAACACGGATTCCAGCTTGGAGACGTCGGGCATGGCGAACGCGCTCCTTCTTCGCATGCGGATCAGCAACATCTTGCCGCCGATCAAGCTCAATGCGTCCGGCGCGGGGCTGATGTCGATCCAGAAAAACTCCCCCCAGCCGGACGCGGTGGCCAGCGATCGCGTTTTCCCGTCCCGGACGGCCGCGGCGCAGTTGGCATCGAACAAGCGCTGCACCTTGGGGTCGGCGTGCCGCAGCTTTCCGCCGCGCACCGTCCAGCCATGGGCGTCGTCCAGATATCGCGCCGCCAGCGCGGACATCTCGTTGACCATGCCCTCCTTGCTGATCAGCAAGATGGCCTCGTCCAGTTCCGAGAAGGCGCGTTCGATCGATTGCCAGCCGACGGCCAGCGCTTTTTCGCGCTGCGCGAGGTGGCTTTGCAGCGTGCGGAAGTATTGGGCGAAATCGCCGGATTGCAGGCGCTGGCTGGCCTTGGGGTCGACCGTTGCGCGCTGAAAGCCGATGGAGGCGTGCAGGACTGTGTTCGATTCGACGATCAGGCTCAGTATCTGCGCCATCCGGTGCTTGACCATGAAGTCCGTATAGAACTCCGTGCGTTGCAGCTGGGCGGGGCTGTACATGTGCGCCGTGTCCAGCCACGTGCCGGCCGGGGCCCGCCGGGAGTCCTGTTCCAGGATGTCGCAACGGTGGTAATGGCCTTGATAATCGGCGAAGCACGCGTCGGAAAAGCCGATGGCGGACAAGTTCAGCAGCTTGTTGCGGGCATCGAAGACGATCAGCGTGCCGCTGTCCGCGCCGACCAGGTCGCGGGCGGTGCGCAGAATGTCTTGCCAGGGCGGCTCGGGGTCGGTCAGGTGATGCACGGCGTCGATCGCGCGCCGCAAAACAATCTGATGCTCGGCCATGGTGTGCCTCCAACGCTGGTTCAACCGTAATCGCTGCTACGTGTCTCAGGTGCTGGTGGGAAGCTTCGGCCTCTTCGGGCCAAAGCGGCGCTCGGCTGCTGCCGATCAGAGCGGAAGGGTTGGCGGTGTAGGGCGCATGGATATCGGCCGCCGCGGACCCAAGCGGAAATTATCCTCGCAAAACGGCGGCGAAGGACAGATTCGCTGCGAGCGGGGCCGGGGAAAAAGGCCGCTCCTGTCGCGCGTGGTGCAGCCGCACCGGGATATTTCGACCGGATGGGACCGGCAGGCGCCCTAGGGCTTGGCGTCTGCCGCAGCGGCAGGCATTACCGCCACCCGCCAGAAATCCAGGAAATGGCGTTTTTTCAGCGGGTCCAGATACACCAGCAATCCCACGCCCAGGCCCATCGGGCGCACGCCTGCCGCAGGAACGACGGATGCGCTGACGGGCCGCATGCCGGATTGCCGGGCGACCATTTCCTGTCCGCGTGCCGACAGCAGATAGTCCAGGAGCAGGGCGCCCAGGTCCGCGCGCGGCGCCTGCTTGGGAATGACCGCCGATCGCGACAGCATCAGCGTGTAGTCCTGCGGGTAGATGATCGCCAGCGGCGCGCCTTGGTCGATGCGGTGCCGGGTGTAGGACTCCAGCAAGTTGTAGGCCAGCGTGATGTCGCCGCGTTCGAGCTTGTCCAGGGCGTCTTCGGTGGACTGATGGACCGTGACGCCGCTGCGTCCCAGCGCCGCCAGCAGTGCGCCGGCCATGCTGTCGAGCCGCGTGTCCTGCGTGGCGGCCAGATAGCCGATGCCGCTGCCCTGGACGTCGTACGTCGAGATCCTGCCGGCCAGGGGCTGGTCCGGGGCCTGCAGCAGCGACAGCAGTTCGCGGCGAGTGTGCGGGGCGCGGGCGGCGTCGAGCTTGCGCGTGTTGTAGACCATCACGATGGGATCGGTGCCGATGCTGAAGACCTCGTCGCGCCAGTTGGCCCACGCGGGCAGCGACCGGGTCTCGGGCGAGACGTGGGCTTGCGCGTAGCCGTCGTTGACCAGCTTGGTCTGCAAGTCCATGGCGCTGCTGATGATCAGGTCCGGGCCGGATTTGGCGGCCCCCGTCCCTTGGCCGCGGGCCACGGTTTCGGCGTAGAGCTCCTGCGTCGTCAGTTCGGTGTATTCCAGGCGAATCGTGGGGTTCAGCCTGCTGAAGTCTTCCAGCACGCCTTTGAAGACCTGCATGCTGTTGGACGCGTGCAGGACCAGCACGTTTTTGCTGTCGGCCGGGCCCAGCGTCAGGCCCGGGCCGCTGGCTTCCTGGGCGTGCCCGACTGGCAGGATCAGCAGCAAGGCCGCCGCCGCGGCCAACCCGCGGACGAATCCGCGACTCAAGCCGCGACTCAATCCGCAGGCCAGCCCGCGCAGGGATGACAAGGCGCTACGCATCATAGGGGCCGGCCGGTAAGGTGATGACGGCGTCCAGGCCGCCGCCCACGCGGTTGCTCAGGCTGAGCTTGCCGTGATGGATGTCCACCACGCGTTTGATGATGGACAGGCCCAGGCCGGCGCCGGGCGTGCGCGGATTAGGGCCGCGCGCAAAGCGTTCAAAGGCGGTGTTGGCCAAGGCGGGTGCAATGCCAGGCCCCTGATCGGACACGGTGATCCGCCAGGAGCCGTCGAGGCGGTCCAGGCGGATGTCGATGTGGCCGTCGGCGCTGGCGCCGTGGCGTAGCGCGTTGTCGATCAGGTTCTTGAAGGCTTCGCGCAGCATCAGGCTGTCGCCCTGGATGTGCGGCGCTTCGCCGGCTGCCGCGCCGGGCAGGTGCAGCCGCACGTCGGGCTGGGGATCGGCTTGCGGGATGGTGTCGTAGGCCGCCTGGCTCAGCAACTCGGCCAGGTTCACCGGCTGGAACTGTTTGACATTGCTGCGGTGGATGACGCTGGCGTCGCTCAACAGCTGGTTGACCAGGCGCGACAGCTTTTCCGCATTACGCAGCACGGCCAGCAGGCTGCGGCGCTGTTCAGCGGCGTCTTCTTCATCCAGCGCCACTTCCATCTGCGCATGCAGCGCAGCCAGCGGCGTGCGCAGCTGATGCGCGGCTTCGGCGATGAACAGGCGCAGCGTGTCCAGGTTATCCGACAGCCGCGCCATGAAGCCATCCAGCGCATGGACCAGCTTGTCCAGTTCTTCGGGGACGGGCGCGTGGATGGGATGCAGGTCCGACGCGCTGCGCGCAGCGAGTTCGCGTTCGATGCGCTGGATGGGCGACAACGAGCGCTGCAGGCCCCAATACGCCAGGGCCAGCGCTGCCGCGGTGAAACCCATCAGGGCCAGCGTGCCTTGCCAGAGGATGCCCTGCGCAAGCGTATTGCGCGCCTCGCGGGTTTGCGCAACCTGGATGACGGCCATCTCGGCGTTGCGGGGGCCAGCGACCTTGCGGGCCATCCAGGCGATGCGCACGGGCTCGCCCTGGTAGACGGCCGCATACAGTTGGGGGGCGCCCGCGGTGCTGGCGGCGTCCAGCCCTGCCGGGGCAGGCAGGTCCCCATAGCCCGAGATCAGGCCGCCGTCGCCGGCTGCCACGCGATAGAACACGCGGTCGCGCGGGGCTTGCTCCAACAGCGCCAGCGCGGCGTACGGCATGTCCATCTGCCATTCGCCCTGGACCAATTGCAGGCTGTCGGCCATCGACAGGACCGAGGCCCGCAGCAACTGGTCGTAGGTGGTGTCGGCGGTCTGCTGCGCATACCCGCGCACCAGCAGATAGAGCGCGCCCAGTCCCACGGCAAAGAGCGCCAGCAGCATGGTCAGCAGCCGGCGTCGGACCGAGAGGCGGCGGTGCTGCACCGGCTTAGTCCTGCGGCGTGTCGGGCGCGGCGGCGGCGCCTGTGGCGTCGGCCGCGGTCAGCAGATAGCCGGTGCCGCGCTGCGTTTCGATGCGCAGCGGCGAGCCTTCCAGCTTGCGGCGCAGGCGGGCGATATAGACCTCGATGGCATTGGGGGCGGCATCGTCGTCGAAGGCGAACAGCTTGTTGGCGATTTCCGATTTGCTGACAGCGCGGTTCATGCCGGCCAGCAGGATCTCCAGCAGGCTGTATTCGCGCTTGGGCAGGTCGATGCGCTGGCCGGCCAGGGTCACCTGGCGGGCCGCGCTGTCGATGGTCAGGTCGCCAAACCGCTGCACGCCCGTGGCCTGTGCGATCGGCCGGCGCAGCAGGGCGCGGCAGCGGGCTTCCAGTTCGCGGAAGTCAAAGGGCTTGGCCAGGTAGTCGTCGGCGCCGGTATCCAGGGCGTGGACGCGGTCTTCGATGTCGATGCGGGCGGTCAGCGCCAGCACCGGCGTCTTGCTGCCGCGGTCGCGCAGGCGATGCAGGATGTCGAAGCCGGACATGCGGGGCAGCCCGATGTCCAGGATGACCAGATCGAAGGTCTCGTATTGGAGGACGCCGTCGGCGCTGAGGCCGTCGTTTTGAAGGTCCACGGCATGGCCGAGACGGCGCAGCCGGCGGACGATGGCGTCGGCCAGATCCTCGTCGTCTTCGATTACCAGGATGCGCATGGGTCCGATTGTAGCGTCCACGATCCCCCACGCCGCGCATGCTTGCTGCCCCCGAGGGGGCGCTTTCGGCTTGGGACGGTCCGGCGGCAAAAGGCGCAATCGCTGCATTGGGGTTTGCGGCAAAACGACAGGTTCCAGACAGCTTTTCTTCCTAGTCTTCGGCACCTGCTTCCCCCGCCGGAGGCAGTGCCACACACATAACAACGACTAGTCGGAGATACCCCTCATGCTTCTGACCCTGCTTGGCTTCGGCATGGTGATCACGTTCATGACGCTGATCATGACCAAGCGCCTGTCGCCGTTGGTCGCCCTGATCCTTGTCCCCATTATTTTTGCGTTGCTGGGCGGCTTTGGCGCCGGTATCGACAAGATGATGCTCGACGGCATCCGCAAGATTGCGCCCACGGGCGTGATGCTGATGTTCGCCATCCTGTATTTCGGGGTGATGATCGATGCAGGCCTGTTCGACCCCATCGTGGGCCGCATCCTGCGTGCGGTGAAGGGCGATCCCTTGAAAATCGTGGTCGGCACTACCGTGCTGGCCCTGGTGATCTCGCTGGACGGCGACGGTTCCACCACCTACATGATCGTGGTGGCTTCGATGCTGCCGCTATACCGCCGCCTGAAGATGAACGCGCTGTCCATGACCTGCCTGGCGATGCTGGCCAGCGGCGTCATGAACCTGACGCCGTGGGGCGGGCCGACGGCGCGCGCCGCCAGCGCCTTGCACGTGGACGCAGGCGACATCTTCGTGCCGCTGGTGCCGGTGATGGGCGTGGCGATCGTTTCGATCCTGGTCCTGGCGTTCTTCCTGGGCCTGCGTGAACGCCGCCGCCTGGGCGTGCTGTCGCTGCCCGATGGCGCGTCGCTGCATGCCGGCTACGACGAGGACGGCCCCAAGAATCTGCCCGAGATCGAAGTCGACCACGATCTGCGCCGCCCCAAGCTGCTGTGGGTGAACGCGGGCCTGACGCTGGCGTTGATGGTCAGCCTGGTGATGGGCATCCTGCCGCTGCCGGTGCTGTTCATGATCGCCTTCGCGGTGGCGCTGATCATCAACTACCCGAACCTGGCCGAACAGCGCCGCCGCGTCGCGCAGCATGCGGGCAACGTGCTCTCGGTGGTGTCGTTGATCTTCGCCGCCGGCATCTTCACCGGCATCTTGTCGGGCACGGGCATGGTGGAAGCCATGTCGCGCAGCCTGCTGGCCGTGATTCCGGATGCGATGGGCCCGTACCTGGCCGGCATCACCGCGCTGGTCAGCCTGCCGTTCACGTTCTTCATGTCGAACGACGCCTTCTACTTCGGGGTGCTGCCGATCCTGAGCGAAGCCGCCCAGGGCTACGGGATTTCGCCGGTGGAGATGGCGCGCGCGTCGCTGATCGGCCAACCGGTGCACCTGCTGAGCCCCCTGGTGCCGTCGACGTACCTGCTGGTCGGCCTGGCCGGCGTGGAATTCGGCGACCACCAGCGGTATTCGCTGAAGTGGGCGACGATGGTCTGCATGGTGATGTTGGCGGCCGCCCTGGCCTTCGGCCTGTTCCCCCTGGTGGGCGCGGTCGCTTGATCCGCGGCGTCTGCCGCACTTTCATAAAGGAACGTTCATGGCTTTGCGTATTGCTTACGTCACCAGCGGAATGGGCCACACGGGCACCGCGATCTGCCAGGCGCTGCATCATGCCGGACACCGCGTGGTGGCCGGCTGCGGTCCGCGTTCGTCGCGCCGCGACGGCTGGCTGAAGGAACAGAAATCCCTGGGCTACGACTTCATCGCCTCGGAAGGCGACGCGACCGATTGGGCGTCGACCGAAGCGGCGTTCGCCAAGGTCCGCCAAGAAGTCGGCGAGATCGATGTGCTGGTCAATAACGCCGGCTCGATGCTGGACATGCGTTTTCGCCAGATGGGCTATGCGGACTGGTCGGCCGTCCTGCGCAGCAACCTGGACACCTTGTTCAACAGCACCAAGCAGGTGGTCGACAGCATGGCCGACCGTGGCTGGGGGCGCATCATCAACATCGGGTCTGTCGCCGCCGAAAAAGGCCAGATCGGCCAGATCAATTACGCCACCGCCAAGGGCGCGGTGATCGGCTTCACGCGGTCGCTGGCGCAGGAAGTGGCGGCCCGCGGCGTGACGGTGAACCTGGTGTCGCCGGGCTTCATCGCCGACGATACCGTGAAGGCTTTCCCGCCCGCGCTGCTGGACCGCATCATCGAAAGCGTGCCCGTCGGACGGCTGGGCACCGCCCGCGACCTGGCGGGGCTGTGCGCCTGGCTGGCATCCGACGAAGCGGCTTTCGTGACGGGCGCCAACTATGCCATCAACGGCGGCGTGTACATGAGCTGAGCGCTGGCGCGCCTAGTGCGCGCGCGCTTTCAGGAAATCCGGGATGGACGTGGCGGTGCGCTTGCTGTCGGCCAGCCACTCCACGCGCCATTCGGTGATCCGCGCTTCGGTGTAATGCTCGAAGACGCCCGGCGTCGGTTCGTTGATGGATTCGAATTGCCGGACCAGCACCAGCGGCTGCTCCGCGCCCGGCGTCTCGTTGGCGCATTCGGCCGCGTCCTCGAACGTGGCGAACGCGTAGTAATAGTCATCGCCTTCGTGCAAGTCTTCGGCCCCCGCATGCGGGTGCACCCACACGCGGTACTCCAGCACGTCGTCATAGAAATACCCGCCGCCGGACTTCGTCAGGGCGGGGTATTCGCCGACCTGATCGGGATCGATGGCGACGGGGTAGGGGGAAGGGGCGGAAGATGTCATGGTGCAGAATTCTGGCTGGGGATGATGGGGCGCGACATGCAGGGCGACACCTTATCCGATCTTTGGCGGAATTAGTGCGTCAACGCCAGGTGGGCGATATATCCGGAACGGCTCTCTCCGGCCGCGCGCGCCTTTGCGTCGATCCTGGCGAGTATTCGGCGAGGCAAGGTGATGTTGACGCGTTCTATGGTGTCATCCATCACAGCAGGATCGATTTCAACAATCGCCCAAATCCACCCTGCGAACTCCGGCTTCGATTGATGCGTGTGAATGCGGCCGGGTGGGGGCACAGGGTCGCCGCTGTCCAACGCAGACTCGATCCAAAGCTCTACTGCATCCTTGGCGTTCTCGATGGCTTCGTCGATGCCCGAGTCGGCGGCAGAAAAACAACCGGGCAGATCCGGGACGACAACGCCCCAGGCTTGTACGTCGCTACCGGGTTCTATGGCGATGGGGTATTTCATACATGTCCTTGGTAAGCAAAGCGCACGTTTCAGCATTGGCTGCGATGCGTCTATTTCAGGCCTGCCTGCTTCAATATCGAGGCGACCAACCCGATTCCCAGGTCTTTCTTGGGATGAGGCACGGTGATGTGACCGGGTCTGTCTGGGTGGACGAATATATGGTGCGAGCCTCTGGCATGCCTGAATACCCACCCCGCCCGGCGTAGCTGCTTAATGATCTCTAGGCTGTTCATGATGTGTACCATACACACCATGAAAATGAAAAGAGTGCGCCCTCGAGATTTATCAGACGGGGCGACCGGCCAAAGGCCTCGTCATGCGCAAACGATCGGGAAACCCGCAGGCTACGTGCATTGCCACAGCTGCCCGCTCACGCGGCAGTCCGGGCACCAGAACGTGTAGTTGCAGCCGCCGCTGCCCCATAGCCATTCGCCACCGTCTGCCTGCGGCAATCCGGAATCCAGCTGCATGACGGCGGCCATGTCCTGTTGGCAGTCGGGGCAGGCGGGGTAGTCGGCGGACTGCACCCAACTGGGTGCGCCACCGACGCGGCTGAGGTTCTGGCGACCGTTCGATTCGCCCCAATCCTGGCATGCCCAACGGGCGGGTGCGGCAAAGAGCTGGACCTCGGTGTCGAGCAAGGCGCCGGTGACAAAGTCGGGTGCCGACGGGACGCCGCGCTGCTGCGCCGGATGTGCACGGGCGAGGCCGTCGGCATCGTGCCGGAAGAACATCGGGCCGTCGCTACCCCAACCTTGGCAAGACAGGCATGTCGCGAATTCAATCGGGTTGGCGCTGTCGATCCCCGCCCGGGCGGGTTCGCGCAGAGACAGCAATCGATGCAGCGGCGCGTGGCAAAGACCGCAGGCGCTCGCAAGTTCGCCGCCCATGCGCGCATGCGTGACGGGCGGCGTGCCGGCGTTCCAGGTCGGATGGGCCGTGTGGATGTCGCGCCGCCAGGCGGGTTGTTCGGCCAGCATGCGCTTGCGCTGCGCGGCGCTGAATCCGATGTGCAGGGGCCGTTCCGTGTGCAGCGAGCGCAGGCCGTCGGCGTGCCGGGTGTAGCCGGCAAGCATCAGCCAGGATGCGGCAGCGGGATCCGAGGCATCGGGAAACAGGCGTGCCAACGCGTGCAGCACGGCGTCGGGCCGGCGAGAACGCAGCAAGGCGATGGCACGTGCACGGCCCAGTGTTCCTTCGGTGGTATCGGGCTCAAGCGCAGCACACCACGCTTCCACTGTCGCGGCGTCCAACGCGCGCCAAGCCTGGCCATCAAGATATTCCGGACCGCCTTCGCCGGCGTGCGCGGCGGCCAGCAACCGTTCCCAATTGCCAGCGAAGACATGGGGGTATTGCAAGGCGGCGGAATCCAGCACGGCGCCAAGGACGTCGGATAGGTCCCCTGCCATTGCGCGCTGCCAGGCCAGGCCGACCGCGGCTGCATACGCGTCGTCGTCCATCAAGTCGAGCGCGGCGTCGATGAACGTGGCATTGGCAAGCGACCGGTCCAGCGCTTGCGCGACCAGATCGCCCAATGCCTTGGGGGCTTCACGATGCAGTTGCAGCGTTTGCGCCATGGGGTCGTTATTCTTCCAACCCAGGCGTTCGAAAGCATCCAGAATGGCGGTGGCGTCTTGCATGGGCGGGCCCTGAAAATTTCCAGGCGAAAAGCATATCCCATGCGGGCGACGCAGGCGCCTTATCGCCCCAGCTTCATCGACACATCGGTATGCGTGCCGCGATCCAGGTCCGCACCCAGTGCCTGGTCCCAATCGGGCAGGTTCAGCAGTTCCTTGCCGATTTCGCCGGCTTCGATGCGGCGGGCGATGTCGTCCAGCAGCAAGGTGCGCGTGGCGAAGCCCTTGCCCTGCAGGTCTCGTGCGAACAGCCGGTACGTGAGGTTGGGTTCGGCGCCTTTCATGACGCCCAGGTCCAGGATGCGGCCCTGTTCATTGCGCATCAGCAGATGCCCGGGACGGGCGTAGATCCGATAGATGCGCCAGGGCGACGAGATGGCAGCGTGTTCGCGCTGTGGTTCCCGTTTGGGCTCGCCGCTGCCGCCGCGGGGCGGCATGGACGCGGGCGGAAGCAGTTTGACGCAGGCGTTTGCGAATTTGGCGATCGACCTTCTGAATGCGCTCACGCGTATTCTGCGGTCGGCGCGTACGCCATTGACGCGACGCGCGACATTCGAAGGGACTGCGGGACGTTATTGCGTGGGATGGGCATGGCCATACTCCTGTATGGCGATACGGCGAGGTAACGCGCGTTCAAGCACCATCGCACCAGCATACGCGCTTTACCTCGCGCGCGTATGTAAAAGCAGTGTTGGTTACGCAATAAGCAAACAACGGGGGCATGCAGGCCTGCGGGCGCGGGTTTTCGGGGGAATAACCGGCAATTGGCGAGGAAAATAACTATTTGGTGCTAATCGGAAACGCCGATTGACTTTAAGAACCCCTGCACCCATAGTGGACTTGAAGCTTTTCGAGCATCGTGATTTTCGTCCGGTCTTGCACCCTTGAGGGCGCTTCATTGTTCGCAGTCCTTTCCTTGACAGGCTCATTTCGCGGGCGGTGCCCGCATTTAAAGGAAAGAGATTATGGAAACCGGAATCGTCAAGTGGTTCAACGACGCCAAAGGATTTGGCTTCATCATGCCCGAGAACGGCGGCAAGGATTTGTTTGCGCATTTCTCGGAAATCGTGAGCGACGGGCATAAGGTGCTGCTGGAGAACCAGCGCGTCAGCTATGTCACCGCGCAGGGCGCCAAAGGCCCGCACGCCACGCAAATCCGCGCTTTGTGAATGAAGGCCCTTGCGGCCTTTTGATCAAATAGGGGGTTTCATGTTTCACAACAATATGGTCTACAAGGGCTACCGGCTTACCGCCAGTGTTTCCCGGATTTCAGTCGGGGGCAGCGGCCGGCCCGCCTTCACCGCAACGGTTGCAGTGGAACTTGCGGCAGATCAGGACAAGCTCAACGAACATCATGCCGTACCGTTGTTCGCATCGGGTGGATTCGTTTCCAGCCCGGGAATGGCGGTGGATGCCGCGATCAATCATGGCAGGCTCGTGGTTGATGCGCATGCCAGGCCAGTTTGATGTCCGGCAGCATTGCGCTGCGCATATGCCTGACCGGGCCGCCCTGAATTCCACGGGCGGCCTTTTGTTTTTCAGCGGCGTTGTTTGATCCTGCCGCTGGTGCTTTCACCCCGCATGCCCAGGAGAATCACATGTCGAATCCAACCGGCAGGGCAAGCAGGGCGCGATGGGACAATTACGGCGGCGTGCGTTTTTCCGCGTTGGCCACGTCATTCGCGCTTGAGCAACTGGACGCTGCCGAGCAGCGCATCCTGGCTTATCTTGGCGCTTCCGTGCTCAACCAGTGGCAGGAACTTCCGCAAGACGCGCGGCAACGCATCCTGGCTCTTGGCACGGCGCAAGCCGACTTCGAGCCTGCCCAAGTGAAGATGCGCATTGCGCGTTTCATGGCGGCCGGCAGCAGCGGCCAGCCCGGAGATATGCCGCCTGTGCGCATGCGGCCGGGCATCACGCGCGTGGAACGCGACGATGACGATTTTGTCGATCGCGCCAAGACAGCGTACAAGCAGGATGGCGGCGCCGAAGCGCCGGCGCACTATAGCCACATCAACGAATTCGAAGGCAAGCGTGTCGTCGTCCTACGCAACAAGCGCGGCGTGCTTGCCGTATACGAAGACGTGCAAGGCCGCGCGATGCGCCTGGCGCGCTGGCCGCTTTCCTGGGTGTAAGGGCGGGTCGGCCTCTTCATCGGAGCCGGCAGGCCTTTTGGATATATCGTGGACGCACTGGTGTAAATTTATTTCCCCACGATTATTCCCTGAAGGAACGATGGTGAATGACTCCCACGAAACGTCGATACTGCTTTTCTCGTACGGGACGCTGCAGGACAAGGCGGTGCAACTGGCCAATTTCGGCCGCGAGCTGACTGGGCGGCCCGATGCGATGACGGGTTATGTGCAGCACTGGGTGGCCATTACCGATCCCGAGGTCCTGAAGACCAGCGGCAAAGCGGAGCACCCCATCGTCTACGCCAGTTACGACCCGAAGGACGAAGTCCTTGGCACGGTGTTCGAAATCAGCCAGAAGGAACTGCATGCTGCCGACAGCTATGAAGTCTCCGACTACAAGCGCGTGTCGGTGCTGCTGAAATCCGGCGTGCATGCCTGGGTGTACATCAAAGCCTGAGGCGGCTTCGTCCGCCCGGCCTGAATTCGGGCGGTGTCCGATAAAGTTGATACAATAAGAATCATTATCATCTGATTCACGCCATGAAGACGCGCCTCGTTTCTGCCGGCGCGATGGATATCGACTTAGGGGCACCATGGGGGAGCGGTTCTTCGGCGTGATCGCCGAGGCGTATAAGGCGTGGAATACGGAACTGGTCGGTTTTCTGAACCGGCAGCTCAAGCGTTCGCCGGATACCGCCAGGGATTTGGCGCAAGAGACATTCGCCAAATGGCTCGCTGCCAGCCACAGTGCCGAGCCGCCGGAAAAGCCGCGCGCCTATTTGTACGAGATCGCTCGTAACTTGCTGCGCGACCATTGGCGCCGTGAAGGCGTGCGGGGCGAGCATGTGGTGGCCAGCCTTGACGACCAGGGCTTCGAGCCCCCGGCAGACAGCCTGATTGCGCACGCCGGACAGCAACCCGAAGCACGCGCCGACGTGAACCAGCGGCTGCGCTTGCTGCAGGCCGCCATCGACGACATGCCGCCGCGCCAGCGCGAGGCCTTTCTGCTTTATCGGTATGATGAGCTCCGTTGCGAGGACATCGCCGACCGCATGGGCATATCGGTGCGGGCAGTCGAAAAGCACCTGCAACTGGCTCTGGCGCATTGCAAGCGCCGTGTCCACGGCGAAGCGTCATGACTGAATCCCACCCCCTGTCCGCTGTTGAAGAGGCCGCAAGCGCATGGTTCATGCGCCGTCGTGATGGCGTGTCCGACCTCCGCGAGGAACAGGCGTTCCAGGCCTGGCTCGCGCAATCGCCGTTGCACCGACAAGAATACGAACGCCTGACCCAGGTTTGGGACGACATGGCCGCGCTGCCGCGCCACGCAGCCGTGCGCGCGCCAGCATCCGCGATGCGTGCGGCGGCGCCGCGCCGTCCGGCATTCGCGCGCTGGGGCGGTGCGTTGGCCGCCTTGCTGCTGGCGGCCGGCGCGGCCTATCAGTACCTGCCCGTCAGCTATACCTCGGTCGCCAATGCCTCGACGCAGACCCGCTCGCTGGAGCTTCCCGATGGCACGCGGCTGCACGCCAACGTGGGCACACGCCTTAGCGTCCGTTATACGCTGGCCGAGCGGCATATCCGCATCGATGCGGGCGAGGTCTATATCGATGCCGCCACCGACCGCCGGCCGCTGACCGTGGCCGCGGGCGACGCGCAGCTGCGCGACATCGGCACCGAATTCAATGTGCTGCTGCTGCCCGATACGCTGCAGGTCGGCGTACGCAGCGGCCAGGTGATGCTGGACGTCGGCGGACCAGACCGTTCGGCGCGGCAGACCCTGAAGGCAGGCGACTCCGTGCTGATGGCGCGGGCCGACGCCCGGCTGCTGCGCCGCCTGCAGGTGCCGGCCACGGAAATCGGCGCGTGGCAGGATGGCGTGGTGGTTGTGCATGACGTCACCTTGCAGCAGTTGGCGGGTTATCTGGGCCTGTACCGCGACGCGCCGGTGCGCTTCGCGGATGAGCGGGCCCGTGGCTTGCGCTTGTCGGGCACGCTGGATTTGCGGCAGCCCGAGGCGTTTCTCGATATGCTGCCCGGCCTGCTGCCGGTGACGCTGAGCCGGCGCCCGGATGGCGCGGCAGTGATCGCCAGCCGCTGATCCCGCTTTGCGCTTGAGAGTGCGAATAATTTTTCTTCTCGACACGTTCGGGTTTTGCCGGCTGGCGCGTCTTCCCCTGTGAAGATCCACTTCTAGACTGGGGAAAGTCCATGGCGCAACGCCATTTCCATTGCCGGCTGACCGCTGGCCGTTACGCAATCCTGTGCGCGCTGTCGGTGGGCGCGTTGGCGGCCCAGGCGGTCGCGCCGTCCGCCGCCTATGCGCAAAGCGCCGCCGCGCAGACCTTTGATCTGCCCGCCGGCAGCCTGGCGGATTCGCTGGTGGCGCTGGGCCGGCAGGCGCAGGTGCAAGTGCTGTTCAGCCCGAGCTCGGTGGCGGGGTTGAACGCGCCTGCCGTCTCGGGCCAACTGACGCCGCAGGCGGCATTGAACCGATTGCTGGCGCAAAGCGGACTGGTCGCCGTGCCCAGCGGCTCGGGCTTTGTCGTGCGCTCGCCTGCGAACGAATCGGCGACGGACGCGACCACCTTGGCGCCAGTCACGGTCACGGGCCGGGATCTGGCCACGACCGAAGGCACCGGGTCCTACACGGCGGCTGCCGTCACCTTGGGCAAGGGCGCGCAAAGCGTCCGCGAGATCCCGCAATCGGTGTCGGTGGTGACGCGCCAGTTGCTGGACGATCAGAACCTGGTGAACCTGGACGACGCCATGCGCACCGTCACAGGCATTACCGTGGAAGCGGGCAGCATCGGCGGCAACCACGGCAACTTCTATTCGCGCGGCTATGCGCTGGACACGATCCAGGTCGATGGCGTGAACACGCCTGCCAGCACCGGCAACGACCTGTCGGCAGGATTCGGCCTGGCCATCTACGACCGCATCGAAGTGCTGCGCGGCCCCTCGGGCCTGTACCAGGGCGCGGGCGATCCCGGCGGCACGGTCAATCTGGTGCGCAAGCGCGCGCAGAAAGAGTTCGCTTTCAGCGGACAGGTCATGACCGGCTCGTGGGACCGCTACTACACCGAAGCCGACATCACTGGTCCGCTGGACACTGATGGCCGGTTGCGCGGCCGTCTGGTGGCGTCCTATGACGACCGCCGCTCGTTCGTGGACGGCGTCTACACGAAGAAGCCGCTGTTCTACGGTACATTGGGATTCGACCTGACGCCGGACACCACGCTGACGGCGGGCGCGACCTATCAGCAGTACAAGGGCCGTCCGTTCTTCGGTCTGCCCGGCTACACCGACGGGCAGTTGCTGGACGTGCGCCGCTCCACCAACCTGGATCCCAGCTGGAACCACATCACCGAAGAAGTCACCGAGTACTTCGCGGACGTGGAGCACCGCTTGTCCAATGGCGGCCGCATCAAGGTCAGCGGCATCTACCGCGAGCAGGACGAGCCCAGCCGCGAGTTCGGCTGGTCGGATTGCGCGGTGGACCCGATCACGGGCGACACCTGCCTGGTCAGCTGGAAGTACCGCAGCCACTGGAAGACCTACGGTCTGGACGCCTTCGTGGCGACGCCCTTCGAGGCCTTTGGCCGCAAGCACGAACTGACGGTGGGCGCCGACTACCGCAATGTCCGCAAGAACTTCCAGTACGGCGGCGGCGACAACGCCGACATCAACCTCTACCACCCGGACAACAACGTCCCGAAGCCCGACTACGACTACACCAACGGCAACGATGGCAAGACGGAGCAGTTCGGCTTGTATGCGCGCGCCAACTTGCGCGTGACGGACGCGGTGTCCGTCATTGCGGGCAGCCGCCTGACCTGGTGGGAAAACCGGACCCAGAACCGCAACGCCTACTTCGACCAGTTCACCGACACCAAGAGCAACATCAACGGCAAGTTCACGCCGTACCTGGGCCTGGTGGTGGACCTGAACGAGCAGTTGTCGGCCTACGCCAGCTACACCAGCATCTTCACGCCGCAAACCACCACCGACGTGAACGGCCAGTTGCTGGACCCGCGCACGGGCAAGCAGGTCGAGATCGGCCTGAAAGGCGAATTCCTGGACAAGCGCGTCAACGGCCATATGGCGCTGTTCCGCATGGAAGACGAGAACCGCGCCATGACGGACCCCGACAATCCGCTGTTCTCGATGGCTGCGGGCAAGATGCGCAGCCAGGGCTTCGAAGCCGAAATCAGCGGCAGCCCGGCGCCAGGCTGGGACATCACGGCGGGTTATGCCTACACCACGACGAAGACCCTGAAGGGCACGGACGAGCAGAAGTCGCAGCAGTACGCCTTCATCACGCCGCGCCATACCTTCAACCTGTGGACCAAGTATTCGTTCGCCACCGGTGCGCTGGAAGGGCTGTCGTTGGGCGCGGGCCTGCGCAGCGTCAGCAGCATGTACCGGTTGAACGGGCCGGTGAAGTTCGAGCAGCGCCCGTACACCACGGTGTCCGCGCAGGCGGGCTACCGCTACAACAAGCATCTGGAAACGACCCTGACCGTGAACAACGTGTTCGACAAGGTCTACTATCAGCGCGTGTGGGCGGCCTATGGATCGAACTACTACGGCGAGCCACGTAGCGTGATGTTGAACGTGCGCGCGACGTATTGAGGGCTTAGGACTTCAGCCCCAGGCGCCTGGCGAGCTTGTGCAGGTTGCTGGGGTCCACGTCCAGCGCGCGCGCGGCTTGGGCCCAGTTGCCGTCGTGGGCCTGCCGCGCCCGGCGAATCGCCTGGCGCTGGCAGGCGTCCACCGTGTCGCGCAATGACGGCAGGCCGGCGGCCGGCCCGTCATCGGGCGCCAGCGCGTCCGTGACGGGCGCCGGCGAGTTGTAGTCCGAGACGTCCAGCAGGCTCGTCTCCAGCGTGACGATGTCGTTGCGGTTGGCGCCGTGGCTGACCGCCTTGATGGCGGCCCGGCTGATCACGTGTTCCAGTTCCCGCACGTTGCCGGGCCAGGAATAGCGGCGCAGCATCTCTTCGGCGTCTTCGGACAGCCGCAGGCTGCGCAGGCCCAGCCGCGCGCGGTTCAGTTCCAGGTAGCGGCCGGCCAGCAGCAGCACGTCGTTGCCGCGTTCACGCAGCGGCGGGATGGGAACGGGGTAGACCGACAGGCGGTGATAGAGGTCGGCGCGGAAATCGCCCGCTTGCACCCGGTCGCTCAGGCTGCGGTTGGTGGCCGCCACGATGCGCACGTTCACGGTGCGCGGGCGGTCATCGCCCAAACGCTGGATTTCGCCGTTCTGCAGCGCGCGCAGCAGCTTGGCTTGCACCAGCAGCGGCAGTTCGCCCACTTCATCCAGAAACAGCGTGCCGCCGTTGGCCGCTTCGAAACGCCCGGGCCGGTCGGTGACCGCACCGGAGAATGCGCCCTTGGCGTGGCCGAATAATTCGCTTTCCGCCAGCGACTCCGGCAGGGCGGCGCAGTTCACGTGCACCAGCGGCTTGCCGCTGCGGCGCGACAGGCGGTGCACGCGATGCGCGAACAACTCCTTGCCAACGCCGGTTTCGCCCAGCAGCAGGACCGGCAAATCGGAATCGGCCACCACTTCGATTTCGTGCAGCAGACGGGCGATGGCGGGGCTGTTGCCCAGGATTTCGTGGCGATCCAACGCCACGTTGTCGGCGGGGACGGGGCCGCGAGCCTCGCGCAAGGCGCGGATCTCGGTTTCCAGGCGCGTGGTGCGCAGGGCAGCTTCGACCAGCACGATGGCGTCGTGCAGTTCCGATTGGGCTTGCCCGTCGAAGGTGCCAACGTCCAGCGCATCCAGCGTCAGCACGCCCCAGGGCTTGCCTTCGACGTGCAGGGTGGTGCCCATGCAGTCGTGCACCGGCAGCGGCTTGCCGGGCATGCCGTTGATCAGGCCGTCATAGGGATCGGGAAGCGTGCTGTCATGGTGGAAACACGTGACGCCGCGCCGGGCCAGGATGGCGGCCAGGCGCGGGTGCTGGTGCACGGCAAAGCGCCGGCCCAGCGCGTCCTGGGTCAGGCCGTCCACGGCGATGGGGCGCAGATGGTCTTCTTCTTGTTGAAGCAACGCCACCGCGCCACAGTGAAAGTGCGCGCGCAGGCTGGAGACCAGCCGGTGCAGGCGGATGGCCGGCGGCAGATCGGCTACCAGGTCGGCTAGCAAGAGGCTATGCATGGGGTGAATTTTACCGTTCAAGGGTGATTGAAACCCCAGCCAGCGGCGGTGCTATCTACCCTGTATTTCGCAGGTGATTGATTTAAAGCAAGATTTTCCTGGCACGCTTTTCGCTTCTATCCCGGTACCCGTCAAGATCACTGGAGAGACGCGATGAGCATGGTTGAGCAATCCCTGGGCCAATTGGCCCGCAGCATTCCGGGCGCCACGCAGGTGTTCCACGAATACGACCTGGATTTTTGCTGTGGCGGCAAGAAAAGCCTGGGCGAGGCGGCCGCCCAACGGTCGCTGGACCCGGCGCAGATCGAGGCTCGCCTGGTCGCGCTGTCCAGCAACCCGCCCCGGGAAACGGATTGGGGACTGGCCTCGGCCGCCGAACTGATCGACCACATTCTGGCCCGCTATCACGACGTGCACCGCCAACAGTTGCCCGAACTGATCCGGCTGGCCTTGAAGGTCGAGCAGGTGCATGCCGACAGCCCGGAGTGCCCGGCCGGGCTGGCCGACCACCTGCGCACGATGCAGCAGGAATTGGAAAGCCATATGCAGAAAGAAGAGCAGGTGCTGTTTCCCATGCTGGCCCGTGGTCATGGCGCGATGGCGACCATGCCGATCATGGTGATGCGCATGGAGCACGATGACCACGGCGTGGCGCTGGAACGCCTGCTGGCGCTGACGCACAACCTGACGTTGCCGCGCGCCGCGTGCAACACCTGGCGCGCGCTATACCTGGGCATCGGCACGTTCAAGGAAGACCTGATGGCGCATATCCATCTGGAAAACAACATCCTGTTCGACGACGCCGCGGCGACAGCGCGCAACTGAGTGGCGTGTGGCCCCAGGCGCCGCCTAGCGGTCCTGGGGCGGCACGGCGTCCAGGCTGCGTCGCAGCGCCTCGTGCGCGGCCAGATCCACCGGGCGGTGCTTGCGTTCAGCGCTGGCGGGGTACTTGCCCAGGTAGTTGCCTCCCTTGCGGTCGCGGGCCGGGCGGATGGGGCGCGGGGTGAAGCCGCCACCGCAATTGGGGCAGACGTTGCCCAGCAGCGTGTCCACGCAGTCTGCGCAGAACGTGCATTCAAAACTGCAGATGCGGGCCAGGCTGGAGGCCGGGGGCAAGGCGGTGTCGCAGTGTTCGCAGGTGGGGCGCAGGGCAAGCATCGGGCGTCCTTGGCAAGAGGAGGGGAAGCGGCAAGGGTAGCGCCGGGGCGGCGGTTGCGCCAAGCCCGATCCCGACACAAAAGGAATGAAAACGGCCATTCGTGTTGCAGCCGGGCGGCACTTGCCGCCTGTACACTCGGATCACCTTAGGCTCAGGGGATGCTTGATGGCCGGCAGCAGTTTCTTCGCATTGTTCGACGATATCGCCACGATTCTGGACGACGTCTCCGTCATGACCAAAGTGGCGGCCAAGAAGACGGCCGGCGTGCTGGGCGACGACCTGGCACTGAACGCGCAGCAAGTGACCGGCGTGCCGGTCAACCGGGAGTTGCCCGTCGTCTGGGCGGTGGCCCGGGGTTCCTTCATCAATAAGCTGATCCTGGTGCCGTCGGCGCTTCTGATCAGCGCCTTCGCGCCCTGGGCGGTGACGCCCCTGCTGATGCTGGGCGGCGCGTTCCTCTGCTTCGAAGGCGTGGAAAAGCTGGCCCACAAATTCTTGCCGCATGGAGCGTCCGCCGAAGGCAACCATGCCGCGCGCGCCGAAGCCCTGCAGGACGCGTCCGTGGACATGGTGGCGTTTGAGCGTGACAAGATCAAAGGGGCGGTGCGCACCGATTTCATTCTGTCCGCCGAGATCATCGTCATCAGCCTGGGCGCGGTGGCGGATGCCGACTTCACGCGCCAGGTGCTGGTGTTGTCGATCATCGCCATCGCGATGACGGTAGGCGTCTATGGCCTGGTGGCGGGCATCGTCAAGCTGGACGACCTGGGCCTGTATCTGAGCCGGAAGCGGTCGCAGGCCGTGGCCTGGCTGGGCAAGCGCATCGTGGGCGCGGCGCCCTACCTGATGAAGACCTTGTCGGTCGTGGGCACCGCGGCCATGTTCATGGTGGGCGGCGCCATCCTGACTCATGGCATTGCGCCCGTGTCTGCCGCCGTGGAGCAGGCCGCCGCCGCGGTGGGCGGGGGCGGCGTGGTCCATGCGCTGACCGCCACCTTGCTCAATGCCCTGTTCGGCATCGCGGCCGGGGCGGTGGTGCTGGGCGTGGTCAGCGTCGTCAAACGGCTGTTCAAGAAGGGCTGAATGCCGCGCGCCTCGTAGGCGCGCAGCCCTCCGGCGGACGCCTTAGAAGCGGTATTTCATCGTCAGCATCGCGTTGCGCGGATCGCCGTAGAAGCCGCCGAAGCCGGTCGAGTAGTACTTCTTGTCCAGCAGGTTGTTGACGTTCAGCGTGGCCGACAGGTGGCGATCGAAGTCGTAGCGCGCCATCAGGCCGACCAGCGCGTAGGCGTCCTGCTTGAAGGTTTCGTTGTTGGGGCCATAATCGGCCTGGGCGATGCTGCTTTGCCAGGTGACGCCGCCGCCTACGGTCAGCGGATGCCAGGCGCCCGGCAGGCGGTACGTAGTCCAGAGCCGGAACAGGCTGTTGGGCTGCCAGGTGTCGACGCGGCGGCCGTCGCCGTCCTTCAATTGCCGGTAGCTGTAGCCGGCGATCATCTGCCAGCCAGGCCGCAATTCGCCCGAGATCTCCATTTCGAAGCCGCGCGAGGTGACCCCCTGCACCGTGCGGTACGCGTACGAGCCGCCACCGCCGCCGGTGACCCAGATGTTGTCCGGGTCCATCTCGGCCAGGTTGTCCTGCTTCAGTTCGAAGACGGCCGCGCTGGCGTTGAGCGCGCCGTTGAAGAACTCGCCTTTCACGCCCAGCTCGTAGTTGTCACCCTCGAGCGGAGGCAGGAAGCTGTTGTTGCGGTCGCGGTAGGCCTGGGGCTTGAAGATGCTGGTGTAGCTGGCGTAGACGGACCAGTTGTCGTCCAGGTCGTAGACCACGCCGGCGAACGGGGTGATCTTGCCTTTTTCGCGCAGCTTGTCGCTGATGCTGGTGCCGTCGAAGTAGTCGCTGTCGACATCGCGCTTCCAGTCCGTGTAGCGGCCGCCCAGGATGATGGAGAAGCGGTCGGTGGGACGCAGGCGCGCGGTGGCGTAGACGCCCAGTTCCTCTTCCCGCGTCGTGGAATTGCCGGTTTGCGTGCCGGCGTAGTCGGGCTTGGGCGAATGGCCGTTCCAGTTGAAGATATCGGGAATCGACGCGTCATAACCCGGCAGGCGCCAGTTGGGGAAGGTCGCTCCGCCTTGTTCGTAGCGCGAAGCGCTGACACCGACCACCAGCTCATGCTTGCGGCCCAGCAGCGTGAAGGGGCCGGTGGCATACAGGTCCACCGCCGTCTGTTTGGGGCGGCCATGCCAGTTGGCCAGCCACAGGCCAGCGCCGGCGCCGGTCTCCCGGTCGGGGTAGCCGTTTTGCGCATAACCCTGCAAGGCGTCGTAGTCGTTCTGGGTGTAGTTGACGATGGCCTTGGCGGTCCAGTCGTTGGCGAACGTGTGTTCCAGGCTGCCGAAGACTGAGGTCTGCTTGCGGTTGTAGTAGCTCCAGTCCGCGGCGCCGTTCATGCGGCGCGAGAAGTCGGTGACCGAGCCGTCGCTGAAGAAGGCGGGAAAGCCGCGGCTGGCGTTGTCGGTGCGGTCGTCCTGATACGTGATGCCGGCGGTCAGCAGGGTGGAATCGGTCAGGTCCGCTTCCACGATGCCGTAGAACACGTCCTTTTGCTGCTTCACGCGGCTGATGAACGAACCGTAGTCCTGATGCGCGGCGACGATGCGGCCGCGGATGCGGCCGTTGTCGACGAGCGAACCCGACAGGTCGGCCTCGGCCCGATAGCGGTCCCACGAACCGGCGCTGGCCGACACCGAACCCGAGAAATCGCGGGTGGGGCGCTTGCGCACCAGGTTGACCGCGGCGGCGGGGCTGCCGGTGCCGCTGACGAGGCCGGTCGCGCCGCGCACGACCTCCACCCGATCGTAGATGGCGGTGTCGAAGGTGATGCCTTCCAGTTGGCTCGACGTGGGGATGCCGTCGAACAGGTAGGTGTCCACGGTGAAGCCGCGTGAATAGACCTGCGTGTATTCCTGCGTGGCCGTGCTCTTGTCGACCGAGATGCCGGTGGTCTGGCCCAGCACGTCCTGGATGGTATTCAGGCCCTGGTCTTCCATCTGCTGGCGCGTGATGACACTGACGGATTGCGGCGTTTCGCGCAGCGACAGGTTCAGCTTGGTGGCGCTGGTCGACCCGGTGTAGGACTGGGTGTCTTCCGTCTTGCCGTCACGCAGCGCGTCGGCGCTGACGGTGACTTCGGACAGGGTGGTGGCGTCGGCGGCCGCGACCGGGCGCAGCACATAGCCGTCCGCGCCCGAGGGGTGGCCGGCCAGGCCGGAGTCCTTCAACAACCGGTCCAGCCCGGCACGCGCGCCGAAATCCCCCGACAGCCCCTGCGTGCTGCGGCCCGCCACCAGCGCAGGGTCGATCGCCAGGTTGATGCCCGATTCGCCTGCGTAGCGCGACAGCGCGGGCCCAAGCGGCCCAGCCGGAATGGCATAGCTGCGCACGGCTTGCGCGGCGGGAGCCGCTTGCGCCTGGGCGGCGCTGGCGGCGCCGGTAAGCGCCAGCGCCAGCAATGCGCCGCGGACGGCGGCGGGCAGGCGCTTGGCGTGCAAGCGGGAAGCGGACGTGCGGGTCAAAGCTGGCCGTGAGCCAGGACGGCGGTGCGCCATGGGGTTCTCCGTAGATGGGCGTGTTGTGGTGTTGCTGGGGTTGTTGACACGCGAACGGAGAAAAGCGGACATGCCATGGCAGGGGAAGTTGTAACCACGCGGTGGTTCAGGCCGATCCGCCCCTGGCCTCGACGGTGACCCAGTAGCGGGTCCGGGTCACCACGCGCACGGGCAGGGTGGCGGGCAGCAGGGACAGGATGCGGTCGGTGTCTTGCAGCTGGAACCCGCCCGACAGGCGCAGGTCGGCCACGGCCGGGTCGCAGCGGACGATACCGGGCCGGTAGCGCGCCAGTTCGTCCAGGAAGTCCGCCAGCCGGAGGTTGTCGGCCACCAGGACGCCGCGCGCCCATTCTCCGGCGCCGGCAGGCAAGGCGGCTACGGGATCGGCGCCGGCCTCGTCGAACCGCAAGCAGTGGCCGGCCGTCACGCGCAAGCGCTGGGCGGGGGCGTGTCGGGGGGAGATTTCCACGGCGCCGTCCAGCACCGACACGCGGCAGTCCTTTTCGGTCTGCCGGACGGTGTAGCGGGCATCCTGGGTGCGAATCGCGCCCGACTCGGTCGAGACCAGGAAGGGCCGCGCCATCGCCGGATGGGCGGGGTCGGGGGCCGTGCGCACCAGGATTTCGCCGGAGCGGAGGATCAGGCGCCTGACCGTGGCGTCGAAAGCCACGTCCATGGCGCTGGCGGTGTTCATCTGCACGACGCTGCCGTCAGCCAGCCGGATCTCGCGGCGCACGCCCGTGGCGGTGCGGTATTCGGCTGCCCAGCTGGACCAGGGCGCCATGCGCCACGCGGCCCACGCGGCGGGCAGGCCGACCGCCATGCCGCCCAGCGCCGCCAGCGCCTTGCGCCGGGGCATCTTGCGGTTCAGCGCGGGGCGCGCCAGCGCGGGCGGCAGGGTGCTGAACTGGGCGTTGAACTGCTGCGCGCGCTGCCACGCGCGTTCGTTGTCCGGGCTTTGCGCGCGCCAGCGTTCCCATTCCCGGAAGGCTTCCGGGGCGGGCTCGGCGCCGGCGTGCAGTCGCATCAGCCATTGCGCGGCCTGGCGCAGCGCCATCCGGTCCAGCGGGGCTTCGTGCGGACTGCCCATCACGCGGCCAGCAGCAGGCATTGCTCGAACGCCTGCGCCATATAGCGACGCACCGTCCGGTCGGTGATGCGCATGGCGTCGGCAATCTGCCGGTAGGTCATGCCGTCAAGCTGCGCCATCAGGAACGCGGTGCGCGCCTTGGACGGCAGCCCGTCCAGCATGGCATCGATCTGATGCAGGGTTTCCAGGATGACGAGCCGCTGTTCGGGCGAAGGCGAGGTGGGCTCGGGCATCTGCGCCAGCGCCTCCAGCCAGGCGCGTTCCAGCGACTGCCGGCGGTGGAAGTTGCACAGCACGTGGCGGGCGACGGTGGTCAGGTAGGCGCGCGGCTCTTGCAGCCGAAGCTCCTGCGCGCCCGGCTTGCGGCGCGCCTCGAGAATGCGGGTGAACGTGTCCTGCGCCAGGTCGGCGGCATCGGACGTATTGCCCAGGCGCTTGTTCAGCCAGTTTCTGAGCCATCCGTGATGGCCCGCATAGAGTGTCTGGACGACATCCACGGCAGGATCCCCCACACGCCGGGTCCTGCCCGCACGCATCTATATTGATAATGATTCCCAATTGTATATGAGCATGGCTGCTGCGGAGGTGGCGGCGAAACAACGGACCGGGCTTGCGGCCTAGGGAATCCCCTGCCTTGTTGACCGGAAACGCATGCGCCTAAAATTGGCGCCAATTTATGTGATTATTGTTCTGACCACCGGCATAGACCATGCGCCCGCCCGCGCGGCCATGGAAACGAGGAAATCATGCAGTCCAACGCAGCTCCCGCTATCCAACCCGACGCCGCCCGCGCGCGGGCCATGTACGACCTGGGCCACAGCACCGTTTTCGCGGCCCGCACCGATCCGCGCTTTTCGTATTGCATGTATGTGCCCCCGCACATCGACGCCGCCCGCCACCCGATGGAGCTGGTGGTGATCATGCACGGCACCGGCCGCGCCTTCGTGGAATACCGCGACGCGTTCGCCGAGTTCGCGCGCTGGAACGACTGCATCGTCCTGTGCCCGCTGTTCCCCGTGGGCCCGCTGGGCGACGGCAACCGCGACGGCTTCAAGCAACTGCGCGAAGGCGACATCCGCTACGACCAGATCCTGCTGGACATGGTGGCCGAAGTCGGCGAGAAGTTCGGCCGCGATTTCAAGAAGTTCGGCCTGTTCGGCTATTCGGGCGGCGGCCAGTTCGTCAACCGTTTCGCCTACCTGCACCCGGAAAGCCTGTGGGCCGTGTCGATCGGCGCGCCGGGTTCGGTCACCCTGCTGGACCCGAGCCAGGACTGGTGGGTCGGCGTGCGCGACGCCGAGTCCCGCTTCGGCAAGGGCGTCGACATCGAGGCGCTCAAGCAGGTGGCGGTCCACATGATCGTGGGCAAGGCCGACCTTGAAACCTGGGAAATCACCCATCGCGAAGGCGGCAAGTTCTTCATGCCCGGCGCCAATGACGCCGGCAAGACGCGCCCGGAACGCCTGGAGTCGCTGCGCCGGTCGTTCGAAGCCCAAGGCGTGAAAGCGGTGCTGGATGTGGTGGAGAACGTGCCTCACGACGGCTTGAAGTGCGTGGGCCAGGTGCAGGATTTCCTGGCGGACGCGCTGCGCAAGTTGCGACATGCTGACAATTGATATCGCTGGACGCGGGCGCGGTACGCCGCTGCTGCGCGTCCGGGAATAGGAGAGGGCCATGCTGCGTTTTGCGCTATCCCGAATCGTCATGGCCGTGCCCACCCTGCTGATCGTGGCAGTGGCGGTGTTCGTGATGATCCGGCTGATTCCGGGCGATCCCGCCCAACTGCTGCTGGGCGACCTGGCGACGCCGGCCGCCCTGGCGGACCTGCGTGCGCGCCTGGGGCTGGACCAGACCTGGCTGACCCAGTTCGGCATCTGGTTCGGCAACATGCTGCACGGCGATCTGGGATCGTCCATCAACACCGGCCAGCCTGTGCTGCCGCTGGTGTGGGACCGTTTCCTGATCAGCGGGCGCGTGGTGCTGGTGGCGGTGCTGTTCGCCGCGCTGGTGGCCGTGCCCGCCGGGATGATCGCGGCCTGGAAGCAGAACAAATGGCCCGACCTGTTCCTGGTCGGTTCGGCGACGCTGCTGGTGTCCATCCCGACCTTCTGGCTGGGCCTGCTGCTGCTGATCTTTTTCGGCCTGAAGCTGCAATGGCTGCCGGTGGTGGGCTATGTGTCCATCGGTGAAGACTGGAAGGCCGGCCTGCTGTACCTGGCCATGCCGATCCTGACGCTCTTCCTGCACGAGATCGGGGTGCTGATGCGCATGGCGCGCGCCAGCACGCTGGAAGTGCTGCGGCTGGACTACATCACCCATGCGCGCGCCAAGGGCCTCTCCGAATCCGCCGTGCTGATGCGCCACGCCTTTCGCAACGCCTTCGGCCCGACGTGGACGCTGATCGGCCTGGTGCTGGGCAACCTGCTGGGCGGCATCGCGGTGGTGGAAACGGTGTTCACCATTCCCGGACTGGGGCGCTTGCTGGTCGATTCGATCTTCGCGCGCGACTATCCGGTGATCCAGGGCTGCCTGCTGTTCGTGGGCGTGGTCTACGTGATCGTGAACCTGCTGATCGACCTCTGCTATCCCATCTTCGACCCGAGAGTGACCGCCGAATGAAAAAGCGAATCGCAGCTAACGCGCTCCTGGGCGGCGTGATCGTCGGGGCGATGATCGTCGCGGCGATCATGGGCGCCTTCTGGACGCCCCATGACCCGCTCAAGATCAACTTCGTCGCCCGGCTCAAGCCGCCTGGCGGGGACTTCCTGCTGGGCACCGACGAATTCGGCCGCGACGAGCTGTCGCGCCTGTTGGCGGGCGCTTCCAGCAGCGTCTGGATCAGCCTGCTGACCGTCACGTTCGCCATCGTGGCAGGCACCGCCATCGGCACCCTGACCGGCTTCGTGCGCGGTTGGACCGACCGCATCATCATGGCCTTCAACAACGCGCTGCTGGCCTTCCCGGGGCTGCTGCTGGCGTTGGGGCTGCTGGCGGTGGTGGGCGCCAACAAGTACGGCATCATCCTGGCGCTGGGCCTGGCCTACACGCCGTCGGTGACGCGCATCGTGCGGGGCACGGTGCTGTCATTGCGGGAAAAGGAGTTCATTGAATCGTCCCGGGTGCTGGGCAATTCCGAGCTCTACACGATGTTCCGGCACGTGCTGCCCAACTGCGTGGCGCCGCTAACCGTGCTGGCCACCTCCATGTTCGGCTGGGTGATCCTGGCGGAAAGCGCGCTGTCCTTCCTGGGCCTGGGCGTGCCGCCGCCTGCGCCGACCTGGGGCAACATGCTGGCCGCCGCGCGCCCGTTCATGGCGCAGGCGTCGTATCTATCCATTCTTCCCGGCCTGGCCATCGCGCTCGCGCTGCTGGGGATCAACCTGCTGGGCGACGCGGTGCGAGACCGTCTCGATCCCCGCATGAGGGGCGTGCAATGAGCGCACTGGTATCCGTATCGAACCTGACCCTGACGGTCGGGGCAGGCGGCCGCGAGATCGTCAGCGGCGTGTCCTTCGAAGTCGCGCCCGGCGAAATGGTCGGCATCGTCGGGGAGTCCGGCAGCGGCAAGACCCAGGCCGCGCGCGCCATCATGGGGCTGACGCCCGCGCCGCTGGTGGTGGCGGGCGGCGCCATCCTGTTCGAAGGCGTGGACGTGACGAAGGCCGATCCGGCCGTGTTGCGCAAGCTGCGCGGCGCGCGCATCGGCATGGTCTTCCAGGAGCCCATGACGTCGCTGAACCCGTCCATGCCGATCGGCCGCCAACTGGACGAGGGCCTGAAGCTGCACCGCAAGGATCTGTCCACGGCGCAGCGCCGTGAACGCATTCTTGAGATGCTGCGGCGCGTGGGCATCCGCGACCCCAAGGGGGCGATGGACGCCTGGCCGCACGAGTTTTCGGGCGGCATGCGCCAACGCATGATGCTGGCCTCGGTGATGCTGCTGGAGCCTGCGCTGCTGATCGCCGACGAGCCCACCACCGCGCTGGACGCGGTGGTGCAGCGCGACGTGCTGGAACTGATGGTGGACTTGACGCGCGAGCATCACACGGCCGTGCTGATGATCAGCCACGACCTGCCGATGGTGGCGCGCTACACCGAACGCATGGTGGTGATGCAGCACGGCAAGGTGCTGGAGACCGGCACGACCGCCGGCATCCTGGAGCGGCCGCAGCACCCGTACACGCGCAAGCTGCTGGACGCCATGCCGCGCCGCCTCCCGGCCCGCAAGCTGGCGCCGGAGGCGCCCATCGTCGAAGTCAAGAACCTGGTGGTGGACTACGCCGGCCATCAGCGCCTGTTTTCCCGCACCGGCGCCAAGCGCGCCCTGAACGGCATCGACCTGCACGTCCAGCCGCGCGAAGTCGTGGCGGTGGTGGGCGGATCGGGTTCGGGCAAGACGACCCTGGGCCGGGCGATCGCCGGCCTGCTGTCGCCCACGTCGGGCCAGATCCTGTTCCGCAACCAGCTGGTGAGCCGGCGTTCGCCCGCCTGGCGCGACTATCGGCTGAATTGCCAGATGGTGTTCCAGGATCCGTATTCCTCGCTGGACCCGCGCATGACCATCGGCCAACTGGTGGGCGAAGGCTTGCGCATGCTGGACGACATGCCTGCCGCGGACAAGCGCCGACGCGTGGACGAAGTGCTGGCCGAGGTGGGCTTGGGGTCCGAGTACGCCAAGCGCTTTCCCCACGAAATGTCCGGCGGCCAGCGCCAGCGCGTGGCCATTGCCCGAGCCATCGTGCGCCGGCCGGCCTTCGTGATCGCCGATGAACCGGTGTCCGCGCTGGACGTGACCGTCCGGGCGCAGGTGCTGGACCTGTTCGCCGACCTGCAGGAACGGCACGGGTTTTCATGCCTGTTCATCAGCCACGACCTGGGCGTGGTCGAGCAGGTGGCTGACCGGGTGGTGGTGATGCGCGACGGCGGCATCGTCGAGCAAGGTTCGCGCGACGCCGTGTTCGACCGGCCGCAGGAAGACTACACGCGCAGCCTGCTGTCGGCGATTCCGGCCCTGGAATCCACCGACACCGGCGGCGTGCGCCTGCGCTGGCGGCTGGACGGCCAGGAGCCCCTGCGGGCCACCGCCTGAGGGCAGGGGGGGAACCCCCTGCTATCGCCGCAAGAAGTTATGCCTAAAATACGCGCTTGGAATTGATTGACGGGAGTGGTCCATGCCGAAAGCGGCAGCGACGCAGCCCGGCCTGGTTGACCGTATTGCCCATGATATTCAGTCGGGTGTGTATGGTCCCGGCGCCTGGTTGAAACAGATCGACCTGCAAGAACGCTATGACGCCAAGCGTCTGGACGTCCGGCGGGCGTTAGACCAATTGGCCGCCAAGCGGCTGATCGCGCACATCCCGAACCGGGGTTACCACGTGTACGCGATGGATCCGGACCAGCATCTGCAGATCCGCGACATCCGCGTCCTGCTGGAAACGGGGGCGGCCGCTGACCTGATGCCCAACGTCACGGCTGCCAAGGTCCGCGCCTTGCGCGCGCTGGCGGAACGCTTCGCCAAGCTGCTGCACGACGGCACCTTGCTGGAGCAGTACGAGGTCAACCTGGCGTTCCACGCGGGGATGTACGACCTGTGCAGCAACCGTGAACTGGCCGCGCTGATCCTGGAGACCCGCGCACGCGGACCCGCGGCGCCTGCCAAGGAATGGGTGACCCGGTCACGCATCGAGATCTCGGCGCGCGAGCACTTCGACATGGTCGAAGCGCTGGAGGCGCGCGACGTCAAGCAGCTGCAGAAAATCATCGCCCAGCACGTGGGCCAGGATATCTCCTGACGCCGGCATCCTGACCGGATGGCGCATTACCCGCCGCGGCGGCCTCCTGAAAAGGGGCCGCCGCGGTGCTTTTGCGCGACCGTTTCAGGGATACCCCCGATGGCGGTCGGCGGCGGAGTCGCCATAATTAGCAGATTATTTTGGCGCCAATATATGCGTGAAATCTGCGCCGCACGCCGGGGAGTCTTTTCCATGCACCACCATTTCGTTCCGCGGGCGCTTGCGCTCTCCCTGGCGCTTGCCGCCGTGCCAGTCCACGCCGCAGTGCTGACCGTGGCGCAACCGGCCGACATCCGCTCGACCAACCCCGGCGTCAACCGCGACAACACGACCGACGGCGTGGTGCTCAACATCGTCGAAGGCCTGGTCGGCTACCGCGAGAACGGCACGGTCGGCCCGCTGCTGGCCAAGTCGGTCGACTTGTCGCCGGACGGCCTGACCTACACCTTCACGCTGCGCGACGGCGTCAAGTTCCACAACGGCGCCACGTTGACCTCGGCCGACGTGATCTGGAACTGGCAGCGCTACATGGATCCCAAGACGGACTGGCGCTGCCGCAGCGACTTCGACGGCCGCAACGGCCTGAAGGTGACGGACGTGTCCGCGCCCGACGCGAAGACCGTGGTGATGAAGGTGGACCGCAAGTCGGCTGTGTTCCTGGATTCGCTGGCGCGCACCGATTGCGGCATGACCGCCATCATCTCCAAGGATTCGGTGGCGGCCGACGGCTCGTGGATCAAGCCCGTGGGCACCGGCCCCTACATGTTCAAGGATTGGAAGCGCGGCGAATACACCCTGCTGTCGGCGTTCAAGGACTATGTCTCGCCCGAAGGCGACAAGCCGGACGGCTACGTGGGCTCCAAGCGCCCGCTGGTAGACGAGGTGAAGTTCCTGGTCGTGCCGGATCCGTCCACCTCCAAGGCCGGCCTGATGTCCGGCGCCATCGACGCCAGCCAGATCACCAACACCGATGTGGGCGAATTGAAGAGCGCCAAGAACCTGACCGTCTTCAGCCCGCACGACGCCGTCAAGCACGTGCTGCTGTTCCAGACGCAGGATCCGGTGTTGAAGAACGTGAAGGTGCGCCAGGCCATCGCCGCTTCACTGGACATTCCGCAGGTGGTCGCCGCCGCCTCCGAAGGCCTGGGCCAACTGAACAATTCGGCGGTCTACGCCGGTTCGGCCTATTACAAGGAAGCGGAAAAGCGCAGCTACAAGTACGACCCGGCGCGCGCGCAGCAGCTGCTGAAGGAAGCGGGCTACAAGGGCGAACCCGTCGTCATCTACGCGAACAAGCGCGCCCACGTGCCCAGCTACCAGGTCGCCGTGATCGCGCAGGCCATGATGCAGTCGGTCGGCATCAACGCCAAGATCGAGGTGCTGGAGTGGGCCACGCAGCTGGACCGCTACAACACCGGCAAGTACCAGGTCAGCTCGTTCTCGTTCTCGTCGCGCCTGGACCCGTCGCTCAGCTTCGAGCAGTTCGCCGGCGACAAGGAAAAGCAGCCGCGCAAGGTCTGGGATGATCCCGCCGCGCAGAAGCTGATCGACGAGAGCTTCCTGGAATCCGACCCGGCCAAGCGCCAGGCCCTGTTCGACCAATTGCACGCCCTGATGCTGGAACAGACCCCGATGCTGATGCTGTACAACGGGGCGGACGCCTGGGCGGTCAACAAGCGCGTCGAAGGCTTCTCGGTCTGGGAAGGCAAGCCGCGCGTCTGGGAAACCAAGGTCGCCAACTAAGGCGCGGCGCCCGTCCGGGCGTCGCCTGGCGCGATAGGCCCCGGGGCAGTGATGCTCCGGGGCCTATCGCGTTCAGAACGTGGCGCGCATCGTCAGCATGACGTTGCGCGGCGTGCCGTAATAGTTGTTCTTGCTGTTGGAGCCCAGGCCCGAGTAGTAGCGCTTGTCGAACAGGTTGTTGACGTTCAGCGTGGCGCTCATGGATTTGCTGATGTCGTACTGCACCAGCGCGTTGGCGACCGTGTAGCCGCCCTGGCGGGTCGTGTAGCCCGCCTGGCTCCATTCACCGCCCGACTGCACCCATTCCTGGCCGCTGACCGAGCTCTTGCTTTGCATGGTCACGCCGCCGCCGACCATCCACTTGTTGTACTGGCCAGGCAGCCGGTAGGTGGACCACAGCTTGAACAGATGCGCCGGCGTGTTCTTGGCGTAGCGCTGGTCGCCCCGGCGGTCCTTGTTGTGGTTGAAGGTATAGCCCGCGTACAGCTGCCATCCGGGCGTCAGTTCGCCGCTGGCTTCCAGGTCGATGCCGCGGCTGACCACCTTGCCTTGCGCGATGTAGCAGCAGGCGCTGCCGTCGTCGGGGTTGGAATCGGTGGGGTAGCGGCCGTCGGGCGCGGCTTCGCCGTTGCGCTCGGTGTAGTAGAGCGCGGCCGACGTGTTGAGCTTGCCGCCCATGTGCGATCCCTTCACGCCCCATTCATAGGTGCGGCCGGTGATCGGGTCCAGCGGCTTGCCGGGCTGCGGGCCCGACAGGTATCCCGCCTGCGGCTTGTAGATCTCGGCGTAGCTGAGGTAGGTGGTCCAGGCCTCGGTCAGGTCGTACGTGACCGCGCCGAAGGGCGTGATGACGTCGTTGTCCTTGAAGTTGTAGCGCTCTGTCCAGTTGGCGGTGCCGTCGTCGGCCATGCCCGAGCGTTCCAGGAACTGCTTGTAGTTGCTGATCCGCAGCCCGCCGATGACGTGCAGCGGATCGGCCAGCGACAGGCGCAACCGGGCATAGGCGCCGGAGCGCTCTTCGCCGTAATACGGGAAGTCGATGTAGGACGTGCCGACACCGAAGTCCGGCGTGTCGGGTTCGGGCCAGTACGCCTGGGACAAGTCCGCCAGGTTGACGGGGCCTCCGCCGGCAAGCTCCGTGCGCTTGGCATGCGCCTTGTGCTTGCTGTAGTCGGCGCCGATGATGAAATCGTGCGAGCGTCCCAGCAGGTCGAAACTGCCTGCCAGGTTCGTGTCCAGCTGGTTCTGGTAGCCGGCCGAACGGAAGTAGGCGCCACTGTAGGCCATGCCGTCGCCGGTCGCCGGATCGACCGCGCCGCTCAGGTAGCCGTACTTGTCGTTGTAGTGCTGGGCGGAATGCGTGGCCGACAACGAGAATTTCCAGCCGTTGGAAAACGTGTGCTTCACGTCGCCGAAGATGTCCCAGGCTTCATGGTGCTTCGCGCTCCAGTCGGTCGCCAGGCTGGTGCTGCGGGTGAAGCCGATGTCCTCGCCGGTGTTGTAGCGGGGCAAGCCGTAGTACCAGGGCGTTTCGCGGCGTTTGTCGTAGCTGGCGCCCAGCATGACGGTGGTGCGCGGCGCAACGTCGGCTTCCAGCACGCCGTAGAACGTCTGGCCGGCTGATTTGGCGGTGTCGTAGAAGTAGTGCTTGGTGTCGGCCGCCGCCACGATGCGCCCGCGCAGCTTGCCGTTTTCCACCAGCGGGCTGCTCAGGTCCGCCACGGCGCGGTAGTTGTCCCAGCTGCCGGCCGACACGCTGCCCTTGGCCTGGAAGCCTTCCAGCGGCCGCTTGCGCACCAGGTTGATGGTGCCGCCGGGTTCACCGGCGCCGGAATACAGGCCGTCCGCGCCCCGCAGGACTTCGATGCGGTCGTACTTGACCAGATCCGGGTCCGCGATGAAGTCGTTCTTGCCCAGCGCGGCGACTGCGCCGCCGTCCACCCGGATGTCGGTGATCTGGAACCCGCGCGAGAAATACTTGCCCCCGGTGACGTATTCGTCGGGGACGACGGTGATGCCGGTTGCCGCGGTCATCGCGTCCGCCAAGGTCGTCATGCCGCGGTCTTCGATCTGGCGCGAAGTGATGACCGTGACGGACTGCGGCGTTTCGCGCAACGATTCCGCGGTCTTGCCCAGCGTCACGGCCTGGGCGGCATAGGAATGGGTGTTTTCGGACGTGGCGTCAAAGGCGCCCGTCACGGTGACGGGCGCCAGCTGCACTGGCCCCGGCGCCGAGGTCAGCGTGATGCTGCCGCCGTCGCGCACGTAGCGGATGCCGGTGCCGTGCAGCAACAGGTCCAACGCCTGTTCCGGCGTCATGGTCCCGCTGACTTGGCGGGCGTTCAGCCCGGCCACCAGATCGGGCACGAAATAGATTTCGATGGGCGCCTGCTGGCCAAGCTGCAGCAGCGCCTGGTTCAGCGATTGGGCCGGGATGTCGATCCGGACCGCGGCCGGTTGGGCCTGCGCGGTGCCGGGGGCGGGCAGGGTGCCCAGGCTTGCGGCCAGGCCGCATGCGCCGATCCAGGTGCGCCAGGCGGCGGGGCGGGAAAGCGCTGGCTTGCGCTTGCGCGAAATGTTGATGCTCACGATCCTTCTATTCCATGACGAGGCGTGCAGGCGCGAGGCGCCGGTTTCCCTTTGGCCAAAGGTGCTTTGGAAGGGCGACGGGAAGCCCGCCGCGCAACCGCTACTGTCCAGAGTGGAAAACGCGCGAAAGTCCGTAATGGAAAGCGCAGATTATTTGAAACTAAATGTATTTTTTCGCGCCGCAGGGCGGTTCAACGGGCACGGATGACGATGCCGCCGTCGCGGCCTCGCAAGACCTCGACGGGAACCATCGAGGGCAGGGCATTCAGGAAGGCGCTGGGGTCGTCCACGCTGAAGACGCCCGCGATCCGCAGCCGCCCCAGGCGCGCGTCGGCCAGCAAGATGGGTTGCGCCAGATAGCGATTCATTTCGCTGGTGACTTCCGCCAGCGGCGCATTGGCGACGACGATCTTGCCCTGGCGCCAGGCGGTCAGCGCCTGCACGTCGACGGATTCGATGTCCGTCAGCGCTTGGCCCGCGGGCTTGCGCACGCCTTGGCCGGCGGTCAGGTTGACGGCTTGCCGCCGCCACCAGCTGCCCGTCGTCACGGCGACCGAGCCGGATTCGACGGCGACAGACGCCGCGTCGCCATCGCGGCGGACGTTGAACCGGGTTCCGGTCACCCGCACCTGGGTCTGGCCCGCGTCGATCAGGAACGGCCGCTGCGCGTCCGGCGTCACCGAGAACATGATTTCTCCGGACTCCATGTCCACCGTCCGGCGGTCCGCGTAAAGCCGCACGCGCGCGCGGGTGGCGGTGTTGACCTCGAGCATGGTGCCGTCGGACAGCAGTACCTGGCGCCTTTCGCCCGCGCGGGTCGTGATCTCCTGTTCTTGCAGGATTGGGTCCGACGGCCACAGGTTCCAGCTGACCCCGGCGACCGCGGCCGCGCTCAGCCCCAACCCGAACGCCAGACGGCGCCGGGCAATATTCGACGGTTGCCGCGACGGCAGCACGCGGCGCAGGCGTTCGGCGTCGAACCGGGCAGTGGCTTGCCACACGGCTTCCATCTCGGCGTAGGCGGCGGCATGGGCGGGATCGGCCTGCCGCCACGCTTCGAATGCCGCCTGCTGGGCGGGCGTCATCCCGCCCGACCGCACACGCGCGAACCAGTCCGCCGCCGCTTGCGAGGCACGGTCGCTGGAATCGGGTTGAGAGGGATCCGTCATGGGCGCACGGGTTGATGCCGTCTTGGGAAGCCGAAGACTATACAGGGGCTCAGGGGGCATGTTGCTTCAACCTGATGTGCAGATGGCGCATGCAGCGTGCCATATGCTTTTCCACCATGCTGACCGACAGGTCCATGCGCTGCGCGATCTCGCCCATGGTCTGGCCTTCCAGCCGATGCCAGGCGAAGACCTGCTGGCAAGGCAGGGGCAGTTCTTCCAGCGCTTGCTGCAAGGCGTCGGAAAGCTGCGATGCCCGTGTGTTCGATTCGACCTCCGCGACGGCCGGGTGCTCGTGTTCCGCCAATTCCTGCCAGGCCACGCTATGGACCGAGACCTTGTCCTGATACCGCGCCGTCATGCCGTTGCGGATGCTGCGCCGCAGGTAAGCCGCCGGGTCCCGAAGCAGATCGGGCTGCGCGGCCTGCAACAGGCTTAGCGCCGCATTCTGCGCGGCATCCTGCCCCTCGTCGGCATCATGCTTGCGCCGTGCCCACGCACTGACCAGATCAGCGTAATGGGCCAGCCATCCGGGTAGGGGCGGGCGTCGGGAGGACACGGGGTCGGGGCCATTGGGACAAAGGGGCGTGCATTATTGCAAATCGTTCTCAATACAGCAATTGCCCCTTGTGCTGTCCCGGGCCCACGATCCCCGGAAAGTGCGTTAGTCGAGTTTGACGCCGGCTTGCTTGATGACGGCGCCCCAATCCTGGACTTCCTTGCCCAGGAAGGCGCCCAATTCCGCGGGCGTGGACGGGGCCAGGATCAGCCCTTCGTCGGCGTAGCGCTTGCGCAGGTCCGGGTTGGTCAGCACTTGCTGCAGGGCAGGCTGCAAGCGCTCGATGACGGCAGCCGGCACGCCGGCCGGCGCCATCAGGCTGTACCAGGTGGTCGCTTCCAACCCCTTCACCCCTTGGGATGCCGCCGTCGAGACGTCGGGCAGCGCGGGCGACTTCTCGGTTCCGGTCACGGCCGCGGCGCCGACACGGCCGGCCTTGTACTGAGGCAGCATTTCCACGACCTGGGTGACGCCCATGCTCAGTTCACCCGAGGCCACAGCCAGCAGCACCGGCGAGCTGCCCTTGTAGGGCACGTGCACCAGTTTGCCGCCCGTGGCCAGGTTCAGGACTTCGCCCGTCAGATGGGTGATGCTGCCGGCGCCGGAAGATCCGAACGTCAGCTTGCCCGGTTCTTTCGCGGCCAGGGCAACGAGTTCCGGCAGGCTCTTGGCGGGCAGGGCCGGGTTGATGGCGAAGACCAGCGGGCTCTTGCCGACGAGCGTGATCGGCTGGAAGTCCTTGACCGGGTCATAGTTCAGGTTGGGGTACAGGCTGGGGGCGATCGCCAGCGTCGATACGTTGCCCAGCAGCAGCGTGTAGCCGTCCGGTTCCGCCCTTGCCACGGCATTGGTCCCGATGGTGCCGCCCGCGCCCGCCCGGTTCTCGACGATCACCTGCTTGCCAAGGGTGTCGTTCAGTTGTTGCGACAGGGCGCGCGCCAGCGTGTCGGCCGCGCCACCCGGCGGGAAGGGCACGACGATGCGGATGGGCTTGTTCGGATAGGGCTGCGGTTGCGCTTGCGCAGCCGTCCCCAGACCCAGCGCCAGCACCGCGGCCAGCGCGGTGGTCAAAGCGCCGCGGCGATTGAATTTCCTGTACTTCGACATACTGCTCTCCTGAAAGAGAAAACGTGGTCATTGCAGAAAACGAATCAGCGCAGCGCGCCCGGGGCGACGGGATGGCAGGCGTGCCAGTGGCGGGCGATATCCGCGCGACGGCAGACCCAGACATCGCGATGGGCCGCCACGTGGTCCAGGAAACGCGCCAGCCCCGCCGCGCGGCCGGGCTGGCCGACCAGGCGCAGGTGCAGTCCCACGGACATCATCTTGGGGGCCGTCGATCCCTCTTCGTAGAGCACGTCGAAGGCGTCGCGCAGGTACTCGAACAGATCCTGTCCCGTGGCCATGCCGCCGCGGATGAACTTGGCGTCGTTGTTGGCCAGACCGTAGGGCACCAGCAGATGCGGCGTGTCGCCGACGTGCGTCCAGTAGGGCAGTTCGTCGTTGTAGGTGTCGGAGTCATACAGGAACCCGCCTTCCTCCACGAGCAGCGCGCGGGTGTTCAGGCTGGGGCCGTAGCGGCAATACCAGCCCAGCGGACGAGACCCGACCGAACGGGTGATGGATTCCACGGTGCGGCGGATGCGCTCGCGTTCCTGTTCCAGCGTCAGGTTCTGATGCCGTTCCCAGCGCCAGCCATGCGCGCAGACGTCATAGCCCGCGGCGCGGATCGCCTCGCAAACCTCGGGATTGCGTTCCAGCGCCAGGCCGCAGCCCAGCACCGTCGCGGTCATGCCGCGGGATTGCAGCATCCGATGCACCCGCCAAAAACCGATGCGGCTGCCGTATTCGAACATCGACTCGGCCGCCAGGTCGCGGCCGGTAAAGCCGCCCGCGCCGCCTTCGGTCAGCCCGGTCTCGGATTCCGGGTCGCCGTCCGGCACCGACGGCTCGCCGCCTTCCTCATAGTTGATGCACAGGTTCAGCGCCAGACGCGCGCCGCCGGGCCATTGGGGATCGGGGGGATTTGCGCCATAGCCGATGAAATCGCGGCGCAAGTGGGGAGGATCGAAGTTCATCACGGACAAGCCACCTGAGAAGAATCAACCGGGAAGGGAAACGACGGCATGGGGGGCCGGCGCCTGCCAGAATTCATCGTCGTCATCACGGCCGGTCTGGCCCATCAAGACCAGGAATTCCGCCGGCCCGCCCAGCACGGTCAGGCCGTGATGCCAGGTGCCGACGCGATAGCAAACACCCTGGCTGCCGGACGCCAGAAAGGCCGCCAACCGCGCCATATCCGGCAAGCCGTCGGCCCCGGTCGGCGCGACCACGACAAGGTAGGGCGTCGCCGTCAGGGGAACGAAGGTCTGGGCCGCGTGCGGATGCCGTTCCATCAGTTCGATCACGACCGGGCCGGCCGGCCGCGCATTCACGCGGCTGACCCAGCAGGCCTGCCGCATGACTTGCGGCCCGTGCCGCATCGGCTCCGTCAGGAAGTGGCGCCGTTCCGCGCCCTGATGCGCGATCACTTCGCCATATGGCGCGAACGCATCGGCGGTGAGCGGTTGCGCGCGCACGACGGCGGGAGAATTCGTCACGTCACGCGCCATGGCTCAGGTATCCCAACGAGTTGACGTAGCTGCGGCGCACGCTCTCCAGATGGGCGGCCATCGCCTGGCGCGCGCGGGCGGAATCGCCCGACAACAGGCCCTGCACGATCGCCAGGTGCTCTTCCCTGGCTTGCACCTGCCGCTGCGGCAATCGCTCAACGTCGCACATCCGCACCTGGCGGCGGGTCGCGGTGATCATCGACGCCAGATTCCGGTTGCCGCAATAGGCGGCCACCAGGTCATGCAGGGCGTTGTCGACTTCCCAATCCGACTTTTCGTCAGGCGTCTGGGCATCCAGCAAGGCCTGCAGGCGTGTGCGCAGTCCTTCCAGCGGCTCGGCCGGAATACGCCCCGTCGCCATCGCCGCCGCCTCGCTTTCCAAGAGGCTGCGGATCTGCAGCAACTCCAGCAGATCCGTAACGCCGAACGACCGCACCACGATCGATCCGTTGGACAGGCGCTCCAGCATGCCTTCGCCCAGCAACCGATTCATGGCGGCGCGCAAGGGCGTGCGCGACACGTCCAGCTCATCGGCCAGGCGGCGCTCTTCGAGCACTTCGCCAGCCGGAATCCGGCGCGAAACGATTTGGTCCAGAAGCGTTTGATAGGTGCGTTGCGTAGCGTTCATGGCGTGTTGCAGGAATGGAAGCGGCGCCGCCCCCGGGAAAAACAGGTCGCGGCCATGCGATGGCTGAACGGTACTTCATTGGTATCCCAATGGGATACCAGTAGTATCCCGAATAGGCGAGGCGTACGCGCTGGCTCGGCGAAGGGCAGAAATGGGGAAGGGAAATGCCCTGATCAGGGTGCGGAGCCGAGGAAGGGGGACACGCCCAGAAGGCGGGCGCGATTGGCGCAGGACGGCGCCTGCGATGGATCAGGAAGGGGCCAGGGAACGAGCGATTACGCCCAACAGAGCGCGGTCGCTTGCAGAGAAACACCGCCACGACGCCCGCAACCATGTATGCCGATTGTGGCCGCCCGCGCGGCCGCAATCGGCGGGCGACGCAAGACTCTCCGCCAACCACGGGTCTAGCAGCGCCTCAAGCCAAGACGCTGGTAGCCCGTCGGCGCAGCCACCCTGACGGCGCGCAACCTCGATGCGCCCGAGGGAATCTGAAGGCCGCGGCCGCAGGCCGCAACGAAGATGACAAGGGGGCAGTCCGGAGCGAAGGCTCCGGACCGCAATCGTGGGCGCGCGCCGTCAGGGTGGCTGCGCCGACGGGCATCCTACTTCAACCCCTTACAGCGCTCACTGAGAAACCCGCTCCACTTCCCATGCACGCGGCTTCTTCACCGCCCAAGGCTGGTACCCCTTGATGCTGCTCCGGTAAGCTCCGATATCCAGCCCGTTATAAAGCGGAATGCTCGGCACGTCCGCCAGGAACAGCTGATGCAGCTGGTCGAACGCCGCCTGCCGCTTGGCATGGTCCGTATCCACCGACGCCGCTTCCACCAGCTTCGCGGCTTCCGGGTTGTCCCAGACCTTGCGCGGTTGTTTGGCCTTGTCGCCCGTCACCATCTCGTAGTTCAGCGCCGCGTCCAGGCGCGCGGAGTACGGGAACGTCATCATCTGATAGGTGCCCGCGTTGTAGCGGTCCAGCTGCGTCGCCCACTCCACCACCGACAACTGCGCATTGATGCCTACCGACTGCAGCATCGCCTGCACGATCACCGCCGAGTTATACGACTGCGGGTAGCGTTTGGTCGTCAGGATCGACAGTTCCTGGCCCTTGTAGCCCGCTTCCTTCAGCAGCTTCTGCGCCGCGGCCGGGTCGTAGTCCCAGCCTTTCTTCTGGACCGCGTCATGGTAGGGCGAGACCAGCGGCACGATGGAATTGTTGGGCTGGGCCAGGCCTTCGGTCACGGCCGCGGCCAACTGCTTGTAATCGATGGCGTGGGCCAGGGCCTGGCGCATCTTCGGGCTGGACAGCACCGGGTCCTTGGTCTGCAACAGCAGCGCCGTCATGCTCATCACCGGCGCGTAGGCCACCTTCACGTTCGGCGTGCCTTGCAGCACCGGCACGTCGTTGTTGGACACGTCTTCGATGATGTCGATGTTGCCGCGCTGCAAGGCGGCCTTGGCCGTGGAATCGTCCGGCACGATCATGAAGCGCACTTCGTCCACCAACGGACGCTTCGAGCCGGTGTAGCCGTCGCGCTTGCCGTCCAGGTTCGAATAGCCTGCGAACTTGGTCAGGCGGATGTATTCGCCGCGTTTCCATTCGGCCAGTTCGAACGGGCCGGTGCCGATGGGCTTGATCCAGGCGCCGTCCGCGCCGACCGAGTCCTTGGACAGGATGCCGGTGCCGCCGCAGTCGGTGCGGGCCAGCGACGCCAGGAACAGGCTGGTGGGCTTCTCCAGGTGGTAGACCACCGTCTGCGCGTCGGGCGCTTCCACGCCGGTGACCTTCACTGTGCCGCGGCCGTCGAATTCGCTGGCGCAGCGCCAGCCGGAATTGGCGGCGGTGTAGTGCTGCCACGTCCACAGCACGTCGGCCGACGTCATCGGTTTGCCGTTATGGAACTTGATGCCGTCGCGCAGCTTGAAGGTATAGGTCTTGCCGTCCGGGCTGATGTCGACGGACTTGGCCAGCAGGGGGCGCACTTCGGCGTCTTCGCCGTACGCGACCAGGCCTTCCACGATGTGCAGCACGACGGCGTCGCTGTTGCTGTCGCGGTTGACGCCGGGTTCGGTCGAGCGGATGTCGGCCGTCAGCGAAATGCGCAGCGGCGGCGCGGATTGCGCGGCAGCCGTGCCGGCCAGAGCGGCCAGCGCCAGCGCAACCGCGGCGCGCAAACAATGGTTCTTCATTGATATTTCCTCGGGTTGCGCGGGCGCATTGCCGGTCAGGCGGCGGCCAGCAGTTCGGGTTCTGCGGTCAGGCTGTAGCGGGTGAACGTGCGGTTCAGCGCGGGCAGCGGCGCCACTTCCATCAGGCCGGCGGCGGGCTCCATCACGACCATGGCGACCGTGGCCGACAGGTTGTCGTGGCTGCCCGGGCGCGGCGGGCGGCAGACGGAATAGGGCGAACCGAAGTCGTCGAACAGGGCGTGCTTCAGATCTTCGCGCGTCAGCTGCGTCTTCTCGTTCAGCAGGCGGCGCACGCGCCAGTCGCGGTAGGCGCTTTCCGGAGTGCTGGCGCGGCCGGTGTCGCGCAGCTTGCCCAGCGCCACTTCGCTGACCCAGTGGTTGGCGTGCACGATCAGGTCGTCGGCGCCGGGGTAGATCGGGAAGGCTTCATCGGTGGTGCATTCGTAGTCGACGCCAAAGCCCGCGGCCATGCCGATCATGATGTTGTTCGAACACGACTTGGGGGTGGTGGCGACGGCCTTGATGGCCAGCGCGAAATGCTGCTGTTCCAGCACCTTGCGGCGGATCAGCGACAGCGGCACGCCCAACTGGCGGAAGTCGCGGTCGGATTCCAGGTAGTTGGCGGTGATGGACACGCCGGCGCTGTTCAGACCGCTGCGGGCCAGGCCGCCGGCTTCAACGAAAGTCAGGATGTCCGGGCCGTTGTCGTTGCGCACGCGCAGCACGATGGCGGTTTCGGCGCATTCGGCGCGCCAGTCCCAGTTCTGGCCATGGATCAGGTTGCCGTTGGCCGAACGCGTGGGCAGGATCAGGGCGCCCGTGCAGCCGTCGCCGGGTTCCAGTTCGGCGGCCTTTTTCTTTTCGGCGCGCGCCTTGGCGACGACTTCGGTGCGGGCGTTCACCATCACGATGTCTTCGAACGGTACATCCGCACCTGCGGCGATGCCGCGCATTTCTTCCAGGTAATGCGGGGCGAAGTCCTCGATTTCACGGGCGAAGTGGGCGATGAGCTGGGTGCGCGCCATGGCGTCGTAGCCCAGGTCGACCAGCGTCTGGCCGTACATGGCCGCGCTTTTGCGCACGCGGTCGGCGGCTTGCTGGCCATAGGAGCGGCCACGGGCTTCGGGCGTGCCGGAAACCGATACGAAGGGGAATTGGGTGATCTGGGTCATGGACGGTAAGCGGCGACGCGCGCCGTGTAGTCGGAGGGAAATCAATATTTCAAAAATGTTAGCTTATTTTGGCGCCAATATTGCTCAGGGTTTACCCAATGACGGATCTATCCTGTCCGCAATGCACGCGCCGCCAGATCGCCGCACGCCGCAAACTCGGCGCCGGCCGCCCGGAAGCGTTCCAGCAATTGCTCCACTTTCTGCAGACGCGCCGCCCGGCCCACGCCGTGGTCGGCGCGCGGATGCAGGGTCAGGCAGGCGTAGCCTTCGGCGGCCAGCAACGCGTCGCCTTGTTCCACCCAGTGCGCATAGGCGCGGTCCTGGGTGACGCGGCGGCTGAAATGCGTGGCGTCGCACAGGCCTTCGCTCCAGGGCAGCTCGACCATGCCTGCGCCGCCGTCGCCGTCCAACGCATAGGGCGCGTCGTCGTCGATCGCGCTGCTGTCGTAGCGGTAGCCCAATTGCCGCAGAAGCGGCACGGTGCTCGCTGAAAACGCGCTGCTGGTGTAGCGGAAGCCCTGCGGCGCGGCGCCCGTCAAACGGGCGAGGCGGTCGCGGGCGCGCTCCAGCACCTCGGCTTCGCGGTCGCCCAGCGTGCTCAGGTCTTCGAAGGCGTTGCCCTGGGAGGCCGCCTCGTGGCCGTCGCGCAGGCTCTGCTCCAGCAGGTCGCGGCAACGCTCTGCTTCGAACACCGGCCAGAAGAGCGTGGCGCGGATGCCTTGCCGGCGCAGCATGTCCAGCACGCGGGACAGGCCGCCGCCATAGGTGTAGCGGCCATGGGCATCCCGGCCGTGCAGCGCGGTTTCGGGTTGGGTCGCGGCTTCGGGGCCGATGCCTTGCACGTTCAAGGTCACCAGCACGGTCTTGGGGGCGGTCATGCGCGTCTCCAGTTGTCGGGGCGGGCAAGGCAGTGGCGGGCCAGCGCTTCCAGCGTCATGACGTGCACGTCCGGTTGCGCGGCGACGTGGGCGAGGAAGCGGTCCAGGGCCGCAGCACGGGCGGGCGTGCCGGAACCCCCGGCGGCCTTGGGGTGCACGGTCAGGTGCACATAGCCTTCGGCCTGGCGCAGGGCCTCGAATTCCTGGACCCAGTTGTCGCAGGCTTCGGCGGCCAGGCTGTGGCCCGAGAAGTAGAAGGGGTAGTCGTCCAGCGACACGGTGTTGTTCGGCAGCATGATGAAGCCGTCGTCGCCGTCGGCCAGGTAGGGCCGGTCCTGGTCCTTTTCGCTGGCGTCGTAGCAGTAGCCCAACTCGCGAAGCGCGGGCAGGGTGCGATGGCTTTTGCGCCCGGACGGTGAACACCAGCCCACGGGCGTCACACCCAATTCCTGCTGGATGATCCGGTGGGTCTTGGCCAGCAGCGCAGGCTCTTCGTCGCCCAGGTCCCAGGCTTCGTGCAGATAGCCGTGCGCGGCGATTTCGTGTCCGGCGGCCAGGATGGAGTGGAAGGTCGCGGGGTAGTGTTCGACGTCGTATCCGCAGGCAAAGAAGGTGGCGGGCATGCGGTGCCGCGCCAGGATCTCCAGATGCCGGGGCACGCCGCGCCGGATCGCATAGCGGCCCGCGGTGTACGGGCCCACCGGCAATTGCTTGCGGCCGACTTCGACGGCGGGGCCGTCCACGTGGACGGTGACGCAGACCACGGCGCGCACCGGCGGGGCGTCAGCGGCCCGCAAGCCCTGCGCGCGCAGTTCGTGGTCCAGCGGCAGCCAGGGGTTGGCGTCGGCGCCGATGGCGGCGCCATAAGGAATTCGTTGCATCAGGTGGCCTTGATGTCGGCGTTCTTGATCAGGGTGCGCCACTTCTCGCTTTCGCTGGCGACGAAGCGGCCCAGTGCTTCGGGCGTGCCGCCATGCAGCTCCAACCCGTTTTGCGTCAATTGCGCCAGCGCTGGCTGCTTGAGCGCGCTTTGCACCGCGCTGTTCAGCGTCTTGACGATGGCGGCCGGCGTGCCGGCGGGCACGAACACGCCGTTCCAGCCGATGGCCTGATAGCCGGGGAAGCCGGACTCGGCCACGGTGGGCACGTCCGGCAGCGCCTGCGCGCGCTGCGCGGACGTCACCGCCAGCGGGCGCGACTTGCCGCCGTGGATGAATTGCTGCTGGTTGATCACGACGTCCATCAGGATGGGGAACTGCCCGCCCAGGAAGTCGTTGACCGCCGCCGCGGCGCCCTTGTACGGCACGCCGGGCAAGTCCAGTCCGGCTGTGGCCTTCAGCAGCTCCATGGCCAGATGCGCCGAACTGCCGTTTTGCGTGATGCCGTAGAAGTACTTGCCCGGATTCGCCTTGATAAGGGCGACCAGCTCTTGCAGCGTGCGCGCCGGAAACGACGGGTGCACGACCAGCACATTGTTGTAGTAGCAGACCATCGACACCGGTTCGAAATCCTTGACCGGGTCGTAGCCGATGTTCTCGTACAGGCTCTGGTTCACGGTATGCGTGCCGGTGGAGCCCAGGGCGATGGTGTAGCCGTCGGGCGCCGAGCGCGCGGCCTGCTGCGTGCCGATGTTGCCCGCCGCCCCGCCTTTGTTGATGACGACCACGCTTTGCTTGAGCGCTTCGCCGATGCCCTGCGCCAGCGGCCGGGCCACCAGGTCGGTGCCGCCGCCGGCGGGGAAGGGCACGATGAACTGGATCGCGCGCCCCGCCGGATAGTCCGCCGCCCACGCTTGCCCGGGGCGGGCGATCGCCGCGCCGGCCAGCGCGGCGGCGGATGTTGTCAGGAATTGCCGGCGGCTGATGCCGCCTTCCGGTACGTCATTGCTGCATGACTGCTTCATGGATTTCCCCTTGGGTGCTGCTTCTAGTTAAATATCATTATTCGATAAAAATTCATTCTTACCAATTAGTATTTATCTATAAATGATAAAAATAAGAAAGACGATAGCCTTCGCCTGGCTGCGGGCGAACAAGCGATAGCCTGCCTTCATGACGCCGTGCTGCGCGGCCGGGCGCTGTGATACGCTCCGCCCGTTTCCCGCGTTGTTCCTTGCCCCCAGACCCCATGTCCACCCTGAAGCGAGCCCTGGCCATTCTTGACCTCTTCAGCCTAGACACTCCGGTGCTCACGGCCGAGGACATCATTTCCCGCCTGGCGTATTCGGCGCCCACGGGCTACCGCTACATCCGCGATCTGTCCGACCTGGGCTATCTGCTGCGCATGACGGGCGGCGGCTACAAGCTGGGGCCGCGCATCATCGAACTGGACCACCTGATCATCGATGGCGACCCGGTACTGGCCGTGGCGCGGCCGATCATGCGCGAGGTGGTCGATCAAGTCGGGGGCGACGTGCTGCTCAGCGTGATCCACGGCTTGCGCATCCTGAACATCCATCACGAACGCGGCCCCGATGAACTGGGCATCGCCCATGGCCGCGGCCGCGCGCATCCCTTGTTCCGCGGCGCCACGGCCAAGACCATCGTGGCGTTCCTGCCACGCAAGGACCAGCGCAAGCTGTACGAGGCGCACGCGGAAGAGGTCCGCGCGCTGGGCCTGGGCGATACCTTGGGTGAATTCACGGCGCGGCTGGACACGATCCGCGTGCAGGGCGCTTACCTGGGGGTGGGGGAAATATCGCCCGAGCGGGCGGGCATCGCGGTGCCGGTGTTCCAGGAAGACCGCCGCATCTTCGGCGCGCTGACCGTCACGTTCCTGGCGACGCGGCTGAACACGATCGCGCAGGACAAGACGACGGCGCTGCTGCAATCCGCCGCGCGCCGCATCGAATCGCTGGCGTTGGCCGCGCGCATGAAAGAACAGGCCCCTGCGGCGTAAGCGCGAGGGGCCTGTTTGCTGACTGCCGGGGTCCGGTCGCTTCAGGGCTGCCGGGAGGCGGTCTCCGGGGCCCGCGCGGGCGAGCCCATGGCCTGGAACAGTGCCGCGGTTTCGGTCAGACGGGCATTCGCGTATTCCAGTTCGCGCAGCCGCGCCGCCACGTAATGCTGTTCCGCCGCGTACTCCGTATAGGGAGCCAGCGCGCCCAGCCGCACGCGGCTGGCCGTGTTGCGGTAGGACTGCTCGGCCGCCCGCCGCGATGCTTCGGCCGAGGCCAGCGCCTGCCCGTCGGCGTCCAGGCGCGACAAGGTGTCGGCCACGTCCTGGAACGCGGTCAGCACGGTCTGTTTGTACTGCAGCACGGCGGCCTGGTAGCGCTCCTGCGCGGCGCGCCGTTCGGCCAGCAGCGCGCCGCCATGGAAGATAGGCTGCGTCAGCGACGCGCCGATCGCCCAGATCGACCCGGCGCCCGACAGCGCGGACGGCCAGCTGAAGCCGCCTTTGCCCATGGACGCGGACAGCGACAGGCTGGGAAACAGCTGCGCCGTGGCCACGCCCACATCGGCCGCCGCGGCCTGCACCACTGCGTCGGCGACCAGCACATCCGGGCGCGACGCCAGCAGTTCGGACGGCACCACTACCGGCACCTGCGCCGGCACCGCCAATGTGCTGAATGCCAGATCGTCCGGGGCCTGGTCGGGGCTGCGGCCCAGCAGCACGGCCAGCGCGTGGCGCGTGGCGTGCCACTGCGCCCGCAGTCCGGGCAGCGAAGCCTCCAACGTGGCGGCGTCCTGGTCGGCGTCCAGCGCATCGTTCTGCGAGGCGGATCCCAATTCGTAGCGGCGCTGCGTATCGCGCGCCACCTGGCGCAGCAGCACCACCTGCTTTTCGGTCAGCGCCACGCGCTCGGCAAGCGATGCGGAGGTGATGGCGCCGGTGACGATGTTGCCCGCCAGCGAGCGCCGCGCGGATTCCAGCTGGAATGCCTGCTGCTCGACTTGCGCCGCCAGCGAGGCGTTGGCGAAGCGCGCGGCACCGAACAGGTCCAGATCGTAGGTGGCCTGGATCTGACCGGTGAAGACGTTGTAGAGCGCCGTGGGCTCGGGCAGGTTGGGCATGGTCAGCGCACGGTTGCGTTTGGCGTTCCCGCCTGCGTCTACGGACGGCAGCAGCGACGAATTGACCTGCGCGCGCAGTTGCTCGCGCGCACCCGCCAGATTGCGTTCCGCGGCGGCCAGGTTGGGGCTGTTGGCCAGGCCTTCCTGCACCAGCGCATCCAGCGCGCTGGAGCCATAACGCTTCCACCATTCGGGCACGGGACGCGCGCCTGCCTCGAAGGTTTGCGCCACGCCCTGGGCGGCGGCGCCGGCAGGGGGCACGGGTTCCACGCCGTATTGCGCGGGCGAGGCCACGGCGGGCGGCTTGCTGTCCGGGGCGAAGGCGCAGGCGCCCAGCGCCAGGGTCAGCGCCAGCGCGAGCGGCACCTTGGCCAGCCGGAGGGGGAGGATCTTCATCGTCAAATTCCTCGTTACAGCGTATCGGCGGCGTTGGCGCCGGGCGGCACGCCTTCCGGTTCGTCGCGTTCGTCGTGGCGCACGCGGAACCAGGCCGCATACAGCGCGGGCAGGAAGAACAGCGTCAGCACCGTGGCGCTGGTGATGCCGCCCATCAGCGCCGTCGCCATCGGACCGAAGAAGTTGCTGCGCAACAGCGGGATCAGTGCCAGCACGGCGGCTGCGGCCGTCAAGACGATGGGGCGGAAACGCCGCGCGGTGGCGCCGACGATCGCGTCCACGCGCTTGTGGCCGTTCAGGATGTCCTGCTCGATCTGGTCCACCAGGATCACCGAGTTGCGCATGATGATGCCGAACATCGCGATCACGCCCAGCATGGCGACGAAACCGAAGGGCTTGCCGAACAGCAGCAGCGCCGCCACCACGCCGATCAGGCCCAGCGGCGCCGTCAGCACCACCATCAGCACCCGTGCAAAGCTCTGCAGCTGCACCATCAGGAGCGTCAGCACGGCCACCGCCATCAGCGGCATCTGCGCGTTGATCGACGACTGGCCCTTGGCGCTTTCCTCGACCGGGCCGCCCACTTCGATGCGGTAGCCGACCGGCAGTTCCGCACGGATGGCGTCCAGCTTCTTGTCGATGGCTTGCGTGACGTCGATGCCCTGCGATCCGCTGGTCACGTCCGCCTGCACCGTGATGGTGGGCTGGCGGTCGCGTTCCCAGATGACGCCGTACTCAAGGTCGTAGCGCACCTGCCCCAGGCTGCCGAGCGGCACCGGGCCGTTGGGCGTGGGCATGGCCAGCGTGGCCAGGCGGGCGGGGTCGACGCGTTCGTCCCGGGGCGCGCGCAGGCTGACCGTGATCAGCTTGTCGCGTTCGCGGTACTGCGTCACGTTGTAGCCCGACAGGGTCATCGCCAGGAAGTCGGAAATGTCGCTTGAACTGATGCCCAGCTCGCGCGCCTTCTGCTGGTCGATCTCGAAACGCACCGAGCGCTCGGAAGGCTCGTCCCAGTCGAACTGCACATTGACCGACCGGTTGTCGGCGCGGACTTCGGTGGCGACCTTCTCGGCCACGGCCCGCACGTCGGAGATCTTGTCGCCGCTGACGCGGAACTGCACCTGATACCCAACGGGCGGCCCGTTCTCCAGGCGCGACAGGCGGGTGCGGACGGCGGGGAAATCCTCGCGCAGCATCGGCGCCAGCCACTGCGCCAGTTTTTCGCGGTCTTCCACCGAGTGCGCGGTGATGACCAGCTGGGCGAAGTTGGGCGTGGCCAGTTGCTGGTCCAGCGGCAGGTAGAAGCGCGGCGCGCCGGTACCCACGAAGCTGACCGAATGGTCGATCTCGGGCCGGCCGTCCAAGGCCTTTTCCAGCCGCTCCACCTGACGCAGCGTGGCGGCGAACGACGCGCCTTCCTGCAGGCGCACGTCCACCAGCAGTTCGGTGCGGTCCGAGCTGGGGAAGAACTGCTGCGGCACGAGTTTGAACCCCGCCATCGACACGACGAAGATCAGCACGGTGGCGGCCAGCACCCAGTAGCGGCGGTCCACGCACCATGCCACCCAGCCCCGCAGGCGCTGGTAGAAGCGGGTGTTGTAGATGTCGTGTTCGTGATCGTGCGGCAGATGGGCTTCGCGCTTGCGCTCGGGCAGCAGCCGGTAGCCCAGCAGCGGGATCAGCACCACGGCCGCGAACCAGGACGTGATCAGCGCGATGGCCGACACCTGGAAGATCGACCGGGTGTACTCGCCGGTGCTGGACTTGGCCAGCGCGATGGGCAAAAAGCCCGCCACGGTGACGAGCGTGCCGGTCAGCATGGGGAAGGCGGTGCTGGTGTAGGCGTAGGCCGCCGCGCGGGCGCGGCTCCATCCTTGCTCGAGCTTCACCGACATCATTTCCACGGCGATGATGGCGTCGTCCACCAGCAGGCCCAGCGCCAGCACCAGCGTGCCCAGCGACACCTTGTGCAGCCCGATGCCGAACACGTCCATGAACAGGGCCGTGACCGCCAGCACCACCGGAATCGAAATCACCACCACCATGCCCGTGCGCAGGCCCAGCGACACCAGGCTGACGATCAGCACGATGGCCACGGCTTCGGCCACGGATCGCAGGAAGTCGTCGACGGAATGCGAGACCGCCTGCGGCATGCTGGAGACCTCGGTCAACGTCAGGCCTGCGGGCAGCTGGGCCTTCAGCTTTTCGAAGGTCGCGCCCAGCGATTTGCCCAGGCGCACCACGTCCTGCCCGGGCTGCATGGTGATGCCGATGCCCAGCACGGGGTTGCCGCCTGCGCGCATCTGTTCGACGGGCGGATCGTCGTAGCCGCGGTGGATCGTGGCGATGTCGCCCAGCCGGATGGATTTCCCGTTCACCCGGATCAGCGTATCCGCCAGCGCGCGGCTGTTCTCGAACTGGCCGGTGGGGCGCACGAAAATGCGGTCGTCGGCCGTCGTCAGGGTGCCGGCGCTGGCCACCGCGTTCTGCGTATTGATCGCCTGGGCGATCTGCTGTGGCGACACGCCCAGGCGGGTCAGCTGCGTGTTGGAGATTTCGATGTAGACGTGTTCGGCCTGATCGGCGAAGTAGTCCACCTTGGCCACGCCGGGCACGCGCAGCAGCACCGTGCGCAGCTTGTCCGCATAGTCATGCAGCTGCGCCGGCGAGAATCCGTCGCCTTGCAAGGTGTAGATGTTGGTGTAGACGTCGCCGAACTCGTCGTTGAAGAATGGGCCCTGCACCCCTTGGGGCAGCGTGGCCTGGATGTCGCCGACCTTCTTGCGGATCTGGTACCACTGGTCTGCCACGGTGCTGGCGGGCGCCGAGTCCTTCATGGTGTAGAAGATCAGCGATTCGCCTGGGCGCGAGTAGCTGCGCAGGAAATCCGTGTTGGGGGTCTCCTGGAGCTTCTTGCCGATGCGGTCGGTGACCTGTTCCTGCACCTGCTGCGCGGTCGCGCCCGGCCACAGGGTCTTGATGACCATGACGCGGAACGTGAAGGGCGGGTCTTCCGACTGCGCCAGCTTGGAATACGACAACACGCCGAACAGCGTGACCAGCGTAATGATGAAGATCACCAGCGGCTGGTGGCGCAACGCCCAGGCCGACAGGTTGAACTTGCCTTCTTCGTGGCTGTGGCCGGGTTCCCGGTCCGGCGCGCTCATGACGCGAAGTCCTCGGGGTGCAGCGGCGGCACGGCGCGCACTTTTTCGCCGGCGGATACCGTGTGCACGCCTTGCCAGACCAGGCGTTCGCCGGCTTTCACGCCGCCTGCCAGCGTGACGGTGCGGGCGTCGTAGCGCAGCACCTGCACGCGGCGCAGCTCCAGCGTGTCTTCTTGCGGCTTGACGACCCAGACGGCGGGCGCCTTGCCGTCATGGAACAGCGCGGTGGCCGGCACCGTGTAGGTCGCCTGGTTGTCTGAACCCCGATTGTCGAAGCTGATGTTGGCGGTCATGCCCAGCCGGACGTCCGGCGAGGGCGATTCCAGCGTGAGCTTGACGCGGTAGGTGCGGCTTTGCGGATCGGCGGCCGGCGCAATCTCGCGCAAGACGGCGGTAAAGGTCTTGCCGGGCAGCGGGCCCAGCGTGACGTTGGCGCGTTGACCGACGGCAAGTCCCGCCAACACGCTTTCGGGCACGTCGCAGATCGCGTCGATGTCGCCGGACCACGCCAATTGGTAGACGGGCGTCCCGGCGGCCACGTTCTGGCCGGTGTCGGCCTGTTCGGCGGTAATGACGCCCGCATGGTCGGCCTGCAGGGTGGTGTACTTCAACTGGTCAGCCGACAGCGCCGCTTGCTGCGCGGCCTGGTCGCGTTGCGCCAGCGCCGAAGCGTAGGCGTTGCGGGTCTGCTCGAGCTGGTTCGCGGCGATCAGGTTCTCGCGTGCCTGGGCGCGGTCGCGGTCCAGCTGCTGGCGCGCATAGTCCAACTGATGCTGGGCGGCCGACAACTGGGCTTTCGCGGCGGCTGCGTTCTTGGTCGCGTCGGCGGGGTCCAGCTTGGCCACGATCTGGCCCGGGGTGACGGTGTCGCCCAGCCTGACCTGGCGTTCGATGATCTTGCCGCCCACGCGGAACGACAACGGCGTGCTGTAGCGCGCCTGCACTTCGCCCGGCAAGGTCCAGGCTGGCAGGCGTTCGTCGGCCTTGGCCGGCATGGCCACCACCGGCCGCGGCGCGGGGGCGGGCGCTTCCTTGCGGCCGCAGGCCGACAGGGCCAGGGCCATCGCCAAGGCCGCCGGCAAAGCCAGCCGGCGCGTCCAGCGGCGGGGGGATGAATGGGGCGGCGCCGCGGCGGCGGCAAGGTCGTGCGCGGTGGAGTGCGCGCAGGGGCCAGGACAATTCACGAAACACCTCGCGGCGCGGAAAAGGGCAAAAGAGGGGCGAGTCAGACTCGATACGGCCTGGATTCTAATGCAAGTCTGTATTCGGATACAAGACTGTATTTGAAAGGGGCGCCAATGCTAAACTCGCGCCATGTCAAAAATCCGCCTTACCCGCGAGCAAAGCCGAGACCAGACGCGCCAGCGCCTGCTGGACGCTGCGCAATCGGTTTTCCTCAGCAAGGGTTTCGTGGCCGCCAGCGTCGAGGACATCGCCGAACTGGCCGGGTACACGCGCGGGGCCTTCTATTCCAATTTCGGCAGCAAGTCCGAACTGTTCCTGCAATTGCTCCGGCGCGATCATGAAAAGGTGATGGCCGACATGCGCGCCATCTTCGAGGACGGCGAATCGCGCCCGCAGATGGAGGCGCGCGTGCTGGAGTACTACAGCACGCACCACCGCGAAAACGACTGTTTCCTGCTCTGGATGGAAGGCAAGCTGCAAGCCGCGCGCGACCCGGAGTTCCGGGTGGGCTTCACGGACTGCCTGCGCGAACTGCGCGCCGCCACCACGGAATACGTCCGCCAGTTTTCCGCCCACGTGGGCACGCCGCTGCCGCTGCCGGCAGAGCAACTGGCCATCGGGCTGCTCGCCCTGTCGGACGGCATGCAGTTCAGCTATGCCTTCGATCCGCAGGGCGTCCCGCTGGAAATGACCGAGGCCGTGCTGGCGGGATTCTTTCGCCGCGTGGTCTTCGGCGACCCCCCGCCCGAGGGGCAATAAGCCACGCCAAGTCGGCGCGGCGTGGGGGCTATTCAGCCTTCCAGTTCCGATATCTCGATCAGGTTCAGGTCCGGGTCGCGCAGGTACACCGAGCGGATCTTGCCGGTGGCGCCGGTGCGCGCCACCGGGCCTTCGATGATCGTGGCGCCGGCCTCGTTCAAGCGGACGATCACCTCGTCCAGGGGCCGGTCGGCGATGAAGCACAGGTCCAGCGCGCCCGGCACGGGCAAATGCGCTTTGGGCTCGAACTCGTGGCCGCGCACGTGCAGGTTGATTTTCTGGTTGCCGAAGCGCAACGCCTGGCGGCCTGCGCCGAAAGTCTCCAGGCGCATCCCCAGGATGCGGGTGTAGAAATCCACCGTGGCCTCGGGGTCGGTGCAGGTCAAGACGAGATGGTCCAGATGATCGATCATGCGCTTGTCTCCGTTATTTCAGATTGTCAGCCGTACGCTGGGCGTGATAGTAATACCTGCGGCGCGCGGCCAGACTGAGGGGGTCCGCGTCGGTTTTTCCAACCCTCGGGCGAAAGGAGCGGCAGCATGACTTCAGAAACCCGACCATCCTCCACGATCAACAAACCGGTCTTTTTCTCGGCCGCGCTGTTCACCCTGCTGCTCGTGGGCTTTGCCATCGCGGCTCCGAAGACCGCGCAGAACCTGTTCGAAGCGGTGCAGGGCTGGATCCTCGGCAATGCCAGCTGGTTCTACATCCTGGTAGTGGCCATCATCTTGCTGTCGGTCACATTCCTGGCGGTCAGCCGTTACGGCGACATCAAGCTGGGCCCCGACCACAGTGAACCGGATTACCGCAATTTCACGTGGTTCGCGATGCTGTTCTCGGCCGGCATGGGCATCGGCCTGATGTTCTTCGGCGTGGCCGAACCCGTCATGCATTTCATGTCGCCGCCGGTCGGCGAGGGCGGCAACGCCGCCGCCGCCCGCGAAGCCATGAAGATCACCTTCTTCCATTGGGGGCTCCACGCGTGGGCGATCTACGCCGTGGTGGCGCTGACGCTGGCGTTCTTCTCTTTCCGGCATGGCCTGCCGCTGACCTTGCGGTCCGCGCTGTACCCGCTGATCGGCAACCGCATCCACGGGCCGATCGGCCATGCGGTCGACATCTTCGCCATCATCGGCACGGTGCTGGGGGTGGCGACGTCGCTGGGCCTGGGCGTGGCGCAGATGAACAGCGGGTTGAACCATCTGTTCGGCGTTCCCGTGGGCGTGACCACGCAGATCATCCTCATCGTCATCACGTGCGGCCTGGCCACGCTGTCGGTCGCCAGCGGGCTGGACAAGGGCATCCGGATCCTGTCCGAAGCCAACATGGTGCTGGCGGTGATCCTGCTGCTGTTCGTGCTGATCGTCGGCCCCACGGTGTTCCTGTTCCAGACCTTTGTGCAGAACACCGGCGCCTACCTGTCGGACATCGTCAACAAGACCTTCAACCTGTACGCCTACGATCCTTCCGACTGGATCGGCGGCTGGACGCTCTTTTATTGGGGCTGGTGGATCGCGTGGTCGCCGTTCGTGGGGCTGTTCATCGCGCGCATTTCGCGCGGGCGCACCATCCGCGAATTCGTTTGCGGCGTGCTGCTGGTGCCGGCCGGCTTCACCTTGTTCTGGATGACGGTGTTCGGCGACACCGCCATCCACTTCATCCTGGTCGACGGCGTGAAGGGGTTTGCCGAAACCGTCGAGGCCGACAGTTCACTGGCGCTGTTCGCATTCCTGGAGCAGCTGCCCTGGAGCAACGTGATATCCGTGTTCGCCATCGCGATGGTGGCGGTGTTCTTCGTCACGTCCGCGGACTCGGGTGCGCTGGTGGTGGACTTGCTGGCATCCGGCGGGGCGGACCGCACGCCCGTATGGCAGCGCATCTTCTGGTCGCTGTCGATGGGGGCCGTCGCCATCGCGCTATTGCTGGCCGACGGCCTGACCGCGTTGCAGACCGCCACCATCGCAAGCGCGCTGCCGTTCTCCGTCATCCTGCTGCTGTCTTTGTGGGGGCTGTTCAAGGCGCTGAGACTGGACGCGACCAAGCGCGGCATCCGCTACCAGTCCCTGACCCTGTCGCGGCCGGCGCGCGGCGGCCAATCCTGGGAACGGCGCCTGCGCAACATGGTCATGATGCCGCGCCGCGCCCACGTGCTGCGCTTCATCAGCGACGTGGTGCGGCCGGCGCTGGAGGATGTGGCCGACGAATTGCGCCGCCAGGGCTATGCGGTGGCCGTGCGCGAGGACGAGAGCGAAGGCGGCGTGACCCTGGAGGTGTCCCATGGCGACCATCTGGACTTCTGGTACGCGGTGCGCCCCGAGGCGTTCGTCCGCCCCAGCCTGACGCCGGAAGAGGCGGCCGACGAGGAAGAGCGCAAGTACTTCCGCGCGGAAGTGCACCTGCGCGAAGGCGGGCAGGACTACGACATCATGGGCTGGAGCCGGGACGCCGTCATCGGCGACATCCTGGACCAGTACGAGCGCCATCGCCATTACCTGCACATGGTACGGACCTAGCGGCGCCGCCGCGCGCGCCACGCAATGCCGCCGGGTTTTCCCGGCGGCTTTTTTTCGTCCATAGCCTGCTCCTATCCCGGGGATTGCTTTCGCCACTTTGACGGAATCGTCGTAATGGCGGATTATCCAAGTATTATCTTGGATAAATAGAGAGTGAATCATGAAGGCGAAATCAGGGGCATGGGCGGCCGGCGTCGTCGTGCTGGCGGTGGTGGTGGGGGGCGGGCTGGTCTGGAAATTCAGCGGAACGTCGCAAAAGGGGGGGTGGGCGATGCCGCCGGCCAAAGTGGCGGTGGCGCCCGCCGTGCGGGCGGACTTCCCCGTGGCGTTGACGGGCATCGGGTCCCTGGAAGCGACACGCCAGGTCCAGGTGCCGGCTGAAGTGGATGGCCGCGTCACGCAGATCCTGTTCACGGCCGGCCAGCGCGTCCAGGCCGGACAGTTGCTGGTGCAGATGAATGATGCGCCCGAGCAGGGCGAATTGGCGCGTCTGCAAGCCCAGGCGCGCAATGCGCGGACCTTGCTGGAACGCACGCGCCGCCTGCTGCCGCAGCAGGCCGCCACGCGGGAACAGCTGGACCAGGCGCAGGCGGACTATGAGCAGGCCGCCGCCGACATCAGGCGGGTGCAGGCGTTGATCGAGCAAAAACGCGTCAAGGCGCCGTTCGACGGCGTGCTGGGCGTGCGCCGCGTCAACCTGGGCCAGTTCGCCAAAGCGGGCGACCCGCTGGTGTCGCTGACCGACGCGACCACGCTGTACGCCAACATCACCTTGCCCGAGCAGGCGCTGGGCGCATTGCGCACCGGCCAATCCGTGACCGTCACGGTCGACGCCCATGCGGGGCGCGAGTTCCCGGGGCAGGTCACGACGCTGGAGCCTCAGGTCGACCCGGGTTCGCGCACCGTGCGCGTGCAGGCGACGCTGCCGAACGCCGATGGCGCGCTGGCGGCCGGCATGTTCGCCCACGGCCGCATCGGTCTGCCTGATCGCCCCGATGTGATCACCGTGCCCGAAACCGCGGTCAGCTATAGCGCCTATGGCGATTCCGTCTACGTCCTGACCCCGCCGGCAGCACACCAGCAGGGGGCGGCCCCCACCGTGCGGCAAGCCTACGTGAAGACGGCGGAGCGCGTGCGCGGGCGGGTCGTCGTGACGGAAGGCCTGGACGCCGGCGACCAGGTCGTGACGTCTGGCCAGTTGCGCCTGCATAACGGCGCAGCGGTCGAGGTCATCCCGACCGACACGGTGGCGCTGGGTGGCGCCCGGCAAACCGTGGCGCAAGCCCGATAACGCGGCGGGAGGCAACCATGAAATTCACCGACCTCTTCGTGCGCCGGCCCGTGCTGGCCCTGGTGGTCAGCACGCTGATCCTGCTGCTGGGCATCAAGGCGCTGAGCGGCCTGCCGGTGCGGCAGTACCCGTTGACCGAAAGCACCACCATCACCATCACCACCCAGTATCCGGGCGCGTCCCCCGACCTGATGCAGGGCTTTGTCACGCAGCCCATCGCGCAGTCGGTAGCCACGGTGGAAGGCATCGACTACCTGTCGTCTTCGTCCACGCAGGGCCGCAGCGTCATCACGGTGCGAATGAAACTGAACGCCGACTCCAACAAAGCCATGACCGAGGTCATGGCCAAGGTCAACGAGGTCAAGTACCGCCTGCCGCAAGACGTCTATGACCCCGTGCTGGTCAAGTCCGCGGGCGAGGCGACCGCCGTCGCCTATGTGGGCTTCTCCAGCACCACGCTGTCGCTGGCGGCATTGACCGATTACCTGTCGCGGGTCGTGCAGCCGCAGCTGTCGTCGATCGACGGCGTGGCGAGCGTCGAGCTCTATGGCGGCCAGAAGCTGGCCATGCGGGTCTGGCTGGACCCCAATCGGATGGCCGCACGCGGCATCTCCGCGGGCGAATTGGCCCAGGCGCTGCGCGACAACAACGTGCAGGCGGCGCCGGGGCAGGCCAAGGGGCTGTATGTGGTGTCCAACATCCAGGTCAACACCGATCTCGTGAATGTGGCGGAATTCCGCGACCTGGTGGTCAAGCGCGACGGCGACGCCATCGTGCGCCTGGGCGACGTTGCAACCGTGGAACTGGGCGCGGCATCCACCGATTCCAGCGGCCTGATGGATGGCGAACCGGCCGTGTACTTCGGCCTGAACGCCACGCCGGTCGGCAACCCGCTCGTCATCGTCAAGCGCTTGAACGAGCTCGTGCCCAACATCAAGCAGAACCTGCCGCCGGGCACCAGCGTGCAGGTGCCGTTCGAGCTGGCCCGCTTCATCAGCGCGTCCATCGACGGCGTGATGCAGACATTGTTGGAAGCCGTCGCCATCGTGGTGGTGGTGATCTTCCTGTGCCTGGGGTCGCTGCGCGCCGTGCTGATTCCGGTCATCACGATCCCGCTGTCCATGCTGGGCGGGGCGGCCATCATGGCGCTGTTCGGCTTCAGCGTGAATTTGTTGACCCTGCTGGCGATGGTGCTGGCCATCGGCCTGGTGGTGGACGATGCGATCGTGGTGGTGGAAAACGTGCACCGCCATATCGAAGAAGGCAAGTCGCCCGTGCGGGCGGCGCTGATCGGCGCGCGTGAAGTGGCGGGGCCGGTGATCGCCATGACGATCACCCTGGCGGCCGTCTACGCGCCCATCGGGCTGATGGGCGGGCTGACCGGATCGCTCTTCAAGGAATTCGCCTTCACACTGGCGGGCGCCGTGGTCGTATCGGGCGTGATCGCGCTGACGCTGTCGCCGGTGATGAGTTCTTTCCTCTTGAACAGCCACGTGTCGGAAGGCTGGATGGCGCAGCGCGCCGAGCGCTTCTTCGGGCGGCTGGGCGACGCCTACGGCCGGGTGCTGGACGTGTCGCTGCACCACCGCTGGGTGACGGGGCTGATCGCGGTGGCGGTGCTCATCAGCCTGCCGTTCCTGTACAACGCGGCGCAGCGCGAGCTGGCGCCCGTGGAAGACCAGTCGACCGTGCTGACGGCGATCAAGTCGCCGCAGCAGGCCAACATCGACTATGTCGAGAAGTTCGGCAAGAAGTGGGACGACGTCATGAAGACGTTGCCGGAACAGAAAGGGCGCTGGCTGATCAACGGCTCGGACGGCGTGTCCAACAGCATCGGTGGCGTCGACTTCGTCGACTGGAAGGACCGCAAGCGCTCGGCCGACGAGATCCAGGCCGACATGCAGTCGATGGTCAATCAGGTTGAAGGCAGCAATATCTTCGCCTTCCAGTTGCCGTCCCTGCCGGGTTCCACCGGCGGGCTGCCCGTGCAGATGGTGCTGATGAGCGCGGCTGATTACCCGGTCGTGTACGAGGCCATGGAAAGCCTGAAAAAGGCGGCGCGCGAAAGCGGCCTGTTCATGGTGGTGGACAGCGACCTGGACTACAACAACCCGGTAGTGCAGCTGAAGGTGGACCGCGCCAAGGCCAACAGCCTGGGCGTCACCATGAAGGCCATCGGCGATACGCTGGCCGTGCTGGTGGGCGAAAACTACGTCAACCGCTTCGGCATGGACGGCAGGTCCTATGACGTGATCCCGCAAAGCCTGCGCGAACAGCGCATCTCGCCCGCGTCGCTGGCGCAGTTCCACGTCAAGAGCGCCAGCGGCGCGCAGGTGCCGCTGTCCAACCTGGTGTCGGTATCCATGGGGGTGGAACCCAATTCGTTGACGCAGTTCAACCAGTTGAACGCCGCGACCTTCCAGGCCATCCCGATGCCGGGCGTCACGATGGGCGACGCGGTGCGGTTCCTGACGCAGCAGGCGCAGCAGCTGCCCGCCGGCTTCAGCTACGACTGGCAGTCGGATGCGCGCCAGTTCAGCCAGGAAGGCTCGGCGCTGATGATCACGTTCATTTTCGCCATCATCGTCATCTACCTGGTGCTGGCCGCGCAGTACGAAAGCCTGCGCGACCCGTTCATCATCCTGGTCAGCGTGCCCATGTCGATCTGCGGGGCCCTGATTCCGCTGGCGCTGGGCATGGCCACCGTCAATATCTATACGCAGATCGGCCTGGTGACGCTGATCGGCCTGATCAGCAAGCACGGCATCCTGATGGTGGAGTTCGCCAACGAGATGCAGGTCAGCCATGGGCTGGACCGGCGCACCGCGATGGAGCAGGCCGCCCGCATCCGCCTGCGTCCCATCCTGATGACGACAGCGGCGATGGTGATGGGGCTGATCCCGCTTTTGTTCGCCTCTGGCGCGGGCGCGCATAGCCGCTACAGCCTGGGTCTCGTCATCGTGGTGGGCCTGCTGGTGGGCACGCTGTTCACGCTGTTCGTGCTGCCCACCGTCTACACCGTCTTCGCGCGCGACCACCGCGCGGCCAACGACACGCCGCGCGCCCGCGAACTGGCGGCGGCGCAGGCGGCGGACGCCCCGATGGCCGCCCCGCAGCATTAAGGAACCGATCATGACCCATTCCCTTCATTCCCAACGCCTGCGCCGCGGCCTCGCCGTGTTGCTGGCGGCCCTGGCCACCGCGGGTTGCGCGGTCGGGCCCGATTACCAGAAACCGCAGGCCGCACCCGTGGCCCTGGCGAGCCCGGAGCAGGCGCTGTTTTCCACGGACCGGCTGCAGCGCGACTGGTGGAAGCAGTTGCAAGACCCGCAACTGGACCGGCTGATCGCCCTGGCCCTGTCCCGCAACCACGACATCCGTATTGCCCAGGCGCGCCTGGCCGAGTCGCGCGCCGTGCTGGATGAAAAAGAACTGGACCAGTTGCCTGCGGTGACGCTGGATGGCCGCTACGAGCGCAGCCTGTCGCAAGCCAATGCGGGCGCCGCCGGACAGCGCAATCTGGCCCAAAGTTACCGTGCCGGGTTCGACGCCACCTGGGAATTGGACCTGTTCGGCCGTCTGCGCCGAACGGCCGAAGGGGCGGCGGCGCGCAGCGAGGCCCAGGCGGCGGACCTGGCGCAGGCGCGAATCGTGGTGGCAGCGGAGGTCGCGCGTAATTACTTCGAGCTGCGCGGCGCTGAACAGCGGCTGACCGTGGCGCGCGCCAATCTGGACAGCCAGCGCGACAGCCTGCGCGTGACGCAGGCGATGGTGTCTGCCGGCCGCGGCGACGAAGGCGATCTGGCCAGCGCGCGGGCCGAACTGGAAACCGTGCAGGCCAGCGTGCCCGTGCAGGAAGCGGCCAGGCGGCTGGCGCTTTACCGCATCGCGGTGCTGGCCGGGCTGCGTCCCGTCGAATTGGGCGAGCTGGATGCCGGCCAGCCACTTGCGCCGTTGACCGCCCGCTTGCCGATCGGCGACGTGGGCGCCTTGCTGTCGCGCCGTCCCGACATCCTGGCGGCCGAACGAAACATGGCGGCCGCCAATGCGGACGTGGGGGTGGCCACCGCCGAGCTCTATCCCCGGTTCGACCTGGGCGGCTTCCTGGGATTCGTGGCGTTGCGCGGGGCCGATTTCGGGTCATCATCCAGCCGCGCGTTCAGCGTGGCATCGGGTGTGAACTGGCCGGCGTTCCACCTGCCGACGGCGTTGGCAAGAAAGCGCGGCGCCATGGCCCGCTCCGAGGGCGAAGTGGCACGCTATGAGCAGACCGTGCTGCGGGCCGTGGAAGAGCTGGAGGCGGCGTTGACGGAATTCGGCCAGACGCAGCAGCGCCTGGGCAACCTGGCGCAGGCGGCGATGCACAGCAGCCGGGCGGCCGATCTGGCGCAACTGCGCTACCGCGAGGGCAGCGCCCCGTATTTGACGGTGCTGGATGCGCAGCGTACGCTTTTGCGCGCCCAGGACGCCGTGGCCGTCGCGGAAACGGAGTCCTATACCTGCCTGATCGCGCTGTACAAGGCGCTGGGCGGCGGCTGGGAGGCGGGGCCGGAAACGGCGGCAAGCGGGGGATCGGCAGGGGATGGATCCAAGCCGTCGCCTGCCGCCGGCTGACCTGCGCCCCGGTTCGTGGCACCATAGGAAAAAACCTGGAGTTCCGTTATCGCCATGTCTGACAGCCTGTCCCAACCCGTCACCTGGACGCCGCATCAACCGGCGGACCGCGTGCTCATGACCTTGAAGACGCGCGGCCCGCAGTCCATCGCGGTCATCGCCAAGGCCATGGACGTGACGGCCGAAGCAGTGCGCCAGCAGATGACGCGGTTGCACGCAGATGGACTGGTCGATTCCGAAAGCCATAGCGCCGGGCGTGGCCGGCCGACCCAGATCTGGTATCTGACACAAGCCGGCCACGGCCGCTTTCCCGACACGCATGCCGAAATGACCGTGCAGATGATCGGCGCGGTGCGCCAGGTGTTCGGCGACGAGGGCGTGGAAAAGCTGATCCAGGTGCGCGAGGCCGCCATGCTGAACAGCTACCACCAGGCCATGCTGGGCGCCAAGGACCTGGCCGCCCGGCTGGAGCGTCTGGTGCAGGTGCGTTCGTCCGAAGGCTATATGGCCGAACTGCGCCAGGACGGCGCGGACTACCTTTTCATCGAAAACCACTGTCCGATCTGCTCGGCGGCCAAGGCCTGTATGGGCTTTTGCCGCAGCGAACTCGAATTGTTCCGCAACGTGCTGGGCGCGGGCGTGACGGTCGATCGCGAGGAACACATCCTGGCTGGCGCAAGGCGCTGCGCGTACCGCGTCAGCACGCGGCCGTGACGGACGGTCGCGCGCAACCCATCCTACGAGCCCTTATCCGCCGGCGTTTCCCACCCGCCCAGCGCCTTGTACAAGTCCACCGCGTTGACCAGCCGGCGCTGCTGTAGCCGGATGTATTCCTGCTCGGATTCGAACAGGCTGCGCTGCGCTTCCAGCATTTCCAGATAACCCGCCACGCCGCGGTCGTAGCGTCGTTCGGCCAGCCGCTGGCGGTCGCGGTCGGCGTCGCGCACCTTGCGCTGGGCGTCGATCTGCTCGCGCAAGGTGTCGCGCGCGGACAGGGCGTCGGCCACCTCGCGGAAGGCCAGCTGGATGCTGCCTTCGTACTGGGCCACGGCGATGTCCTTGCGGGTTTCGGCCAGCGACAGGTTGGCGCGGTTGCGGCCTGCGTTGAAGATGGGCAGCGTGAGCGTGGGCGCGAACACCCAATTGCCCGTGCCGGATCCGAACAGGTCCGAAAAGCTGCCGGCCGTGCTGCCGATATCGGTCGTCAGCTGCACCGACGGGAAGAAGGCTGCCCGGGCGGCGCCGATGTCCGCATTGGCGGCGCGCAGCGTGTTCTCGGCCTGGCGCAGGTCGGGCCGGCGCGTCAGCAGCGTCGACGGCAAGCCGGCTGCCAGTGGCGTCAGGCTCTGGCTTTCCAGCGAGACGGCTTCGGTTCCCGCCGGCAGCGAGAAGTCGCCCGCCAACAGGCCCAGCGCATGCACGGCTTGCCGGTATTCCCGGCTGAGTTCGGCATGCGTGGCGCGCGACGACTCCACCAGCATCTGCGCGGTGCGCAGCCCGATCGCGGTTTCCAGCCCGGCGTCGTATCGGCGCTGGGTGATCTTCAGCGTGGCCTCGCGCAGCGCCAGCGTGCTTTCGGTCAACCGTAGCTGCTCGGCCAGCGAGCGCTGGTTGAAGACCGCCGTCGCGGTTTCCGCCACCAGCGACAAAGTTGCGGCGCGGTGTGCTTCTTCGCTGGCCAGGTAGCGCTCCAGCGCCGCGTCGCTCAGGCTTTTCACGCGGCCGAAGAAGTCCAGCTCGAAGGCTGTGATGCCGACGGCCGCGCGATAGCGGTTCGCCACCGGCAGCGGGCCCTGTCCGGGTTCCACGCTGCGGCCCCGGCTGAATTCGCCGCGCCCGTCCAGGCTGGGCAAGCGGTCGGCGTCCTGCACGCCATATAGCGCGCGCGCCTCCTGGATGCGCAATGCCGCCACGCGCAGGTTGCGGTTGTTCTGCAACGCGGCGTCGATCCAGGCCTGCAACGCCGGGTCGTTGAAGTACACGCGCCAGTCCTGGGGCATTTCCGCCTGCCCGTCTTGCGCGGGCGTGTCATAAGCCGCGGGGATGGGGGCGGCGGGGCGTTCATGCACGGGCGCCAGCGAGCAGCCCGTCAGCGCTGCCGCCAATAAGGTCATGGCCATGGCTTTCATGGCGTGGTCTCCACAGGGTCGCGGTCGGTTTGACGCGCAGGGCGGGCGCGCCCGCCGAACAGGCGGCCCACGATCAGGAAAAACAGCGGCACCAGGAAAATGGCCAGTACGGTGGCGGTCAGAATCCCGCCCAGCACGCCGGTGCCGATCGCCGCCTGCGCGCCGGAAGCCGCGCCCGTGGCCAGGGCCAGCGGCAGCACGCCCACGCCGAAGGCCAGCGAGGTCATCACGATGGGCCGCAGCCGCAGCCGCGCGGCCTCCAGCGTTGCCGACACCAGGCCCTGGCCGTCGCGCACCAGGTCCTTGGCCACCTCCACGATCAGGATCGCGTTCTTGGCCGACAAACCGATGGTGGCGATGAGGCCCACCTTGAAGTAGATGTCGTTAGGCATGCCGCGCAGCGTCACGCCCAGCACGGCGCCGATCACGCCCAGCGGCACGACGAGGATCACCGCCAGCGGAATGGTCCAGCTTTCATACAGTGCGGCCAGCGCCAGGAACACGATCAGCACCGACAAGGCGAACAGCGCGGCCGCCTGGTTGCCCGACAGCCGTTCCTCGTAAGATTGGCCGGACCAGTCGAAACCGATGCCGCGCGGCAATTCGGCAGCCAGTTCCTCCATGGCGCGCATCGCTTCGCCGCTGCTGTGCCCCTTGGCCGCCGACCCGTTGATCGTGAACGTGGGAAAGCCGTTGTAGCGGCTGAGCTGCGGCGGGCCCATCGTCCATTTCAGCGTGGTGAACGCGGACAGCGGCACCATCTGGCCCTGCACGTTGCGCACGTGCAGGCGCGACACGTCGTCCACGTCGACGCGGCTCTTGCCGTCCGCCTGCACCGTCACGCGCCGTACCTGGCCGTTGTGCATGAAGTCGCCGATATAGTCCGACCCGTACATCACGGCCAGTGCCGTGTTGATCTCTTCCACGGCCACGCCCATGGCCTGGGCCTTGTCGCGGTCGATGTTCAGCTGCAGTTGCGGCGCCTCTTCCTGGCCCGCGAACACCACTTCCGTCAACGCCGGATGCTTGGCCGCGGCAGCCAGCAATTGTTGGCGCGCCTGGGTCAAGGCTTGATAGCCCAGGCCCGCGCGGTCCTGCAGCCGGAAATCGAAGCCCGAGGTGGAGCCCAGGTCCGGCAGGGGAGGCGAATTCAGCGCCTGCACCATTGCGTTCTTGCGCTCGGCAAAGGCGTCGTTGATGCGCTCGACCACGGCGTCCACATGCTGGCTGGCGTCGCGCCGTTCCTTCCAGTCCTTCAGCGTGACGAAGAACATGGCCGAGTTCGGGCCGCTGCCGTACAGGCTGAAGCCATTGACCGAATAAACGAACTCGACCGGCTCGTTGTCCAGCATGTAGCGTTCCACTTCCTTCACCAGCGCCATCGTGTCGCTTTGCGGCGTGCCTTGCGGCAGGATGACCATGGCCATGAAGCTGCCCTGGTCTTCGTCGGGCAGGAACGAGGAGGGCAGGCGCATGAACAGGAACGCCACCGCCGCGATGACGGCCAGATAGGCCAGCCCGAAGCGCACCGGCCGGGCCAGCACGCCCGCCACGCGGGCGGTGTAGCGCTCGGTCAGGCGGGCGAAGGCGCGATTGAACCACCCGAAGAAACCGCGCTTGTCATGGTGGCCGGCTGGCACGGGCTTGAGCAGGGTGGCGCAGAGCGCCGGCGTCAGCGACAGCGCCAGAAACGCGGAAAACGCGATCGACACTGCCAGCGTCACCGCGAACTGGCGGTAGATGTTGCCCACTGCGCCGTCAAAGAACGCCATTGGCACGAACACCGACACCAGCACGACGGTGATGCCCATGATCGCGCCGCTGATCTGGCGCATGGCGCGCACGGTGGCGTCGTGGGCCGACAGGCCTTCCTCGGCCATGATGCGTTCCACGTTTTCGACCACCACGATCGCGTCGTCCACCAGGATGCCGATGGCCAGCACCATGCCGAACATGGTCAGCACGTTGATGGAAAAGCCCAGCCACAGCATCACGCCCAGCGTGCCCAGCAGCGCCACCGGCACTACCAGCGTCGGGATGAGCGTGGCGCGGAAGTTCTGCATGAACAGGTACATCACGCAGAACACCAGCGCCACCGCTTCCAGCAGGGTCAGCAGCACCTTCTGGATCGAGATTTCGACAAAGGTCGAGGTCTCGTAGGGCAGGTCATAGGTGACCCCGGGCGGGAAATACTGCGCCAGCTCGTCCATGGTGGCGCGGATGCGGCGCGTGGTGTCCACGGCGTTGGAGCCCGGGGCCAGCTTGATGCCCAGCCCGGTGCCCGTCATGCCATTCACGCGCGACAGGTACATGTAGTCCGTGCCGCCCAGTTCCACCCGCGCCACGTCCTTCAAGCGCAGCGTGGCCCCGCCCGGCTGCGTGCGCAGCGGGATGTTGGCGAACTGCTCGGGCGTGTGCAGGGATTCGCCCGCCACGATGCTGGCGTTCAGCGGCGCGTCCTTCGGCACGGCCTGGTTGCCCAGTTCGCCGATGGTGACGCGCGCGTTATGGTCGCGCAGGGCGCGTGCGATGTCGCCGGGCGTCAGCGACATGGACGTCAGCTTGGCGGGATCGGGCCAGATGCGCATCGCCGCTTCCGCGCCGAAGGACTGCACCTTGCCCACGCCTTCCACGCGGCGCAACGCCTGCAGCACGTTGGAGGCCGCCAGCTCGCCCAGCTGGATGTCGTCCAGGCGTCCGTCGGACTTCAAGGACACCACCAGCTGGATGTTGTCGGCCGCCTTTTCCACGCGCACGCCGTCGCGCCGCACGGATTCGGGCAGACGCGGCTCAACCGCCTTCAGGCGGTTCTGCACTTCCACGGCGGCGATGTCCGGGTTGGTGCCTTGCTTGAAGGTCAGGTTGATGCTGGCCCAACCCGTGGAGTCGCTGGTGGACGACGTGTACATCAGGCCGGGCGCGCCATTCATCTCGCGTTCGATGATGGCGGTGACGGCCTCTTCGACCACCTGTGCCGAGGCGCCCGGGTAGCTTGCGCCGATGTTGACCACGGGCGGGGCGATGTCCGGATACTGCGCGACCGGCAGCGCGCGGATCGACAGGATGCCGACCAGCATGATCAGCAGCGAGATCACCCACGCGAAAACGGGGCGATCAATAAAGAAACGCGCCATGGTTTATCCCTTCTTGCCCTCGGGGGCGGTTTGCGCGCCGGGGGCTGGTTTTTCAATGGGCTTGATCTTCTGGCCCGCGGCCAGCTGGGCGGCGTTCTCCACGACGATGCGTTCGCCGCCGGCCAGCCCTTGCGTCACGATCCAGTTCGGACCTTGCAGCCGATGCGCGGCCACCGGGATGCGGCGCAGTTCGCCGGTGTCGTCCGCCGCGAGCAAATGCGCGCCCTCGGCGGTGCGCAAGAGCGCGTCGCGCGGCACCAGATAGGCCTCGCGGTTGATCGCCTGCTCCAGCTTGACGCGCACGTACATGCCCGGCAGCAATTCGCGGCCTGGGTTGTCGAACAGCGCCCGCATCGTCACGTTGTCCGTGCCGGGGTCCACCGCCAGGTCGGCGAACGACAGCGTGCCGCCGCGCGCGTACTCGGACCCGTCCGGCAACACCAGGCGCACCCGCAGCTGGTCCGGCGCCACGCCTTCTAGCGCGCCCGCGCGGATCTGCTTCTGCAACTGCATCACCTCGGCGGCGGGCTGGGCGAAGTTCACGTAGATGGGGTCGATCTGCTGCACCACCGTCAGCGGCGTGGCCTGGCCTTCGCCGACCAGCGCGCCTTCGGTGACCAGCGCGCGCCGGGCGCGGCCGTCGATGGGCGAGGTGACCCGCGCATACCCGAGGCGCAGCTTGGCGCTTTGCAGGTTGGCGCGGGCCAGCGCGACTTGCGCGCGGGCCTGGCGTTCATCGGCCACGCTCTCGGCGTGGTCGCGTTCGCTGATGGCCCGGTCGCTCACCAGGTCGGCGTAGCGGCGCAGCTTGTCGGCGGCGGCGGACAGGTTGGCCTGGGCGCGAGCCAGATTGGCCGCCTCGGAGTCGTAGGCGGCCTGCAAGGGCGCCGGGTCGATCTGGAACAGCGCGGCGCCGCGGACCACATCCTGGCCTTCTTCGTACATGCGCTCGGTGACGATGCCGGCCACGCGGGCGCGCACCTCGGCCTCGCGATAGGGTTCAAGCCGGCCGGGCAGGTCGGTGGTGACGGCGGTGGGCGTGGCCCGGGCGACGATGACGCCGATTTCGGCGGGCACCTTGGCTTCTTCTTCCGGCGCCTTTTTCGAGCAAGCGGAAATAAGAACCAATACGGATAGAAAGGCGAGCTTTTTGTAGGGGACTCGTTGCTTCATTTTTGATTGTTGTTGTGATGTGCCCGTGGGAAGGGCAGAGGGTGATGCCGTGCCGGGAATGCGCGGGTTTTCCCGGTGGGAGGCGAGTCTATCATTTAATCCGTCATGCTTGATTGATTATCTTGTTGGAAAGTATGCTCATGGCTGCACACTTCTTAACAGTGTGGGAATGGCGGCTCCTGGACGGGCCGCCGTTTTTTTGCCGCCTGTTCCCCATCACCCTTTCCTGGAGATTTCCTGCATGGCCCGCAAGACGAAAGAAGAGTCCCAACGCACCCGCGACCGCATCCTGGATGCGGCAGAGCACGTGTTCCTGTCCAAAGGCGTGGCCAGCACCACCATGAGCGACATCGCGGACCACGCGGGGGTATCCCGGGGCGCCGTCTACGGCCATTACAAGAACAAGATCGACGTCTGTATCGCCATGTGCGACCGCGCGCTCGGCGAGGCGGCCTCGCTGACCCAGGTGTCGACCGAGGGCGAAGCCCTGGAATCGCTTTACGTCTCCATGCGCCAGTTCATCCAGATCTATTCGGAAGAGGGCTCGATGCAGCGCGTGCTGGAAATCCTGTACCTGAAATGCGAACGCAGCGACGAGAACGCGCCGTTGCTGCGCCGCCGCGACCTGTGGGAACGCTACGCGCAGCGCACGTCCGAAAAGCTGCTGCGCGCGGCCGTCGAGCGCGAAGACCTGCCGTCCGCGCTGGACGTGCGGCTGTCCAACATTTACCTGCATTCGCTGGTGGACGGCGTGTTCGACAGCATCTGCTGGTCGGATCGCCTGAAGGGCGACATCTGGCCCCGCGTCGAACGCATGTTGCGCGCCGGCATCGACACCCTGCGGCTGTCGCCCCACCTGTTGATGCCGCGTCTGGCCTAGCGCCGCCGGAGCGGGGCGCCTCCCCCTACAATCGCCGCATGACCCTCAAGCAACTCGAAGCCTTCTATTGGGCCGCCACCTGCGCCAGCTTCGCCGTGGCTGCCGAACGCCTGCACCTGTCGGTGTCCTCGCTGTCCAAGCGCATCACCGAGCTTGAGGAAGCGCTGGGCCAGGCGCTGTTCGACCGCAGCGGCCACAAGGCCGCGCTGACCGACGCCGGCCAACGGCTGGTGCCGCAGGCCCGCGAACTGCTTGCCGCCGCCGACCGGGTGCGGGCCTCCATGACCGAATCGCCGGGCCTGCGCGGCCGTTGCCGCTTCGGCGTGGGCGAACTGACCGCGCTGACCTGGCTGCCGCGCCTGATCGCCGGCGTACGGGCAGCCTATCCCGATCTGGTGCTGGAGCCCTACGTGGACATCGGCCAGGTGCTGGAGCAGCGGGTGGCGGATGGCGAACTGGATTTTGCCGTCATCGCGGGACGCTCGTCGCGCGCGAACATCGCGTCCACGCCGATCGGCCAGGCGCGCTTCGCCTGGGCGGCGTCGCCTTCCGTGCTGGAGGGCGAAACCCGCATGACCCCGGCGCTGCTGGCCCGCCTGCCGCTGGTCACGCTGCCGGCCGGCGCGGGCACGACCCGCATCATCGATGATTGGCTGGCCGGGCGCGAGTCGTCCGGTGAACGCCTGTGCTGCAATAACTGGGGCGCCATCGCCGGCCTGCTGATCGAAGGCACGGGCGTCGGGCTGCTGCCCAGCCATTGGGCCGAAGCGCTGCAAGCCGAAGGCAGCCTGCGCGTCCTGCACGGAGAGCCTGCGCTGGCCGCCTTGCCCTACGCGTTCCAATACCGGCGCGACGACACGCGCGCGCTGGTCGCCTGCTTGCGCGACGCCGTCGCCGCCGCGGTCGATTTCTCGGCGCCTTGCCGGCTGCCCTGAGCGCGGCCGTCCGCGAGGCGGCCGCCGTCCGCCTCATTTAGCTGGCCGACAGCGCGCGCTCTATACAATCGCGGCGCGCCTGGCGCAGAATCCAACAAAATCAATCGAGGGAGAACATCCATGCGTAAACTTTGCGCCGCCATGGCCATGGCGGGAATGCTCGTGGGCGGACTGGCCCATGCCCAGTCCACCTTGCGGATCGGCCTGCAGGACGACCCGGACGTGCTGGACCCGGTGCGCGCGCGCACCTTCGTGGGCCGCATCGTCTTTGCCTCGCTGTGCGACAAGCTCGTGGACATCACGCCCGACCTGAAGATCGTGCCCCAGCTGGCGCAGTCCTGGACCGTCGGCCCGGACAACAAGTCGCTGACGTTCAAGCTGCGCACGGACGCCGTGTTCCATGACGGCACGCCGGTCAACGCCGCCGCCGTCAAGGCCAACCTGGACCGCGCCCGCACCCTGCCCGACAGCAACCGCAAGAGCGAACTGGCCACCGTCGCCAGCGTCGACGCGCCCGATGCCAATACCGTCGTGCTGAACCTGTCGGAGCCGGACGCGTCCCTGCTCTCACAATTGTCCGACCGCGCGGGCATGATGATGTCGCCCGCCACGTTCGACAAGGATCCCGGTGGCAAGCCCGTGTGCTCGGGGCCGTACCAATTCAAGGAGCGCGTGCAGAACGACCGCATCGTGCTCGAGAAATTTCCTAAATACTGGGACGCTGCGAACTATCACTTCGACCGCCTGGTCTTCACGCCCATCCCCGACAACACCGTGCGCCTGAACAACCTGCGCGCGGGCGACCTGGACATCATCGAGCGCGTGGCGCCCAGTGATGCCAAGGCCGTGAAAGACGACGGCAACCTGCGCCTGGCGCCGGTGACCGGGCTGGGCTTCCAGTCGATCTCGGTCAACCTGGGCAACGGCGCGCGCGCCAACAACCCGCTGGCCAAAGACAAGCGCGTGCGTCAGGCGCTTGACCTGGCGATCGACCGCGACGTGCTGAACCAGGTGATCGGCGAAGGCATGTTCCAGCCCGCCTACCAGCCGTTCCCGCCTGCCAGCTTCGCCTACAACACCGCCTTCGAACACAAGGGCCGTGATCCGAAGAAGGCGCAGGCGCTCTTGAAGGAAGCGGGCTTTGACCGCGTGAAGTTCGAGATCACCTTCGGCAACAACACGACCATGCAGCAGGTGTTCGAACTGGTGCAGGCGATGGGCGCCGAAGCGGGTTTCGACATCACCTTGCGCCCGGTGGAATTCGCGTCGCTGCAATCGTCGCTGGCGCGCGGTGATTTCGAAGTGGGCCAGAGCGGCTGGTCGGGCCGCGTCGATCCCAGCGGCAACATCCACCAGTACCTCAGCTGCAAGGGCAACCTGAACGACGGCAAGTTCTGCGACGCCGGCGTGGACAAGCTGCTGAACGACGCCCGCGCCGAAGCGGATACGGCCAAGCGCCGCGCCATGTACGACCAGGTGCTGACGTCCATGCAGGACCAGCGCCCCATCGTCTACCTGTTCTACCTGCCGTGGACCTTCGGCGTGCAGAAGAAGGTGGACGGCTTCGTCGCCTACCCCGACGGCCTGATCCGCCTGAAGGGCGTCACCGCCGCAGCGAAGTAGGCCCACCCCCTACCCGCTTGCGCGGGCCCCCTCTAGGGGGCGACACCTGCGGACCGGCGGAGCCGGATCCGCGGTGTCCCGGATCGGGAGGCACCGTTTGATTGCGACGGTTGGATCGCTGGGGCCTCGGATCTGACAACCATACAGGACTGCTTATGTTCACCACTCGCCCGGAAATCCTCGGCACCTTCGGTGTCGTGACCTCTACCCATTGGTTGGCCAGCGCGGCCGGCATGTCGCTGCTGGAACGCGGCGGCAACGCGTTCGACGCCTGCGCGGCGTCGGCGTTCGTGCTGCAGGTGGTCGAACCGCATCTGGTCGGCCCGGCCGGCGAAGTGCCGGCGGTGTTCTATTCGGCGCGCACCGGCCAGGTGGAGGTGCTGTGCGGCCAAGGCACGACGCCTGCCGCGGCCACGCTTGAGCGCTACCGTGCCGAAGGATTGAAGCTGATCCCCGGCAACGGCTTGCTGGCCACGGTGATCCCGGGCGCGTTCGACGCCTGGATGTTGCTGCTGCGCGACCACGGCACGATGCGCGTGCGCGACGTGCTGGAGCCCGCCATCTATTACGCCGAGCACGGCCATGCGCTGATGCCGCGCATTTCCAACACCATCGCCGGCCTGAAGGACTTCTTCGAAACGCATTGGCCGACGACCGCGCAGGTCTACGTGCCGGGCGGCAAGGTGCCCGAAGCCCGCAAGCTGTTCCGCAACCCGGCGCTGGCCCGCACCTGGACCCGCGTGCTGAAGGAAGCCGAGGCCGTGGGCGCGGACCGCGAACGCCAGATCGAGGCGGCCCGCGATGCGTTCTACCGCGGCTTCATCGCCGACGAGATCGACAAGTTCGCGCGCAACACCGACGTCATGGACGAAAGCGGCACGACCCATCGCGGCGTCATCACCGCGGCCGACCTGGCGGGCTGGTCGGCCAGCTACGACACGCCGCTGACCTACGACTATCACGGCTATACCGTCGCCAAGGCCGGCGCCTGGAGCCAGGGCCCGGTCTTCCTGCAGACGCTGGCGCTGCTCAAAGACATGGACCTTGCCGGCGTGGGCCCGAACAGCGTGGAATTCATCCATCGCGTCACTGAAGCCATGAAGCTGGCGTTCGCCGACCGCGAGGCCTACTACGGCGATCCCGCTTTCATCGACGTGCCGCTGGCCCATCTGCTGTCCGATGAGTACAACGCGGAACGCCGCGCGCTCATCGGCGAGTCCGCCTCGCACGACCTGCTGCCGGGCCAGGTGCCCGGCTTCGAGGCCCAGGTGGCGCGCGTCATGGACACGCTGGAACGCTTGTCCAAGGTGTCCGCGCCCGGCAGCGCGACCAACGAGCCGACGCTGGCCGACATGCGCGCTTCCGCCAAGCGCGGCGACACCACGCACGTGGACGTCATTGATCGCTGGGGCAACATGATTTCGGCCACGCCCTCGGGTGGCTGGTTCCAGTCGTCGCCGGTGATCCCGGAACTGGGCTTCGGCCTGAACACGCGCGCGCAGATGTTCTGGCTGGAAGAAGGACTGCCCGGCACGCTCGCCCCGGGCAAGCGCCCGCGCACCACGCTGACGCCTTCGCTGGCGCTGCGCGACGGCAAGCCCTACCTGGCGTTCGGCACGCCGGGCGGCGACCAGCAGGAACAGTGGCAACTGCTGTTCTTCCTGCGCCACGTGCATCACGGGCTGAATCTGCAGGAAGCGATCGACCTGCCGATGTCCCACACCATGCACTTCCCCACGTCGTTCTATCCGCGCGACCGCAAGCCCGGGCATCTGGCGGTGGAAGCCAGCTTCGGTCCCGAGGTCATCGACGGCCTGCGCCAGCGCGGACATCAGATCGAGGAAGTGCCCGAGTGGTCCGTGGGCCGCCTGACCGCCGCCTCGCGCGACGAGGACGGACTGCTGCACGCCGCAGCCACGCCGCGGTTGATGCAGGCCTACGCCATCGGCCGCTGACCGGGGGGGCGAGTCTCCCGATGCGCGGCCCGGCGGGCCAGGCGCGTCGGGCCGCCTTGCGGCGATTTGCCGGCATGGGCTATCTTTCTCCCATGACGTCATCCCAGCAGCGCCCGGCAACCGGGGCGCAATCCCTGACGGGACAAGAACCGCTTTTCATCGTCCTCAATACCGGATCGGGGCGCGGCGACGCGCAGGTCCTGCAGGACACCATCCGCCGCATCCTTGACGAGGCGGGCCGGCGCTACACGCTGATGCCCGTCGATGACCCGTCACGGCTGACCGAAACAGCGCAGTCCGCCGTCAAGCGCGCGCAAGACGAGCAGGGCGCCGTCATCGCCGCCGGGGGTGACGGCACGCTCAATGCCGTGGCGGGCACGGTGCTGGGCCAGGGCGTGCCCTTCGGCATCCTGCCCCAGGGCACCTTCAATTACTTCGGCCGCAGCTACGGCATCTCCCAAGACACCGAAGTCGCCTTGCGCGGCTTCCTGCAAGGCTATTTGCGGCCGGTGCAGGTGGGCCACCTCAATGGCCGCCTGTTCCTGGTGAACGCCAGCCTGGGCCTGTACCCCACGTTGCTGGAAGACCGCGAAGCCTACAAGCAGCGCTTCGGCCGCAGCCGCCTGGTGGCGCTATGGTCGGGCATCGTCACCTTGCTGCGCGCGCCGCGCCAGCTCAGGCTGCAGCTGGAATATGAAGGCCGGGTGCGCGATCTGCGCTCGCCCACGCTCGTGGTCGGCAACAACAAGCTGCAACTCGAGCACATCGGCATCGAATCCCAGGAGCTTGACCGCGGCCGCCTGATGGCGATGGCGGCGCGTCCGGTCGGCACGCTGGCGCTGTACGGCTTGCTGGTGCGCGGCCTGTTCAGCCGGCTGGGCGACGCGGAACACGTGATCAACTTCGCCTTCGACCGGCTGACGGTCCACATCCGGGGGCGCAGCCGCGTCAAGGTCGCGATGGACGGCGAAATCTCCTGGATGAACACGCCGCTGGAATTCAAGGTCGCCGGCGAAAAGCTGCCGCTGGTGGTGCCGGCCGACTCGCAGTACCTGGACCGCTCATGACGCGCATCCTGCAATTATCCGACACGCATTTCGGCACCGAGCGCAAGCCCGTGGTCGAGGCCGCGCTGGACTTGGCCCGCTCGCTGAACCCGGATCTCGTCGTCCTCAGCGGCGACATCACGCAGCGCGCGCGGCGCGGCCAATTCGCCGCCGCCCGCAAATTCATTGAACGCCTGTCGCTGCCGGTGCTGGCCGTGCCGGGCAACCACGACATCCCGCTGTTCAACGTGTTCGCGCGCGCCCTCAACCCGTATGGCAACTACAGGCGCGCGCTGGGTGCCGTGCTGGAGCCGGTATTCGAAAACCCGGGCTTGCTGGCGATCGGCGTGAACACCACGCGGCCGCGGCGCCGCAAGGACGGCGAAATCTCCGACACGCAGATCGCCCGCGTGGCGCAGCGCCTGCGCCAGGCACGCCCGGGCCAGTTGCGGGTCGTGGTGGCGCACCATCCAGTGCGCGCCAAGGTCGAATCCGACCTGTCCAATCTGCTGATCGGGCGCGAACGCGCGCTGGCGGCCTGGGCCCAGGCCGGCGTCGACCTGATCCTGGGCGGGCACATCCATCTTCCTTATGTGCTGCCGCTGACGGCAGCCGGCCAATCCGCCGGCTGGATCGTCCAGGCGGGCACCGCCTGCTCCCACCGTGTCCGGGGCAGCGTGCCGAACTCGGTGAATGTGATCACGCGCGAAGGCGAGGGCGACCAACAGGCCTGCCACGTCGAACGCTGGGACTATGCGGCGGGCACGCACGCGTTCGCGCCGGTCGACAAGACACTGGTGACGCTTTCATGACCGCTGCGTGGGTGGCGTGGGCGGCATCCCATGCCTTGGAATTGTTCATCGCGCTGCCGCTGTTGGCCGGCGGTGCCGCGTTCTGGGGCATGCGCGCCTATGTGGGCGGCTCCAGGCGGGCCCGCCATGTGGTCTACGCTTCTTCGCTGGCCGTCTTGTTGGCGCTGTTCCTCGGGCTCGCGATGGCAGTACGCCGCCAGGGCGGCGTCGTCGCGTTCGACGGCGCCTTGGTCGACGCCCTGAGCATGACCATGGACACCTCGCTGCTGTGGCTGCTGTCCTGGTTCACGTATTTGGGCGACCGCAACTTCCTGACCGTGCTGAGCGTGCTGATGACGGTCTACCTGCTCTGGACGGGCTGGTGGCGGCTGGCGGCGTTCTGCGCCATCGCCACCGGCATCGGCGGGGCGATCAACTGGTTGCTCAAGCACACCTTTGAACGGGTGCGGCCGGAACATGATCACGGCTACGCCACGGTGGCAGGGTGGAGTTTCCCCAGCGGCCATGCGTCGGCCGCGATGGCCGTCTACGGCACGGCCTGCTACCTGGTGTGGCGCCTGGCGCCGCCCGCCTGGCGATGGCCCTGCGTGGCGGTCTCGGCCGCGCTGATCATGGCGATCGGGCTCAGCCGCATCCTGCTGCAGGTGCATTTCGCCAGCGACGTCGTGGCGGGTTTCGCCGTCAGCCTGGCCTGGCTGTCGGTATGCGTGGCGGTGGCCGAGCGCTACTGCACGTCACGCCGGGCAGAGCAAGACCTTCAGTAGCCGCGCGCCTGCGTCTTCCGTCGCCTCGCCCGGCAAGGGGGTATAGCGTCCGCCCGCCCCAGCGACCGCCAGGCCCAGGCGTCGCGCCTGCTCGGCGGGGGGAGGGGCCAGGTCGATGATCTGCTTGCCGGCCACGAGCGCGGTGACTTCGCCGTCGCTGAAGCGTTCCAGCGTGCGGTCGATCTCGCGTTCCCGCGGCAGCGCCAGCACGATGGTGTCCGATTCCGCCAGGGCTTCGCGGGCCGAGGTGGCCAGCGTGGCCGAACCGCGGAAATCCTCGCAGCGTTCGGGATCGATGTCGTAGACGGTCAACGCGATGTCCGGCTCGGCCTCCAGCAGGCGCCGGGCGGCCAGGGTGCCGGTGTCGCCCATCCCCACGATGCTGACGCGCGGGCTCATGGCTTCGGCACGGACCACGTGCTCACGATATGGGCCAAGGGCTCGTCCGAGCCTTCGCCGGTCAGGATGACTTCGCCTGCGGACAGGCGACCCACCTTCAGCAGCCGGGCGTCCGCATAGATCGCGCCGGCGGGGCTTTTGCGCAGGAAATTGATGGTCAGGCTGGCCGTCACCGCGTGCGCCTGGCCGGTCGCGCCCACCACGGCGGCATACATGGCCAGGTCGGCCAGCCCCATCAGCATGGGGCCCGCGACGATGCCGCCCAGGCGCTGGTGGGCGTCCCGGGCCGGCAGCACGGCACGCGCCGTGCCGCGGCCGATGCGCAGGATGTCGATCCCCAGCAACAGCGAAAAAGGATGCTGGTCGGCCAGCAGGATGTGGAAGTCGGCCAGGCTGATCAGCGGGGCGTCGCTATCGGCGGCCAGGACGGTTGCGGTCATCGTTGCTCCAGGGCGAGGCAGTAGTTGTCCAGCAACGCGTCCGCGTGCTGGCCCAGGGATTTCAGGCGATGGGTGTGCAGCAGCAGCAATAACCCCATCAGGTACGTGAATAGATTCATCTGCTCGACCCCGACGACCGTGGTGTTCCAGCCCTTGCTGCGGGCCAGCGCTACGCCAAGCAGGTCCACGCACTGGCGCAGCCGGGCGTTGAGCTTTTCATCCATTTCCCGGCCCAGCCCGCGCGGCCCCAGCCCCTGGAACAGGTACATGCCCAGGGAAAAGTCGGTCTGCCGCTCGGCGTAATAGCCGAAGAAGGCGCGGATGGCGTGTCGCGCGGCGGAAGGCGCATCGCCTGCGCCGGCCGCCTCGGCCAGGTGCGCGTGGAGCCGCTGCAGCGATTCATCGAGCAGCGCCCCGTAGATCGTCTCCTTGCCGGCGAACCAGGGGTAGATGGCGCCGGTGGTGCAGCCGGCCTCCTTGGCGATCGCCCGGATCGTCGTCTTCTCCAGCCCGTCGCGTTCGAACACGCGCTGCGCGGCGTCCAGAATCAACTGGCGGCGCAGGGCGCTCAGGCGTTCATTGCGGTCGGTGCGGGCGGTCGGGGAGGGCATGAGGCGCGGTAGCGGCGAGGGAACAGGTTCGATGATATCGACGATTTTTATTAATAACAATGTTATTGGGTCGTCCTGCCATCGCCTGGCCAGGACAGTGGCCCGCAGGGTGGGCGGGTTGGGAATAAAGCGAAAAGCGCGTCAAAGCCGGTAAGAAAGCCGGTTGAAAGCGGCAGGCTAAAATGCAGCGAATAATTAGGGGCAGGGCTGAAAGTCGCATGGATACGGGCTTGCCTGTTTAAGTAAGGGAAAGCCCTAGCAGCTTTGGCGCCATGTCCGCGCGATGTTGCAAGATCCCAACAGGGGTGTCGCAAACCTGCACTTTTCTGATGCCGACCATAGCCAGTCCCCCCGATTTTTGATGCAATAGCGTCAACTTCCCTTCGCGGAGTTAGGGGGGCGGCAGGCTGGTTTGCTGGATTGCTGCTCTTGTCACTCAAATCAACGGAGATTTCTTAAATGAAAAAGACTCTGCTCGCTGCCGCCCTGCTCGCCGGTTTCGCCGGTGTCGCCCAGGCAGAAACGTCTGTCACCCTGTACGGCATCATCGACACGGGCCTCGGCTACAACAAGATCAGCGGTGCTGCGAACGATGCCGTGAACGGCAGCCGTTTCGGCATGATCAACGGCGTCCAGAACGGTTCGCGCTGGGGTCTGCGTGGCTCGGAAGACCTGGGTGACGGCCTGCGCGCTGTTTTCCAACTGGAATCGGGTTTCAACTCCGGTAACGGCAACTCCGCTCAAGGCGGCCGCCTGTTCGGTCGTCAAGCCACCGTCGGTCTGGCCAGCGACAGCTGGGGCCAACTGGACTTCGGTCGCCAAACCAACATCGCGTCGAAGTACTTCGGCTCGATCGACCCGTTCGGCGCTGGCTTCGGTCAAGCTAACATCGGCGTGGCTCTGAGCGCCGCCAACACGAACCGCTACGACAACATGGTCATGTATCAGACCCCGTCGTTCAGCGGCTTCCAGTTCGGCGTCGGCTACTCGTTCAACGTGAACGACACCAACGCTGCTCAAACCGGCTTCAAGACCGCCGACAACACCCGCGCCATCACGACCGGTCTGCGCTATGTCAACGGCCCGCTGAACGCAGCCCTGACGTACGACCAACTGAACGCTTCGAACAAGCTGGCTGGTGCTTCGACCGACGCTACCCCGCGTCAGTACGCCATCGGCGGTTCGTACGACTTTGAAGTTGTGAAGCTGGCTCTGGCCTACGCTCGCACGACCGACGGCTGGTTCGCTGGTCAAGGCGTCGACACCAACCTGGGCAGCATCAACTTTGGCAACAACAGCTTCGCTGACGGCTTCAAGGCCAACTCGTACTTGGTCGGCCTGTCCGCCCCGATCGGCGGCGCAAGCAGCCTGTTCGGTTCGTGGCAGCGTGTTGACCCGTCGAACGACAAGTTGACCGGCGGCGATGCCACCACCAACGTGTACTCGCTGGGTTACACCTACGACCTGTCCAAGCGCACCAACCTGTACGCTTACGGTTCGTACGCCAAGAACTACGCCTTCATCGACGACCTGAAGTCGACCGCTGTCGGCGTCGGTATCCGCCACCGCTTCTAATCCAACGCAGGGCGCAAGCCCTGTCTGGATTCAAAGCGCAAGCGAACGAACGGGCTTCGGCCCGTTCGTATAAAGCCACCTCCAGGGGTGGCTTTTTTTTCGTTTTTTGGTCGTATTTTTGCGTTCCGCAGGTGCTTGTCAGGCGAGTCCTGTATCCTTGCTGCTCTGTCTCGAAAACTGCGATTGTTCCATTTGAGGAATGCAGTCTTTCACCTGTTATTCAAGCTACAGAGTTCAGCCGGAAGTAACCACGCGAATGCTACAATCCTAAGGTTTGCGCATTTGACGGACGCCTGAATGAACCTGCAACAGTATTTTCCCGTCCTGCTGTTTATCGTAGTGGCCACCCTTATCGGGTTCGCGCTTCTAACGGCCGGCTCCCTCCTTGGCCCCCGGCGTCCCTACGCTGAGAAGCTGTCGCCCTATGAGTGCGGCTTCGAAGCGTTTGAAGACGCCCGTATGAAGTTTGACGTGCGCTACTACCTGGTGGCGATTCTGTTCATTCTTTTCGACCTGGAAATCGCGTTCCTGTTCCCGTGGGCCATCGCCCAAGGCACAGTCGGGCTCGTCGGTTTCTGGACGGTCATGGTTTTCCTAGCCGTGTTGACCGTCGGCTTCATCTACGAATGGAAAAAGGGCGCGCTGGATTGGGAATGACCCCTCCGGGTTTTTTCACAGCACGCTATCAGAGACGAATATGGCTATAGACGGCATTCTCAAGCAAGGGTTCATCACAACCAGCGCCGACAAGTTCCTTAATTGGGCGAAGACCGGCTCCATGTGGCCCATGACCTTCGGTCTGGCCTGTTGCGCGCTCGAGATGATGCACGCGGGCGCGGCCCGCTACGACCTGGACCAGTTCGGCATCATCTTCCGGCCCAGCCCGCGTCAGTCCGATCTGATGATCGTCGCTGGCACGCTGTGCAACAAGATGGCGCCGGCGCTGCGCAAGGTCTATGACCAGATGCCTGAGCCGCGTTGGGTGGTTTCCATGGGCTCCTGTGCCAATGGCGGCGGCTACTACCACTACTCGTATTCGGTGGTTCGTGGCTGCGACCGCATCGTACCGGTAGACGTCTACGTGCCGGGCTGCCCGCCCACGGCCGAGGCGCTGGTCTACGGCTTGCTGCAAATGCAGAACAAGATCCGTCTGACCAACACGATTGCGCGCTGAGCCTTCGCCCCGCCCGGCGGCAGTCGCTGCCGCGGGCACGGCGAATCCAGCGTATCGGTTCACCTAAGCGTACAAGATGATGACCAGGCTCGAAACCCTGAAAAACAATTTGCAGACCACCCTCGGCGCGGATATCGCGCTGACCGAGGCGTTGGGCGAGCTGACGCTCGAAGTGCCCGCGCAGCAGTGGTTCTCCGTCTGCAACAAGCTGCGCACCGAAGCCGGCCTGCGCTTTGAAACCTGTATCGACCTCTGTGGCGTCGACTACCTGACCTGGGGCAACGGCACGCGCCAGCTGCCCGAGGAAACCGGTGCCAAGATCCACCGCTCGCGCTTTGCCGTGGTGATCCACCTGCTGTCGATCGAGAACAACTGGCGCCTGCGTGTCCGTACCTGGGTCGCCGACGACGAATTCCCGATGGTCGCATCGCTGATGGAATGCTGGCCGACCGTGGGCTGGTTCGAGCGCGAAGCGTTCGACCTGTACGGCATCGTTTTCGAAGGCCATCCGGACCTGCGCCGCATCCTGACCGACTACGGCTTCATCGGCCATCCGTTCCGCAAGGACTTCCCGCTGTCGGGCACCGTCGAAATGCGTTACGACCCCGAGCAACGGCGCGTCATTTACCAGCCGGTCACGATCGATCCGCGCGAGATCACCCCGCGCGTGGTCCGCGAAGACTCTTACGGCTTGGGGCGTTAAATCATGGCAGAAATCAAGAACTACACGCTCAACTTCGGTCCTCAGCATCCGGCCGCGCACGGCGTGTTGCGCCTCGTGCTGGAACTGGACGGCGAAGTCATCCAGCGCGCCGACCCGCACATCGGCCTGTTGCACCGCGCCACCGAAAAGCTGGCCGAGCACAAGACCTACATCCAGGCGCTGCCCTACATGGACCGCCTGGACTACGTGTCCATGATGTGCAATGAGCACGCCTATGTCATGGCCATCGAAAAGCTGCTGGGCGTCGAAGCCCCGCTGCGCGCCCAGTACATCCGCGTCATGTTCGACGAGATCACGCGTCTCTTGAACCACCTGATGTCGCTGGGTTCGCACGCGCTGGACGTGGGCGCCATGGCGGTCTTCCTGTACGCCTTCCGTGAACGCGAAGACCTGATGGACTGCTACGAAGCGGTCTCGGGCGCGCGCATGCATGCGGCCTACTACCGTCCGGGCGGCGTCTACCGCGACCTGCCGGACACGATGCCGCAGTACGGCGACACCAGCAAGTACCGTGGCGACAAAGAAATGCGCATCATGAACGACGCGCGTTCGGGCTCGCTCCTGGACTTCATCGAAGACTTCACCAACCGCTTCCCGGCCTGCGTCGACGAGTACGAAACGCTGCTCACCGACAACCGCATCTGGAAGCAGCGCCTGGTGGGCATCGGCGTGGTCGATCCCGACCGCGCCAAGGCCCTGGGCTTCACCGGCCCGATGCTGCGTGGCTCGGGCGTGGCCTGGGACTTGCGCAAGACGCAGCCCTACGAAGTCTACGATCTGCTCGATTTCGACATCCCCGTGGGTGTCAACGGCGACTGCTACGACCGCTACCTGGTCCGCATCGCTGAAATGCGTGAAAGCAATCGCATCATCCGCCAGTGCGTGGAATGGCTGCGCAACAACCCGGGTCCGGTCATGATCGAGAATCACAAGATCGCCCCGCCCAAGCGCACCGCCATGAAGACCAACATGGAAGAGCTGATTCACCATTTCAAGCTCTTCACCGAAGGTTTCCACGTGCCCCCGGGCGAGGCGTTTGCCTCGGTGGAGCACCCCAAGGGCGAATTCGGCATCTATCTGGTGTCCGATGGCGCCAACAAGCCTTACCGCCTGAAGATTCGGGCCCCCGGCTTTGTCCACCTGCAAGCGCTGGACGAAATGTCGCGCGGTCACATGATCGCCGACGCCGTCACCATCATTGGTACGCAGGACATCGTTTTCGGCGAGATCGATCGCTGATCTGCCCAGACAGTCACGAGCACGCCCGCATAACCCGGATTCAAACTATGCTGCTTTCCGAACAGGCCTACCAGAAAATCGACCGAGAACTCGCGAAGTTCCCGGCCGACCAGCGGCAGTCCGCCATCATGGCCTCGCTTGCCATCGCGCAAGAAGAGAAGGGCTGGTTGGCTACCGAAACCATTGAAGATGTGGCCAATTACATTGGCGTCCCGCCCATTGCGGTGCAGGAAGTCGCCACGTTCTACAACATGTTCGACGTCAAGCCCGTCGGCAAGAACAAGATCGCCGTCTGCACCAACTTGCCCTGTGCCTTGCGCGATGGCGACCGTGCCGGCGAATACCTCAAGCGCAAGCTGGGTGTCGACTACCGTCAAACCACCGCCGACGGCCAGTTCACGCTGGTTGAAGGCGAATGCATGGGCGCTTGCGGCGATTCCCCCGTGCTGATCGTGAACAACAAGCATATGTGCGTGCGCATGACCGACGAGAAGCTGGACGCGCTGGTCGCGGCCCTCAAGGTCCAAGGAGAGTCGGCATGAACGCGCCCGACCTGTACAAGCAGTTCGCGCAAGGGCTCGATCCCAACCCGCTGAACGATGTGTCCAACTCGATGTGCCTGCACGGCCGGCACATCCAGCCGCAGATCATGGCGGACGTCGACGGCGAGAACTGGCGCCTGGCCGACTACGTCAAGCGCGGCGGCTACGAAGCCCTGAAGAAGATCCTCACCACCGGCCTGAAGCCGGAAGACGTGATCGCCGAAGTCAAGGCGTCGGGTCTGCGCGGCCGTGGCGGCGCGGGCTTCCCGACCGGCCTGAAGTGGAGCTTCATGCCGCGCGCCTTCCCCGGCCAGAAGTACCTCGTCTGCAACTCGGACGAAGGCGAACCGGGCACGTTCAAGGACCGCGACATTCTGCGCTTCAATCCGCACATCGTGATTGAAGGCATGGCGATCGCGGCCTACGCCATGGGCATCAGCGTCGGCTACAACTACATCCACGGCGAAATCTTCGAAGTCTACGAGCGCTTCGAAGAAGCGCTGGAAGAGGCGCGCGCCGCCGGCTTCCTGGGCGACAAGCTGCTGGGTTCGGACTTCAGCTTCCAGCTGCACGCGTTCCACGGCTACGGCGCCTACATCTGCGGCGAAGAAACCGCGCTGCTGGAATCGCTGGAAGGCAAGAAGGGCCAGCCGCGCTTCAAGCCGCCGTTCCCGGCCAGCTTCGGCCTGTACGGCAAGCCCACCACGATCAACAACACCGAAACGTTCGCGGCGGTGCCGTGGATCATCCGCAACAGCGGCCAGGCCTACCTGGAAGTCGGCAAGCCGAACAACGGCGGCACCAAGCTGTTCTCGATCACCGGCGACGTCGAACGCCCCGGCAACTACGAGATCCCGCTGGGCACCCCGTTTTCCACGCTGCTGGAACTGGCGGGCGGCATGCGCGGCGGCAAGAAACTGAAGGCCGTGATCCCGGGCGGATCCAGTGCCCCGGTGCTGCCGGCCGACATCATCATGGAATGCACGATGGACTATGACTCCATCGCCAAGGCCGGCTCGATGCTCGGCTCCGGCGCTGTGATCGTCATGGACGAAACGCGCTGCATGGTGAAGTCGCTCTTGCGCCTGTCGTACTTCTATTTCGAGGAAAGCTGCGGCCAGTGCACGCCGTGCCGCGAAGGCACCGGCTGGCTCTACCGCATGGTGCATCGCATCGAAAACGGTCACGGCCGTCCGGAAGATCTGGACTTGCTGGACAACGTGGCAGGCAACATCATGGGCCGCACCATTTGCGCCCTGGGTGACGCCGCCGCCATGCCTGTCCGTGGCTTCCTCAAGCATTTTCGCGACGAATTCGCGCACCACATCGAGCATAAGTCTTGTGTGGTCCCGCAATATCTGTAGGTCTCAGGAACAGCAATGGTTGAACTAACCGTCGACGGCAATCAGGTCGAAGTGCCCGAAGGCAGCATGGTCATGCATGCCGCTCAGAAAGTCGGGCTTTACGTGCCGCATTTCTGCTACCACAAGAAACTGTCCATCGCGGCCAACTGCCGGATGTGCCTGGTTGAAGTGGAAAAAGCGCCCAAGGCGCTGCCCGCCTGCGCCACGCCCGTGACCAACGGCATGGTCGTCCACACCTGCTCTGAGAAGGCTCGCGCCGCTCAGAAGTCGGTGATGGAATTCTTGCTCATCAATCACCCGCTCGACTGCCCGATCTGCGATCAGGGCGGCGAATGCCAGTTGCAAGACCTGGCCGTGGGCTACGGTGGCTCGTCCTCGCGTTACCAAGAGGAAAAGCGCGTCGTTTTCCACAAGGATCTGGGTCCGCTGGTTTCCGCCGAGGAAATGAGCCGCTGCATCCACTGCACCCGTTGCGTGCGCTTCGGCCAGGAAATCGCCGGCGTGATGGAACTGGGCATGCTGGGCCGTGGCGAACACTCCGAGATCACGACCTTCGTGGGCCGCTCGATCGAGTCCGAACTGTCGGGCAACATGATCGACATCTGTCCGGTGGGCGCGCTGACCTCCAAGCCCTTCCGTTACAGCGCCCGCACCTGGGAACTGGCCCGCCGTCGTTCGGTCAGCCCGCACGACAGCCTGGGCGCCAACCTGGTGGTCCAGGTCAAGGGCGACCGCGTGATGCGCGTTGTCCCGTTCGAAGACGAAGCCGTCAACGAATGCTGGATCAGCGACCGCGACCGCTTCTCGTACGAAGGCCTGAACAGCGACGACCGCCTGTCCGCCCCGATGATCAAGGGCACCGACGGCAAGTGGCAGGAAGCCTCGTGGGCCGACGCGCTGCAAGCCGTGGCCCAAGGCCTGTCGCGTGTCCGTGACAGCTTCGGCGCCGGCCAGATCGGCGCGCTGGCGTCGGAATACGCCACCACCGAAGAATATGCGCTGCTGGGCCGCCTGGTCCGCGCGCTGGGCTCCGAGAACATCGACTTCCGCCTGCGCCAGACCGATCCGGCGTTCGACGCCGCATTGACCGGCGCGCCGTGGTTGGGCATGCCCATCGCCGAACTCGACAACCTGGACCGCGTCCTGGTCGTCGGCTCGTTCCTGCGCAAGGACCATCCGCTGATGGCGCAACGCCTGCGCCAGGCCGCCAAGCGCGGCACGCAGATCCTGATGGTCGACAGCGCCGCTGACGATCCTCTGATGCCTGTCGCCGCCCGCATCACCGTCGCGCCGTCCGAGCTGCCGCGCGCGCTGGCCGAAGTGGCCGTCGCCCTGGCGCAATCCCGCGAACAAGCGGTGCCGGCTGAATTCGCCTCGGTCACCCCGGGCGAAAACGCCAAGATCATCGCCGCGAGCCTGGCTTCCGGCGCCAACACCGCCGTGCTGATGGGCAACCTGGCTGTCGCCAGCGCCCAGGCTTCGACGCTGGCCGCCAATGGCCGCGCCGTGGCTGACCTGGCCGGCGGCAAGTTCGGCTTCCTGACCTCCGGCGGCAATACCGTCGGCGGTTACCTGGCCGGCGCCGTTCCGGGCAAGGGCGGCAAGACCGCCGCCGCCATGCTGGCCGAGCCGCTGAAGGCCTATGTCGTGCTGCACGCCGAGCCGCTGCTGGATGCCGACAACGGCCAGCAAGCCATCGCCGCGCTGCGTGGCGCGCAGTTCGCCGTCGCCCTGACGCCGTACCGTTCGGCCGCCGCCGAGTGGGCCGACGTCATGCTGCCGGTGTCGCCGTTCACCGAGACCTCGGGTACGTTCGTCAACGCGCAAGGCCTGGCCCAGAGCTTCAAGGGCACGGTCACGCCGTTGGGCCAGACGCGTCCGGGCTGGAAGGTCCTGCGCGTGCTGGGCAACGTCCTGCACCTGGCCGGCTTTGACGACGAGACCTCCGAATCCGTGCGCGACGCCGTGCTGGCCGGCGGCATCGAAGGCCGCTTGTCCAACGACGTCAAGGCCCCGCTGGGCCTGGGCCAAGCCGCAAGCGGCCTGGAACGCGTGGCTGACGTGCCGATCTACCGCACCGACGCCATGGTCCGCCGTTCGGAGCCGCTGCAAGCGTCCCCGGCCTCGAAGAAGCCGGCTGCCGCCATGAACGGCCGCACGCTCGCCAGCCTCGGCCTGACCGCCGGCGTGAAGGTGCGCGTCGCGGGTGCGCAAGGCGCCGTCGAACTCGAAACCGTGCAGGATGATGCCGTGGCCGATCGCGCCGTGCGCATTTCCGCAGCCTTTGAAAACACCGCAGCCCTGGGTGGCGCATTCGGTCAACTCAGCGTGGAGCGTGCCTGATGGAATGGCTTAATGTTCTTGAGAGCCACGGGCAGGCATTGCTGGGCCCGACGGTCTGGATGGTCCTCTGGACCCTCATCAAGATTGTGATCATCGCCGTGCCGATCATTCTGTGCGTCGCGTACCTGACGTACTGGGAACGCAAGATGATCGGCGCCATGCACGTGCGCGTCGGCCCGAACCGCGTGGGTTTCAAGGGGTTGCTGCAACCGTTCGCCGACGTGTTCAAGCTGTTGACGAAGGAAGTCGTCGTCCCCAGCCAGGCCAACAAGGTGCTGTTCGTCGTGGCCCCCGTGGTCACGCTGATGCCCGCGCTGGCCGCCTGGGCCGTCGTGCCCTTCGGTCCCGAAGTGGTGCTGGCCAACGTCAACGCCGGCCTGCTGTACATCATGGCCATCACGTCGATCGGCGTGTATGGCGTGATCGTGGCAGGCTGGGCGTCGAACTCCAAGTACGCGTTCCTGGGCGCCTTGCGCGCCTCGGCGCAGATGCTGTCGTACGAACTGGCCATCGGCTTCGTGCTGGTGACGGTGCTGCTGGTGTCCGGCAGCCTGAACATGTCCGAGATCGTCAACGTCCAGAACCGCGGCTGGTTCGCCGACAAGGGCCTGACGTTCCTGTCCTGGAACTGGCTGCCGCTGTTGCCGCTGTTCGTGATCTACGTCGTCGCGATCGTCGCCGAAACCAACCGCCACCCGTTCGACGTGGTGGAAGGCGAATCGGAAATCGTGGCCGGCCACATGGTCGAGTATTCGGGTATGGCCTTCGCCCTGTTCTTCCTGGGTGAATACGCCAACATGATCCTGCTGTCCTGCATGGCGTCGATCATGTTCCTGGGCGGCTGGGCTTCCCCGATCGACATCGCGCCGCTGACCTGGATCCCGGGCTGGATCTGGCTGGGTCTGAAAACGTTCGTCGTGGTCTCGTTGTTCGTGTGGTTCCGGGCGTCGTTCCCGCGTTACCGCTATGACCAGATCATGCGTTTGGGTTGGAAAATCTTCATCCCGCTGACCGGCGTTTGGCTGGTCGTGGTGGCGATCTGGATGCAGACGCCCTGGAACATTTGGCGCTAAGCCGCCAGGCAGAGGCAGGATATGGAAGCGATCAAAGATTTCTTCGGCAGTCTGATGCTGACCGAGTTGCTCAAGGGCATGCGCCTGACGGGCAAGTATTTTTTCAAGCGCAAGGTCACCTTGCGTTATCCGCAGGAAAAGACGCCTACGTCGGCGCGTTTCCGCGGCCTGCACGCTTTGCGCCGCTACCCCAACGGGGAAGAGCGCTGCATCGCGTGCAAGCTGTGCGAAGCCGTGTGCCCGGCCTTGGCGATCACCATTGAATCGGAACAGCGCGATGACGGCTCCCGCCGCACCACGCGTTACGACATCGATCTGACCAAGTGCATTTTCTGCGGCTTCTGTGAGGAAAGCTGCCCCGTGGATTCGATCGTGGAAACCCATATCCACGAATACCACGGTGAAAAGCGCGGCGACCTGTATTTCACCAAAGACATGCTGCTCGCCGTGGGCGACCGCTACGAAGCCGACATCGCCCGCCGCCGGGCCGACGACGCTCCTTACCGTTGAAGCCCAGGGTCTGATCCATGACTTTTACCACTGTCCTTTTCTACATACTGGCCGCCGTGCTGGTGATCGCGGCGTTCCGCGTGATCACCGCGCGCAGTCCGGTCACCGCTGTTCTGCACTTGATCCTGGCGTTCTCCAACGCCGCGATGCTGTGGATGCTCCTGGGCGCCGAATTCCTGGCGCTGCTGCTGGTGCTGGTGTACGTGGGCGCCGTGATGGTGCTCTTCCTCTTCGTCGTGATGATGCTGGACATCCGCATGGACACCATGCGCCAGGGCATGAAGACCTACCTGCCTTTGGGCCTGGTGATCGGTCTGGTGCTGGTGCTGGAAATGTCGTTCGTGCTGGGTTCCACCTGGTACGGCTCGGGCCCGCAAGCCCCGGTCGCCGGCGACTACAACAACGCCCGCGCGCTCGGCGAAGTGATGTACACGCAGTATGTCTACGCCATTGAAGTCGGCGCCGCGCTGCTGCTGGTGGGTATGGTCGCCGCGATCGCGCTGACCCTGCGCCGCCGCCGCGACGTGAAGTACAACGACCCGGTGGCCGCTGTGCGCGTCCGTTCGAAGGATCGTTTCCGCATGGTGGACATGCCCGCCCAGAGCGACCGTGCCCAGGCCAAGCGCGACGCCGCGAACGGCGTTGCCGCTGCGCCCCAAGGAGAAAAAGAATGACGCTGACGCTGGCCCACTATCTGATCCTCGGGGCGATCCTGTTCGCCATCGGGATCTTCGGCATCTTCCTGAACCGCCGCAACCTGATCATTCTCTTGATGTCCATCGAGCTCGTGCTCCTGGCCGTCAACATGAACTTCGTGGCGTTCTCCAGCTGGTTCGGCGACACCGCCGGCCAGGTGTTCGTGTTCTTCATCCTGACCGTGGCCGCCGCTGAAGCGGCGATCGGCCTGGCCATCCTGGTGCTGCTGTTCCGCAACCTGAACACGATCAACGTTGACGAACTCGATCGCCTGAAGGGCTGACGGGGTATTGGAAGAAAATGTCTAGCTCACCCAATCTCTACTTGCTCATCGCGCTGGCACCGCTGGCCGGAGCAATTCTCGCGGGCCTTTTCGGCACCGGCTTCCTGGGCCGTCCCATCGGCCGTCGCGCGTCCCACGTCATCACCATCCTGGGCGTGCTCATCTCCGCCATCGGTTCGGTGGTGGTGCTGGCCGACGTGCTGAACGGCCTGCGCTTTGACGGCGCGGTCTACACCTGGAGCCTCATCGGCCAGACCAAGCTGGAAATCGGCTTCCTGATCGATCCGCTGTCGGCCATGATGATGGTCGTGGTGACCTCCGTGTCGCTGATGGTGCACATCTACACCATCGGCTACATGGCGGATGATCCCGGCTACCAGCGCTTCTTCTCGTACATCTCGCTGTTCACGTTCTCCATGCTGATGCTGGTGATGTCGAACAACATGGTGCAGCTGTTCTTCGGCTGGGAAGCAGTGGGCCTGGTGTCGTACCTGCTGATCGGTTTCTGGTACACCCGCCCGACGGCCATCTTCGCCAACATGAAGGCGTTCCTGATCAACCGCGTCGGCGACTTCGGCTTCGTGCTGGGCATCGGCCTGTTGTTCGCGTACGCCGGCACGATGCACTACGGCGAAGTGTTCGCCCAAGCCGACAAGCTGGCCACGATGACCCTGCCGGGTTCGGACTGGATGCTGCTGACGGTGGCGTGTATTTGCCTGTTCATCGGCGCCATGGGCAAATCGGCTCAGGTCCCCCTGCACGCCTGGCTGCCCGACTCGATGGAAGGCCCGACCCCGATCTCCGCGCTGATCCACGCCGCCACCATGGTGACGGCCGGCATCTTCATGGTCGCGCGCTTCTCACCGCTGTTCGAACTGTCGGACGTGGCGCTGTCGTTCATCATCGTGATCGGCGCCATCGGCGCACTGTTCCTGGGCATCCTGGGCATCATCCAGACCGACATCAAGCGCGTTGTCGCGTACTCCACGCTGTCGCAGCTGGGCTACATGACCGTGGCGCTCGGCGCATCGGCCTACTCGGTGGCGATTTTCCACCTGATGACCCACGCGTTCTTCAAGGCGCTGCTGTTCCTGGGCGCGGGTTCGGTCATCATCGGCATGCACCACGACCAGGACATCCGCAACATGGGCGGCCTGCGCAAGTACATGCCCATCACCTGGATCACCTTCCTGCTGGGCACGCTGGCACTGGTCGGCACGCCGTTCTTCTCGGGTTTCTACTCGAAGGAAAACATCATCGAAGCCGCCGGGCACGCGAATGTGTGGGGCGCAAGCTTCGCCTACTACGCCGTGCTGATCGGCGTGTTCGTCACGTCGCTGTACTCGTTCCGCGTGTACTTCCTGGTTTTCCACGGCAAGGAACGCTTCGACACCAGCGACCACGGCCATGGCCACGACGACCATGCCCATGACGACCACGGTCACGATGATCACGGCCACGGCCATCATGGCGGCAAGCCGCATGAGTCGCCGTGGGTGGTCACGCTGCCGCTGATCCTGCTGGCGATCCCGTCGGTGCTGGTTGGCGCCTGGGCGGTCGACCCGATGCTGTTCGGCAAGTTCTTCAACGGCGTGATCACGGTGCTGCCGCAGCATCCGGCCATGCACGAACTGAACGAAGAGTGGCACGGTTGGGTCGCCTATGGCCTGCATGCCTTCCAGACCCTGCCGTTCTGGCTGGTCGTGGCAGGTTTCGTCATCGCCTGGTACTGCTACCTGATCAACCCCAAGGTTCCGGCCGCGATCAAGTCCAGCCTGTCTGGCGTGAACAAGGTGCTTGAGAACAAGTACTACGTGGACTGGGTCAACGAGCAGATCATCGCTCGCGGCATGCGCGCCCTGGGCCGTGGCCTGTGGAACACCGGCGACCGCGGCATCATCGACGGTTTGCTGGTCAACGGTAGCGCCCGCGTGGTGGGCTGGGTGGCTGCGGTCAGCCGCCACCTGCAGTCCGGCTTCATCTATCACTACGCGTTCGCGATGATCATCGGCATCATGGCGCTGGTGACTTTCTTTGTGCTGATTCCCCAATGATGGCAAGCGAGATGGCATCCAACACTTTCCCCTGGCTCACGCTTGCGATCTTTGTCCCGATCGTATTCGGCCTGCTGGTGCTGGCGGTGGGCCGTGACGACCGTCCCGGTCTGACGCGCGGCCTGTCGCTCGCCGGCGCCGTCGCCGGTTTCCTCGTCACGATTCCGCTCTACACCGGTTTTGACAACACCACGGCCGCCATGCAGTTTGTGGAGAAGGCTTCGTGGATTGAAGCCTTCAACGTCAACTACCACCTGGGCATCGACGGCATTTCGCTGTGGTTCGTCCTCCTGACCGCGTTCATCACCATCATCGTGGTGCTGGCCGGCTGGGAAGTCATCACCAGCCGCGTGGCACAGTACATGGCCGCTTTCCTGATCCTGTCGGGTCTGATGGTGGGCGTGTTCGTCGCGCTGGACGGCATGCTGTTCTACGTGTTCTTCGAAGCCACGCTGATCCCGATGTACATCATCATCGGCGCGTGGGGCGGCGACAACCGCATCTACGCGGCATTCAAGTTCTTCCTGTACACGCTGATGGGTTCTTTGCTGACCCTGATCGCGTTCATCTACCTGTGGCACGCCTCGGGTGGTTCGTTCGACATCCTGACCTGGCACCAGGTCAAGCTGGGCCAGACCGAGCAGATCCTGATCTTCGTGGCGCTGCTGGCGGCTTTTGCGGTGAAGGTGCCGATGTGGCCGGTTCACACGTGGTTGCCGGACGTTCACGTTGAAGCGCCTACGGGCGGGTCCATCGTGCTGGCCGCGATCATGCTGAAGCTGGGCGCCTATGGTTTCCTGCGCTTCTCGCTGCCGATCACGCCGGACGCTTCGCACAGCCTGGCTGGCCTGATGATCACGCTGTCGCTCGTCGCGGTGATCTACATCGGCCTGGTGGCGATCATCCAGGAAGACATGAAGAAGCTGGTGGCTTACTCGTCGGTTGCCCACATGGGTTTCGTGACGCTGGGCTTCTTCATCTTCAACACGGCCGGCGTCGAAGGCGCCATCGTGCAGATGATCTCGCACGGCTTCGTGTCCGGCGCCATGTTCATGTGTATCGGCGTCCTGTACGACCGCATGCACTCGCGCCGCATCGCCGACTACGGCGGCGTGGTCAACGTGATGCCGCGCTTCGCCACGTTCTTCATCCTGTTCTCGATGGCCAACAGCGGCCTGCCGGCCACCAGCGGTTTCGTCGGCGAGTTCATGGTGATCATGGGCGCGGTCGAGCACAACTTCTGGATCGGCCTGTTGGCGGCTACCGCCCTGATCCTGGGTGCTTCGTATTCGCTGTGGATGGTCAAGCGCGTGGTCCTGGGCGACATCGCCAATGACCATGTGCGCGAACTGACCGATATCAACCGCCGCGAATTTGTGATTCTTGGCGTGATGGCGATCGCCGTGTTGTACATGGGGATCTATCCCAAGCCCTTCACCGACGTGATGCACGTGTCGGTCGAGGCCCTGCTGCAACACGTTGCCGTCTCGAAACTGTAAGACAAGACAATGATGCAATCCCAAATCGATTTCGCCCTGGCGACACCGGAAATCCTTCTGCTGGTTTTCGGCCTGGCTATCCTGCTCGTCGACGCGGTCAGCAATCACCCTGAGCGCAAGCCGACGTTCCTGCTGACCCTGCTGGCATTGGGCGTGCTGACCGTCGTGTCGGCCGTGCAATGGAAGAACGGCGTCGCGGGCGCGACGTTCCACGGGCTGTACGTCACCGACGAACTGTCGCACCTGCTCAAGATCGCGTCCTACATCGCCGTGGGCGCCACGCTTGTCTACGGCCGCGTCTATGCGCAGGTCCGCGACATGCTCAAGGGCGGCGAGCTCTATGTCCTGACGCTGTTTGCGCTGCTGGGCCAGATGGTCATGATCTCCTCCGGGAACCTGATCTCGATCTACCTGGGCCTGGAACTGATGTCGCTGGCGCTGTACGCGCTGATCGCCCTGCGTCGCGACGACGTCGTGGCCACCGAAGCCGCCATGAAGTACTTCGTGCTGGGCGCATTGGCCTCGGGCTTCCTGCTCTACGGCATGTCGATGGTCTACGGTTCCACGGGTCATCTGGACCTGGCTGAAATCTCCAAGGTCATCGCCGCCGGCAAGGCGGAGAAGATGGCGCTGGTGTTCGGCATCGTGTTCCTGGTGTCGGGCCTGGCGTTCAAGCTCGGTGCGGTTCCGTTCCACATGTGGGTGCCGGACGTCTACCAGGGTTCGCCGACCGCGGTCACGCTGATCCTGGGCGGCGCGCCCAAGCTGGCTGCCTTCGCCATCACGCTGCGCCTGCTGGTGGACGGCCTGCATGGCCTGGCCGCCGACTGGCAGCCGATGCTGATGATCCTGGCCGTGCTGTCGCTGGCTATCGGCAACCTGACCGCCATTGCGCAGACCAACTTCAAGCGCATGCTTGCCTACTCGACCATCTCGCACATGGGCTTCGTGCTGCTGGGCCTGATGTCGGGTTCCGTCGCGGGCAAGCCGGAACTGGCCTCGGCCGCCTATGGCGCGTCGCTGTTCTACATGCTGACCTACGTCCTGACCACGCTGGCCAGCTTCGGCATCGTGCTGCTGCTGTCGCGCCAGGGCTTCGAGTGCGAGCAGATCGACGACCTGAAGGGCCTGAACCGCCGCAGCCCGTGGCATGCCGCCATCGTGCTGTTGCTGATGTTCTCCTTGGCCGGTATTCCGCCGCTGGTGGGCTTCTACGCCAAGCTGGCCGTGCTGCAAGCGCTGATCAGCGCCGGCCACGTGACCCTGGCCGTGATCGCAGTGCTGTTCTCGCTGATCGGCGCGTTCTACTACCTGCGTGTCGTCAAGGTCGTGTACTTCGACGAACCGGCGGCCAACGCTGCACCGATCGCCGCCACCTGCGGCCAGCGCGGCCTGCTGTCGATCAACGGCGCCATGATGCTGGTGCTGGGCCTGCTGCCGGGCGGCCTGATGGCGCTGTGCGTCCAGGCCATCCGTTCGTCGCTGAGCCTGTAAGCGGATACCAGCCATGAACCAGACGCTGGCGGTATGGCTGTTGATCGCGCTGGCCTTGGTCAGCGCGAACCTCCCGTTCCTGACGGAACGGGTATTCGCCGTCCTCCCCTGGAAGCAGGGCGGGGAGGCCGCCGTCAAACCGTTGTGGCTGCGTCTGCTTGAAGTGCTGGTGTTCTACGCCATCGTTGGCGCGCTGGGTTTTGCGTTCGAATCCACCTTGGGCAACCGCTTTGCCCAGACGTGGGAGTTCTACGCGATTACCCTGAGCTTGTTCCTGGTGCTGGCCTATCCGGGCTTCGTGTACCGCTACTTGTTCAAACGGCATCCCCGCTTGCGCACCTGAAGGCCCGCCAAGCCGCCAAACGCCCCGTCAGGGGCGTTTTTCTTTTGCGTCCGTGAAATGTGCTTGATCGTCCTCCAAAGCGCGTGGCGGCGCTTCCAGGCATGTCCGCGTGGACATCGCATGCGTGCTACTGCGCTCATGAAGCCGCATCATCCGTCACCGTTAAGTTTCGTTATAAAGCATGATTAATAACGAACGTGCGGCTATAAGTGTTGTTTTTTCATCTTTAACGTGAGGCAATTGCTTTCATTCAGGTTTCATTCAGTGAGCAGGATCAAAATCGCAACCGGTAAAAAAACAAGAATCGTTGCTATTCATATTCTGGAGAAGCTGGTTTGAAGCCCCAAGATTCGTATTCGCTGAATACGCTCACTACCTCGCTGGCCGCCGCCATCGCCGCGCCCGCCCTGTTCATCAGCCCCTACGCCGCCGCGCAGTCCGCGGATTCGGGCGTGACGCAGCTTGCCCCGGTACGGGTGGAAGGCGAAGGGTCTTCCTACCAGACCAGCACGGTGCCGTCGCCGAAGATGACCGCGCCGCTGCTGGACACGCCGCGCACGGTGCAAGTCGTGCCGAAACAGGTGATCCAGGACCAGGCTGCCTCCACGCTGCAGGACGTGCTCCGCAATTCGCCGGGCATCACGTTCGGCGCGGGCGAAGGCGGCCGCCCGGGCGGCGACCTGCCGATCATCCGTGGCCAGAATGCCGCGGGCAGCCTGTTCCTGGACGGCATCCGCGATTCAAGCACCCAAGTGCGCGACACCTTCAACCTGGAACAGGTGGAAGTGATCAAGGGCCCGGACTCGGTGTATTCCGGCCGTGGCGGCGCGGGCGGCAGCATCAACATGGTCAGCAAGGCGCCCAAAGCGACGGACTTCACCGAAGCCACGGCCCAGATCGGCACGGATAACAACTACCGCGCCACGATCGACAGCAACTGGCGCCTGGCCGACAAGGCGGCGTTCCGCCTGAACGTGATGGGCAACAAGGGCGATGTGCCTGGTCGCGACGATGCCGTCAATTTCGAGCGTTGGGGCGTGGCGCCGTCGCTGATGCTGGGCGTGGGTACGCCAACCCGCATCACGCTGAGCTACTACCACTACCAAGACGACAGCATGCCGGATTACTCCATCCCGTATGACCCGAAAACGGGCCAGCCGGTGACGGAGACGATGGGCGTGAGCCGCAAGACGTTCTACGGCCTCAAAGGCCGGGACTTCATGAGCACGCGCGATGACGTCGCGACCGTCGATTTCCAGCACGATTTCTCGGACAAGCTACAACTGCGCAACGTGACCCGCTATGGCCGCGGCACGACTGATTTCGCCGCCACCAACCCGGACGACAGCAAGGGCAACGTGCCCAACGGTCTGGTCTACCGCGCGCTGAAGTCGGGCTACTACGTCACCAAGAGCTTCGCCAATCAGACGGACCTGACCGGTGAATTCGACACCGGCAGCTTGAAGCACACGTTCGACCTGGGCTTCGAATACAGCAACATCAAGCAGGACAAGGACAGCTATACCCAAAGCATCGCCAACGGCCCGATGGCGTGCAAGGTCAGTGCGACCGACCTGTCCAACCCGGCCCTGTGCGCGTCTCTGTGGAATCCGGATCCGGGCACCGACTATACCGGCCACTTGACCCGCGCCGACAATCCGGCCCGCTACAACACGGACACGGTGGCGTTTTACGGCTTCGACACCATCAAGTTCAACGAGCAATGGCAAGCCAGCCTGGGTGCGCGCTGGGACAACTACCGTACCAGCGGCAGCAACATCGCGAAGGGCCGCAACGATCCGGCCTCCACGCCCGCGTTCTACAGCACCAGCCGCGAAGACAACCTGTTCAACTATCAGGTGGGCCTGGCCTACAAGCCCGTGCCCAATGGCACGATCTATGCCACGTACGGCACGTCGTCCACGCCGTCCGCCATCGCGGCCGGCGCCATCAGCGATGCCGCGTCGATCACGAGCTCGTCGCTCGAGCCCGAAAAGAGCCGCACGGTTGAACTGGGCACCAAGTGGCAGGTGTTCGACGACCGTCTGACGCTGTCCGCGGCAGCATTCCACGACATTCGCAAGAACACGAGCGTGGCCGTGTCCGCCACGGAGGTGGCGCAAGTCGGCGAGGCCAAGGTGCGCGGCATCGAACTGGGCTTCTCGGGCAACATCACGCCCAAGTGGAACGTGTTCGGCGGCTACACTTTCATGGACAGCGAAGTGACCAAGGGCGCCTACAACAGCGGCGCCGTGGGGCAGGACCTGCCCAACACGCCGCGCAACGCCTTCAGTCTGTGGACGACCTACAAGGTCTTGCCCAAGCTGACGGTCGGCGGCGGCGCCTATTACGTGGACAAGCAGTTCGGCAATGCGGACGCCTCCAGCAACGCCGACGGCACGCCCAAGGCGCGCTGGGTGCCGTCATACTGGCGCTTCGACGCCATGGCAGGCTACGAGTTCAACGAGCATTTCTCGGCGCAGTTGAACGTGTTGAACCTGTTCGACGAAACGTACTACACCAAGGCCTATGCGGCGCACTATGCCGCACTGGGCACGGGCCGCGCGGCATTGCTGTCGCTGAAGGTCCGGTACTGATTCGGCGCCGCAATGAGAAAAGCCACCGCAAGGTGGCTTTTTTTCATGGCGACGATGCCGCCTGTCTGCGGCCGGTCAGCTTTCGAACCAGTTCAGCACACCGTCCAGGCCCGTCACGTTCAACGCGAAGCGGGTCTGTTCGCGCACCAGCGGCTTGGCGTGATAGGCGACCGGGAAGCCCGCGACGCCGAGCATCAGCAGGTCGTTGGCGCCATCGCCCATCGCGATGATCTGCTCTTTCGTGGCGCCATGCGTGCGGGCGAACTCGCGCAGGTAGACCGCCTTGGCGGAGGCGTCCAGGATGTCGCCTACGACCTGGCCGGTCAACAAGCCGTTGTCGATCTCCAGCGTGTTGGCGTGCGCGCTGTCGAGCTTTAACCGTTCGCGCAGGCGGTCGGTGAAGAAGGTGAAGCCGCCTGAGACCAGCAGGACTTTGATGCCAGCCGCCTGCGCGGTGCTGATCAGGCGTTCGGCTCCCGGGTTCAGCCGCAGCTTTTCCACATAGACCTGTTCCAGCGCTTCGGCCGGCACGCCTTTCAACAGCGCGACCCGGCGGCGCAGGCTTTCCGCGAAGTCCTTGATCTCGCCGCGCATGGCGGCTTCGGTGATCTCGGACACCTTGTCTTTCACGCCCACCACGCCGGCGATCTCATCAATGCATTCGATGTTGATCAGCGTGGAATCCATGTCCATCGCCAGCACCTTGCATTGCGACAGCTTGAGGCCGGCAGGCAGGAAGGCCACGTCCACGCCGTTGCGTTCGGCCCAGGCGACGACTTCCGCGCGGGTCAGGGCGTCATGCTGCACGTCCAGCAGGCGGGCGGCGGTGTTGCTGATGCGTGCCACACCCTGGGCTTGCGCCAGGGCAGCCAGCTGTTCCGCGTGTTCGATGGTCAGGCCGGGAGATTGGACGACAAGGTGATGGGTAGTCATAAAGTTGCGAAGGTTGGCGGGTTCACTTCAAGGCGCGCAGCACGACGCGCACGGCGTCGGCGCGGGCGGCGATCTGCGCGGCCTTGATCTCAATCCGCAATTTATCCTGTCCAGCCAGTTTGATGTTGCGTTGGCGTTGCACAAGTTCAATGATCCGGCCGGGATCGACCGTGGTTTTCGGGCCGAATTGCAGCAGGGCCTGCGTTTCGCTGGCGTCGATCTTGACGATGCCCAGCGGTTGCGCGGCCAGGCGCAGGCGGTGCGTGGTCAGCAGCGTCTGCGCGGCCTCGGGCAGTTTGCCGAAGCGGTCGATCAGTTCTTCCTGGATGTGGATGAGATCGTCCTCGTCGGCGGCGTGGGCCAGGCGCTTGTAGATGCCCAGGCGCGCATGCACGTCGGCGCAGTAGTCCGAAGGCAGCAGCGCGGGCGCATGCAGGTTGACTTCGCAGGCCAGGTTGAAGGGCGCGTCCAGGTCGGGTTCTTCACCGGCGCGCAGAGCGCGCACGGCCTCGTTGAGCATCTCGTTGTACATCGAGAAGCCCACTTCCTGGATGTTGCCCGATTGCGAATCGCCCAGCACTTCGCCCGTGCCGCGGATCTCCAGGTCGTGCATGGCCAGGTAGAAGCCGGAACCCAGCTCCTCCATGGCCTGGATCGCTTCCAGGCGCTTTTTGGCGTTGGTCGTGATGGCGTCCTCGCCCGGCGTCAGCAGGTAGGCGTAGGCCTGATGGTGCGAACGCCCCACGCGGCCGCGCAACTGGTGCAGCTGGGCCAGCCCGAAGCGGTCGGCGCGGTGGATCACGATGGTGTTGGCGCTGGGCACGTCGATGCCCGTTTCGATGATGGTCGTGCACAGCAGCACGTTGTAGCGCTGCTGGTAGAAGCCCTTCATTACCTGTTCCAGCTCGCGCTCGGGCATCTGGCCGTGGGCGACCGCGATGCGGGCCTCGGGCACCAGCTCTTCGAGGCGGGCGCGGCGGTTGTGGATGGTCTCGACTTCGTTGTGCAGGAAGTAGCACTGGCCGCCGCGCTTGAGTTCGCGCAACAGGGCTTCGCGCAGGGTGCTGCCGTCTTCGCGCCGCACGAACGTCTTGATCGCCAGGCGCTTTTGCGGCGCGGTGGCGATGACGGAAAAGTCGCGGATGCCTTCGAGCGACATGCCGAGCGTGCGCGGGATGGGCGTGGCGGTCAGCGTCAGCACATCCACTTCGGCGCGCAGCGCCTTCAGCGCTTCCTTCTGGCGCACGCCGAAGCGGTGCTCTTCGTCGATGATGACCAGTCCCAGACGTTTGAATTTCACATCTTTGGACAGGATCTTGTGCGTGCCGATGACGATGTCGACCCGGCCGTCGTTGATGCCTTCGATGGCGGCCGCCACTTCCTTGGCCGACCGGAAGCGCGACAGTTCCACCACACGCACCGGCCAGTCCGCGAAGCGGTCCGAGAAGGTCTGGGCGTGCTGCTCTGCGAGCAGGGTGGTGGGGCACAGCAGGGCGACCTGCTTGCCGTTGGCCACCGCCAGGAAGGCCGCGCGCAGCGCCACTTCGGTCTTGCCGAAGCCAACGTCGCCGCACACCAGCCGGTCCATGGGGCGGCCCGACGTCATGTCGGCCAGGACGGCCTCGATGGCAGCGGCCTGGTCGGGCGTCTCTTCGAAGCCGAAGCCTTCGGCAAAGGCCTGGTAGTCGTTCAGCGGCAGGTTGAAGGCGAAGCCTTCGCGCGCAGCGCGCTGCGCATACAGCGCCAGGAGCTCTGCCGCGGTGTCGCGCACCTGCTTCGCGGCCTTGCGGCGCGCCTTGTCCCATTGGCCGGAGCCCAACTGGTGCAGCGGCGCGGCTTCCGGATCGGCGCCGCTGTAGCGGGCGATCACGTGCAGCTGCGAGACGGGCACGTACAGAGTGCTGCCGTTGGCGTATTCAAGATGGAGAAACTCCATCTCGCCTTCGCCCATGTCCATGTTGACCAGGCCATGGTAGCGGCCGATGCCGTGCTGCGCATGGACGACGGGGTCGCCGGCGCGCAGTTCGGACAGGTCGCGCACCATGGCTTCGACGTTGCTGGCGCGTTCCTGGTCGCGCTTGCCGCGGCGCCCGGTGTTGGCCAGGCCAGGGTACAGGTCGTTTTCGGTCAGGAAGGCCAGATTGGCCTGCGGCAGCCCGAAGCCGGTGGCGAGCGGCGCGGCGACGATGCCGAAATTCGCGTCGGACGCCAGGAAGGCTTCGATGGTGTCCGGTTGCGCGTCAGGCGTGACGCCGAACTCGTTCAGCATCTGCACCAGGGTCTCGCGCCGGCCGGCGGAGTCCGCGCACAGCAGCACGCGGGTCTGGCGCGTTTGCACCAGCGCGCGCAGCTTGGCGATCGGATCGTCCGAACGGCGCGCCACGCTGACGTCGGGCACCGCGCGGAAGTCGGGGTGCGGCTCGCCGGCGGTGAGCGACAGGCGGCGGAATTCCTTCAGGCGGGTGTAGAGCGTTTCGCTGTCCAGGAAAAGCGCGGACGGTGGCAGCACCGGACGCTCGCGGTCGCTTTTCAGAAAGCCGTAGCGGCTGGACGTGTCGTGATTGAAACGCTGGATCGCGTCGTCGATATCGCCGACGGTGACGGTGACGGTCCCTGCGGTCAGGTAATCGAAGAGCGTCGCCGTTTCCTCGAAGAACAGCGGCAGGTAGTACTCGACGCCGGCAAACGGGATGCCGTTGCCGATGTCCTTGTAGGGCAGGGCGCGGGACGGATCGCCTTCGAATATTTCGCGAAAGCGCGCGCGGAAGCGGGTCCGCGAATCCTCGTCCATCGGGAATTCGCGGCCGGGCAGCAGCTGGACCTCGCGCACGGGGTACAGGCTGCGTTGCGTGTCCACGTCGAAACTGCGGATGGTCTCGATCTCGTCGTCGAACAGGTCCAGCCGGTAGGGCACCGCCGATCCCATGGGGAACAGGTCGATCAGCCCGCCGCGCAGGCAGAACTCGCCCGGCGCGGTCACCTGGGTGACGTGGTTGTAGTTGGCCAGCGTCAGTTGCGCGCGCAGGGCGGCCTCGTTCAGCTTGTCTTTCTGCTTGAACGAGAACGTGTAGGCAGCAAGGAACGACGGGGGCGCCAGCCGGTACAGCGCGGTGGTGATTGGCACGGTCAGCACGTCCACCGTCTTCATCATCAGCGAATGCAGGGTGTGCAGGCGCTGGGAAATCAGATCCTGGTGTGGCGAAAACGCGTCATAAGGCAGCGTTTCCCAGTCGGGCAGCTGGCGCACGCGCAGGTCCGGGGCGAACAGCTGGATCTCTTCCGCCAGGCGCTGGGCCTCCAGCGGCTCGGCCGTCAGGATGACCACCGGCGCGGCCGCCTGCCTTGCCAGATCCGCCAGCAACCAGGCGTCTCCCGAGCCCGGCGGGCGGGGCTGCGCATAGCGCGCGCCGGGTTTCAGCGCGGACAGGGTAGGGGTGGTCGCCGGGACGGGCGGCGCGGCGGTGGCGGGGGAAGTGGGGGTGGGCATCAGGGTGGGAGCAGGCATCAAGCGGAAGATTATAAAATCACCGCACCATGTCTGACTCAATCATTGCGATCGTTCCCGCCGCGGGTGTCGGCGCCCGTGCCAGCCAGCCTGGCGCGCAGGCCGTGCCCAAACAATATCGTCCATTGGCCGGACAGCCGATGTTGCGCCATGCGGTGCGCGCGCTGCTGGCCGACGACCGGGTGTCCCAGGTGCGCGTGGCCGTGACGCCGGGCGACGGGTGGGTGGACGCGGCTCTGGCCGGTCTGCCCCGGACGGTGTGGCGGGCCTGCGGCGGCACGACGCGGGCCGACACCGTTGCCGGCGCGCTGGCAGACAGCGGCGTGGCCGACGATGCCTGGGTGCTGGTCCATGATGCGGCCCGTCCCGGCCTGCCGGAAGCCGCGCTGCGCCGCCTGATCGACGCCTGCCTGGCCGACCCGGTGGGCGGCCTGCTGGCGTTGCCCGTGGCCGATACGGTCAAGGGTGGGCACGAGCGGGTGGAGCGCACCCTGGACCGCAATGGATTGTGGCTGGCGCAGACGCCGCAGATGTTTCGGGCCGGCGTGCTGCGCGATGCGCTGACGGCGGCCTCCGTGAATGGCGTGACCGTCACCGACGAGGCGTCGGCCCTCGAGGCCGCCGGGTACGCGCCGTTGCTGGTTCCGGGCGCCTTGCGAAATTTCAAGGTGACGTGGCCGGATGATTTCGAACTGATGGAAAAATGGCTATGAGCATTCCTTTTCGCGTCGGGCAGGGCTTTGACGTGCACGCGCTGGTCGAAGGCCGCCCGCTGATCATCGGCGGGGTCACGATCCCGCACACGCATGGCCTGCTGGGGCATTCCGATGCGGACGTGCTGTTGCACGCGATCACCGATGCGCTGCTGGGCGCGGCGGGCCTGGGCGACATCGGCCGGCACTTCCCCGACACCGATCCCGCATTCAAGGGCGCGGACAGCCGTGTGCTGCTGCGCGAGGCGATGGCGCGGGTGCGCCGCGCGGGCTGGGTGCCCGTGAACATCGATGCGACGCTGCACGCGCAGGCGCCCAAGATCGGCCCGCACGCGCCCGCCATGGTGAAGAACATCGCCGCGGATACGGGCCTTGCCGAAACCGAGGTCAACATCAAGGCAAAGACCAATGAAGGGCTGGGATATCTAGGCCGCAAGGAAGGCATCGCGGCGACGGTCGTGGCGCTGCTGGCGCGCGCGGACACGTGATGTCGCGTGTCGCCAATCGACGACACCTGCCCGCTGACGAAGCCCCGGTAATCCGGGGCTTTTACTTTGATATACATCTTTAACAAATGAATAAGCGGGTCAGATTGATCTGGAATATCCTGCGCACCTCAATCTGCCCACCAAGAGACATTCAGATGCGTTTACGCGGCGTCGCCCTGTTTTCGGCCCTAGTTGCACTCAGTGCGCCCGCACACGCCGAGTTTGAACAACAGCTGGGTCCCCTGGCGAACGTTGTAAGACAGCAAATGCTGCAAGGCTGGACGGGGGAGGTGCAGGACGGCTGGTTCACGCTGCGCAATCCCGCCACACCGGGCAGCGAACAGACGATTTATCTTCGCGTAGGTCCTGCGCCCGAGCAGGGCCGCGTCACCGATGTGAACGTCGTCGTCAATTCCCAGAATCCCAAGGCTTCCATTGGCGTGGCGCTGAACAATCGCGCCACCAAGGGCTTGTGCCTGATCGAGATCACCGCCGACAAGAACACCATCCTGTTCTGTCTGGAAGGCGACAAGCGCCGCGATATCGCCACGGTGCCCAGCCTGGCCAAGCTGGATGGCTCTGACCGCATCAAGGTGGTCGAGTTGCCGGGCGCAGCGCGGTTCATCGTGAACGGCAAGATCATCGGCGACGTGACCGATTCTTCCGCCGTGGGCGGCGATATCGGCATCATGGCGTACGACGTGGGCACGTTCGGCATTGCGGACTTTTCGATCAATACCGACCTGGCGCCCCGGCAGGGCGCGCCTGCGCAACAAGGCGGCGGCTTGCCCCCGCGCAGCGGCGCTGGCGCGCCGGCTCCGCAACCTGCCGGCTTGCCGCCGCG